>CAJTCR010000001.1 GCA_910574915.1 Eubacteriaceae bacterium
AAAAATATAAAATTTTTATAAACTCAAAAAAGCGAAAAAATACAACAACTCTATGCATTTAAAAAAAGCTCCAAACTCCAGTATTTATAAGGAGTCCAGAGCTTTTTTTACTCAATCATCTGCAAAACTCAGGATTATAACTGATTCTATATCGTTCGACAAGGCATTTTTACAAATTCTTTCGAATTCTTTCTTTTCTTTTGTATTTTTTATGATTTGACAAATAAAATACCCTCATGTAAAATGGATGGAGCGAAATTCTGAAAGAGGAGTGAAGGTATGAGTTTTCATTTTGTAAGGGAGCTGCCGACGCCGGCAGTTGTAAAAGAAATGCATCCGGTTCCTGCCGCGCTTGCCGAGATAAAAAGAGAAAGAGACCGAATGATATCCGATGTTTTATTAGGAAAAGACGACCGTTTCCTTGTAATCATAGGGCCGTGCTCCGCAGACCGGGAAGACGCTGTCTGCGATTATGTGACCCGCCTTGCGCACATCCAGGAAAAAGTAAAAGACCGCCTGATCCTGATTCCTAGAATCTATACAAACAAGCCGCGCACGACCGGAGAAGGATACAAAGGCATCGTTTCGCAGCCAAACCCGGAAGAAGCGCCAAATATGTTAAACGGCTTAATGGCAATGCGCAAAATGCATATCCGCGCAATGCAAGAAAGCGAGCTGACCGCTGCCGACGAAATGCTCTACTGCGAAAACTGGAGCTTTGTAGACGACCTGCTGTCCTATGTCGCCATCGGCGCGCGTTCGGTGGAAGACCAGCTTCACCGCCTGACAGCGAGCGGCTTTGACGTCGCTGCCGGCATGAAAAACCCAACGAGCGGCGATTTTTCCGTAATGCTGAACTCTGTCTACGCCGCGCAGCATCCGCATCATTTTATTTACCGCAATTACGAAGTCGATACAAACGGCAATCCTTTGACGCATGTGATTTTGCGCGGCGCCGTAAGCAAACACGGCAATACGGTGCAAAACTATCATTACGAAGATATTATGCGCCTGTCAGAACGCTATGACAGTATGCAGCTAAAAAATCCTGCCGTAATTATCGACGCGAACCATTCCAATTCCAACAAGCAGTACAAGCAGCAGATCCGCATTGTAAAAGAAGTGATGCACAACCGCATCGTATCACCGGAGATCCATGCGCTTGTCAAAGGCGTGATGATCGAAAGCTATCTCGAAGAAGGCGCGCAGCAAATCGGCGACCACATTTATGGAAAATCCATTACCGACCCATGCCTTGGCTGGGAAGATTCTGAAAAGCTGATCGATACGATCGCAGAGATGAACCATTAACGAAGATCTTAAAAATGCTTACGCAGCAAAATGCACAGACAAATGCATCCTGCTGCGTATTTTATTCTGTCCCGTCTGCCGTATGTTCCATCGGATGCGCTTTTTTATACGCCTCCCGCACGGACACCTGATGCATGTCTGCATAAATCTGCGCCGCCGAAAGGTCTGCAAATCCCATCATCCTTGAAACCGCGCCAAGGTCTGCCCCGTTATTGACAAGATGCGCCGCAAAGGAATGCCGCAGCGTATGCGGCGTGATTTCCTGCTGAATACCTGCCGCTTTTGCATACTGCTTAATCAGCTTCCAAAATCCCTGCCGGCTCATTTTCTGCCCAGACAGATTGGTAAAAAGCATCGTGCAGGACGGATCTTTGACAAGCTGCGGTCTTGCCTGTTCCAGATACATTTGCAGCGACTGTTTTGCTTCTTTTCCAAAAGGAATCACGCGTTCCCTCGCACCGTATCTGCAAAGCAGGTATTCCATCGTAAGATTGACATCGTCTGTCTGAAGCTGAACCAGTTCGCTGACCCGGATGCCCGTCGCGTACAAAAGCTGTAACATCGCGCGGTCACGTACCGCTTTTGGCGCGTCTCCCTGCGGCTGGCGCAGCAGGCGTACCGTCTCCTGCGGCGACATAATATAAGGCACTCCCTTTTCTACTTTGGGCGCTTTCAGCCCTTGCGCCGGATTCGATGCCGCCTGCCCGGTCTGATTTAAGTACCTGAAAAAAGCTTTGATCGAAGCGGCTGCCCTTGCTATGGTCGCCGGACGCTTATTTTCTCTTTCCATATGGTGCAGGTAAGACTGTAGCTGCGCCTGTGTGGCACCGCCGCATTCCACACCGTAAACAGACCGCAGATAATCCGCCATCTGGCACAAATCCCGTTCATAAGAGACGATCGTATTTTCCGCCGTTTTTTGTTCCCGTAAAACTGTCGTATATTGTGCTATTTTAGCCTGTGTTGTTTCCATTTGCATCACGCTTTGCATTTCCTCTCACATTCTGCGTATATAGTTCGTTAATAAAAGCGGATTTACATAAGCCTCCATCCATACTCCGGCAACCATGCAAAGAAATGCGGACAGCAGCAAAAACAAGTTTGGATGGTACCGCAGCTTCTGGATACCCGTTGGCATCGCAACCTCTGTCTTTGTCCCGAACAAGATCCTGCCAATCCCAAAATATGCAGCCGCATAAAGCAGGATCTGCGGAAAAATGGACAGCAGGACAAGCAGCATTCCCTGGAATTTCATGCATACAAGCGCATTGACAAACAGGTAGCCAAGCGAAAAAGCATACCAGCCAATGACGCCGGGCAGTACCAAAACACCAAACCTCGTATACGAAAACAGCGCCGTCATGCCAAAGATTTTCATGCGCTTCTTTAGCAAAAACAGAAAATAAGCGCTGCAATCCAATTCCGCATATGCAAGCTGGCCTACATAATATTGGTTTAACATCCCATACTGGAGCAGCTTCTCCTGCCCGACCCAATTTGCAGTCAGGATGCCTGCGAAAAAGCAAAGCAAAAAACACCCTGCCAAAAACCCTTTCCACGGAAGCCGCGGCAGCCGCATCAAACCAAGCCGCGGCATTTTCATCGTCCTATGCTTTGTTCTCACTACATGTCTCTTTTTCTTTTCCCCATTAATCTATCGTATGCGCTTTTTTTCCTGCTTATGCCAGTTTATTTTTGTATGCCATCAGTGCCGCAACCGTTTTTCCGTCCTGGATCTTGCCTGCATAGATCCGCTCGCACAGTTCATCCAGCTCCATCGGTTCTAGCTCGATAAATTCATACGGATCCAGATGCTGTTTGCCCGGCTTTAAATCCCTTGCTACATAAATATCGATAAATTCATTATCGTATGCGACGGTCGGCTTTAAAGAGATCAGAAATTCCAGGTTGTCGCTGCGGTATCCGGTCTCTTCTTCTAACTCCCTTGCCGCACATACTTTGGTATCCTCCTGCGCGTTGTCCCGCGCGCCAGCCGGAATTTCCACCGTCATGCGCTCCAATGCGTTGCGGTACTGGTGCACCATTAAAATCCTGCCGTCGTCCATAACAGGCACGACCGCAGCCGCACCCTTGCGGTGTGAAATAAAGTCCCATTTTACGACCTTGCCGTCCGGCATCTGCATATAATCCGTATAAAAATCCAGGATCACTCCCCGATGCTCCAGCTTTCTGTCGATACGCACAATTTTGTTTTCCATAAATCGATTTCTTCCTTTCTTTGCGATTTCTTTCTATAGTAAAAAAAGCGCCAAAACCATTTATGTCTAACGGTCTTGGCGCCTTCATGTCTGTTCGTCAACATGATTATTTCGCGTAATCTATTACTCTTGATTCGCGAATTACATTCACCTTAATCTGTCCCGGATATTGTAACTGCGACTCAATCTGCTTGGATACATCTCTTGCGAGAATTACCATATCTGCATCGCTTACCTGCTCCGGCACAACCATAATACGAATCTCTCTGCCTGCCTGAATAGCAAAAGATTTGTCCACACCCTTAAAGCTGTTTGTAATATCCTCTAACTGCTGGAGACGGTTGGAATACGTCTCTAATGTCTCTCTCCTTGCCCCTGGCCTTGCCGCACTGATCGTATCGGCAGCCTGTACCAGACACGCAACCAGAGACTGTGGTTCCACATCACCGTGATGTGCTTCTACTGCATTAATAATAACGGCTGATTCTTTATATTTCTTGCAAATGTCTACACCGATCTGAATATGTGAGCCGTCCATCTCATGGTCGACGGATTTTCCAATATCATGTAATAACCCTGCGCGCTTTGCAATTCTTGCATCTACGCCGATCTCAGACGCAAGCAGTCCTGCAAGCTGCGCCACCTCGATCGAGTGCTTTAATGCATTCTGTCCGTAACTCGTTCGGAACTTCATTCTGCCAAGCAGGCGCACCAGTTCTGGATGCAGCCCATGAATGCCAGCCTCAAGCGTGGCTGTCTCGCCTTCTTCCCGAATCATGTTCTCTACTTCTTTTTGTGCCTTCTCCACCATTTCTTCGATTCTAGCCGGATGGATACGGCCGTCCACAATCAATTTTTCCAGTGCAATACGCGCAACTTCTCTTCGGATCGGATCAAATCCTGAAAGGATCACAGCTTCCGGCGTATCGTCAATAATCAGATCAATGCCAGTCAGCGTCTCAAGCGTACGGATATTTCTACCTTCACGGCCGATAATGCGTCCTTTCATCTCGTCATTCGGAAGCTGGACAACGGAAATCGAAGTCTCAGCAACATGGTCTGCCGCACATTTTTGAATGGCGGTAACGACATAATCCCTTGCTTTCTTTCCTGCTTCTTCCTTTGCCCTTGTTTCCATTTCTTTAATCATTTTTGCAGTGTCAAGCTTTACATCATCTTCTACGGTTTTTAAAAGATATTCTTTTGCCTGTTCGGAGGTAAGTCCAGAGATTCTTTCCAGTTCCTGTAATCGTTCCTCATTCAGCTTTGCGACTTCTTCCTTCTGCCTGTTGATCTCTTCTTCTTTTGCCGCAAATCCGGCTTCACGCTTTTCAATCGCATCCAACTTTTTATCCAGATTTGATTCTTTCTGCTCAATACGACGCTCATTGCGCTGAATCTCTGCCCGACGCTCTTTAATCTCGCGGTCTAATTCATTCTTCGTTCGGATCGATTCTTCCTTTACTTCCAACAAAGATTCACGCTTTTTCGTCTCAGCCGTTTTTACTGCTTCATCAATAATTGCCCTTGCTTTCTCATCCGCTGAACCGATCTTCGCCTCGACGACTTTTTTCTGGTATGCAGAAGTGACAAAGAAAGTAACCGGCACCGAAATCACAATTGTAAATAATACAGCAATGATGATTGGTATTGGTGACACAGGAGCACCTCCTTATTAAATTTTCATTGTACATATAACATCACTCAATTTACAGCCACGCGGATTTTGCCAGATATCACCAGCTTTCGGCCGCAGATTATCGTTCAAGTCATAAATAACAACAATTAGATTTTATACTTTCCGCCACGTTATGTCAAGTAGATTCCGAATTTCCAGAACACTCCTTGTCATCAAAAACGCTAATCATCTACATCAGTGAAGCTTGTGTCCTTTAATACACGCATAATTTCATTCCCGCGGAACCCTCTGCGCAGCAAAAACTGATACATCTTTGCCGTCTCTTTGGGTGCCGCCGCAGCGGGATCAAACTTTTTTTTCTCAAGCAGCCTTTTTATCAGCACTTGCGGCGGCGTTTCATTTTCTGCCTCCAATGCACGCTCTGCCGTCTCCGGTGCAATTCCTTTTGCCAAAAGATCCATTTTGATACGTGCCGCACTCTTTTTTTCCTGGTTCAGCCGCACAAAATTACAGGCATAGCGTTCATCATCTATGTAATGATACGATTTTACATAAGCAACTGCCTGATCCACAAGCTCCTGCGGATACCTGCTTTCTTCCAGTTTTTTGCGAAGCTGTTCTTCGGTACGGTCCATCTTCTCAAGCAGATGCATTGCCCGCTTGACCGCACGCTTTCCGACGATCTCATAGTATATCTTATCATACAGCTCCTTGCTGACCTCCATCTGCTCTTTTAAATCCAGCCCGCGCAGCTCTCCCCGGTAGAGCACCAGATCCTGTGCACTGTCAAAAGAGACCTGCACTTTACCTTTGCTGTGTTCCAAAGGGAGGATTTGTGTAATCATCATTTTTTCTGCTCCTGTGCCGCCTGCCCTGCTGTTTTTGTCTCAGCTTCTGATTTTCCTGCCGCCTTTGCCGTATCAGCCGCGCTGCTTCCAGCCGTATCTGATCCTGTTTGACCGGTTTGCCCAGCGAACGCCCGGTTCGCCTTTGCCGCTGCCTCGGCAGCCGCTTTTTCCGCTTCTTCCTTGCGCACCGCTTCGTAGTGCGCGCGCACTTTCTGGTCGATTTCTTCACAAAGCTCCGGCCGGTCTTTTAATAGCTGCTTTGCGTTCTCCCTGCCCTGCCCGATCTTTTCCCCTTCGTAGGCGTACCATGCGCCGGACTTGCTTACAATGCCGATGTTCGCCGCGATATCCAAAATATCGCCTTCCCTGGAAATACCTTCGCCGAACATAATGTCAAATTCTGCTTCTTTAAACGGCGGGGCAATCTTATTTTTAACAACCTTGATTCTTGTCCGGTTGCCTACCATCACGCCGCCCTGCTTAAGCGTCTCGATCTTTCTGACGTCCATCCTGATCGACGAATAAAACTTAAGCGCCCTGCCGCCCGTAGTCGTCTCTGGATTGCCGAACATCACACCGATTTTTTCACGGAGCTGGTTAATAAAAATCACGACGCAGTCCGTCTTGCTGATAATGCCGATCAGCTTGCGAAGCCCCTGCGACATCAAACGCGCCTGCAAGCCGACATGGGAATCGCCCATATCCCCGTCAATCTCCGCCTTTGGCACAAGCGCCGCAACCGAGTCGACGATTACGATATCTACCGCGCCGGAACGCACCATCGTCTCCGTAATTTCCAAAGCCTGCTCGCCGTTGTCCGGCTGTGAAATATAAAGGTCTTCGATCTGCACGCCGATCTTGCGCGCATAAGCCGGGTCAAGCGCGTGTTCGGCATCGATAAACGCGGCGATCCCGCCAGACCTTTGCACCTCCGCAACGACATGCAGTGCCACCGTCGTCTTACCGCTTGATTCCGGCCCATAAATCTCTATAATCCTGCCCTTTGGCAAGCCGCCAAGCCCTAGAGCCAGATCCAGGCTGAGCGACCCGGTCGGCACGGTCGCCACATTCATATGATTTCCCGCATCTCCAAGCCGCATTACGGAACCTGTTCCATACTGCTTTTCAATCTGGAGGATGGCTGCGTCTAATGCTTTTCGCTTTTCTTCTTTGCTTTCTTTGATTTCTCTGCTTTCCTTTGACTCCTTTGCCATATTGCGTCTCCTTATTCCAATCTCGTGAACAAATGTTCGTTTTCTGTGTTTATCATATTATAGATTTGTGGTTTTGTCAATGTTTGATTTGTAATTTATTTGCAGCGTATGTCTATTATGTTCGATTTCACACACAGACAAAACCTGTCACTAGTACAGCATTGTGTATCATTAACAACAAATGGATTGTACCTGGCGAAATGCCGGACTCAAAAACTGCTTCTAAAACAAAAGACATGAAAATATTTAACACTGAAAGACGTTCCTTTTTTAGTTATCCTAAGATAAAAGCAGTTTAACACATTACCTGACGCATGTAAATTGGTAAATATGACGAATCTTACAGATTACCTAAGCATTACAGCATTTCCAAATATGCTGTGATTATATATTTATCAATGAAGCAAGGCGGATCTCCATGATTCCTGGCATTCTGACATCCTCCTGAGCACTTTGGAAGGAATACACATGACTGGCACATCTGCTCTCTTCCAGAAAGCCCACGTTCTTCTAAGCCCGGTTCAAATCCATCCTTTACATTGCCTAATGCCATATTAGAATGTCCAAGCATTCGTTCACAGATAAAAATATTTCCTTCTGCATCTATGGAATATGCTCCTCTTTGATTATAATAACATGCTCCTGTTTTCGGCAGCTTATATAAATAGCTGTTTACAGGCAGTTTGTTTTTATCCGCTTTCAATATCTGTTTTATTATATCTATTTTTTCACGTTCTGATAAAGCATTTTTGCTGCCCGTTAAAAAGGCTGGATAATATGTAACATTTGCATTTTTGTAAAACCCCTGCTGCAAATCATACACCAGCTCCAAAATACTTTCTGCGTTCTCTCTGTCTATATTTAAACGTATCTGTACAAAAATATCTGCTCTTGAAAGACTCTTTATGTTTTGCAATATCCGATCATATACAAACTCATCTTGTACAATATAATTTTTTCTTTTTATATATTCCTCAAAAGTTCCATCCAGTGTAATCTGTATGCTTTTTATATTCCAGCAGTCCCGCATTTTACAAATGACTTCCTCATTGATCTTACTGCCATTTGTAATCATAAATGATGTAAACGAAATCTTCTCTTTTTTTAAGCAATCCGCAAAATAATCCATCCATTGCTGGTTCAGCAGCGGTTCGCCGCCAAACCAGGTAAGATAGATTCCATTGCGCAAATCCATCTTTTTTAGAAATGCTATGATTTTTTCTGCACAGCCATCCTTCATTTTCGCACATCTTATACCTTCCTCATAACAGTTAAAACACCTCGCGTTGCATTCCATTGTAGGTGTTACAGTAATATTCGGCTTTGGCTTTTGGTATTTTGTCCCCAGAAATGTGTAGGTATAATACAGACGCAATTCATCTATTTCCTTACTAACAATCACACCCTGGCTGGCAAATTCACGGATAAGCTCTTTTTTTGCTGTGCCAAGATGACAATACTGCCGATACTCCTGCTCGCTTAATCTGGACAGAGAATTATATAGCGTATTATAGATCAGGTATTCATTTTCCTTTTTGCAAACACAATTAAACCGGGATCTCTTGTACTCTGTCTGCATTCTCATTTTTATCCTTTCCAACCGCACCTATCCAATTCCAGTATGTTTCTTCATCCATATCCTCTGAAACAACCCGCTTTATATTTGCCGCCATCGCGAGAATCTGCTCATTTGCGGATATTATCACCTGCATAATAATAAACCTCCTCTATATCTAACCTAACCTGCTGCTTCGTTTATAAGAAAATCACAAAGACTGATCTGATACATATACCCAATTTGCTTTTTTACAAGCTCTGCGTCATTCTTCTCTTTGATTTCCATAATTGCTGTCATTTCCTTTATGGACTCCTCAAGCCTCTTCTTCACTTCTTTTTTTCTGATTCTGATTTCATCAGAAACTACTTTTGACTGAGAAGCAACTGTCTTCTCTACTTCTTTTTTAAATTGCTCCAAAGCATCCTTTTTCACTCTCTTTATAAATGCTTCAAAATTTTTCTTTCTTTTTTTATCTTTTCGTTCTTCCAATATTGCACTTAATTCCTTATCTGTCTGAACCAGGCGCTCATCCATAACATTGCCAACACAGCCAACAACACGGCTCTTTAGCTCTTCATTTTTCTTCTTAATCGCAGAAGTATTAATTTTTAGGTATTCTCCTGCAAAAGATTGTTTATTTAACTGTTCAATCTCCTTCATAAATACATTCATAGACTGATTGATATAGTCTATAATCTCATTTTCCTGCTGGCTCGTAGATACATGGATCCTTTCTTTCATATCTGCCAATTCATCTGCAACTTTCTTTGCATGTTGTTCTGATTCGGAAGGACCTGAAGCATTCCCCACACAGCAACTATTTCCAACACAACAGCCAGAATCAAAAAGACAAGGCAAATGAAAATCTCCTATACAGCAACCCAAAAAATCTCCTACACAACATGCTCCACCCATAATCACACGTCCTTTCTGCTAAAATAATGTCTGATTTTAGCTGCAAGCCTGAGTTCATCTTTATAGTTTCTTCCAAACCTTCCAAAGACAACCTGACAGTCCTCCACCGTCCTGCTCACAACTGTTTTTGCTTTTACAACAACGCCATTGCCTATTACTACATCATTGGCAATCCCAGCCTGCCCATATATTTCGACATGGTTTCCTAATACTGCATTTCCCGCTATCCCAGACTGGGACACGATCTTGCAATAATTTCCAATTCTGACATCATGCCCAATATCGATATTGTTTCCAATCATACAGTGACTTCCAATCACTGTATCTGATATCGTTCCTCTTTGTATTACCGTATGACTGCCAATATGCGTCCCTTCACCAATCCATGTTCTTCCACAGCCTGTAAAATGCAAAAATCCTTCAAATTTATCGCAAGAATGGTAAAAGCTCTCAGCTCCAATTTTACTTCCAGATCCGATAAAAACATTGTCTGCAATCACGGTTCCAGACCCTATGACAGCAAAGGGCTCAATCACACAGTGTTTTCCAATACTGACACGATTACCGATCACAGCTCCCGGATAAATCTCTGCTGACTGGCTTACTTTCACATTTTCTCCAATAAATGCTCCAGTGCCTGTCCTATTCAAATGTGCCGGCAAACGGTAATCTTCCAATATCCCTTCTTCCATAAATACCTGGCACACCCTGATAATCGCTGTCTCTATGTTATCATAGCTGATCAGCAATGTTTTTTTAGTATTTACAAGCACAGGAAGCGTCAGCAAAACATCTGACTGTGTAACTGCCATCTCCGCTTTATGTCTGACAACTGCAAGCTCATTTGGCTTTGCTTCTTTACAGTAAGATATTCCAATAAGTGCATGGTCTTCACCAATCATATCGTAGTTTAACCGTGCCGCCAGTTCTGATGCCTTCATAAGCTACACCAATTTTGAAACAATTACATCCAGCCGCTTTTTGGTACTCTTATCTACACTTCTTAGTGCAGCATCTAACTGCTTTTGACATTGCAGAATATCTTCCAGATTTTTTTTCGTCTCTTCGATTTTTTTCTCTACATTCTTTATATCCGCATTGGAAATTGTGATCCGCTCCTCCAATGTTTTTTTTCGTTCTCCAGCCAAACGTACTGCCATATATCTGATATCTTCATACCGGCTTTCAATATCATTATACAAAAGCTGGGCATACTGATTCACCAGCTCATTGGTAATCACGTTCTGAATATTGCCAATATTAGTAATATCCATAAGCCTTTTTAAATCCTCAGTCGTCAGTGGCTCCATTTTCATATCCAAATCCAGCGCCAGCATAAACATATGAATAGCATTCTTTTCTTTCCTTTCCAGCGTTTTATACGCTCTGCACAGGTTGTATATATACGCAGACGCATAAAAAATATTTGCTTCTGCATCCTGCCTTGTATCATAAAACGCTTTTCCGGTAAGCTGCTGCGATAAATACTTTTTCTGTTTGTCCCAATGGACGATTGGATCATTCAGCTTGTCCCAATGTGTTGCAACAATATATACTTTATTTTTCTTATGCGCGGAAAAAGAAAATACCGAAGCGATTGTCTCGATTTCTTCTCTATGTATTTTTGCTGCTTCTACACATACGAAAACAGCATTCGCATTTCGGATGTATTCTCTGGAAATCTGAGAGCGGTATGCAACAGGATCTGATAATCCTGGTGTATCAACAAAAACTACCTGTTTTGGAAATTCTTTTGGCAAGGTTGAAATTCCCACCTCAATTTCTTTTACAAAATAATGTACTGCACTTTTAGACGATGACCATTTCGACAATTCTTCTTTTACTTGATGATTTGCCAATTCAATATGTTCTTCTGCATGTCCTATCCACTTTGCCTTCTGCCGGTCTGCCTGCAGATCGCGATAATCTTCCAAAAACTTATCCGCTCCTTGCTTGAGCGAAGCCCACAGCTTTTTCCATTCTTTTTCCGTATAAAAAATTACATGCACATAATCTTGTTCACTGCTTCTGAACTTTGTAAGCGCTGCCGTTTCAGGAGTAACGTCCATAGAAGCATATTCCTTCCCTAACAGTGCGTTTATCAAAGTAGATTTTCCAGTCTTAATTGTACCTACAAAAGCAATTTCAAAGTCCGATTTCCGGCAAAGCTTTAAAAACTGATTGATTTTCTCATTCAGCTCCTGTGACTCGACCCCTGTATCTTTAAGCCGGAATAAACTTTGAATACGTTCCACTTTTCTGCTATATTCATCAACGGTATGATTCCATAATATATCAACGTGCGGATTTTCTTTCAAATTGCCTGCGATCCTGCTTAGTTTCATTTCCTTGTCGGCAAAAATATCTGTGTCTTCAAAACTGCCTGCATTTAAAAAATGTCCGCATTTTTTGCAAAAAAACACATTTAAGTAATTCTTGCATCCACAAAATTCACAAACTGCTGATTCCATCACTCTACCTCCTAAGTTTATTCAAAATCCATCAATTCCACGATATCTGCGCTGTGTACCGTATATGCCAGCAAATAAAATTCCTTTTTTTCCACCCTGTCGTTAATATTCTGATAGGAGCTTCCATCATAATTAATCCCATACTCAGAAATCAGCAGCTTCTTATCCCTAGACAGCTTTTTTAAAACTTCCACAAGGGTGTCTAAAAACGAATACTTCCTGACCACATAACCTTCTAATGCCTGCAATACGGCTGTATTGCAAAAATGATCAGAACATTCCAAAACATCAAATTCCAGTTTCGCGGTAGTGCCAAGGTTTTTTTCATTTGCCAGAACCTCCATATAAGCGAGAATATCCTCATTGGCACTGCTTCTGTTGTATGGATACGTTTCACTACCTTCTAAATACTGAATCTCATACCTCTTACCTTCTTTAAAGTATGTATGTAATACATGTTTTCCTATCACCATTAAAAATTTCATATACAGTCCCTTTCTGTCTATTTTATTGTATAAAAGGATGCCACCCTGTCGTATGCATAATCATCACTGATCCCTGGCTCGATCGTTTTTTCAATATCCAGCAGAAGATCGACTGCATCATTCACAGTGGTATGGTCTTTCGCTGAACCTGTCACATAGTTTACGACCTTTCCAAAAGCATCCTGATCTGTCTGCGCCAGCTTTCCTATTTCCGACATTCTGTCTATGGAAAAAAAGTCCTGGTTCTTTTCTGTTACAGTAAAAAAATCTGCGATCGGCAGATCAGGAAACTTTTCCATCGTAGCTGCTGCCGAGACTTCTGTCCCTTTTAAAATCTTTTCTCTTGGACTTATCTCTCGATTTTTTTCCGGGTCATACCCCCATTCATCGCCTTCAATCTCCTTGATCCATGCTTCATATGACCCAAAATTTTCCGGCAAAATGCCTTGGTGCTCTGCCTGTAAAGCTCTGTCGCCAATTTCCTCCACATCTGTTTCTGGCTTTATAATCCCCAACGTCTTTGCAACGGACGCAACCGCGTTACCTATGATCTTTAACCCTTGTGCTGCCAGCCCGACAACACCCAATGCTTTTGAAACCGCCACCGCTCCCGCAGCCAGTGCACTTAATGCTCCCGCTATTAATCCAAACATAATTTCTTCCTCCTACACGATTTTACGGCATTTACGATAATCCAAGTCTTTAAATACCATCCTGTCCTGCTCATAAATTTCAAATAAAAATTCGCCCATTTCCATCACAAGCTTCTCGTCAATCGCATATCCAAGCTGACGTTCCCGCCTTGTATACAGTCGCATAAAAATTTCTTTTCCATTCAGTCTGTTGCACTTTAAAATATTCTGAATGCTTTCCTTAAACATATTAAAAAATTCCAAATCAATGTCTTGCCGTTTTCTGATCTTATCGGCATACTTAAGATAAAGCTCATACACCTTAAGTATCTCTGGCTCTTCATAAATATCTCCAAAATCGTCACGGTGTCCTTCAAACAGCTTTTTTATAAGCTGATCATCTATTTCTTCCTCATTCGTATCTGTTTCCCTTTCTACGTATACATGAACTGGCTTATCTGTGTCTTCGGAAAATACAATCGCATGACCAGGCTCCAATGCCGAAAGGTATTCCTTTTGCCTGTCATCCATAAGCATCGTATCCCCAACTGCTTCCTTATCATCTCTTGCCAGAATTTTATGGACAATCTTTGTATTTGTATTTTTCAGCACTTCGGGTGCAAGTTTATTCGGAATCTGGTCTACTACAATCAGCCCTTCCCCATATTTTCGTATTTCCGCAAGCAGATCTGTAAATGTCTCCACCGCTGCCTTTTTCGCTCCGCTGTCTCCATAATCAGCTTTTGCAAGCAAACGATGTGCCTCTTCGATCAATGTCAGATGGCGAAATTCAGGATTTATTTTATGCTCTGCTTTAATCACAGCCGACAGCCTTGATAAAATAAGCCCCATAAACAATGCTTTATCTTCTGGAGACTTTAGTTCTTCCATCTCAATAATTACATGATTATGTGCAATAAAATGAAAATCAATAGAATACGGACAGTCCAAAATACGTCCTTTTGCGCCTACTGTAAGATTAGACAGCCTGCTTACCAAAGATCCTTCATAGTCTGCCTGCATTTGGGCACTGAACCCTTTTTGTTTTACGATCTCTTTCATTTTTCTCAAAAGATCCGACATCATTGGAAAGCATTTATATTTATTTGTTGCATCTACTGTCCCATATTTTATATTTTCATTTGTATCTAGGTTCCATCCTTTTTCCTCATAGCACCCAATCATTGCCTCTTCCAAAATCTGCGGCATAGATGCTTCCATCGGAAACGCTGAGGTAAAAGCTGCCTTAAGCATATCAATATGTGCTGAAATCACTTCTCCTTCCATCAATTCAAACGGATTCAGCCGAAACGGTGCTATACTTTCATTCCCAAGTGTAAAAACAAATACCTGCCCAAATCTTTCATTTTGCGCAAGCGTCCGGTATTCTGTTTTTGCAGGTTCTATCACCAAAAACGGAGTATCTGCCGCTGCCAGTAGCCTGTGGCATGTTGTTGTCTTTCCCATTCCTGTAACGCCTGCAATAAATGTATGTTTCATCATGGAATCTTTTTTTAGTAAAAAACGGATCTCTAATTTTCTCCCTTTTTGCACGAACACGCCAAGATCGATCGCATCTTCGCACCCGATCGTATGTTCATTCAGTCCAAAATCCACACTCTCGCAGAGCACAATTCCAGGCACTTCTTTTTGCGGCAGACCTGCCAAAATTCCCGCCTCCTTAGCTGTAAGACAGGATGATATGCCCAGCCCAAGCTGTGCATCCGCCGGCTTGCTTAAAAGTACCGCCGCATCCAAAGGATATTCCTTTTCCATATAGTAGCTATTTTGAAATGTCCTTAACGCCTTTTGTCCAAGGAAGTCCTTAAGATTCAATTCCTGTGCAAGAAGCGGGCTGAATGTTGACTGACTTCCTTGAAAAAGTGACATAATGGATAATTTCAGCCTGTTTGCAGTAGTAATTTTATCTGCCATATAATACAGCGATGTCCGAAACATTCCTTTTCCATATCCTTGCTTTATACGTGGCAGCAAATCTTCCTCTATATACTGCATCATATCCTGTGCATGTTTATTTGCCATTTCTAACGTCACTGCCTGTGATAAGCCCTTGTTTTTATTATAACTCCAGTTTTTTCCCTCACTATGGTCTTTACTGTCTCCGCCTCCCTTTCCAAAAAGCTGAGATGAACTGCTGTTTGTCGTGCCATCCTCATTTGCGGTTCCATTCGTTTCTGTGTTGCTTTCACTCCAGTTTCTATTTTTTCCAGTTGAATCCGATTCATTTTTTCCATAAGAAAAACTGCTGCCCTCATTCATCGATTTTTGAACAGATACCTTGGAGTAGACAGAAAGTCGATTGTACAGTTCATAGGCATCCTCTTTCATTTTCAGTATTTCCTGCCTGCTTACCGGTTCGCAGATAACTGCAATCCGCCAGTTTTGTCCAAGCATACTGTTTATCAGACGGTCAATACCCTGGAAATCCAATTCTTCTCCTGATTCATTTTTATTCATTGACGGGATTCCAGAGATAATACCTGCACTTTTATATGCCCACGCCTGTGTTAAGAGCTTTTCCTTAATCTCCTCTGCTTCCAGTCTTTTTAAAGAACTTCCATTAAAATTTCCTGTAAAAGCATTTTTTATTATTTCTCCATAATTAACTGTAGATAACGTTTTGCAGTTTTTCCGATGATTTTTCACAACGCCGATATACAGTTCCACCCCATAGTGATTTCCAGAAAGAATATAAACAAAATTATAGGCTTCATTATCCAAAGCGTTCAGCACATTTTCAAATGCTTCCCTTCTTGGATATTCCTCGTCATAAGCAAGCTTTTTAATCTGGTAAAAGCACAAATCTGTACTGACACTCAATCCGTCTCCTGTAGGATAGCCGGTATCTTTGATCTGTGCACCAGCTTGTTCAATATTCATCTTCTGCATAAAATCAAACAAATAAAACAGCTCATCTGTATGATCCTGCACCTGTGGTGCATTTCCCTTGTCCATAGTTTCTCCCATTTGTATTTTTCCTTTACCTTTTAAATTCCACATCCCCATACTGATACACTTTCAAAAACCACTCCATCTCTTCTTTCATATACAAAAGCCCTTCCTCTTCTTCCAAGAGCGGCGCCAGCTTTTCATAAATCTCAAGCACCACATCTACCTCATGTGCGGTAATTCTGCCGTGCAAAAGCCTGGCGGCTTCCTTTGCCAGACGGATGCATCTATCCCTGGCGGCTTCTTTTGCCCGCAGGCTTTTGGCGTCGATGTCTGGTTTCAGTGCGGCAATCACCGCAACGATATACAGCACAGCCGCTTCCTTTTTGATCCCGGCATATGCAAACAGCTCCGCGCAGTACGCTGTCTGGCGCCAGAGTTCTCCTGCCTGCCGCTCGTTTTCTGGCTGCGCAAAATAAGTAACGGCACGCGCATACAAATCCCAGACCCCTTCGTACACCTGCTGCTTTTGCTTTAGCGCCAGCGCGCATCGAATCTGCGCGGCTGCCAGATCCGCATATTTGGAAAATTCGGTTTCGTGAAGCAGTGCCGGGATCGCAAACAGCTTTTGGAAGCACTGCGCTTCCATCGCGTAATTGTCCATGCCGCGGTATTCCCTGGCGGCATCTTCCCAGATGTCTATTTGTTCTTTTTGCGTCTTTCCGCTGCTGTGATGCTCTGCCAAAAGATAATAGTTGCATTTGCTTTTATACGCGTTTATTTTTTCACTGTCGTATTCCCCGCTGCATCCTTGCCAATACTCTCCAAATATATGGTAGAGCAGGCTTTCCAGATAGTCGTTTTTGATTCCTGCATCCTGATACAGCGCTTTTGCCTGCTCAGCGTATGGCAGCGCTTTTTTCCGCTCCTGGTCCGTGTGCAGTATACCTTCCATAAAAAACAGACTATAGCGCAGCAGCGCAAGCATCTGCTCCTCCGCGTACTTTGGACAGTCTGCGCACAGGCTTAAAATATAGTCCAAAAATAAAGGCACCGCCTTCTTATGATAGCCGGAAGAATAGGTGCGTTCATACGCAAATGCGGCTTGCAGCTTCTGCTCCGTCGTTTCCAGCCTGTCTGTATAAGCAAGCAGAAATTCTGCCAGTTCTTCTTCTGACTGCGCGCTTGCAGGCAGCTTTTCAAAATATTGCAGGCATTCCTGCCAGCGTGCCTCACGCTCGGACTGCTTTTGGGCAAGCTCGTACAGATAAAAGCTTCCTGCCACCATCCATTTTCGCGCATATGCATTTTCATCTTGCTGCGCGTCGAACTGATTGTACAATAACAGTTCCTTTGCGTACCGCTCTGCTTCTTTGTACCTTTGCTCCTGCATAAGCAGGCGGATCAAATCCGCGCTGACATAGCTTGTATATTCTTTACGATCTCCGGTTTCCTGTATCCTCCTGTAGTCGGCTTCCAGTATTTTTTGCAGGCTTTCGACCGCCTTTTGGACCTCTCCCATCTGCAAATACACGCAGGCAATCTGATACCACGCCTGGCCATACTCTTCTTTTCCCTGTTCCCATGCCTGTTTGTATATTTGTATCGCTTCCTGATAATCCTTTTTTTCCAATGCTGCGTATGCAAGGTCAAACGTAGAAAAACTATCCAGATAAAGAATGTCCTCCTGCCCGCATGCTTGTTCCATTTTTTCCTCATAGTGCATGGCGCGCCGCATGTCCGTATAATGATCCAGGCGGTACAGGTTGGTTAAATCTGTATTTCCGAAAAACTCGCCCATCCTGCGGTAGAGCCTCCGCTTTTTTTCCGGCTCCATCTGGCACCTGCCCAGATACCGCTCCGCATCGTCCATCAGGCATACTGCAAAATCCAAAATGCGTTCCATCTGCCTGCCGTACTCCTCATCCATCATCAGCATATTGGACGCCGATGCCTCGTCCAGCTCCCAGGCGAAGCTTACGCAAAATTCCGCAAGCCACGCCGCATCCTTACGGTAAGCCTTGGCACAGTCATATGCCTTTTTCGCCAATTCACAGACCTGCAAGGACAGCTCCTCAAAATAGGCGTCATAAGAAAACTCCGTCCCGGTCTCCTCGTGCTGCACCACCTGCTCAAACAGGTCGTCCATTGCCGCAAGCCTGGCTATTTTTTTGCGGCATACCTGCTGCATCAGGCCTGGCGCGTCCTTCTCAGACAAGTTTGGTACGCTTTATCCAGATATTCTATGTGGTTGCTGACGTTTTGGCAGTACCGCAGGCAAAGCTTTGCATACAATATTTCAGCGCCCTCAAGACGCTTCATTACATTTCCAAGCAGCCTGTTTCTGACGCTGCGCTCTGCATTGTTGACTGGCTTTTGCTCTGCGTACGCAGTCAGCGCGTCGACAAGATGCGGGCAGTTTTCCGCATTCGGATTTAAGTAGTTGTAGACAAGGTCTAAAATAATCTGGTGCAGCGATACCTTGCCGGAACCATCCTCATACTCTACAAACCCTCTGTGAATCAGTGTTTCCAAAGCGGCTGCATTTCCGTTTACCGGACAAAGCTCCAAAAATTTATGCTTTAAAATCCGCACATACCCAAGCAGCGACAGGCTCCTGATTAACTCGCGCTCGACCTCGGAAAATACGGATAGATCAAACAGCAAGAGCAGATGTTCATTGATGCTGGCAGCGCGCAGCTTCTGGTCTTTGCGGTGCATGACCTTGATTTCTGTCATACTTAAAATGCCTTCTTTTTTCATCATCCGCTGCAACAGGCTTGCTGCCGGCTCTCCGCTGATCCGCAGATATTTTGCGGTCAGCTCCACCGTCATCGTATGCCGGTCTACCAGCTCGATCAAATGCTCTACCTGCTCGGTTTCCTCCTGCCCGCACACCTTGTCGTAATAATTCCAAAAAAGCTGCAGCAGCTCTTCCATACGGGTAATTCTGCCGACCTCTTTTTGCACATAATTATAATCCCGAAAGTCTCTCCTCGTCGTAACAAGAAACCTGCACGGGCAGGCAAACAGCGCTTCCAGGCAGTCGTCCGCTTCCACGTCAAAATTGTCCAAAATCACAAGGTCATCCGGCGATGTCACATCCTTTAGCAGCTTTAGCTTTCTTTTAAAATAGTCCCCGTCAGGCTCTCCCTCGTTTTGTTCCATCTGATGAATCCGAAGGTCGTCGCCGCAGACCGTCTTTTCAATCGAATCGGTAAATGGTACAAATACAATCTTTTTGTACCTGCTTTCATTTTCATATGCATATCGTTTTGCCAGTTCCGTTTTTCCGATTCCGCCGATGCCTGATAAAAACAATACCTGCTGCCCGCCCGCAAAGATACTGCCGATCTGTTCGATCTCCAGGGAACGCCCCGCAAAGCACGCGCACCGATAGCTGAAATTGTGGTACAAAAACGGCTGGTTTAAGTCGGACAGCCGAATCAGCAGCTTTAGCTGTTCTTGCAGCTCGTCGATCGTACGGTAGCGATATGTCACGGACGCCGCAATCGAACGGTGCAAAAACTCGCTCAGCTTTTGAAAAAGCTCCGGCTGATAACGCTTGTCGTGGTAATGCATATTTGTAAAATCATACGTCGTGCCTACAGAACCGTCCAGGGCGTCAGGCGTCCTTCCAAACAGCTTGTAAAACACAACCGCACCGATCGAATACACATCCGCGGCTTCACAGATTTTTTTCTTATTGCCGCCCACAAGCTCCGGTGCCGCGTAGCCGTCCGAAAACGAAATCCGCTCGTCCGCGGCGTCTTTGATTTCATCTTTTTCTAAAAGCGAATCAAAGTCAAACAGTACAAGATGTTCCTTTGTCTCTGGTATAATCAGCATATTTTCGGGCTTGATATCCAGATGCAGCAGGCCATGCGCATGATATTTTTTGATAATCCTTGCCAATGCCGCAATCCGTGTAAACACAGACTTTAAATCCTCATCCAGATCCGCCCGGTAATCTGTCCCTTCCACACATGCGGTCACTACATACAGCGTATCGCGGTATTCATACAGATTCGCCGCATCTACGGTAGAATTGACAAGCCCAAGCATTCCCTTTACTGCCGCATGGTTTTCATACGCCCTGTGAAACTTCTCCTTTGCTCTTGCAAACAGGCATTGATAAGCATCAGGAACGCACAGCTTGCCGTCCTGCTGTCTTTGGATCCCCATATGGTAAGGGCAGCATTCCTTAATCCTTACGAAATGCCGGCAGCCTACAAGGTCTTTATAATAAGCGCTGTAAACAATGCAGGACGCACCCCGCCCCACTTCCTCCAAGACCGTATATCTGCTTTTTTCATCAAACGCCAGCAAGGTTCCGCTGGCAATCGGTTTTCTGTCATCTAACATCTGAAACTCCTGTTTTTCGCTTTCTTTTCTAAAAAATGTCGACCTTTCCCGCTTTTTGTTGTAAAATAATTTATTATGTACATTCAGTATCATCTAAGGAGGAAGAATCTATGTCATCGAATGACAGCATCTGGTGCATCCAGGCAGACGACGATGCCCCAGCCCATGTTTTGGAATACTTAAACAACCCTTCCAATTTCTGCACATTTTCGCAGGGACTGACGGAGCTTATTGTAAAA
This sequence comes from Eubacteriaceae bacterium, assembly GCA_910574915.1. Lineage (GTDB taxonomy): Bacteria > Bacillota > Clostridia > Lachnospirales > Lachnospiraceae > Eubacterium_J. Next base: position 20,807 of record CAJTCR010000001.1, read on the forward strand.
TACGGCTACCATGAGCCTCCTCTTGACCTCGATGCCAAAACCAGCTTTGTCTTGTCCAAGCTGTCCTTAACAGGTGCTTCTGTCAGCAGGAGTACGGTAAAAGACTGGTTCAGCGACAAACACCGGCCTGCCTTTGCGTCCAACAGCCGGACACTGATGTTCCGCCTTTGTTTTGCATTGTCTGCCTCCTGTTCGGATGTGATATGGTTTTTTCATCGTGTGTATTTTGACCGCTGCTTTAACTGCCACACAATCGAAGAAGCCGTTTATTACTATTGCTTTTCAAACGGGCTTGCCTATCCCCATGCGGAAAGCCTGCTGGAACAAATTGACAGCTATCCGGCTGTGCCGGTCTGCCACACAGCCTCCCATGTATATACAACCGATATCCGAAACCGTCTGGACGAATGCACAAACGATCAGCAGCTTTTGGATTTCTTTCAGGAAAACAAGTCTATTTTTACCGAATGGAACAAAAGCGCACTGCGTTACATCAAACAATACGTAACGGACATCCAGGGCAGGCAAAAAGACAAGGAAGTGATCAAAGCCTGGCGTGCGGGAAAAACAATCCTGCCAGCCGAATGCAGGGATTGCAGCCTGATTATCCAGGAATACCTGTTCTGCCGCAGCGGAGACCGGCTTGACTATATTCGCGGCAGAAACATCACTTCCATTGATTTTATGTTAGACCGCATGATCCTGATCTATTCCGGCCTGCATAAAGCTACGAGCATTCCTGCGATTGTAAAGACCAATTTTCCAAGCAAACGGACGTTTTCGGATATTTTAAACAACTCCGAAACACTGACCTCCTATGACTCCATCCGCAAATGCCTGATCCTGCTGAAATTTTACCATTTCTGGGTGAACCTTTTACTCAATCCTGCATCGGCGGATTACTCTTTGTTTGACGTATTCCAGGAGGAAACAAACGCACTCCTTACCTCCTGCGGCTATGACGAACTGTATTCCGGCAATCCGTATGACTGGCTGTTCCTGTGGGCATCCACGACTGAGCACCCTTTAAACGCCCTGCGCGGCGTGCTCAGCACGCTGGAAGAATCCGCATAAAAGCCGCATAAAAGCATTGTAGCAGATCTCCCGATTGGATTTGTAATTTTCATTTTTTCAAAAAGGCACAGTAAGCAAAAAGCATTTGGATACACAAACTCCAAATGCTTTTTCTTTTAATCCAGCGCCATCTGATCTGCCAGCTTCACCCTGCACTGCTTTTTATAGCACGCAATCCCATACTTAAGAATTGTCCGCATCCCGTCGTCGATCAACTGCTGCGCATACTCCATTTGTTCGATTTGTTGCAGCGCCTGTTCACACCCTTTTTCCAAATCGCCGCCGTCCGGGTATTTTACTTCGATTACAATCCCTATCTCTTCTTCCTCTAGCTCTACCAATATATCGCTGTACCCGCTCCCGGACTCCTGGTTTGAGCGCACCGCCCATGCCTCTTTGTACGCCAACAGCCCCATCAGGATGCCGTGGTAGTAGTTTTCCTTCATCGGCTTTTTCACAAACGTATCCCGGATGCTGACGGCTTTTTTTAAATACTGGCATAGCTGCTCCTGCACGCCCTGCGCGTCCCCGTTTTGCAGCGCCTGACAAAACTGCTCCACTGCCGTGCCGTCCTGTTTTACCGTCTCGTTAAAATATTCCATAATCTGCTCCGTAAAGATCTTGCGGATCTCCATATTCGGGATCACCAGGGAATACAGATCCCCGTCCGGCTTCCCCCGCAGCGTCAGGTACCCGGTCGTATACAGCACGCTCCAGATATGCTCCACCGAGCGGTACAAGTCCCGGTAAGTCAAGTCGTTTCGCACCTTCTTTGTAACCGCTTCCCCCGCCACCAGCCGCTCCAGCTCCTGCTTGGTCGTCCCCTTGCCCGCATATTGAATAAAATGGCGGATAATATCATTGCCGCTCGTATTCGACCAATAATCCTGCGGTGGCGCCTGCGGGTCTGCGCGCAGCAGGTCGCAGTAATTGAGCACGTCCCACGGGCAGTAGATATGCGCATTCCCAAACTGGTAGCCGTCATACCAGTCCTTTACGTCCCCATAAGCGCCCGACAGCCCGTAATACGCCAAAAGCTCCTTTACTTGCGCATCGGTAAAGCCAAAATACTCGTCAAAGCGCACGTCTGCAATCGACAGCACCTTTAAATTGTTTAGCCCCGTAAAAATGCTTTCCTTCGCCACCCGCAGGCACCCGGTCAGCACGGCAAACTGCAAGCTGTAGTTTGTCTTTAGCCACTGGCCGAACATATTTTGAACCAGTACAACCATCTGGTCATAATAGCCGTTTGCAAACGCTTTTGCCAGGGGGACGTCGTATTCGTCAATTAAGAGCACTACTTTTTGGCGGTAATGCTTTTGCAGCAGTTCCGAAAGCACACGCAGGCTGTTACAAACCTCCTGCTCCTTCATCCGGCTGTCCAAAAGCAACTCAAACGTCTTTTTCTCGCTCTTTTCCAGCTCCCTGCTTTCTAACAGGTATATATGCTTTCTCGCTGCTTCATTAACCAGCCCAGCCGCCATTTTACACGCCGTTTCAAAACTTGTAGCATTGATCCCCTTTAGCGAAACAGAAATAACCGGAAATTTCCCCATATATTGTTCACAAAGCTCCGTCTCTTTTGTGATTTCCAGACCGTCAAAAATATGCGGGTCTGTGCCGATTTCAAAAAAGCACCGGAGCATACTCATATTCAGCGACTTTCCAAAGCGTCTTGGCCTTGTAAACAGGTTCACTTTTCCCCAGTTTTTCAGCAGCTCTTTGATCAGCCCGGTCTTGTCGACATAATAAAAGCCTTCCTGACTCATTTCAGCAAAATTCTCAACCCCAATCGGGATCATCTTTTTTCTCGTTTGCTCCATATTTCGCCCTCCTATCCGAATTTTCTGCAATACGGCAATCACTCATTCCTGTCTGGATGGAGCATAAGCTTCACCCTGCACTGCTTTTTATAGCACGCAATCCCATACTTAAGAATTGTCCGCATCCCGTCGTCGATCAACTGCTGCGCATACTCCATTTGTTCGATTTGTTGCAGCGCCTGTTCACACCCTTTTTCCAAATCGCCGCCGTCCGGGTATTTTACTTCGATTACAATCCCTGTCTCTTCTTCCTCTAGCTCTACCAATATATCGCTGTACCCGCTCCCGGACTCCTGGTTTGAGCGCACCGCCCATGCCTCTTTGTACGCCAAAAGCCCCATCAGGATGCCGTGGTAGTAGTTTTCCTTCATCGGCTTTTTCACAAACGTATCCCGGATGCTGACGGCTTTTTTCAAATACTGGCATAGCTGCTCCTGCACGCCCTGCGCGTCCCCGTTTTGCAGCGCCTGACAAAACTGCTCCACTGCCGTGCCGTCCTGTTTTACCGTCTCGTTAAAATATTCCATAATCTGCTCCGTAAAGATCTTGCGGATCTCCATATTCGGGATCACCAGGGAATACAGATCCCCGTCCGGCTTCCCCCGCAGCGTCAGGTACCCGGTCGTATACAGCACGCTCCAGATATGCTCCACCGAACGGTACAAGTCCCGGTAAGTCAAGTCGTTTCGCACCTTCTTTGTAACCGCTTCCCCCGCCACCAGCCGCTCCAGCTCCTGCTTGGTCGTCCCCTTGCCCGCATATTGAATAAAATGGCGGATAATATCATTGCCGCTCGTATTCGACCAATAATCCTGCGGCGGCGCCTGCGGGTCTGCGCGCAGCAGGTCGCAGTAATTAAGCACGTCCCACGGGCAGTAAATATGCGCATTCCCAAACTGGTAGCCGTCATACCAGTCCTTTACGTCCCCATAAGCGCCCGACAGCCCGTAATACGCCAAAAGCTCCTTTACTTGCGCATCGGTAAAGCCAAAATACTCGTCAAAGCGCACGTCTGCAATCGACAGCACCTTTAAATTGTTTAGCCCCGTAAAAATGCTTTCCTTCGCCACCCGCAGGCACCCGGTCAGCACGGCAAACTGCAAGCTGTAGTTTGTCTTTAGCCACTGGCCGAACATATTTTGAACCAGTACGACCATCTGGTCATAATAGCCGTTTGCAAACGCTTTTGCCAGGGGGACGTCGTATTCGTCGATTAAGAGCACTACTTTTTGGCGGTAATGCTTTTGCAGCAGGTTAGACAGTCCCAACAGGCTTGCGCAAAGCGCCTGTTCCCCCATTTCCTTGTCCAGCAGCGTTTCATAAGCCGCTTTTTCCTGTGCCGTCAGCCTTTCGCTTTCCAGTAAATAATGGTGCCGCATCACCTCCCACCTTACAATCTCTGCCGCCATTTTACACGCCGTTTCAAAGCTTGTGGCATTGATCCCCTTTAACGAAACAGAAATAACTGGAAATTTCCCCATATATTGTTCACAAAGCTCCGTCTCTTTTGTGATTTCCAGACCGTCAAAAATATGCGGGTCTGTACCGATTTCAAAAAAGCACTGGAGCATACTCATATTCAGCGACTTTCCAAAGCGTCTTGGCCTTGTAAACAGGTTCACTTCCGCCCAGTTGGATAGCAGTTCTTTAATTAGCTTGGTTTTATCGATATAATAAAAATTTTCCTTGCGCAGTTTTTCAAAATTTTCGATTCCAATCGGAATCATTTTCGTGTCAGACTCACCCATAGTATTTTCTCCTTTACTGCTTTTTGCGGATTTGAGTTAACTAGAAATGTAACTGTTGTGATTAAGTGTGTGTTTTTGGATACGGGGACGCTGGGAAAGGGGATAGGCATACTTTGGCTGCGTCCGTTCCAGAATGGTAAGAATCCCTAAGCATTCTGCTGGTACGTTTTTGGCTGTGGACGGTCGCGCCACCAAGTTCGCTGCCTGCTGGCAGCTAAAGGTGCCGCTTGGCTGCGCCCCTGGTTTTTCCGCAGAATGCCAAGGGCTTCTAACCATTCTTCCAAAGCCGCAGCCAAAGTATGCCTATCCCCTCTCCCGGCTGGTTTTCGTAAATGCTACAAAAAACTGTACACAAATTTCTGCACATTTTTCTGACAGTGTCTTATTTCTTTGTGAAAGCTCCTTTATAATTTATAAGCCGTTTTTTATTTCACACCTGACCGCCTTTTCCTCCGCCTGCTTTTCCCAAAAGTTAAATAAATAACGGCACACAGCAAGGCATCTCCACAATAAAATTTCTCAAGGAAATAAGATCCCAGCGGAAACACACTCCGCTCTACACAGAGGTTTTTTCGTAACACGTGGGAAAACCAGCCGGGAGAGGGGCTTGGCACGCCCTGGCGGCGGCTTTGGAGGAATGGTTAGAAGCGCTTGGCATTCTGCAACAAAAACCAGGGGCGCAGCCAAGCGGCACCGATAGCTTTCGGCAGACAGCCGGAAGCGGACAAGGTGGCGCGACCGGACGCAGCCGAAAACGTAACAGCAGAATGCCTAGCGCTTCTTACCATTCTGGAACGGACGCCGCCAGGGCGTGCCAAGCCCCTCTCCCAGCGTACCCACACAAAAAACCTCCCTACTCCTATTAAAGCTATTTTCACATATTTTATACCCGAAAGCAAGAAATAAACAAAAAGCAACTCTTTTCATTGACAAAACCCCTCCCACCCGTATAATTAAACTGTAAGCATTTTAGCCTTAAACAGCAGGAAAACACTTTACGACGAGATCTGCTGTGCCCTGAAACAGCAGGAAAACACAAAAGCAAAATATCGCTGCATCTGCCGCGGATTGGTACGGTACCAGGAAAAATTTCCTTTCTATTTTAAAATGGTATTGGACCGTCTCAATATTGACTTCGAGGGAAATACTGTTCTGCCGGAAGAAAGGGAAACCTATCGGATCGATAAAGAAATAAGCCGGCAGGGCTGTGAAAACTCACAGCCCGCCGGCTATTTTTTCTGGTTACTGTACCGCCATATAGCTGTATCCCATCAGGCTTTCGTCCACTTCCACCGCTGCTTCGCGCCCTTCTCGGATCGCCCATACGACGAGCGACTGTCCTTTTCGCATATCGCCGCAGGCAAAGACACGGGGTGTGCCTGTCTCATACCTGCCTGGCTTTGTCTGCACATTGGTACGATCGTTCTGCTTTACGCCAAAGGCATCCGCGACATACTTTTCGCTGCCCAAAAAACCTGCCGCGATCAGCACAAGGTCTGCCGGGATTTTTTTCTCGCTGCCTGGAACTTCTTTTAACAGGCTGCGCCCGGTTTTTTCCTCTTTTGCCTGCTCTAGGCGAACGGTGAGCATACCGTTTACATTTCCGTTTTTGTCTTTGTAAAATTCCTTAACGGTCGTCTGGTAAATACGCGGGTCGTGCCCGAATACGGCAATCGCCTCTTCCTGGCCATAGTCGGTCTTTGCGACTTTCGGCCATTCCGGCCAGGGGTTGTCTTCTGCGCGCACGTCAGGCGCCTTCGGCATCATTTCAAGCTGCGTGACGGATGCCGCGCCAAGGCGGATGCAGGTGCCTACGCAGTCGTTTCCGGTGTCTCCGCCGCCAATTACGACGACATGCCTGCCTTTTGGCGATACAAATTTCTGGTCTTTCAGATCCGAATCCAGCAGGCTTTTTGTCACGCTGCTTAAATAGTCAACCGCAAAGAAAATCCCGGCTGCGTCACGTCCCGGCGCATGAATGTCTCTCGCCTGCCTGGCGCCGCAGGCTAAAATAATACGGTCGTATTCTTTTAACAATTTTTCTGCTTTGACTTGCTTGCCGACATTGGCGTTTGTAACAAATGCTACGCCTTCCTCCTGCATCACCGCGATTTTGCGCCCAATCACCGATTTCTCCAGCTTCATATTCGGAATGCCGTACATTAACAGCCCGCCAATGCGGTCGTCACGCTCAAATACTGTGACATCATGCCCGCGCTTATTGAGCTGGTCTGCTGCCGCAAGGCCGGCGGGGCCGGAGCCGATCACTGCAATACGCTTGCCTGTGCGTACTTTTGGCGGATGCGCCCCGGCAATGCCTGCGGCATAGGCGTATTCGATAATCCCATACTCGTTTTCCTTTGCCGTTACCGCCTCGCCGTAATTGCCGCAGGTACATGCTGCCTCGCACAGCGCCGGGCACACACGGGAGGTAAATTCCGGGAAATTGTTCGTCTTTTTCAAGCGGCGGTACGCCTGCTTCCAGTTGCCGGTATAGACAAGGTCGTTCCACTCCGGGATCAGGTTGTGCAGCGGGCATCCGCTTGCCATGCCCTCGATCATCATTCCTGACTGACAGAACGGAACGCCGCATTCCATGCACCGTGCGCCCTGCTTTTGCTGTTCTTCTTTTGAAAGCGGCAGATGGAACTCGCGGAAATTTAAAATACGTTCCTTTGGAGCAATCACCCTGCCTGTTACTCTGTCATACTCCATAAATCCGGTTGGTTTTCCCATTACGTTCCCCTCCTATCTTCCTGCGTTGGCATAAAATGCTTCGATTTGTGCCTGCTCCGCGTTCAGCCCTTTTTCTTCCATTTGGACAATCGCCATCATCATCCGCTTGTAGTCGTGCGGCACGATCTTTTTAAATTTCGGCAGATATTCACTGAAATGTGCAAGCACCTGCTTTCCTTTTTCCGAATTGGTCAGCTTGACATGCTCCTCGATCATCTCCTTTAATTCAAGCACGTCATACTTGGAAGTAATCTCCTCGGAAGAAACCATGCCTTTATTCAGCCGTTTGTACAGGTCGTTGTCTTCATCGAGCACATAGGCAATCCCGCCGCTCATGCCCGCCGCAAAATTTTTTCCCGTACTGCCTAATATTACGACACGCCCTCCGGTCATATATTCGCAGCCATGATCACCGACGCCTTCTACAACCGCATTCGCACCGGAATTGCGCACGCAGAACCGTTCGCCCGCTACGCCGCTGATAAACGCTTTTCCGCTTGTCGCTCCATATAACGCCACATTGCCGATAATAATATTTTCATCTCTGCGAAAACGTGTTCCGGCAGGAGCATAGACAATCAGCTTGCCGCCCGATAACCCTTTGCCGAAATAGTCGTTGGAATCGCCAGCCAGCTCCAGTGTCAGGCCTTTTGGAATAAACGCGCCAAAGCTCTGCCCGCCTGCACCGGTACACTTTACAAGATACGTATCTTCCAAAAGCCCGTCTGGATAGCGCTTTGTAATCTCAGAACCAAAAATCGTACCAAACGCACGGTCCGTATTTGTCACCTCTACGGTAATGCTGCGCTTTGCACCGCTGTCAAGCGCGCTCTTTAGCTGCTTTAGCAGCACCTTTTCGTCTTTTGTCTTCTCAAGCTGGAAATCATAGACTTTTTTCGGATCAAAAATCACTTTTTCCATGCGGTCGGCAAACGGGTTCTGCAAAATCCTTGTCAGGTCAATTTTCTTCTGGCGGCTTGATAAATCTTCCCGCACGCACAGCAGGTCGCTACGCCCTACCAGCTCATCCACGGTACGGATGCCCAGCCTTGCCATAATCTCACGCAGATCCTGCGCGATAAATTTCATAAAGTTTACGACATATTCCGGCTTTCCGCTAAAACGCGCGCGCAGCTTCGGATTTTGCGTTGCAATTCCTGCCGGGCATGTATCCAGGTTGCAGACGCGCATCATCACACATCCCATTGTAACTAACGGCGCTGTCGCAAATCCAAACTCCTCTGCGCCAAGCAATGCCGCAACCGCAACGTCGCGCCCGGTCATCAGTTTGCCGTCTGTCTCGATACGCACCTTGTTCCTCAGCCCGTTTCGAATCAGCGTCTGGTGCGTTTCAGACAGCCCCAGCTCCCACGGCAGCCCCGCATTATGGATCGAGCTGCGCGGCGCCGCCCCAGTGCCGCCATCATATCCTGAAATCAGAATGAGCTGTGCGCCCGCCTTTGCCACGCCTGCCGCCACCGTACCGACGCCTGCTTCCGATACCAGCTTTACCGAAATATTTGCTGCGCGGTTTGCGTTTTTCAGGTCATAAATAAGCTGCTCCAAGTCTTCAATCGAATAAATATCATGATGCGGCGGCGGAGAGATCAACGACACGCCAGGCGTGGAGAGCCTTGTTTTCGCGATCCAGGGATAGACCTTTTTTCCCGGCAGATGGCCGCCTTCGCCTGGCTTTGCACCCTGCGCCATTTTGATCTGGATCTCCCTGGCGCTGACCAGGTAACGGCTCGTGACGCCAAACCGCCCGGACGCCACCTGCTTGATCGCAGAACATTTATTGCGCCCGTCCGCGCCGATGGAAAGACGCTCCAGGCTCTCGCCGCCCTCACCCGTATTCGACTTTCCGTGCAGCATGTTCATTGCAACCGCAAGCGTCTCATGCGCTTCCTGTGAGATCGAGCCATACGACATCGCCCCTGTTTTAAATCGCGTCACGATCGAGTCCACGCTTTCCACCTGTTCGATGGGAATACCCTGCTTTGGATAGCGGATCGCAAGCATCCCCCGGATATAAGCGTCTTTTTCTTCTGCGTTTACCATCTCGGTATATTTTTGAAACAGCCCGTAATCGCCCATCCTCGTGGATTTTTGCAGCATATGGATCACAGCCGGATTGTATAGATGCCGTCCGGCACCGCTGCGCATCTTATGCCTGCCTTTGGAATCAAGCGATTCATCCACTTCCAGCCCAAGCGGGTCATACGCCAGCGAATGCAGATGGTCTGCGTCTTTTTCAATATCGTTTAGCGTAATGCCGCCGACCCTGCTGACCGTATTAGTAAAATATTTATCAATCACCGACTGGTCAATGCCGACGGCTTCAAATATTTTTGCGCCCTGGTAAGACTGGATCGTAGATATCCCCATTTTTGAAGCGATCTTTACAATGCCGGAAATGACGGCATGATTATAGTCGTCCACTGCCGCATACGGATCTTTGCCAAGCATATTTAACTCTACCAGATCCCTGACCGTCTCATGAGCCAGATACGGATTGACCGCGCTTGCCCCGTAGCCAAGCAGCATTGCAAAATGGTGCACCTCACGCGGCTCGCCGGACTCCAAAACGAGAGAAAGCGACGTACGCTTTTTGGTAACTACCAAATGCTCATGCAGTGCGGAAACCGCTAAAAGCGACGGGATCGCCACGTGGTTTTCGTCAACGCCGCGGTCTGTTAAAATCAGGATATTCGCGCCTTCCCGGTATGCACGGTCTGCTGCCAGAAACAGCCTGTCTACCGCTTTCTCCAGACTCGTATTTTTGTAGTAAATCATCGGGATCTCTGCCACATGAAATCCCTCTGCCTTCATCGCGCGGATCTTCATCAAGTCCGTATTTGTAAGGATCGGATTGTTTACCTTTAATACGCGGCAGTTTTCCGGGCGCTCCTCAAGCAGGTTTCCATCGGCGCCGATATACACACAGGTAGAGGTCACGATTTTTTCCCGGATCGAATCAATCGGCGGATTCGTCACCTGCGCAAACAACTGCTTAAAATAATCGAACAGCGGCTGGTGGTCGTCCGCAAGCACCGCAAGCGGAATGTCCACACCCATCGCGCTTGTAGCTTCGCCGCCGTTTAACGCCATCGGCAGTATCACTTCCTTGATCGATTCATACGTATAGCCAAACGCCCGCTGGAGCTTTCGAAGCTCCTGCTTTGTAATCTCTGGCACTCGTTCGTTCGGGATTTTCAGTTCCCCAAGCTGCACAAGGTTACGGTCCAGCCACTCTCCATACGGGTATTTTCCCGCATAGTACGCCTTTACCTCATCATCTTCCAGCAGCCTGCCGTTTACTGTATCTACAAGCAGCATTTTTCCCGGACGCAGGCGGTCTTTTTTTACGATCTTTGCCGGATCAATCTCCAGCACGCCGACCTCTGACGACAAAATCAGATCGCCGTCGTCTGTCAGGTAATATCTGGACGGACGCAGCCCGTTGCGGTCTAACACCGCCCCCATCAAATCCCCGTCCGAAAATAAAATGGACGCCGGCCCGTCCCAGGGCTCCATCATCGTCGCGTAATACTGGTAAAAATCTTTTTTCTTCTGCGTCATCGTATCGTTATGCGTCCAAGGCTCTGGAATCAGGATCATCACCGCAAGCGGCAGCGGCATCCCGCTCATAAAAAGAAACTCCAGCGTATTATCAAGCTGCGCCGAATCCGAGCCTTCCGCGTGGACAATCGGAAGCACCTTCGAAAGTTCCGCATCGAGCGCGCCAAGCGTCATCGTCTCTTCCCTGCCGAACATCTTGTCGACATTGCCGCGGATCGTATTGATTTCCCCGTTATGCACAATCATGCGGTTTGGATGCGCACGCTCCCAGCTTGGATCTGTATTGGTAGAAAACCGCGAATGCACCAGCGCAATCGCACTCTCATAACCTGGATCCTGCAAATCCAGAAAGAACTGCCGAAGCTGCCCTGCCAAAAACATTCCCTTATAGACAATCGTACGGCTTGAAAGCGAACAGACATACGTAAAATCATTGGACTGTTCAAATACGCGCCGCACCACATACAGCCTGCGGTCAAACGGCAGCCCCTTTTCCACCTCCTGCGGACGCCTGACAAAACCCTGCATAATATACGGCATACAGTCCACAGCCTTTTTTCCAAGCTTTTGCGGCGCTGTCGGCACCTGTCTCCATCCAAGAAACTCCATGCCTTCCTTTTCCACAATTACCTCAAACATCTTCATCGCCAGGCGGCGTCTCAGCTCATCCTGCGGAAAGAAAAACATCCCCACGCCGAACTCCCGCTCCCCGCCTAACGCAATTCCAAGCGGCATACACGCTTTTTGAAAAAACGGATACGAGATCTGCAACAAAATACCGACTCCGTCTCCCGTCTTTCCTTCTGCATCCTTCCCCGCCCGGTGCTGTAAGTTTTCTACGATTTTTAATGCATGTTCCACCGTCTTATGTGACCCGGTTCCTTTGACATTCACAACCGCGCCGATACCGCAGCTATCGTGTTCAAAGCGCGGATCATACATGCCAAAAAAAGACGCGTTGGCTTTCTTTGGCATCGTTTGTGCGTATTTTATCATAGTGTCTGTTCCTTTCTATATCAATGCTGTTTTGTATACAAACTGGAATTCCAATTTTTTGCTGATTCAACTATACAACTTTTGAAAAAGGAAGTAAATACGCGATTTGCTCAGAATTGTCTGATTATTGCAAAATAGACAATTTTCTTATTTATTATCTGATAATATTTGTTTTTTTCTCTAATTTTTTGCGTTATGTCACCTGTTTTTGGAAGCGCTTCATGAAAATTCCTAATTATATGAAGCGGGATTTTACACTGTTTTTGAAATTGTGCAACAATTTTAATTATGCCCCTCCTTTCTGCGCTTTTTTCGTCCAGTCGGCAAGGTCACAAATTATTATATGTGCACCTGCCCGAAACGTCCTGAAAATACAATTATCCCCGCGTTCCTTCCCGTTAAAAATTTCTTGTGATAAAATATCCTTTATTATGTTGTTGCGCTCGCGGTTATATTTTATTTTCAGCTTACAAAACCTTCTCTGGTAACTTTCTCCTGCTGCGTCCACAACATACCCGGAGACATAGAGGCAATGATCATAGTATTCGATCATTGCCACATGCTTTCCTTTCCGCTCATTCCTTGTCATGTTGCAAAACCACAGATACATAGAATAGTCGGTGATCGGCACATATAAGGCTTGATCTGATGTCAGAATCTTTTTCACTTCCGGCAGACACGCAGACAGATAACCGTTATGATCGGTCCGATTACAAATTAATTCCCCATTTTTAAAAATCCAAACTCCCTCTGGCGTCATGCGCAGTACCGAAATTTCCCTTTGCCTGGTGTGGTTTCTTTCACTTTTTTCACAGTCCACACTATTTTTTTCATAGCATGTGCCCCTCTTTTACAAATTTCTTACAGCCATATTTTCCTATGCAGCACAATTACTTTTCCAAAATTATACCATATGTTTTTCAGGCATTGCCATTCCAAAGTTCCTGCTGTATAATAATATAAACCATTCCTTACATTTTCATGATCCCTGACATCACGTGTCAGGATATTTATGCGATTCTGTTATAGAGGAGAATTATAATAACAGCGAAAGGAGCAGGCAAATGCACTTTGTAACAGCAAAAGGAATCTTATCTTCAAATAATGGAATGAATCTCTACCGCGGCTGCTCTCACGGCTGCATTTACTGCGACTCCAGGAGCAAGTGCTACCAGATGAAGCACAATTTTGAAGATATTGAAATTAAGCAAAACGCCATCCCGCTCCTGGAGTCGGCACTGAAACACAAACGCAAAAAATGCATGATCGGCACAGGCTCTATGACAGACCCGTATATTCCTCTGGAAATGGAGCTTTGCCACGTTCAGCAAGCGTTGAAGCTCATTGATACGTATGGATTTGGCTTTACTGTGATTACAAAGTCAGACCGTATTTTGCGTGACCTGCCCCTGCTGCAAAAAATAAATGAAAAGACCAAATGCGTGGTGCAAATGACACTGACAACCTATGATGAAGATTTGTGCCGGAAAATCGAACCGCATGTCAGTACCACAAGGCAGCGTTTCGAGGCACTAAAGCAACTGCGTGATGCAGGCATCCCTGTCATCGTATGGCTGACGCCGATACTGCCTTTTATCAACGATACGAAAGACAATCTTTCCGGCATTTTAGACCTGTGTATCGAAGCAGGCGTCTATGGCATTCTTTGTTTCGGCATGGGACTTACGCTTCGTGAAGGAAACCGGGAGTATTTTTATAAACAGCTCGACCGCCTGTTTCCACACTTAAAAGAAGCTTATATGCAGACCTACCAAAACCAGTATTTTATAGAAAGCCCGAACAATCGGGATCTGATGCGGCTGTTTGCGCAGACATGCAGTAAAAACGGCATTGTCCATAACAATGAGCAGCTTTTCCAGTATCTGCATACTTTTGAAGAAAAAGGGGCTGCCACGCAGTTAAGCCTTTGGGATCTGTCTTCATCCGTTCTTTGATAATTGATGTACATATTTTAGGAAATGCTGCGCTGCTTTTCCCTCTTTTTCATTATATTCCCATCCTGATTTTTCCCCTACAAACCGTGCCGTGTTTTCAAACAGCTCGCACATCTTCCAGACAGACTCCCATGCATGATCGACATTTCCGTCAAAATAAGTTGCTAACAGCATCTGCCATTCTTCCTTTGAAAGCCACTGATACAAATATTTTGATGATTTTCCAGTGCTTACTGACCATCCTGTTAAAATACCTACTTTCCAGTTCAGCATCTTGATAAGCTCTGCCCTTACACAATTATTTGTCATATCGTGCACATAAGGGATTTCCTTACGCCATAACCCTTTTGCGATATTATTGCTGCACCACCAAAATTCATTGCAAGACGCCAGATATTGTTCTTTTGCAGGCCTTTTCACCCAATACTGGCGATCTGTCGCTGCTTCTATTTCAGGCAGCCTGTTTTCTTTGTCCAGTAAAATTTTGCAGAGCTTGTCTTTTTTAATCTGCCGCAGCGCATAAGAAAAAGACTGTACCGTTAAGTCAATTCTAACTCCGTCTGCAAACTGCATTAAATAACCGTAAGAATTTTTCTTATCGCCCAGATCATTTGGATTTTCGTCAGGATACTGCATATACAGAATTTCTCCGAAAACCCTGATCCAGTCTTTGTCCTCTATAAAGCTTTCGGTATCTTCCACAACATAAACGATATCATAATCCTGAAAAATATCTTTTGGAACGTTTTCGTTCGTTCTTGAACCGTTCATATAAACAGCTTTTATTCTTGTATCATTTTTTGCAACTTCCAAAATAAGGTTGTACATTTCATGTTCCGATCTCATATCTGCTCCTTCGTTCTTGCTTCCACTCCCTGCTCCAATGCTGAAATCATCGACATAAATACCTCGGATATACTTTATCAATAACTTCACCCCTCTTTTGTTATCCATTTAAAAAATCTCACCATTACTATAGCGGTCATACACGAATGGACAAATTGCGTTGATTTTTTTCAAAATAGCATTTATCTATGGTTTTGTCAATCAGCTTTTTCTCATCAGTGATGGAAAATTCCGAGCGTAAGGAGGATTTTGGAAAGCCATTTCGTTGCAATGAGAGGCTTTCACTGGTCATCCATTTTAAAAAAACGAAAAAATGCACCAGGGAATTGTCACAAAAGAAAGAATATGGTAGAATCTCAGAGAGGAACAATCGTGTTGCAAGGTGGCAGCCTCCCTCGACTTCATGCTGGCTTTGCTAATTGCCTTTGGTAGTTTTGTTATAGCGTTGCTTGCCTTTCTCGATAAGAGAAACAAGCGAAAATAAATAAGCCTACCTTGTTACTTGACCGGTACAGGTAGGCTTATCGTCTAAAAATGGGAGGTCAACCACTTTGTGGGCGGTTGCTAACTTTTTGTATCTATAAATATAGCATAATCCCCGGATAAATTCAAGAATAAATTCTGTAAATGCAAACCGCATAGATGTTCTGAATAGGATAGTGGAATAATACCCTTATCCTGGCATAGCATAACAAGCGGAAAGTTGGAGTAAGTTTGTTGTAAGGCTTCCAAAATCTTTGCATGTGTGCTACGTGGCAAAATAAAGGGCTTCCGCTGACAACTCCTATCGGCGGAAACCCTTAAAAACACATTATTTGTTAGAACTTCCCAGCGTTCGCAGCTTCCTCAACCGAAACTGTCAGCCTTGATTTTATAGAGTTTTAAGGACTATTTGTGTGCTACTTGTGTGTAACGCACCTAAATTTTTATCTATTTTTGAACACTTACAGACACTTCCTTTTTCTCTGCTCAAGCATAATTTCTACCTGTCTTTTATGCTTTTCATACTCTGCCTGTAATTCTGCCCTGCGTAAAGCAATATACTCAACCGTAGAAGTAAACCCATGCTCATTGAATTTATTGATACTGTTTCTGTATGCCCCGGCTTCCACAATATCAAATTTTTCCAATAATTCACGCTTTGCCTTGCCTGTCCGTAACCGCCGCAGTCCTTTTTCCTTTATCTGGCGTATTCTATCTATGGTTATGCCCTGCTCTCTGGCTACCGCTGCCATTGTCCGATTATTTATGAATATCTCCCTTATTATATTATTCTCTCTATTGCTTGTAAAATGTTCCACAATGCCCCATAATTGGCTTTTAGAGTGTTCGGCATACATTTTATTGTTTCATCTTCAAGGCTAAAATCGGCTTGTATGGTATCGGAAAGTGTCAAACTGTAATCGTCTGCTAAAGTGGTATCTAAACTGGCTACCCCTTGCATCTGTATTTTCAATTCCGGCAGCAGTCCTACAGGTACACGCATTTTATCAGCTATTTCATTATCTGTCGCATTCTGCCTAATTCCTGTTCTAACTCCTGTACGGTTTTCTTGTAACGTGCTATTTTCTGCCTTGTGTGGCTCGGTATTCGCACCGTAGAGCCGCATTTTTCAAGATACCGCTGTACTGACTGCCTTATCCAGTATTCCGCATAAGTCATAAACCGCACATTTGCAGACGTTTCATAATGCTGTACCGCTTCCCACAATCCAAAATAGGATTCCTGCACTAAGTCCTCCATAGGCTCATAGGCGGCATATGGTTTTATGAATTTCTTAATCAATGGCAGATTGCTTTCATACAGTAATTGCATATAATCCGTTACAGAATAACCGTTCCTAATTTCAGAAACAATTTGCTCATTCGTCATTGCAACGCACCTACCCCTTTGCTATAATTTGAGTAGATGCAGGATATAAAGAGAAGTCAGCCCACAAAAGCAATGACTTCTCTTTTATTTGATCACAAAACCGCCTTTTTGCATATTTTAAAAATATTTTGAATGGCAACAGGACTAAGCCTTTTTGAAAATGCCCGGCAGAAAAAGGCGCTAACTACCCATATGCGGCGTTTCCCTATAAAACCCCCACCGCATGATATTTAGAACAAAAACAAAAGGCAGCAGTCCATTATGAACCTTGCCTAAACAATCCTTATTCTGCTTTCAATTCTCTCTTATATTTATAGAATGTATTTCTTGCAAGCCCTATCAGCTTCATGCAATCCGCATCTGACAATGCACCATTAAAATCCTTGCTGTGTTTCTGTATCTGCTTCTTTGCTTCAATAGATTTCTTTGTTGTCAGCTTTGCCCCCTGCTTCTGTCCGATCTGCTTACCGTTTAATCTCGCTGTTTCTATACCCTCTTTTGTCCTCTGGTGCAAGTCCTGTACTTCTTTCTCCGACTGCTCAAAAGCAAGTCTTATCTGTTCCTTTGCAAGCGACATAAGGTACTTATTCACGCCCTCTAAGATAAAGTCAACATTTGTTCCGGTCATTGATATATTGCTTTCTAATGCTTTCTTATATGTGCTTGTGTTGATATGCGGCTCTTTCAGAAATACAAGCTCTATGCCCTTATTATATAATTCCTCATACAGACAAAAACCCTCATCCGCATTCCTGCTCATTCGTGATACACTATCAAAGATAATAGTATCTCCTGCTTTGGCTTTCTTATACAGCTTATTCCATTCTGGTCTGTCCTGCTTTGTTCCTGTATATACTTCCTGTATTATCACAGCCTTATCATAACTGCCCTTAATATTTCTAATCTGCCTGTCAATACTCTGCTGTTGTGTACTTATCCGGCAATATCCATACACACACATAATCAATGCCCTCTCTTTCAGTATCACTTCTATCGTTCGTCTTTTTTGATACTTCTATTTTACTTCTTATTATTGTTGTCAATAACTTTTAATACTATTTTGTCATACATTACTTTTGATACTAAACAGACATAGAAACAATGCTTTATTTTGATATTGACATATAGTACTATATATGATACTATAGTGTGAGAAAGGAGATAATCACAGTGCCAAACGTAAAAAAGCTAATTGAAAAAATGAAGCAACAGCCAAATGGAATGCGGCCAGAAGAAATAGACAAAGTTTTAGCAGCATACGGCTATATTCCGGCAAGACAAAAAGGAAGCCATAAGCATTATCTGAATAAAGAAACTGGGGATTTGATAACAATAAAACAAGAAAATCCATTAAAAAAGGCTTATGTCGTAGATGTTCTGAATAGGATAGGGGAATAATCCCCTTATCCTGGCATAGCATAACAAGCAGAAAGGAGCAGGAAAGCATGGAAGTTAAAGATTATATGAAATTGCCCTATACAAGATTAGTACAGGAAATGAACGATGAAAGCGGACACTATTTCTATGGCAGAATTTTGGAACTTGACGGATGCCAAAGTACCAGTGATACACTTGAAGAATTGTATGAAAGCCTTAATGAAGCAATGGAAGGATATATCGAAACAAAAATAGAAAACAATCTCTCTATACCAATTCCAGAAACACCAAACAATTACAGCGGTAAGTTTGTTGTAAGGCTTCCAAAATCTTTGCATCAAAGATTAGCCATTGAAGCAGAAAAAGAGGGTGTAAGTCTTAATCAGTTAGCATTATACAAGTTGGCGCTTTAATATATGATACGCACAAGGCAGGGAATCATCAACGCCCTGCCTTTGCTTATATCCTTTTAAATAATTTCCGTGAAGAAGATTAAGAATATGACCGCCGCCGAAGCAAAGGAAGCCTTTACCAAATGGGAAGTAAAGCATCCCCGGCATGATGATCTTGATTTTAATTCCACACAGATTGGAAATTACAAAGAACTTTTCAGACTGGCAGACAGAGAAAGCATTATTGATTTGATTTATGACCTTTTCAATTATGGCTTTATGGCAGGATATAAGCAATCAGAAGCTGAACTGAAAGCAAAGATTGATAAGCGTGTAAAGGACGATATGCACCGCCGCCTTTTGGAACTTGTCTATTATCTGCCTTTTGGGTACAGAGCAGAGTATTTCTATTGCATGATGTCCTATCTGCTGCCGGAAGATTGTTTTTACCTTATGCCAAACAGAGTAACAAAACCTATGCTTGAAATCCGGGCAGAACGTGAGGACAGAAAATCAAAGGAAGCAGAGCCGGAGCCGGAACAGACCGCAGAAGAAAAGCAAGCCGGAGAATACCGTTGTAATATCGCAAGAATGATATACGATATTGAAAGCCTTGATACTATCGCAAGCATATATAGCTTTATCATAGGCTTATTGTCTGTCAAGAAAGGCGGTGCCGCTGATGAATAGAAACGACATAGCAAAGGCAATAGCCGAAGATTTACTATATAATGATGCACTGGACGAACATAATTTCTCTTATGATACTGCTGCCCTTCTTGAATATGTTCAGAATATCATTTTAGAGCATTTAAAGGATTATTCCTTGCTGTCTGGCACAATCTTCTAAATATAAGGAATAACCGTTACATAAAACCGTATCAAAGGGTGTCTGCAAAGTGCAGATGCCCTTTTCTTTATCCTAAAAATTTGTGTGCTACCTCATGTGTGCTACCCGTGTGTTACTTGTGTGCTACGTGGCAAAATAAAGGGCTTCCGCTGACAACTCCTATCAGCGGAAACCCTTAAAAACACATTATTTGTTAGAACTTCCCAGCATTCGCCGCTTCCTCAACCGAAACAGCTACTGCTACAGTAGCGCCAACCATCGGGTTGTTGCCCATACCGATCAAGCCCATCATTTCTACGTGAGCCGGAACGGAGGAAGAGCCTGCGAACTGTGCGTCTGAGTGCATACGTCCCATTGTATCTGTCATGCCGTAAGAAGCCGGACCTGCCGCCATGTTGTCTGGATGAAGCGTACGTCCTGTACCGCCGCCGGAAGCTACGGAGAAGTACTGCTTGCCCTGCTCGTTGCATTCTTTTTTGTATGTACCTGCTACCGGGTGCTGGAAACGTGTCGGGTTGGTGGAGTTTCCTGTAATGGAGACACCTACGTTTTCATGGTGCATAATCGCAACGCCTTCCTGCACATCGTCAGCGCCATAGCATTTTACAGAAGCGCGCAGGCCTTCTGAGTATGGTTTTTCGTATACTACGTTCAGCTTTGCTTCTTTGTAGTCATACTGTGTTTCTACGAATGTAAAGCCGTTGATGCGGGAAATAATCTGTGCCGCGTCTTTTCCAAGGCCGTTTAAGATTACGCGAAGCGGCTGCTTGCGTACTTTGTTTGCTTTTTCTGCAATACCGATTGCACCTTCTGCTGCTGCGAAGGATTCATGGCCTGCCAAAAAGCAGAAGCACTCTGTCTCTTCTTCAAGCAGCATCTTGCCTAAGTTGCCGTGGCCAATGCCTACTTTTCTGTGGTCTGCTACAGAGCCTGGAATACAAAATGCCTGTAAGCCTTCGCCGATTGCAGCAGCGGCATCCGCAGCTTTTCTGCAGCCTTTTTTAATTGCGATAGCAGCGCCTACCGTATAAGCCCAGCAAGCGTTTTCAAAACAGATTGGCTGGATCTTTTTTACCTGCTCGTATACGTCAAGCCCAGCATCCTTTGTGATTTTTTCAGCCTCTTCTACGGAGCTGATGCCGTAGTTGTTTAATACGGCGTTAATCTGGTCAATTCTTCTTTCATATGATTCAAATAATGCCATGATCTTCGTTCTCCCTTCCTTACTCTACTCTCGGATCAATAATCTTTGCAGCGTCTGCTACACGTCCGTACTGCCCTTTAGCCTTTTCCCAGGCTGTGTTAGGATCATCGCCTTTTTTAATAAAGTCAGTCATTTTGCCAAGAGAAACGAACTGATATCCAATTACTTCATCGTTGTCATCCAAAGCAATGCCGGTTACATAGCCTTCTGCCATCTCCAGATAACGAACACCTTTTTCTTTTGTTGCATACATAGTACCAACCTGAGAACGAAGTCCTTTGCCCAGATCTTCCAGTCCAGCGCCTACAGCAAGGCCGTCATCGGAAAATGCACTCTGTGTGCGTCCGTAAACGATCTGTAAGAACAATTCTCTCATTGCCGTATTGATCGCATCGCAGACAAGGTCTGTGTTCAATGCTTCCAGGATGGTCTTGCCCTGTAAGATCTCTGCTGCCATAGCTGCGGAATGGGTCATACCAGAACATCCGATTGTCTCTACAAGCGCTTCCTCGATAATGCCGTTCTTTACATTCAGGGAAAGCTTACAGGCACCCTGCTGTGGTGCGCACCAGCCTACACCGTGTGTAAATCCAGAGATATCTTCAATTTTTTTAGAATGTACCCATTTCCCCTCTTCCGGGATTGGAGCCGGCTCGTGCTTTGCACCTTTAGCAACCGGACACATGTTTTGAACTTCCTGTGTGTAAATCATTTTAAGACTCCTTTCAATTAGATAAATGATGCCAGCGTCCTAGACAGCGCTGGATGGGTAACATGTTGGACTTATGTTGTTCAACATACTGCATATATTTTCGCATATTTTGTCAAATTAGTCTAGTCCTTTTCCACAAAAATGTAAAAACTCCTGTATCGGGTATCCATTATGCATTCCAAGGCTGCCAGGCTGAAATCCCAAAGAGGTATAAAAGCTTCTCGCAGCCTCTCCTTTCGGGTCTTCGCTTCGAAACGTCTCGACCGTGATCCCCTGCCCTTTGGAAAGGCATGTCTTCATAAGCTTTAGCATTTTCGATGCGAGCTTTTGCCTGCGGTACTCAGGATGGACGGCAAGATAGCAGATCCTGCCCTGCTCTTTGGCAAACAGCAGCATACCGACGATCATGCTGCCGTCTGCCGCATAGATCGCGCCGCCCTGCTTGATATAAGAAACCACGTCGTCGCAAAAATACTGCATGGCGCCGTCTGCTTCCATGCCGGGGCAATCGTACTGGATAATTTCTGCAAAGCTCAGGCAGGATTCTAAGTGCGCCAGCCCTAAAAAGCCCGTGCTGATCCTATGTATCCGCTCTCCCTGCCTGTCATAACTGTCGCGGATCTCAAACAGCCTGTCGATAAACCAGTACGGAATCATCGTACCCTGTGCCTGCATTTTCACAACCTCGTCCTTGTCTGCCCAGCGCACACCGCGTACTTCTTCCTGCTGCAAACGCAGCTTTTGCAGGTCAAGATCCATCTCAATCATATAAAAATCGTCAAATCCCCCTGCAAAATTCATAGTTAAAAACGGGCGCTCTTTGGACAGGTCAATTTTCAGCCCCAGCTCTTCAAAAGCCTCCCGCTCCGCCGCCTGGGTGCTGCTGTCGCCCGCAACCGCCGCTCCGCCGACGGATATATCCCACATATTCGGCCATCCTTTTTTAAATGGCTGCCGCTGCTGGATCAGCAACTGGTTTTTACTGTTAAAAATGCAGACATGGACAGCAAGATGGTATCTGCCTTGCGGCATAGGCTCGCCGCGCTGGTGCAGCTCGTTTGTCTTTTCCCTGTCCTTTGTATACAGATCCCATAATTCAGCGTGATAATGATTCATACTCGTTTCTCTTTCTGTATTGCAGGCCTTTTAGTTTTTTGCCGCAATTTCATTTTTATTTTTATAGATCGAATGCGGTGCAACGACGCCGCGCACCATAGACAGCGGATAAATATTCGTATGGCGCCCGATTACCGTGCCTGGATTTAGCACGGAGTTGCAGCCGACTTCCACATGATCGCCGAGCATGGCGCCGAATTTTTTCAGTCCCGTTTCGACTGCCTGCGCTCCGTTTTTTACGGTAACAAGCGTCTTGTCTGATTTTACATTGGACGTAATGGAGCCTGCGCCCATATGCGATTTGTAGCCTAGAACCGAATCTCCGACATAATTGTAATGCGGCACCTGGACGCCGTTAAAAATAACGACGTTTTTAAGCTCTGTAGAGTTGCCGACAACCGCGCCCTTTCCGACAATCGCGCTGCCGCGGATAAATGCACAGTGGCGTATTTGCGCTTCTTCATCAATGATCAAAGGCCCGTTTAAGCAGGCTGTCGGGGCAACCTCTGCCGATTTCGCCACCCAGATATTTTCGCCGCGCTTTTCATATCTTTCACTGTCTAAGCGGTTTCCAAGCTCTATAATAAAGCCTGCGATTTTTCCTAATATTTCCCACGGATAGTCTGCGCCTGCAAACAGCTCTTTGGCGATCGTCTGATTCAGATCATATAAATTTTTAATTAAACACTGTTCCATTTTAATTTTGATTTCCTTTCATTTTTTATAATAAGCGCCAGCCTGGTCAAAAAAGCTGCGCAGCATCGTCTGGTTGTGCAGGTTTAACACCCCGCTCGTGCGGCTTTTAATAAAGTGCTCCAGCTTTTGCATATATTCCTGTGTGGTAATCGTCCCTTCCGCCACATAAGAAAGCCCTTTTTCCCAGCTTGCGGTCAGCTCCGGGTTTAGCAGCGACTTAATCGAAGCGTTGACGACGTCGAAAATCATCTCGCCAAGCAGCGTCGGCGTAATGGCCTGCGTCTTTTTATTCAGCGCAAGGTATTTGATCCTGACAAGCTTTGAAAGGATCTCCGCCCTTGTCGCGCTCGTGCCGATACCGCTTCCCTTGATCGTCGCCCGCAGCTCTTCATCCTCAATTAACTGTCCGGCGTTTTCCATTGCAAGAATCATTGAGCCGGAATTGTACCGCTTAGGAGGAGTCGTTTCGCCTTCTTTGATCCAAAACCGGTCCACAGGAAGCGCCATCCCTTTTTTTAACGACGACGCCGCTTCAAAAAGCCCTGATTCATCGCCTGCATCCTCTTGTTTTTGTAAATCTGTATCGTCCTTCTTTTTGAAAAACGAATATTCCATAACCGGAAGATACCCCGGATCTTTCAGCACCTTGACGGCAGCGAAAAACTTCTCTTCTTTTACCTGGAAAACAAGGCTGTATTTTAAATAAATGGCAGGCGGATAAAAAATCGCAAGAAAACGGCGCACGATCGTCTCATAGACTTTGACCGCCGTGGCGTTCAGCGTTTTTAATGCGCCGATGCCCTGTCCGGTCGGGATAATCGCATAGTGGTCGGTGATCTGCTTGTCATTTGTGTAGCGGGTCTTCGCGATTTTTTTGTAGCTTTCGCTTTGCAGGATCGTCTCTGCGAACACCCGCACACTTTCGATGTCCTGCAAACCGCTGATGTTTTTACGGATTTCCTTTGCCGCTGCCGTAGACAGCACGCGGGCGTCGGTACGCGGGTAGGTGACCATCTTTTTTTCGTACAGTTCCTGGACGATGCCAAGCGTCTGGTCAGGGCTGATTTTGAAAAATTTAGAACACGTATTTTGCAGCTCCGCCAGGTTAAACAACAGCGGCGCATATTTGGTTTCTTTTTTCTTTTCTACCGAGCACACAACGGCAGTTACAGGCGGATGCTCCTGCAAATGTGCCAGCAGACGCTGTGCTTCTTCCTTTTCCAGAAAGCCGTTATCCTTATAAAGCTTTGGGGACTGAAAATACGCGGAGCCTTCGACTGCCTTCCATTCACATTCGATTTGATGCTCCTGCACGTCTATCTTCGCCAAAATCCGGTAAAACGGGGTTTTGACAAACTCACGGATCTCCCGTTCTCTGCGCACAGCCATGCCAAGCACGCATGTCATCACACGCCCGACCGATATCACGGCATATCTTTCATTCAGATAGGAAGCAACGGCATCTCCGTATTTGAGCGTCAACAGCCTGGAAAAATTAATTCCCATCAAATAATCTTCCTTTGCGCGCAGGTAGGCGCTGGAAGCCAGGTTGTCATATTCTGACAGGTCTTTTGCTTCGCGGATGCCGCGCAAAATCTCTTCCTCGGTCTGCGAATCGATCCAGACGCGCCTGCGCTCCTTGCCCCTGACGCCTGCAAGCTGCTCTACGAGCCGGTAAATATACTCCCCTTCCCGCCCGGAGTCGGTGCAGACATAAATCACGCTGATATCTTTGCGTTTTAATAAAGAAGCTACGATTTTAAACTGCTTTGCCACGCCCGGAATCACTTCATACCGAAATTCCTGCGGCAGAAACGGCAGCGTCTCAAGGCTCCATTTTTTATATTTTGCATCATATGCCTCAGGGTAGCTCATCGTCACAAGATGCCCCACACACCAGGTCACAACCGCTTCTGCCCCTTCCTGATATCCGTTCTGTTTTTTCATATCCATATGCAGGGCTTTCGCAAACTCCTGCGCAACGGAAGGCTTTTCAGCGATATACAATGCTTTTGCCATACTCCCTCCCTTATCACACTCACACAAAACAAAGAATGAGATCACCGGAAACGATCAGCCAGGCTGCCTTGTTTTCCTGTAATCTCATTGCATCTTTCTCATACGCATCCGCAGTTTTCCTCATCCTGCCTCTTTTATAGCTGTGTCATATCCACTAACACCAGCCGTTTGTCTTCTTTTGCCTTTTCCAAAAGCTGCTCGTCAAAGCTTTTTGCAGAAAACAGATAATAATAGTCAGATTTCAGCTTTGCTTTTTTCATCGTGTCAAACAGCTTTTCGCACATCTGATACGTAAGCTGCGGCTTCGACCAGTTGCACAGCCCGATCAGGTTGTTTCTTGCGCTGTCCTGCGCAATAATATCGATATTGCCGGTCTTGCCTACCCATGTGCCTGCCTTATGAATCCGAATCGGCAGCTTTTCCACCATATTTAAAAGCTCCAGATATTCCGTGCAGACCTGGACAAAATAGCGGTTCATATAATCGTCCAGCCCGTTTTCGATATAGGCGTCATAAAATGCTTCCGGCGTCATCATGTACAAATCAGATAAATGCGGATAAATAAAACGAAACCAAAAATTCACATAGTTGCTGCGAATCTGGTAAATGCCTTTCTGCGCATTTTCCCATCCTCCAGTCTCAAAAGAATTGACCTTTTCAATGACTTCAAAAGCCGCCAGGTTTTTCATATAAACGCTGATCTTCGCTCTGGAAAATCCGGTTTTGTTAAACAAGTCGTTTAACTTGCGGTGCCCTGCTGCGATTGCCGCCAGTATCGTATCGTAAATAGCAAGCTCCCGCAGCTCGCTGCCGATAAAACGCTCCGCTTCGGCGAATAAATATCCGTTCGGCGATAAAATATGCTTGCATACGTTGCTGCGGATGTCCTTTTTGGAATTCCAGCGGTTCATATAAGACGACACGCCGCCCAAAATCCCGTAAGCCTTCACGCAGTCGCTGACCGGATATTCTGGATAAGAACGCACGACATCCAAAAACTTAAGGTCATCCAGCTTGATCCGTTCATCGACCCTTTTGACACTGTCTCCAAGCTGTTCATCCAGCTCCTGTTCCATCCATGCCACCGAAGAGCTTGCCAACAGGATCATCACAGGGCCAGGATACAGCTTTTTGGTCTTTAATTTTATCACCGCTTTTAAAAATTCCTCGTCCCGCTTTGCAATATACTGAAATTCATCAATAATTACGATCAGCTTGCTGGCGTCGCCGCTGCGAATCCGGTTGAAAAACTCGGCATATGTATATTTGGTAAGGCTCAGATCATACTGCTTTTCTATCTCCTGTCCGAACTGCATACACTGCTCCTGCATGGATGCTTTGCGCGCACGATAGTAAAAGAATTTTTTCCCTTTGCAGAAAATTCGGATCAACGCCTCCTTATCGCAGCCCTCCCGCCCATACAACAGGACTAACTGGTTCCCGTTTTTTTCATATAGCTGCTCCATTTTTTTTAATTCCGTGTGTCGTATTACCATTGCTTTCTCCTAATTGCGTATGTACTGAGCTCCTTTACTTTTTGAACCATAAAAGAAATTGTATCAAAATCATATCATATTTTAACTTTTATTGCAAGAGGGTGGAAGAAAATGTATGCAGCCGCTATTTTTTCACAATGTATCCTTGTGCCTTTAACAGCTCTGCACATAATATGGCACCGCCTGCCGCGCCGCGGACAGTATTGTGGGACAATCCGACAAACTTCCAGTCGTAAACCGTATCCCTCCGCAGGCGTCCGACACTGATTCCCATTCCGCGTTCAAAATCCACGTCCAGGGCAATCTGCGGGCGGCTGTCTTCGTCCAGATACTGGATAAACTGCTTTGGCGCAGACGGAAGCGCGAGCTGCTGCGGTACGCCGCGGTACGCTGTCAGCTTTTCAATCAGCGCTTCTTTTTCCACAGATTTATTTTTAAACTTTACAAATACAGACGCTGTATGCCCGTTTAATACCGGAACGCGGATGCACTGGCTCGTAATCAGCGGCTCTTTTGCTGGCTCGATCACGCCGTCCTTTAACTCGCCCCAGATACGCAGCGGTTCTTTTTCCGACTTTTCCTCTTCGCCGCTTATAAACGGGATAATATTGCCTTCCATCTGCGGCCAGTCCTGAAACGTCTTGCCTGCACCTGAAATCGCCTGATAGGTGGAAACAACCGCTTCATACGGCTGATACTCCATCCATGCCGTCAGCACCGGCGCATACGACTGGATCGAACAGTTTGGCTTTACTGCCACAAAGCCGCTTGCCGTGCCGAGCCGTTTTCTCTGGTAAGCAATCAGCTCCATATGCTGCGGGTTGATCTCCGGTACGACCATCGGCACATCCGGCGTCCAGCGGTGGGCGCTGTTATTAGATACGACCGGCGTCTCCGTTTTGGCATATGCCTCTTCGATCGATTTTATTTCCTCCTTGGACATATCGACTGCCGAAAACACAAAATCCACCTCAGATGCAGTATGTTCGATTTCATTTACATTTTTTACCACAATATTTTTCACAGACGCAGGCATCGGTGTATCCATCTTCCATCGTCCGTCTACTGCTTCCTCATAAGTCTTGCCGGCGCTCCTTGGGCTCGCTGCGATTGTAGTCACTTCAAACCACGGATGGTTCTCCAGCAGGGAAATAAATCTCTGCCCTACCATGCCCGTACCGCCCAGAATACCGACTTTTAATTTTTCACTCATAGCCTCTCCTCCAATCCATGCCTTTCGGCTGATTTTATAATATTAATACAGGAATACGAAAAACGCAAGTAGAAATACTGACAAAATTCCGTCTCCAATACGTGCAAACCAGGGTTATCTTAACAACACCTTCTCCCAGTCGCTTTGCGGAAATGCCGCATTGGCAAGGTATTCTTCCTCTGCCTGAATCGCCTGCTCCATCGCAGCCTTTCCTGGCGCGCCCAAAGTCAGACGCTTATTTACACATGTTTCCATCGAAACCGCCTCGAAAATATCCGCTTCAAATACCGGGCTTGCCGCCTTTAACTCATCCAGTGTCAGCTCGTCGATCGAACAGTTTTTTTCAATACAGTATAATACAATCCTGCCGATAATGCCATGCGCGTCACGAAACGGCACGCCGTGATTGACAAGATAATCTGCCGCATCGGTCGCGTTGGTAAAGCCAAGCGCCGCGCTCTTTTTCATCTGCTCCCTGCAAAAACGGGTCGTCGCAAGCATTCCGTTAAACAACGCCAGACATCCTTTTGCCGTATCGATCGCATCAAAAGCAAGCTCTTTATCTTCCTGCATGTCCTTGTTGTAAGCAAGCGGAATGCCTTTCATCGTCGTCAGCAGCGAAAACAACGCTCCGTATACGCGCCCGGTCTTGCCGCGCACAAGCTCCGCGATATCCGGGTTTTTTTTCTGCGGCATAATACTGCTGCCAGTGCTGTAAGCGTCGTCAATCTCCACAAACTGATACTCGTTGGAATTCCATAAAATCATCTCTTCGCTAAAGCGGCTTAAATGCATCATCACCGTAGACAGCGCCGACAAATATTCGATCAGGTAATCCCTGTCCGACACGCCGTCCATACTGTTTACCGTCGCGCCGTAAAATCCAAGCGCCTGCGCCGTATATGCCCGGTCTAAAGGATATGTCGTGCCTGCAAGCGCGCCGCTGCCAAGTGGACAGTAATTCATACGTTCATACAGGTCGCGCATTCTAAGGCGGTCACGCTTAAACATCTCAAAATAAGCGCCCATATGGTGTGCAAGCGTGACTGGCTGCGCCTTCTGCAAATGTGTAAATCCTGGCATAATCGTCTCGGTATGCTCCTTCATAATCGTTAAGATCGTCTCTAGCAGCTCCTTTAACAGCGCATCCGTATGTGCCACTTCCATGCGGGTATACATACGCATGTCCAGCGCCACCTGGTCGTTGCGGCTGCGCCCGGTATGCAGTTTTTTCCCGGTATCGCCCAGCCGTTTAATCAGCTCCGCTTCCACAAAGCTGTGAATATCCTCATACTGCTGCGAGATCGCCAGCGTCCCGGCGTCAATTTCCGACAATATCTTTTTCAGCTCTGCCGCCAGCGCGTCCGTCTCCTGTTTCGTCAAAATGCCCTGCCTGCCAAGCATACGCACATGCGCAATGCTCCCTTCGATATCCTGCCTGTAAAATTTCTGGTCAAAGGAAATCGATGCATTAAAATTGTAAACAAGCTTGTCCGTTTCTTTTGTAAAGCGTCCGCCCCATAATTGTGCCATAAAAAGTCCTCTCTTTCTCTTAGATCCGCAATCTGTCCATGCTCATTTTTTCTTCCTTAATTTATTTCTCATTTTACTTTTCATTTTTATTTTTCATCGAAAAAATACAGCCGCAGTAATCCTGGCGGTACATACCGTATTCTTTTGAAATCTTCGTCGAGCGCAGATACCCGTTTTTCTTTTTAAAATCCGAATACAGATAGCTAACACCATATTCTTCCGCCAGCCGTGCGCCGATCTCGTTTAATTTCTGCGCATTTTTCATCGGGCTGATAGACAGCGTCGTCGTAAAATAAGCAAGCCCCAGGCGCCTGGCACACACTGCCGCTTCCCTAAGGCGCAGCTCATAACATGCCGCGCACCGCGCGCCGCCCTCAGGCTGTAGTTCCATGCCGCGTACCGTCTCATAAAAGCGCTGCGTATCATAACTGCCTTCCACAAAATCCACCGGATGCTCCGTGGGAAACTGCCTGATAAACTGCTGCTGCTCTTTTACCCGGCAGTCATACTCCTCCTGCGGATAAATATTCGGATTGTAATAAAATACCGTAATTTGAAAATACCGCGACAAATACTCCAGCACATAGCTGCTGCACGGCGCGCAGCAGCTATGCAAAAGCAGCGTCGGCACTTCGCCGCGGCTTGTGTGGTACGTTATTTTTTCTTCCAGCTCCTTTTGGTAATTGCGTTTGTTCATAACCAAATCTGACCCTTTCGTTTGTCCTCTTCTTTCGGAATCATGTTCCATCTTAACACGCGTTAAGTCGTTTTTCAAGAGAGGGAACGTCAGATTTTTTTCTGATAATATTTTTCCAGCAAGTCCAGCAGCAGATACAGGCACATGGCTATCATGCATAGGATGAGGATGGAGAGGATGACCCAGTCCATTTTAAATAGATTCGTTCACAAACAGAAATATCTTCCTCGATTTTTTCAACGTTTTCTGGTTCGTAAAGTATTATGGGATTTTGTATGAACTGAATCAGAATCGAATCAGAAATGATTTTAGAAAATAGAAATGTCTGGATAAGACGCACAGGAGCTGCGGCCGTTTTTGGAGCAAGCTAATTTATCCTTGTACGATTTTCTCCAATCGTGCCGCAGCATCCTTCCATTCCATCTGTCCTGACCTGCTTTTTACATTCTCACAGATCTTCTGATACAGCCGCTTATCCTCCATCAGCATAGCCATTTTCTCAGCCAGCTTTCTGGAATCTCCAGGCGGAACCAAAATCCCCGTCACCCCATCTTCGATCTGTTCGGATAAGCCGCCTGTATCTGTCGCAATTACAGGCACCCCATAGTTCATCGCTACCAATGCAACTCCAGACTGCGTAGCATCTGCATATGGCAGCACCGCTATGAGATTCTTCCCTGTAAAAATGCTTTCTACCTCATCATCACATATCCAGCGGTTAATCACTGTTACATGATGAAGCTGCCTGTATCTTTTGCGATATGGTGCAAAATCACCATCGCCTGCGATTGTCAGCGTTACCCTGCTGTACCGAGCTGATACGAGCTGATATGCTTCCGCCAGCAGATCCAGGCCTTTATACTGAGAAATACGTCCAAAAAAAATGAAATTCATAGTATCTTGCCGATACCGGACAGCAATCCGCTTTATGCCAATCTTTTTATAATAATCCGGTCTGCCAAACGGCAGGTAATGTACATGGCCTCTTTTTTTATAACGCTTCTCCACATCACGGATAAATTTTTCTGTATGTACGATAATCTCATCCGCCGCCTGATATGCCCTGTCTACCCCGCACAGCCAGTTTACAATCGTATACTTTTCCCCCGAATGCGGGACGGGGTCATGACAGGCTATTATTTTTTTTGCTTTTGGAAACAACTGGTTAATCGGCCTTGTCCAAAATGTACACATCGGGCAGTAAATCGCTGTTATATCATATTCTTTTAGCCTTTCACGTATCGCATATTTTCGAAATAGAAGAAACAGGATATGGCTATATACAAACGATATGCCAGACGAATACGTCGGGATAACGAGCAGCCGTTTCAATGGAAGCTGCTTCCAGCAAGACAGATTTTCAATATCCCTGGATATTACGGCTACAACAGAATTGCCTCTTTCTGCAAGCGCTTTCGTCATTTCATAAGCGGCTAAGGGGCCTCCGCCCCGCCTTCCGGTGTAGTTGATAAGAATAGCCGGCTGTTTGATATGATCCTGCATATTTATATTCCTCTTACCCTTTCCGTATCTTACTTAAATGCTTTTCCAATAGGCTTTTCGATTTTCTGAAATCTTGTATACATCATCGAACATCCTGATCAATACCGAATCCGGGCACTTTGCCAGTTTTCCATTCCTCAGGTAATGACAGCCCGCAGAAGAACAGATTGCATTTGAAACGTTCTCATCTTCAAACGGATATTCTGTCCAGTGTTTACAAAAAGACTCTACTACCCTGAAAACCAGCCATTCCACTTTATTTTACTTTGGCTTATAAGCACCCATTGCATTCATAAAGAGAATCTTCATTAACGCACCATTCCCCTTAAAGAAACTGATCTTCGTAGGAGTTTTCCCATTCATCGGATATCTTCGCGTAACTGGTATTTCACACGCTTTCATTCCAATCTGAGTCGCACGAACTGACAAATACGCCAAAAGCTCATAGGTCATAAAAACATCACGCAATGGTTGTACTCTTTCATCCTTTAAATATCTTGCAGAATAGGCTCTATACGCATTTGTCGTATCTGTAAATCTCTGATGCGCAGTTAATGATATTATCGGTGCATGAATAAGCTTAACAGCCACATTACGAATAAACGGCGTATTTATTGCTTTTCCTCCCTTTACAAACCTCGATCCTTGAACAAAGTCATATCCTTCTTTAAGCCTCTCAATAAAATTCGGTACATTCTCTATATTATCTTTATCATTGCCATCTATCGTAACAATACCTTTGTATCCTCTCTGTAAAGCCCACCAGATGCCCATACGAAGCTGTGCCCCCTGTTTCCCGACATCTTGTTTTACCAGAAGCGTATTAACTTTCAATCTCCGAAGAATTGCCTCTTTTGTACAACCATCTGTTGATCCGCCATCACAGATGACAATATCTGTATAATCAACTACGTTATGATCAAGAGCACGTTTCAATTCTTTTATAATCCGCCTCCCCTCATTTATGATTGGGATCAATAACACATACTCCTTCGATTTTTTCTCATATTCCATACACTTAAATTTAGGCACACCACTTATTTTTTCATATATCAATGAAAACCCCCCTTATATATTCCAGCTTATTTCCTATTATTGAAATATCTCTATTTTCTCCCATCTCGATAGACACAAAACCTTGATACCCCTCAATATCAAGCAGTTCCTTTAGTTGTTTATGCAATATTCTTTCTTCGATTGGTTTGAGCCCTGGCTCACTGATATGCACATGATTAATATACTTTACTTTACCCTTAAGTTCGTCTATCGACTCTTCGTTCTGTAACATCGTACCAAGATCCAGATTTAATAGAAATCCCTTGGAATTTACTTGTTCTATTAATTCAAACGCCGCAAGTGTATCGTTTATATAATTGGTATTATAAATTTTCGGATTAGCTTCAATACCAACCACAGTCCCTTTAGAATAAGCATAGTCTCCAATCGTCTTGAAAAACCGGATGCCTATTGTAGAATCAGCTTCATCAGGAATTGATCGATTTCTTGGGCAGCCAAACACCAAATTTTTACACTCTATAACTGCTGCAAAATCGATAGCTTTCTTTGTATAATTTAACAACACTTCTCTTTCTTCCTCTGTACCAAAGATTTGTTCCTGTCTGCCAAACCAAATAGACTGCATAGATGAAATAACAAAACCATATTGCTTTTTTAATTCCTCAGCCCAAGTAGCTGCTTCCATTAGCCTGCTATATGGCATTTCCCGAAAAATTCTTGTTGGCGCAATTTCCAAACCATTAAATCCAATTTCCTTCATCAACGCATAGATCTGCACATCTAACTGCTTATTCCAGGCTATATTCGATATTGATAGTTTATTCATACATACACCCATCTGTTTCATGTTCTTGCACAATCAAATCTCCATTTTCCAAAACAGAAACATATTCCTTTGCATTTGTAGATATATTATAAATTTCAGCACCCCTCAGTTGATACATATTCCACGAATTATTATCATCTATTTTTATTTCAACAACAAATTCCTTTCCTTTTGCTTCTGCAATATTTTTAACTGATTCAATATCCATCCTTTCATAAATACCCTTCCCAAATAAAAGATTCAAATATCCCCTCACCATAGCATTTGTCACCAAAATACTGTCATCATAATTACAATTAATATAATTCGCCAAGATTTTATTATTCTGCCGATAACAAGTTTCCCATATATAATTTTCGTTGCCTAAATAACTCTTTACGTTTCCAATACAACATACAATATTTATAACAATACATAAAATTGAAAAACTCTTTTTTGAGGTATTTGTTAAAATCTGTTCATTCAATTCACATATAAGAAATGAAAGAATAAATGCCAATTTCATTCTGTCATAACTATAAGAAAGAGCATGTTGTTTCATTACTATATTCTCAAGAAGCGGAAATAGCAGAACCAGCATCAAACATTTATGCCTAATTTCAATCCTCCCATTCTGCACTCCTACCCATGCCATAAGAATAAATACAAGTACCCATAAATATAAAAAGGATCTTAAATATCCACTAAAAACATCCGAAAGCAATACAGATGTAGTAAAGTTTCTTGCAAAAAACCTATTTTTTAATGCCAAGAAAAAATCATTTGTGGAAACTACACTTACGTAGTGCACTGTAAAAAGTAAAAAAGAAACTATTGTCAGCATCCCAGTCATTCGTACACTTTTCCATGTCTTCTTATCATTCTTTTTCCAAAACATTAGCAGTTCAGCTATAGCAAAACCTACATTTGCAATATATCCTGTCCACTCTATGTATGGATTTACAACATTCATAATAAAGTACAGAATCTTAGCCCTTCGAGAACTTTCTACCTTCCAAATATAGTATGCTAATAATTGTATCAATAACGTAACTTGCATTACGGATTGATGCCAATATACGATTCCCATACCATGAAATAATTCTGGTGAAAAAATATATGCCAGCACACCCGTTAATGCAACCCCTGTTGAAACTCTACTTCCTTTATATACTCTCAGCAAAAATATGAGCCATAAAACAGCAGATATTGAAAATAATATTGTATTAAAAATGTATAAGCTTTTTTCATTTATTGGAAGATGAAAGATCTTTACAAAAAAATAAGGCAACACATACCCCGCAGGCGAAAAAGATGTATAATAGTAATTCCCTTCTAAATCAGGAATTGTGGCACCCCATGAAATATGTTTGTTATCCATACCCCCTAGTGATACAATTGGCAAAAATTTATGTACACTTATAGGTGTCTCTTCATAAGCCTCCATCGTAAGTAGAGTATGCCATGTTGCATCAGAGTTTAAATAATTTACTTCTCCTCCTCTATATTTTACAAAAGAAACAGTTACCGTAATAATGATGATCATTATCGAATTAATAAACAATTTTTTATTTTCTAAAAGGCAGCCATGCCCCCCCCCCCTTGCACAAATCTGTCTATTCTACTCATCAAATACACTCCGTCCTTTCTACATTCAAAAGTATATACGAACTTATCAAATATCTTTTACAAAGCTATTGATATCGGCTAATACTGTAGCTTTATCCGCAATATATCCATTCATTCCGTCAAATATTTCAGCATAAATTGTCCTGCAACCATAATCTGCCAAATCCCCATCAAGTTCATTCACAAACTTTTTCCCTGTTATGTACTCATAAACTTCTCCTATCGACACAGACTCCGTTGCTGCGTGCCACAAGGTAATACCTGAACCTAATGCAGTCTGAATATCCTTCCATAAGTGGGCAAGGTTATAGAACTGGTACATGCTTCTGCTATCTGTAAAATTAAGTGCTGAAAATCCTAGCTGTCTAAACTTCTCCTTTAATGCATCTTTGTCACCATCTTTCACATCCACCTTATAAAATCCATTACTTTGAATCTTATAGTATTTTTTTAAATCCTTGTCTTTTGCTTCCAATTTTTTATATTGCTCAGTTTTCAGCATAAACGGAATCACATTGATGAAATCATAAATAAAGTTCTTTTTAATGTTCTTCCCAAAAAGTCCCGGAAGCCTGATGATCAATGCATCTGGATATTTCTCCCTTGCCCAAAGTTCCAAATGATATCTATTGTAACCATATGCATGAAGATTTTCTGTGCTAACCTTAGAGTTTTCGTCTACATTTTTTGGCACCTTAAATACATCTATAGTAGAAATAAGAACTAGTTTCTTTGGATTTATCTTTTCAATATTTTCTTCCGCTTGGTATATAAACCGCATGTCTTTCTCTGGCGCATGGTTTGCCAGATACTTTTCAGCCCTCACCCCAGCATATATTAAGATTTCTGGATTTGTGCCAAATGCTCTTTCTATATTCTTCGAATTATACACTGCCTGAATCTGATCACCAGCAGCCGCGTAAATATTACTTCCTACAAATCCTGTATATCCTACCAGCGCAATCACCCATTTATCTCCCCTCTGCTTTTGGAATCACCTTATAAATCCATACACTCCCAGTTCCTATAAAACCATAGTCAACCATCAACTCTGTTTCATAACCCATATCTTCCAGATGAACTGTTATCTCCTCTGATTTTGGTTCTTCCAAAAACAACCAATATTGTATATTTTCATCTAATTCAGGGATTTCAGCAGGCCCCCACCATTCTGCCTGTCCAAACAATTCATGATCGCTGTCTGGAAAATAAACATCCGCTATCGTCCAATCAAAGTGGACAATATCGGTATAAATAAAATCGTTTTTACCAATCTCGGATACAGCCGTCAATGTTGATTCCAGCACTCGATTCCTTACATGTTCACCTTTAATCGTATTTAAGTATGCAGGATAGCAAGTGATCAGGATAAATACAATCAATAAACCTGTAAACAAACTCCCAAACTTACACCTGGAAATATTTATCGCAAATAGCAGCCAAATAATGATAAATGAAGGATATAAATAACGCAGCACAATGATTGGATATACGATTGTTGAAATCACCTCGGATATCGCGATTGTTCCAAATACAGCAAGCAATCCACCTAGTGTCCATGCCCATTCCCTATCCAAATGCATGTTATGAAAATCGAATTTCAAAAACAGTATCTTTTTACCGTATTCATTCTTTTTTATTTCAACAATTCCAAGTCCATATGCAAATTGAATCAATAATACTATAAAAAACAATATCAATAAAACCAAAGAATATTTTGAATAGAAAATAAATTCAACACAATCATGCCAACTAACCATTTCTATGCTATAGTCTGACATTACTACCCCTTTTACCTTTTTTGCAAAAACAAGCCAAGGCAGCAACAAACCAATTACAGTCCCACCTGATATAAAAGCTTTCCATATATCACAAAATTTAGATCTGGCAATATAGATCAATAGAACAAAATACATAAATCCAATACTTACAAAGGCAAAATAGTGAGAATATACTGCGCCCAATGAACAGATAGACATCCAGAAAAAATAAATATCTTTTTGCGATATAAAAAAACCATACAACATTAGATATGCAATAAATATAAACATCTGACACCATGCATACATTCTAACTTCAAGATTATACATTATAGCTGACTCTAAAAGTGCCGACATTGTCACCAGCATAGCAGAGACTTTATTTCCAAACCATTTTCTCACCAATATCACAATAAAAAGCACTGTCATAAAGTATGGCAATGTAGCGGAAAAGTGATAAATAAAACCAGACTCACCAAACACATTCACACACACCCATGCAAACACATAATGAAGTGGCGAATGTCCATTTACTGCCACATATTCTAACATGTCACCCAATGGTTTTCTTGCCGCATTGATAACAATACCTTCATCACCCCAAAAACTATTATCAAATATTCTTATAAGGTGATGCATCGCCATAATTGCCGCATAGCAAAAAATCATACTTTTCTTTAACCTATCGCTTATTTTAATATGGCATAATTCTATGTGGAAGCAAATACCAAAAGCTCCATTTTTTCTGATAGCCCTTTCCACAAACGGTAACATATATGCTAATACCAGAGCCAGAATCAAATATTTTACTGCAAACCCACTGTACTTATTTAAGTCTTCATACAAATTTCCTGTTGCATGTAATACAGCCATCCTTAGCGATATTGCAATCGTATTTATTAATGCATTACCACATAAATATTCAAACAACAACTTAAAAAAACCATCTATTGTATTTTCGTACTTAATTCCTAATTTCCTGTTTCTAACGCGGCAAAATACTGTAGCGGGAAAAATCATACATAATAATCCCATTTGAATATCCCCCTTCCACTATTTTGTTAGCTTCTCTATACTTTCAAAACTGTATTGCTTTCTCTTGAATACAAGATTGATCAAAAGCTGCAAATACTTAATAATAATCGTCAATATCCCAAACAGGCCAAAAAAAGCTACAGAAAGGATTAAAATAGTAGTTGTCCATCCTGCTACCGGATGCGCCGCCACATAAACCCCAACGGAATATACAACCATAAACACTGATATCAGCATCATAAGAAACGTCATAAGAATGGAAAACCTATACCCCACTTCTGTATACAAAATAAGTGAATCTACTGCCAGGCCAGATTTATAATCTCTTTCTATTTTATCTTTTTCCTGCGCTATATCCCCCACATTCTTATCACAGGTATATTTTATGCTGTCCGTCTTAAGCCCACTATGAGCATACATCGCCTTTCTGTATATGACAGCCGTATTCATAGATTTGATCCGATTTATTACCCTACGGCTTAGGACACGAAAGCTTTCTGTGTTCATCTTATATGGGAAACCTGCAAAATGATCGAATATCTGATAAAATAACCTTGACGAAAACTTTTCTTTCCTATCAGAAGATGCACTTACTATGTCATATCCCTGTATAGACCTATGATAGACCTGCATAACCGTGTGCTCCCCAAAATCCAAAACCGTGTTATCAAATTCCAGCACAAAATCTCCAATAGCCAAATCCATACCAGCATTCATCGCAAGTTCCCGCCCATGAAAATAACTCATATTGAGTACGGATACACTGGTAGATTTCGCTACAGTACTCGTATTTTTGATAATCTGTAAACTGTTGTCTTGAGAACAGTCATTCACACAAATAACCTCTGAATGTTCGAAATTATTCTCCAAAACCCTGATGATCATATTCAAAAATCTCTTTACCCTATTCTCAGCGTTATGTACATAGATAACAGCAGATATAAAATTCTTCTCTTTATTTTTCATCACCAAGTACCTCATCCATGTCGTAAACCGTATTTATTTTTCCAGAAAGAACACTCACAAATGTCGGATTGCGCGAATATGTCCTAATGACTGTCGGTCTGGAATCATCAATTTCAGAACTCATCAAAATCGGTTTCATTGAAAACAGCGACTTTTGATATGTAAATCCAAACTCATCCTTTAGATATTTTCTTGCCAAGCTTGCCATATATGGAAAAGCTGTTTCTGGTTTTGCAGGACAGTCATTGCAATTACCCAGATGAAATGCGGAACAAAACCCCCTGCTTTTCTCCTGACAGCTAAAAAACGGCATTTCATCATAACTAGTTGTATGTGGCGTAAATGTCACAGATGTAAGCGAATGCAGCCCTGTTTTCCCAAAAGGCATGATCGAAAAGAAAGGCCCGTCCATCACCGTAAAACCATATGGTTTTAATTGATCATTCACGTTACATAAAATAATTTCACAAAGCTCATACTTAATTCCAAATTTTTCGTAACCTGCCAAATCAAGAACCTGGTTTGTACCTGCATAGGTTGCATTCAGTAAATACCCTGTCCGATACTCCATTCCATCATTCGCATAAACCGCATACTCATCCTGAAACTTTCTAATGCATTCTATCGTAATACCATACTTTATCTCTATATTTTTTAACGGTTCAATCTTTGATAGCAGATAATCTTTTAGGATCATAGCATCATATGTATACTCCCTTGTTAGAAAAGCTCCATCGCACATTCGATCTTTAAAAAATCTCTCTGGATGCAATTCCTCACACGGAATATTTGCTGCCTTGCAAAAATTCTTAAACTGTTCACCGTCAGACCATGAATATTGGCTTGATGTTGCATACACCTTATCAAATTCCCGGTTAATGCAAAAACCATAATCCTTATTAAACCTCGCAAAATATCCGGCCGATTTCATCGCAGTAGATATTGACCTTGGATAGTGATATCCTTGATGGACACGTGCTTGATTGATGTATGTGGCACGACTGAAAGGCACCCGATCGCACTCTAATACCAAAACCTTTTGTTTTTTTTGACCGCAGAAAAGGGCTGCATATAGCCCATACAATCCTGCACCCATAATAATTTTTTCATAATGCTCCATAATATCAGCTCCTGACTTCTACGTATCTGTCCCATATTCTATATAATATAAAGCCAGCACTCCTCTTTCACCATCTTTTCCATCTGTTTTTAGTTGCATTACTGTTTCCGTATCTTGCTATCGCCTGCTGAAATCCAATTTCCCATTCAAATGTACTTTTCACAATCGTCACATATTTCCTGCCACGACATTTCCCCAGCAGCATACTCTTTTACATCCTGTGCAAGTCCCATTTCTTGCAGTCCAAGATATGCGATAGACACATCATCCGGCCAAGCATTTGAATATTCTGGATAAATCAATATCTTTTTACAGGAAGAAGAGGATATAATGTCAGAAAGCCCGCTTCTGATTCCAATAAATAAACCTGCCCGGTTGCAAAAATCAATGATTTGGTTATATGGGACAAATACGCTTTTTGTTCTGGCTACCGGCTGCTCATCAGCTCCGCAGTTTGTGCAGACACTGTACCCTTTCTTTCTTAAAATTTCAACGATATGAGTCCAAAAATTTTCCGGTATCCCATCTGCACAGGTAGCGTATGGTGCAAGCAAAGCTGTCTTTCCTTGTTGCAGCTCCATTGACGCAAAAATATGCTGGCTGTCATTTTCCTGCATTTTTATTTCAGGCAATTTTAACGAAACAGGATCGTTTAAATTCATTCCCTTATGCTTATACAGCTCCAGCATGTTCCAGCCATATTTCCCCTGAATTTTCCACGTAATCTGCAAATAGTCAGAAAGATTGTCAAAATGGCAAAAATAATGAAAATCTATCTCGTTTTTTCCTACAAATGTCAGCAGCCTGCGCAGACGTTCATGTGTACGCATTTCTATTTTCTGCAAATGTCCCTGATATAAACTCGAAAACATCTTTTCCGCAAGCGCCTTTTCACTGTTCCCAACAACAAGCATACAATATTGTTTTATATGATTTTCTTTTAGCCATTGTGGAAGCATTAAAGAAACCTGGTATAAATCCCCCGTACCCAATACAGCACAGGAAAGAAACACACAGTTTTTCCCCCACTTGTTCTTTAACGCAAGATATTCTTTATAAGCCTTCCAGATATAAAAATAAAAGTAATATAAAAATGTTCCGAACTGCCATTTTTGCATCTGCTCTGTAACTATACATTTCCAATGTGGTATCATCTTTTTTACTGCCGTACCCAATCCAAAACACTTTCTGTAGTCCTTAAAAACCCTGAGCTTATTCGGAACGTACAGGATTTTTGCTCCCAGGCGAAATTCCCGCCATCCCCATACTTTGCTCTGATCAAGCGCCCGCAGGGAAAATTCCTGATACATTTCAAATTTCTCTGCAAAAAAGTCGTTCGCCTGCCGCACAAATTGTTTGTAATACGATCGGTCAGCCTTTACTGCCATAGCGCTGTCATATAGCAGCGAAGTATACCTTTCCAAATACGGAAAGGTATATTCAGGAAAAAGTTCTTCCCTTTCCCAATATTCTGCTACAATCTTCGCCATTTTGAGATTTTGTTCCGCCCTCTTTTTTTCCTTTTTCACAATCTGTTCCGTTGCGCTGCCCTGACGATTCCTCTGATAATGATAGAGACGGTTCGGGATATAGCTGATCCGCTCTGCAAGTGGATAGATTTGAAACAAAAACGCCTCATCCTCTCCTAATTTTAGGCTCTCTTCATATCGGATATGGTTTGAGACAATCAGGCTCCTTTTGTATACTTTGTTCCAGATCAGCGGATAACTCCCTATTTCATACAAAAGTGCCGCAACGGAATTGTTGATATACCGAATTCTGCGCGTAGTCAGATTTTTTTTGAAATAAATAAACGCATGATCCATATAGCTGTCTTGTTCATCATAATCCTCTGAAAAAAACACCTCTCCACCAAAGACTACAATATCACTTTTTTGTTTTTTTATCTCCTGCACAAGGCACTGCAAAGCATCCGCTTCCACCCAGTCATCCGCATCAACAAACCATATGTATTTTCCTCTGGCTTTGCGTATCCCTACATTCCTCGTATATGAGACTCCTTTATTTTCATGATAAAAGTATTGGATACGCTTGTCTTTTTTGGCATATTTTTGAATGACCTGACTGCTGTGGTCTGTGGAACCATCATCTATGCATAATACTTCAAAATTCCGATATGACTGTGCAAGTATACTATCCAGACAGTTCCCGATATCTTTTTGTACATTATAGACAGGAATAATAATAGAAAACGCTGCTTTATCACTCATATCTTCTCCTCATCCATATTATAGATCCCATTAATAAAAAGCTGCTCCTCCGTGCTTTTCCCTACGTGATTCATGCGTTCACCAGCCCTCACATCGGGATGATATAAGGATGCCACAACTACATTCCAGTAAAAACAATACACGGTATATAACTGTAGTAATCCCTGCATTTTTCTGTGCGATACACATTCTACTTTTCTTATATTTTTATCTTTTACTATTTTATAGTCATGTCCGGTTTCTACAATAAATATGGCATCCTGATAGTGTTTCTTTCTCAAAAATAATACCAGATATCTAACTGCAAGCTCCGTACAATTTCCATTCCCGTTCGGACATATAATAACAACTGTAGACGGCAGTATTCTATTTTTTCGCTTAAATGCCTGAAACCAAAACATTCCATATACAGACAATATCATTTTCCTTTGTATCTTACGTTTCACCGTTTCTACCTCCACCCGGCTATTTCTATGATTTTATTTTTGTGTTAATGGCATCCTGCATCCAAGGCATCCATTTTTCTTTCGTCTGTTTCCTTAAATATGGCTCCACAAAATAACAAGAACTAATATTTTGCACATATCATAAAGTTCTCCTTCATAAATACATCCCTCACCGTATTCACAGCCACCGCTGTCAAAAGTCCCGACGGCTTAGCGTCATTTACCAGCACCCTTTCCCCATAAGGAGCTTCGTACACGATCAGATCATAACGCACTTTGTGCTCACACAAAAATCTCTCTGTCGCTTTTGCATATTCTTTTGTTCTTGACGTCAGGAATAAAACCATATCGCCTTC
Source organism: Eubacteriaceae bacterium (assembly GCA_910574915.1). Lineage (GTDB taxonomy): Bacteria > Bacillota > Clostridia > Lachnospirales > Lachnospiraceae > Eubacterium_J. Next base: position 63,612 of record CAJTCR010000001.1, read on the forward strand.
TGGTATGGATTGGAGAAATTTTTCGGCACCTGGTAAAAACGTATCATAACCATCTGTCTTATAGCCATTGTGTTTTACAATCGTTCCATCCAGATCCAAAATCCATGTATGTCCTAATGAGGACAAATCTATGTGGTTTCTGCCCTTTTCTTCATTCAGCATCTTTTAACTGCACCCCAATATAGCCGCCCGGATGATTTCTTTTAAATTTCCCCAGTGCAACGCCCCTTCTTTTTATAATTTCCATTGCAAGTCCCTGTAATACAATTAAGTTCACTGTCGTAGAATTATTCGGTACCACATTCCACAGGTCTCCTTCATGCTCCAAGTTCAAAATAATACATTTTCCGATCTCCTGTGCTAATGTCGACTGTTTTTCAAAGGACAGCAGCCATAAATTACAGCCTCGCTCTTTTAAGAGTTCCGTCAGATAAATCGACTCGACTGTCTCTCCGCTTTTCGTCAGCAGAATCACAAGATCGTCTTCATCCACCATGCCGATATCCCCGTGTACCGCACTGTTCGTATTCATATATCTGGCAGGCTGCCCAAGTGAATTCATTGTCCCTACAAATTTGTCACATACCGGAACATTTTTCCCAAGCCCACTGACAATCACTTTACGGCCGCTTTCGATCGTTTCTACAGCTTCTAAAACCAACTGTTCAAACTTTTCACTATCCAGTGAATGGATGGACTTGTCGATAATTGTCAGAATATTTTCAAAATAAGTTATCACAATGCTTCCTCCAAATAATACAAACCGTTATAAAAAGCTCCGCAAATAGAATCATAGTCTTCCCATGCATATGTTGTCAGCGACAGCCAAATCACCGCATGAAGCAGATGCATCTGTTCTGGATCTGCCTCACCATGCAGCAGATCGAAAAACGTCTGTTCCATTTCTTCCCAGTGATTTGACTCAATTTGCAGCAAAACCTCATCTGGACGGATATCTAACTCAAACCGCTTTCGATTAAACTGGTCATAATTGCCCACAATAGAATAATACAGCTTTACCCAGTCATAAGCAGGATCTCCGTATAACTCCGTGCTGCCAAAATACCCTCTTGGATCAATCAGTACAGGTGTCTTATTATGCTTTAGCAAAGTATTGCTGAATGTACAGTCTCCATGCAGCAACTGAAATGTCTGCGGCATATACTGCATGATTTTCTCCTCCAGCAATTCCCTTACAAAAAATACATTGCGGCATCGTCTTCCATTTATCATTACGGCTTCATCACTGGCAAACGGCACCAGACTTCTTACTTTTTCCAGCCGTTTGTATGTTTTCCCTATATATGCTTCCAGATAGCTGTCTCTATTTGCAGGTGCTGACTCCAATGCATGAATCTGCTTTAAGCATCTGATAATACAGCCTAGAATTTCCTTTTTTTCTGCAAATGAAATATCTGTATATTCATAGATATTTTTCCCGTCTACTTTTTCCATTGTTAACGGGTTTAGCGCATAGATTTTCGGAATGCTGGAAAACTCTTTTTCAGCAAGTTTTTCGTACCATCTGCGTTCCCGCACAGCAAGAGCCTTTCCCTGTGCGTCAATGCCTTCTTTTATGACCAGGTTCCCTTGAACCGTCAGACGGTTGAACGGCCTGCACATTTCTGGTTTCAGTTTTTCATATTCTGACAGCAAGCCATATTCTTTCGTATGTACTAAAGCCAGCTCATGAAACGGTATCCCAGACTCTCCAAGCCATCTGACAAATTCCCCCTCCTGCGGAATCCCTTTCAGCAAAGATTTATCCTGAAATATAAACTGTCCGGCTACCCCGCATTCCTCACTTGGCTGCTCACTAAAATGTCCGTTTTCATACTTCCACCTACAGGTAAAACCTTTTGAAATGCCAACGTAATTTCCCGGTTCATCCGGTAACTGGAAATCCTCCGACAATATAAGGTCACTCCAGATCAGCATAAACGCTTGTCCCTGCGGAAGATAAGACAACGCTTCTTTAAGCCCGCCCAGCGTGCCCTGATTGCCTTTCGCGTTTACCATCTGATAGTCTATATCCGCAAAAGCTTCCAGATACCTTTGCAATACCTCATATTTATAATCACCGATAATGATGTACTTTTTATCTGGAAATTTACGGAACAAGTGAAATATCATCGGCAGGTTTTGAACCGGCACCAGCGCTTTTGGCTTATTGCGCGTCAATTTTTTCATTCGTGTTCCCTTTCCCCCTGCCTGGACAATCATATATGGAATCTCCATATTTTTCCTCCTCATTGATTTTCATTTCATCATCCTGCAACTATTTGCAGGACTGCATCTATATCTGCGCTTCTGTCGTCTGTAAGCCGATATTGATAGACCTCCTTTTTTGCCGGATTCGTATGGCGCAGATCATAAAACTTATCCATACCACATGCTGGCGGATACAGCGCAATCACCTTACATGGAGCAAACGCTGCCAGATCCAAAAGCCCACTGCGCAGTCCGATGACGCAGTGTAGCTGTTGCATTTTTTTACACAGCGTCTGGAATCCGCCACGAACTGGAATCGCCTGAATCGCAGCTCTGTGTCCACTTTCTACATTTACAAAAACCTGCCATCCCCTGCCCTCAAATTCTTTTGCCAACTGTTGAAAAAACGGTTTCGCCTGTTCATAAAAAACAGACTGTGCATCTGGACACAGCAGCACTTTGCGGGCTTTCGACATGCAGCCTGCGATTTTATCTGATAATCCACCTTGTGCATATGATGGTAGGTCAAACTGACTGTTTTCCTTTAATCCAAGCGCTCCATAGCAGATACATTCCTTAAGGTGCAGACCGGGAAACCGCTTTGCATAATCAAATCCCTGCTGAAATCCGTTTGCTGGCTCTATCACACAGTTATCCTTCCATGATGCAAAAAGCTGCTGTCCCAAAACATATCTGTTTGCTATGCATAGAAGGTGCAGTTGACGTTTGGATATTCCGCAAAATCCGCAATCCAGTTTTATGTACATTTCTGCGATTTCCTGAAATTTCCCTATACTCACAATGCGCAGCTTTCTTATCTGCTTTTGTGCCTGAAATGCCCTGGCGTATCCCATAACATATAAAAAATCACCGATATGGTCACATACAATCAGGTTATAGACACCTGGTTTTCTCAGTTTTATTTTATAATACAGTGCAGCAAAAGGTACTACCATGCTTTGCTGGAGTATGCTCTTTACCAGTATTTTGATATAACCCGCCGCTTTCATCCCATTGATCCTTTCATGATTTTTGATTACGCTTTCTGCGCCAATAATCTCTGCATTTTAGTATCCGTTCAAAATCATCTTCCTTTCTGTGAAGCAGGCTCATAATATAAAATAACCAATAACGTTTTTTTATCCGATCGTATAATTCCCTGTCCAATGCTTTTAACTTTCTCGTAAATGTATCTGCGATCTTCCTGCCCGCTGCTCTATCACGATAACGAAGGTTTGTCGTTACATAATAGTCCGTAACAACCGATATAAGCTTACGGCACCAATACTCCCTGCCTGCATTTGATTTTTCAGCATTGCGCTGTTTTGTCTTTATAATCGCTCGAATCACAGCCTCTGCCTGATAGATACGTATTTCCCGATTTTTTATAGACACACTCTGCCCTACGTCCCCGATACGATAAACGTATAACTGCTCATCCATGATACACAGTTTATCTGCATGACTGCATGGCACCGTGAAAAAATAAGCATCATCATAAGAAACCCTCTGCGGCAGGCAGTAAGCAAGCTTTTTGTAGAAATCTGTACGATAAATCAATCCATGCAGGCAGAAAAGCTGACTATATCTGTCCCACTCCTGTATCAGTTGATGCATAGATAAAAAGCGGATGCCCTGTCCGTCTTCTTTATTTCCTACCTCCATTTTCCTATGCACCACCGTTTTAGAAAGTATCTTACAGATATCATAGCCACAGGCAATTACCTGTACATCTATTTGCCGCATTCGCCGCACGACTCTTGCCAAAGCTTTTGTCCGCAGCCAGTCATCCGCATCCAGCACTTTAAAATATTTCCCTGTACAGCGTGCAATCCCTGCATCAACTGCACAGCCATGTCCTCCATTCGGCTGCTGAATCAGAATAAACGTAGATGGATATTTTTCCTGGTATCTGCCTGCAATCTCTGCTCCCTGATCTGTGGAACCGTCATCCACAACAATAACCTCTATGCAGTCCATTTGTTCCTGTGGCAAAAGCAATGATGCAAGACATTTTTTTATATATTTCTGCGAATTATACATTGGTATAATAATAGATAATATCTTCTGCTTTGCCGCCATACTACATTCCTTCATACCTGTCACAGATTTCTTGTGTCTTTCCAAATGCTTTCACTCTCCCATGTTCCAGCCAGACAACCTTGCTGCACATATTCCGAATCTGTTCCATCTCATGTGATACAAACAAAACCGTTGTTCCGCCGCCCATCATCTCCCGCATCCTTTTCCTGCTTTTTTCCTGAAACTGCGCGTCACCGACGGACAGTACCTCATCTACGATCAGTATCTCCGGGCTGATAACTGCCGCGACCGAAAATGCCAGTCGCATTACCATTCCCGAAGAATAGTTGCGCAGCGGCACTTCAATAAAGTCCCGTAATTCTGAAAACGCCAATATTTCATCATATCTTTTATTCAGAAACTCTTCGGAATATCCTAAAATTGCACCGTTTAAAAAAATATTTTCCCGTCCTGACAGCTCATAGTCAAAACCCGATCCAAGCTCCAGCATAGGGACAATATTGCCATCGTTGGTACAAGTACCTTTTGTCGGCTTCATAATCCCGGAAATCACTTTTAACAGAGTGCTCTTTCCAGCCCCATTTCTGCCAATAATACCCAGTACGTCTCCTTTTTCCACTACAAAAGATACATCCTGTAGTGCCCAAAACTCCGTATAGTTTATTTTTTTTGACAGCGTCCGAATCATAAATTCTTTTAACGTATTTACCCGGTCGCTTGCCATACGAAACCGCACGGATATATCATTCACTTCTATCGCTGTTCTCATTGCGTGCTCCTACACTTAAATATAAAATATAAATTTATCCTGTGTTTTACGAAAAACAATAAATCCCGTCAGAAAAGATGCTGCCGCAATCAGCGTACAAACAAGATAATCGCGCGGCTGCGGCGAAATCCCTTCCAAAATAATCTTGCGAAAAAACTGGATAAAATGGTACATCGGATTAAAGGCAAGCGTACCTTTGAATGTATCAGGCAGTATGGATTCTGGGTAAAAAATAGGCGTCGCATAAGTAACTACCATGCAAAATACACTCCATATAAACTGCATATCCCGAAAAAACACCATAACCGCTGATAAAATAAATCCGATTCCAATACAAAATATAAGCAATAGCAGCAAGTCAAACGGTATTAGCAGCCATGCTTTTGTAATCTTTACACCCGTGGCAAGGCACATCACCAAAAGCGGCAGCAGCGAAACCAGCAAGTTGATACCTGTTGAAACAACTTTAGATACCGGATAAATATATTTTGGCACATATACCTTTGTAATCAGCCCTGCATTTCCGGTCACTGCATACAGGCTGATATTTGTAGATTCGCTGAAAAAATTGAACAATACGATTCCAGCAAGCAGATAAACTGGGTAATTGTGAATATCTGCTTTAAATATTGTGGAAAATACGAAGTACTGTACGGACATCATCAGCAGCGGATTGACAAAGCTCCACAACGCGCCCAGCACCGACCGTTTATACTTAATCTTAAAATCCCTAGACACGAGCTGCCGGATCAAAAATCTGTATTTGCCAAACAATTTGACAGACGTCACTACCAGATTTTTCCTGTCCAGCCTGTTTTGATGCATCAGATACATACAGTACACCGCAAACACAAATCCAACCGGTACTACAATCTGCCAGTAATGCGGCCCTGTCCAGACCAGGTCTGTACCATAGGTGTCAAAACAAAGGACGCCTTCGGCTGCATCTCCATTGATAAACAACCGCTGGTTTTTTGGCACATCAGACAGATGGTACCAAACGCCCGCTGCGCTTCCCGCCATTCCGTCCTGGGAATGAAGTTCTATTGCCATTTTATGCCCCCGCAGATGTTCCAGCCGTTGTGGAAGTACACTCTCAACCTTTTTGCCTTCCTGCGTCTTGGCCATGTCAATCCTGTTTTCATACACCAGCCTGCCTTCTGTGTCATCGTACAGACGTACATCCAGATGACCTTTATTCATACGCTGGAAGGATGCGATATAGAAAGCAAAGCCTTCCAGCGTATCCATATCACAGCGAAACGTCTGGCGTACCCTATAGCCCTGTGCAAATTCACCTGTCACACTTTCTACACGCTGGCTTTGAATCTGTTTGTTTGCAGTCCGTTCAAATAGCTGTGAACCTGCCGCATAATAAAAGATGCCTGCCAGCAAAAAATAGATTGTCACTGCGATGATACAGCCCTGGTTAAATACCCGCTCTGCTCTCATTTCGCACCCACTTTCCCACATTTGAATTCCATTTTTTCGTAAATACGCCGCATTTTCTCCTGTACAACCTTCTGGCTATACTCACTGATTTTATCCACATTCTGCTTTCTGCAAGAATCCATGCAGGCACTGCCGCTAAGCATTTTTTCCAGCGCATCCCGAAGTTCATCTGATCGATCCGGTGAAAAACGCAATGACACATCTGTAATAAGCTCCTTATTTCCGCGAATGTCTGATACAAGGCATGGCAGACCCGATGCCATTGCTTCCATCAATGCTACAGGCATTCCTTCCCGCATGGACGGAAAAACAAAAAGATCTGCATTTTTATAGATCCATTGCATGTCCTTTTGATATCCAGGCATACGTACCAAACTGCCAACACCAAGCCTTCTGGCATACTTTTGCAGCTTTTTTTTCCAAATTCCCTGCCCACAGATCAGATAGCAGACATCTGTTCTGTCCAAATCCGCCAGCGCTTTAATGACGAGTTTATGGTTTTTCCCTTTATTCAGCTCTCCAACAGATAAAATCACAGATGCATCATCTGGAATATGAAACCTTTTACACAAGTTTTTTCTCTCTTTGGAAGTCGCTCCACATTTTGGTACATACTTGCTTGTATCAACGCCCACACCTGGAATACGGCAAATACACCCTGCACTGAATTGTTGCCTGGCAATCCGGTAATCTTCTTTATTTACAGTAACCAAAATATCTGTCCAATTTGCCAAGAACTTTTCGACTGGATAATACAGCACCCAATTTTTCCTGGAAGCTCCTTTGTAAAAATGAAATCCATGCACCGTATACAACACCCGGATTCCCCGCTGATGTGCTACTATCCTTGCCAATGCCCCTCCAACTGGCGACTGGCAGTGCATCCATGCAAAACAGTATTGTCCGGTAAGCTTCCATAGCTGGCAGTATGCCCGGATACATGCAACAGAACTAAGGCTCCGCGGACAATCCCACTGATGCCATATCATATGCATCATATGCAGTTTCTTTTTCAGCCGCAGTATCTGTATGTCATCACACGTATTACCTTGTTTAAAATTACACGCTACATGCACTTCATACTCCATTTCCTGCATCAAACGAAGATTGGGCAGGTTAAACTGGTCAATCATCGAAGCCACTGAAGCAAGCATCAGCACTTTGCGTTTTGCACCCGCATATGAACGACTCTTATTGCCTGCACTCATGCTTCATTCATAATCTCTGCTACTGACTTCATGATTCTGACATACATAGAATAACTGTCCGACTCCCTTTTCTTTTCTTTCTGTTCTGAATCTGGAGAGCGGAACATATCCAGTACAGCATTTGATGCGTGTGCTACTCCCCAAAGCATCTCATCTGCATCTGTATCCAATGCCAGACAGATGTTCACAAATGTTTCTAAACTCATAATCCTTGTCCCACGCTCGATATGCCCTAAAAATGACATGCTGATTCCACACTTTTTTGCAAGCTCATCCTGTGACCATCCCTTTGCCTTGCGAACCTGGCGTATCCTGTTCCCCATTTTTCCGTAATCTAACTCACGCATTCCACAGCCTCCCATTCTGCATAAAACATAACAATTTACAATAAAATGTTATGTTTTATGCATATAGTTATATACTTCCAAAGCAGCAGAAAATAAGGGTAAAAGAAGAAAACATAAAAAAAACGGATACAAAAAAGCTTACATAAATTTTGTATCCAAGATAAGGGTTCTTTTTTTAGTTAAAAAAATCCAATGAAATTTTTATGTATTTCAGACATATTTTTCGCAAATTAAACGATTGCATTAGGTAATTTTTAACAATTTTTTCATTGGTATTGCAAAACAGCAGATTTTGTTATAGAATACTTAAAGATAACATTTTATTGTATAATGTTAATAATAAGAATTTTTAAATCTTACAGCGTTATATAAGCTGTTTAATGGCAATGGTACCCTGCTTTCAGAGATAAAATCCCATTGCCATCGTATGTCCGCCTTACATACACTTATTTACAAGCAGATCCGATATTCGTTCTTCCTATAATTTATCTTTTTTACTTCAACCCTCACATCACCAAAAATATCAAAATGAAATATCATATAATCTGGATAAACTACTATTTTTTTAATATGACTTTTCATATTGACCACACTTATATCATAATCTGTGATTACCTTAATTATTTTTTCCAATTCTTCTATTCGGCCTTTCTCTTCAGATATCGAGTTCTTCTTAGCCGCCAGCTTATTACATGCGTCTTCTAATTCTGCAATACGTTCTTTCAATTTCGTATCCTTCATATGGTAAATATCATCTTCTATCTTATTATCGAGATATTTGTCCAACAAAATTTCTCTATTCGATATCATCTTTTCCAACTTACTGGTAAAAGACTTTTCCTGTTGTTCTATTTCACTTGTATCGCTAATAACTTGCTTTAATATGGCAGACGCAGCCGAAGAAATATCTTCTATTGATTTTGTATTTATTTTTTGTGACAAATCGTAAATCAATTTGTCAAGATCTCCTTCTTTGAGGTGAATATTATCACATCCGGCATTTGTTCTTTCATATTTTGATTCTTCTTTATGTTTGGGGCTTCTATTATTTTTTGTCTTTCTTCCTCTTTGTACATATTCTTTGCAGCTCCAATATACCTTATTTGTTTTTCCGGCAACACTCGTGCATCTCCAAAACGTACTTCCGCACAATCCGCATACTATTTTTGTGGTGAGCGGATTGGAATTTTTTTTACTTCCTATAATTTTAGCCTTAAAATCCTCTGTAACAAATACATTTGATCTTGCATCCATTAATTTGTTTGCTTTATTCCATAGCTCCTCAGAAACAATCTCAGGTACAATATGATCATGATAAATCCATTGATCCTTACTATTTCTTTCTGTCCTTTTTGTTTCAAAATTTTTATGTAAAATATTCATTACCGCAGTACCTTTGTATAACGGATTTCGAACAATCCGCCTTACTGTTTGTTCCGCTATTTTATTTCCCTCATGATTATAATACCCATTTTCCTGCAACATTTTAGCAATTACTCGAGAACCATTATTTTGTGCTGCCATTTCATAAATAAACCGGATCATTTCTGCTTCTTTATCATTAATCACTATCTGTTTATTCACTTTATCAAATCCCCATGTTTTCGAAGTAAGAATAACATTGCTTCCTGTTTCCTGTCTTTTTCGATGTGCATGATTTATATTTTTGCTTAAGCTTCTGCTATAATCTTCTGCTAATATCGCTTTTATTCCTGTAATTAATGCATCATCCGGGGAATAAAATTTTCTCTCTAAATAAAAATACAATCTTTTCTTATTCTGAACAAGTTGATCTATAAAAAAATACCATTCCTTTGTATTTCTCATTAAGCGATCCTGCGATTTGATCACTATAATATCAAATTTGTCACTCTCCATATCCTTAAACAAACGGTTATATTCTTCTCTTTTATTCGTCGTTGTCCCGGAACGCCCTTCATCTATGTAAACGCTGTCTTTGATACAATGTAACTTTTCCCCAAACCTTTTAATTTTGCCCCATACTTTTTAATTTTGCCCACCTTGCCGGCTTGTCAGGCTTTGGGGGATATCCCTGCCGCCGTACATGATGCGGACAATGCTCACTGTGTTTCTGGTTTCATCCGGCAGATAAAACACAAGGTAATTATCAACAGGGAAAAAACGGAGCCCTTCGCTGTGCCACGGTTCTTCTTCGTACAGCCGGAACCGCATCGGCATTTCATCAAGAGCGCGGATTTCTTTCATGATCCGCTGCGTCTGTCCTGCTGCCGTTTCCGGCACAAGCAGTTCATATGCAATATACTCGTATATATCCCTCAGATCACGCCTCGCCGCGGCCGTGTATACGATATCCCAGCTCATATCCCATAATCCCGCCGCATTTCTTCTTCCACCACATCTGCTGAATATACCCTGCCTTCCCGTATATCCTCCATGCCCTTTCCTATCTCCGCGTCAAACTGCTCTTTTGTAAGGGAGCCGTATGCAAGTGGCGCCTTCTTCGGCAGCTTCATCTCGAACGGGATGCCCTGCTGAAGCACGACCTGCCTTAAAAACATACCGACTGCATTTGACATCGGTATCCCAAGCTGGTCAAGCACCCGCTCTGCCTGCTCTTTGATCTCAGGCTCCACACGCGCGAATACATTTGATGTCCTTGCCATCTAAACCACATCCTTTCACTATATAGTATACCGCTTTTGCTTGCGGTATGCAAGCGTTCCGCTTGATCTTTGTATGGATGCACAAATCAGAACACCAAAAGTCCGCGGGAATCGTACACGCTTTCGGATGTCTGGTTCCCACAGCGCACCGCCCGGTCAAGCCCCATGATCGCAGCCACAGCACCGTCAATCTTCTCCGTAGATTTTTCCTTATCTGCCTTGATATTGCCTGCGGGGTCGGTGCGGATGAAGATGTTATCCATCATCCACCGCAGAACCGGATGCCCGCCGTGGGCAATCATCTGTTCCAGCACCAGCTTCATCAGCTCCTTGGTGGGCGGGGACATATCCTTGAAGCCCTGCCCAAACGGGACCACCGTGAAGCCCATGCCCTCAAGGTTCTGCACCATCTGCACTGCGCCCCACCGGTCGAAGGCGATCTCCCGGATGTTGAACCGCTCCCCAAGCCGCTCGATGTATTTCTCAATGAATCCGTAATGCACCACGTTTCCCTCCGTGATCATCAGCTTCCCCTGCCGCTCCCACACATCGTAGGGGACATGGTCGCGCCTCACACGCAGCTCCAGCGTTTCCTCCGGCACCCAGAAGTACGGCAGGATGCAGTATTTGTCCTCTTCATCCAGCGGCGGGAACACCAGAACGAACGCCGTGATGTCCGTGGTGGAAGATAAATCCAGACCTCCGTAACAGACACGCCCTTCCAGATCATCCTCCGAAACCGGGAAGGCACAGGCGTCCCATTTGTCCATGGGCATCCACCGCACCGCCTGTTTCACCCACTAGTACAGTGGTGCAGAAATAACGGGTGCTGTATTCACTGTTATTTCTGCAATGCTGTACTAGTTCAGGCGAAGCTGCCGGAAACTGTTTTCTTCCCCCGGATTCTGCTTTGCTGACTCGCAGGCGGCTTTCACCTTGTCAATCCCCACCGTGATGTTCACTTTTTGGGTCAACCTTCCGATGCTTTACATTATACAGGAAGCTTCTTGTCGATGGCACCCTTTTCCAACATGGATCTCGCTATGGAGAGCGAGATATAATACAGCTTTTTGCCCGGAACTGCTCCTCAGTCATCTGCCCCGCCTCCTCCAAACCGGTCTTTGATATAGCAGGCATGTGAGCAGTATTTCCTTCTGGAATTGCCATAGGCTGTAAACTCCCTGCCGCATCTGGCACAGGTATAGGTGTAGACCGCTTTTTTGTTCAGCATCTCTGGATGTTCCTTCCACCATTTTTTCCGGCATTCCGCGGAACAAAATACCCGCGTCTTCATCCCCTTAGCCTGCACCAGCGCCGCCCCGCATTCCTTACAGCGGCTGCCGGTTCCCTTCTGCGTTTTCCCCGCCATGTTCCCGGTCAGACCGTTCCGCCTGCAGAACGCCACCACAGCATCCTTTGTCAGCCCGATTTCTTTTGCTATGCTCGCATATCCAAAGCCGCTGTTACGGCGCTTTATGACCACATTTTTCTGTTCTTCCGTCATGAGAACCACCTCCTGCAGAGGCTTATGTATTTTACCCCTGCTTATAAGAAAGCCTCCCATTTCATTGCCACGGCAGAAGGGAAAACTTGAGGGTAAAATAAAAAACCGCCTTACGGCATCTTATGATCCGCAGGCTTGTCACTATTCGCTGTTCTTTCATGTCGTTTATTTAACAAAACATCGGGTATTTCCCACGGCATATACGAACGGAAAAAGCGGCCTGGAAAACCAGACCGCTGCGTAAATTATCTTTCCTGAACAAAGTCAATAATTATGCCAGCGCCTTTCCAAGCGCCCTGCAGTCTTCCAGCGCATTTTCGTCCGGTGCTTCATTGCAGGTCACGCTGTCGCACACAAGCACTGCGCCCGCCGTCGTACAGGTTTCCTCCCAGTTACGAATCCATTCCCCGTCGCCCCATCCATAGGAGCCGAACAGCCCGGTCTTCTTCCCGCCGAGCTTTCCTTCCACGGAATCGAACATCGGCTGGAATTCGCCTTCTTCCAGCACCTCCACACCCATAGCCGGGCAGCCGAAAGCAACTGCGTCATAGGAGTCCATTTTGGAAGCGTCAAACTCTGAGGCTGTAAGCAGATCCGCCTCCGCCCCGCCTGCCTTTGCGCCTTCCAGAACCGCCTCCGCCATTGCCTGCGTGTTTCCGGTCCCGCTCCAATAAACTACCGCTATTTTTGCCATAATATGTATCCTGCCTTTCTGTTAAATATTTTGTATATCAAACGGCCGCTGTGAGCCATTCAATAGACTTACCCTGTGCAAACTGCGCAAGGCAGGCCTCCGTGCATTTCTGGTATTCTGCAAATATTTCTTTTGCTTTATCCGCATCACCGTAGACCTTCCATTCCCCCACGCATTTATACCCTTTGGCCCTGTTCTCAATAAAGCCGCTTACATCTTCCGGCGGGTAGCCAAGAAATAATCCGATTTCGTGCGGGAATTCCCCACCATCCGCCAGTCTCTGCATAAGCTGGATAATGCACCGTTCCGGCGCGCCAAACGTGTACCCGCGTTTTTCTAACAGAATGCAGGCATCCGCCTGCTGTAAGTCCTGCGACAGCTTTGACGGCCGGTATGCATAAATAAGTGCGCACCCGTCACGGTACCGGAGGGGAAGAACCCTGATCCCCTTTTTCACAAGGGCCACGTTCAGACTGCGGACGCTGTCCCTCATCTCCTTTTCGTCTGCAAAGCGGCAGGAAAATAAATTTGCCGTTTTTATCCCTGCCAGTGTCGGTGAACAGTAGTGGACAAATATTTCCTCAGACATACATACCCTCCCCGCTTTCCGCCATATGGCCTTCCAGGATTCCCCGGAGCGCATTTATGGAGCTTATATGGGAACGGACCGTCCTTACCGGCTTTCCTTTCGTCTGCTCCAATGCGCTGCGCACCATTTTATGGGAAGCCGTGCCTGTAAACAGCACAAGCAGATCCGGCAGCCCGATATTTTTCAGGTTTTTCGCCATTTTGGGATATATTTTCGCCTTACATTTGTATTCCCTGCACAGCTCTTTATATTGACGGACCATACATTCATTTCCTCCGACAATCACCACGCTCATCCGCGTCATCTCCTTTCGGTTAGCAAAAACTAACCCATTGTCAAAAATAAGGGCCTCTTGCAAGGCACAGTAAAATGATAGCATCCTTTTTCCTTCCTTTCTGCTCCATCAAAACAGAAAAATGCTCCAAAACAGCACTCTTTAAGGAACGCCGTTTTAGAACGGAAGTCACTGCCATCCCATAATTCCGTGCATTTTCCTGTATTCGCCTGGAGTCTCCCCCATGATCTTCTGGAATGCAGAAGCAAATTTCCCCGCATTGCTGTACCCAAATTCGGAGGCTATCTCCAATATGGCGGAATCCGTGTGGATCAGCCGCAGGGCGGCAGACTGCATTTTCAAAATCCGGGTATAGGAACTCACGGGAACGCCATACACGCCTTTGAATGCGTTTTGGAGATGGGTCTGCGATACATGGAACCTGCCGGAAAGCTCAGACACGGATACCTGCCTGTCTAAATTCTCCGCAAGCCATGCGGCGGCTTCCTTGGCAAGGTCTGCCTGCAGTTTTGACAGCGAAAGGGCGGGTGCGCTGTTCTTTTCCGGGCTGACGCTCCCAAGCACGAGAAGCAGTTCCAGAACCTTTATTTTGAAATAACCCTTTTTGCATTCTTCCGGCACCGAATACAGTTCCGAAAAGATATGTTCGATATATGCCTGGGAACGGATAATAAAGCAGTTTTTGTCTGCGCACAGCCGCCCTGCCAGCTCCCTGGGACGGACATTCACATCCTCCAGGAAGCAGGAAAGGCACTCCGGCGCGGCATCGGTATCAATGCATATGGAAATGCCGTGGTAATGGCAGAGGGGGAAGCTGTATTCACCGGAACTTTGTTTTTTTACCGTAACGGACAGGTCGCCCGGCATAATATAGGCGCTCCCATCCTCCTCCAGCCCCTGCTCCATCCTCCCTTCACGGCAGTGGTGTATTTCCATAAAGTTCCCCTCTTCCTCTGCCCCGAAGAAAAAACGGTCCATATGCACAGAGTAAATATTCATCTCAATTCCAGGAAACACTTTGTAGGAATCAACCTCTGCATCTCCCCTGCCATTTCGAAATCTATGTATCTTAGGTCCGTATTCCGAGGACTTGCCCGATTCACTGCACAGGGCGCAGCAGATATTCCTTTCATCCTTTTTGTAATCCATCATAACACCTCTTTTACAGGAACCGCCATGCAGCCCCTTATCCTGCCTTCCAATTTAGTGACAGCCTGCATCAAAATACCGACCATTTCTCTACTTGGAAACGAATAACAATTCCAATATAGTTCTTTGTTTTTATCATCCTAATAATTTTACAAATTTATCCGGTTGGATAACTTTCACTCTTGATTTTGTAAAATCCTTTGGATTTCGTGTTATAATATAATCTGCCGCTACTTCGACTGCATTTTAATTGGAAATATAAAAAATCTTACACAAATGCTTAATAAAATTTCTGCGCTCATCTGGATTAAAATCTTTTCTCATAATATAAAACAAATTAGAAATACTATGTGCAGCTAAAAAGCCAGTAATTTCCCTTCTGGCACATTTTTCTATTATTATATTTGCATAGACTGCAAAAGGATGCCGCTATGCGACCGCATCCACAATAATATTTGTATCAACCAGGATTACTATATTTTTCATTCCTCGCTTCTTCCAATTCTTTGTCAGCATCAAAGTTTTCCGGCAGCCTGCCTCTAAACTTTTGCAAATTTTGAAATGCCGCCATAGCCTGTTTTTTTCATTCTCTTTATCCGGCTATTGATATTTTTAGGTTTTAAAGCATATTACACATTCTTTACTCAAATTCTATAAACTATATCTATATTACCATAATACATTACATGTCTCAACATCTGTTTTTATTGCACATTATTCTATACTTAAAGGTAATATCATTTGAAAAAAAGATTATTTTCTATCCTATATTTCAAATAATATCACTTTTCTACCATATATCCTATTTTTCGACTCGTTATGCCATTCCAGCATGGATTTAGCGATGGAAAGCGAGATGCAATAAAGCGCCTACAAAGTTATGGAACTTTGTGTCATGGGAGGCATCCAACAGCAAACGGAATTCGTCAAAGTGGTCGTAGATGTAATCCGCCATTCCAAGCATTGCATCAGAAGAATATATCTTGGGACAGATAAAAATAGTAAAAACGACCGTTTTCTTCACTGCTTAATACTTTTTAACTTTGCCCTTAAGGGGGTGTATGTCCACTTCAGCAGGGGTGTACAGATTCCGAACACCCCTGCCGAATGGTGAAGGCAAGTCCCTATCAGCCCACAAAAAATAAGGCTCACAGAAATGGTTTTTACCATCCCACAAGCCCTATTTACAGTATTTCAAGGCTCTGCACCGCATTAAATTGTATCGAAGTTTGGTTCTGCACATCTATGTAAACGCAGTCTTTGATACAATTCGATTTTTCCTTAAACTCCATGATTTTTTACCGATACCCCGCGATTTTTTATCATACTCCATGATTTTACCGATCCCCCGTGAGTTTTATAGGCGGTTGTGGGAATCCGTGAAAAAATGTCCCCCACAGCCATTTTTCCGGCTCCGGGAGACTATATTCTTATGCCTTTATCTCCATCCCGTTCTTGAAAGTGAAGCGGATGTCCTCCCTGCTGTACACCGTGGCGTACTCCACAAGGCTGTACCAGTCGTCCTCGTTAAATGCCGTGAGCGGACCGTCCAGCTTTTCCAGGACGGAAACGAACCTCCCGATCTTTTCCCGCTTCGCCTGCCGCTCCGTGATGGCCTGACTGACTTGCGAAAGCCGCTCCTTCGCCCCGTTGAACCGCCCCGCCAGCCCGTCATACTTTTTCTGGTACTCCGTCTGGTCAAGTACGATGCGGGCGTTCTCCGACACGCACTGCCCGATCAGCTCCGCTGCCACGTTCAGCTCCTCCTGCAGCCGCAGGCGCTCCACCTCCAGCTCCGTGGTGCCAAAAAGCGCGTCTTTTATGGAATCGTAATCCTCCCGCACCCCGCCCTTTTCTGTAAATATGGCATTTGCCGCTTTCAGGAAAAGCTGTTTGATAGTTTCCTCATCCAAATGTGGTGTGCCGCATTTCTCCCCGCCGTCAAATTTATGATTGCATTGCCAGACGATCCTGCGGTACTTGCTGTTGGAGTGCCACACCTTGGAGCCGTACCAGCCCCTGCAGTCCCCACACTTTATACGACCGGAGAATACGCTCGTGCTGCTCGCCCGGTTCTTCCCGGAATGCCTGGCCGCCATCTGGTGCTGCGCCTCCTCGAACACGGACGGGCTGATGATGGCCTGGTGGTTGTTCTCCACATAATACTGCGGCACCTCGCCCTCATTCACTTTCTTCTTTTTGGAGAGGAAGTCCACCGTGTACACCTTCTGCAGAAGCGCATCGCCTTTGTATTTTTCGTTTGTAAGGATGCTTTTGACCGTACTGGACGACCAGACTCCCTTTCCTCCGGGCGAGGGGATGCCCTCCGCCGTTAGCAGCTTTGCGATTGCGTGGGGCGAGCGCCCCTGCAGGAAGAGGCCGTAAATCCTGCGGACGGTCTCCGCCTGTTCCTCATTGATGACAAGGTTTCCGTCCTCGCCCCGGTCATAGCCCAGGAACCGCTTGAACGGCACCGTGACCTTGCCGTCCGCGAAACGCTTTCTCTGCCCCCAGGTGCAGTTCTCCGAGATGCTCCGGCTCTCCTCCTGCGCCAGCGAGGACATGATGGTCAGCAGCAGCTCGCCCTTTCCGTCAAACGTCCAGATGTTCTCTTTTTCAAAATAGCATTCCACCTTGTGTTCCTTCAGCTTTCGGATGGTCGTGAGGCTGTCCACCGTGTTTCTTGCGAAGCGGGAGACACTCTTGGTGATGATAAGGTCGATGGCTCCGGAAAGCGCGTCCTCCACCATTTTGTTGAAGCCGTCGCGCTTTTTCGTGTTGCAGCCGGTGATCCCCTCGTCCGCATACACAGAAACGAATTCCCAGTCCTCACGCCCATTGATGTAATTCGTGTAATAGTCCACCTGCGCCTCGTAGCTGCTCTGCTGCTCCTCATGGTCGGTCGAGACGCGGGCATAGGCGGCCACCCTGCGCTTTTTGTAGCTGCCTATCGGCGCCGCCGTGTGCCTGTTTACCGTTGCCGGTATCGTGATCACGCTCTTTGCCACCGCTTTGACCTCCCTCCTTTGAAATGGAACTCCAGGCTCCCGTCCGGGAATGCCGTGATGTTTTCCACCCGCTCCTCAAACTCCGCCTCGTCAAATTCTTCCATCCCCATCATGTGCGCGGAAACCTGCCTCAGCTTGTAATCGGTGCAGTTCGGGTTATGGCACTCCACATGTTTCCTTTTCTTGCCGATGCAGTACCAGTACACCCACTTCCCCGCACTGTTCATCCGGTGGTATGTATTCCCACAGGCAGCGCACCGTATCTTCCCCTGGAAGCAGTCCGTGGACGTTGCGATGTGCCTTGGCGGGTCTTGGTGCAGGTTCTTCCAGACTTTCTTCTCCCCGCCGGCAAGCCGGAATTCCAGGTCCCCGCTTTCCATAACGGTGATTCCCCGGACGGCCTTTTCAAACTCCGCCTCATCAAATCCCTGCATCCCAAGCGTCCGCGCTGCTATCCGCTCCAGTTCTTCCTCTCTGAAATTCACGCTGGTACAGCTCATGCCCGTCTCCTTTTTAGAACGGCATATCCAGTGTACATAGCTTTTTTGTCTTACAGTTCCTTTTTTTCTTGTGAACGCCTGCCCGCAGATGCCGCATTTCATCTTCCCCGTAAAAGGGTAGGTGGGGTTGACAAGCCCCGCCCGCCGCTTCATCTCCGCCTGGACCTTTGCGTAGGTTTCCCGGTCAATGATGGCTTCATGGCAGCCCGCCATATAATACTGCGGCAGCTCCCCGCAGTTTTTCAATTTCGTTTTTGTAATCGGGTCCGCTATGTAGCATTTCTGCCGCCGAATGTCCCCGGCATAGACCTCGTTGAAGATAAGCTGGCGCACCGAGCCCTCCTGGAAATCGTTGCCAAGCGTGGTGCGGATGCCCGCATTGTTCATACTCCCCGCAATCTCCCGCAGGGGAACTCCGTCAATGTACATCTGGAACATCCAGCGGACTGCTTCCGCCTCTTCCTGGATGATGACATATTTTTTCTCATCCTCATCATACTGGTATCCGAGGATGTGTTTGTTTGCCATCCCGATCTCGCCGGACTGGAACCGCCTCCTGACTCCCCATTTCACGTTTTCCGAGATGCTCCGGCTCTCCTCCTGCGCAAAAGACGCCAGGAGCGAGAGCATCAGCTCCCCGTCCTCTGAAAGCGAATGGATGTGTTCCTTCTCGAACCTCACCTCGATGCCAAGGGTCTTTAAATGCCTGACCGTCTCCAGAAGGTCTACCGTGTTCCTTGCGAAGCGGCTGATGGATTTTGTCAGGATAATGTTGATCTTTCCCGCCTCGCAGTCGGTAAGCATCCTTAAGAATTCGCCGCGCCTTGCCGTCCCTGTCCCGGATATCCCGCAGTCTGCGTACACCCCTGCATATTCCCATTCCGGGTTTCCCTGGATGAGCGCGCTGTAGTAGCTGACCTGTGCGGAAACGGAATTCATAAGCCGCTCCGTGTCCCTGGACACCCTCGCATAAGCGGCCACTTTCTTCCGCTCCGGCAGCGCATGGAAAACCGGCTCTATTCTGCTGATCTTCTTCAATGAAACCACTCCTTTCCGCTACCATTCATCACTCCAAACCGCACTTATTGCAAGGGTTTTCCCGCTAATAATGTACCCAGAATTGGCCGGTGTTTCTGCAAAAGTATTGTATCAATTTCCAAATATTCCTCCTCGGTGATGGCGCCTTCTTCAAGCATCGCCCGCGCCACGGCAAGCGACATCCGGTAGCGCAGCTCCGCGCGGAAATCCCCCTCATTCATCTGCGCCGCCTCCCCCGAACCTGGCTTTTATATAGCATCCGTGGGAACAGTATTTCCTCCTGGAATCCCCATAGACGTTAAACGGCTTCCCGCACCCGGCGCAGGTGAAGGAATACACCGCCCTCTGTCTTATCTGCTCTGGATGCCCATGCCACCACTTCTCACGGCATTCCCTGGAGCAGAACACCCGCCGCTTCACGCCTGCCGTCTGCTGCAGCGGCTTCCCGCACTCCCGGCAGGAGCCTTCCTGCGCGTCCCCCGGTTTTTCCTGTGCCGCCTGCCCCGCCAGTCCGTTTCTCCTGCAAAAGCTGCGCACCGCGTCCCTGGACACGCCCACCAGCCTTGCCGTCTCCGTATACCCCATGCCTGCCCGCCGCAGGTCTGTAACCTTCCTTTTCTGTTCCTCCGTCATGAAAAACACACCTCCTGCCATATGCCACCGCAGGGGCGGGAACCGGACAGCCGCGCCGGTATTTTTTTGCGGCCTCCCGCCGTGCGGAAAAATAGCTTTCACATATAGGCCACGGGGACGGAAAAACTGAATCCCCTGAAATCAAAAAATGGCCCACGACATTTTATGTGCCGTGGGCTTGTCACTATTCGCACCGGACTTTACGCCACGGCAAGTTGTTATAAACGCCAGCACATCTGCCAGCGGGCCTGCCCACAATGCTCCTTCCACCCCTAATACCAGCGGCAGCAATAAGGTCGCTGGGAGCAAATAAACAATCTGACGGGACATGGAAAGGATGGTTGCCTGTGTTGGTTTTCCGATCGCCTGGAAGAAAATGCCAGAATCAAAACGATTGTAGATACTGCACCGTAGGACACCAGTATGTTATTTGTAACTGCCATAACCAGGACAATGGCTATCATTTTTTGAGTGCTAATCTTTGCAATACATATTTAACCACACTCGCTCTTGAAAGTGAAATGAAAATATGGTATTATCAATGACAAAAACGCAATAATGGAGGTGAAACCCATGAATACAGACCAGTTAAAGAGCTTTATCCAGGTTGCTGAAAACCTGAACTTTGCAAGAGCCGCTGAAATTTTAAAGATTACCCAGTCTGCCGTTTCCCGGCAGATTCATGCGCTGGAAGATGAGCTGGGGACAAAACTTCTTCACCGCACCACCAGGACAGTTACCCTTACGCCTGCCGGGATCAGCTTTCTGGAAGATGCGAAAAATGTTATAGGCAGGTTAAAAATTGCCGAACAGAAACTGCAGCGCCATCAAAGCACGAATCTGCAGGTCTTAACGATAGGCTGCCAGAGCGAGGCTAATCTGGATCTGCTGTTTGGATTCCAGGATGATATCCCAATAAAAAACGATACGGTCTACAAAGAATTATTCTGGATACCACTGTGCTGTATTGTTCCCGCCGCACATCCTTATGCAGCCAGACCTGAGCTTGCAAAAGAGGAATTGTATCTGGAGAATATTGTTGTCTGCAATTCCTATGCAATTCCTGCCAAAGCCGCAGAAATGCAGAACCAGATTTCACAGCATATCCTGCCTGAATCCACTTATGTATGTGAAAACCTGCAGGTGCTTCTTACTCTTGTCAGGGCAGGGTATGGCTGTTCTGTACTTCCACAGATGAATTTTGTAAATTCTGATATTTGTTCAGTCCCTTAAAAAAACAGCGAGCCATTATCCTATGGCCTTTTTTATAAAAAAAATTCACAAAATCCTTTGCTGAAAAAATTTATTGCTATCGTGACGAACACGCCTTACCATTAGCTTTCACAATTCACATTTAAGCCTTCCCCAAATCATACTGCTTCCTAATCTGAATGAGTAAATCGCGCAAAAATAATTGCCTGTTTTACTCATTCTATTTCAAGTTCCAAAAGGTACAATATTACTATCAAACGCAAAGGAGAATTTCATATGTCTGCATTATTAGAAGCAAAAGAAGTAACAAAAATTTATGCCAAGGCACAACATTCCAGCCTTAACAAAGTATCGTTCAGTGTGTCGAAAAGTGAATTTATTGCTATTATGGGTGCTTCGGGTTCCGGGAAGACTACATTGCTTAATGTCCTTTCCACGATTGATACACCCACAAGTGGCAGTATTATAATAGACGGCATCAACATTAAGGACCTGACCGATTCAGGCGCGGCGGATTTCCGCAGGGATAAGCTGGGATTTATTTTTCAGGAATATTTCCTGCTTGACAGCCTTACCATTTTTGAAAATATTGCTGTCCCACTTACTTTACAGAAGCTCCCTCCGAAAAAAATAGAGAACATGATACGGAGTCTGGCAGAATCATTTGGCATTGATGCGCAGCTTAATAAATATCCAAACGAGCTTTCGGGCGGGCAGAGACAGCGGGCTTCGGCTTTAAGGGCCATTATAAAGCGGCCAAGTATCTTATTTGCTGACGAGCCGACGGGGGCATTGGATTCCAGTTCTGCGACAGATTTATTAAACACCTTAAAAGAATCAAACGAAGCCCTTAATACAACTATACTGATGGTTACACATGATGCATATGCTGCAAGTTTCGCTAACCGCATTTTAATCTTTAAAGACGGGCGCATTATCCGGGAGATGTTTAAACAGGATGATGACAGGCGCACATTCTACGAATCCATTGCACGGGAAGTGGCAAAATTAGACACAGAAAGATAGGAGGGGAGACAGATGCATAATTTATCTATGGCGCTTAAGAATCTGAAAAATAATTTTTCGTTTTACGCCCTCTATCTATTATCCGTTTCATTTGTAATCACTATCTTTTTTGCATTCACTTCATTCTCTATGAATGCGGTCATGCTTGAAAAAATATCAAATGACGGGCGGGTTGAAACGATGTGCAACACAATTTCCGTATTCCTCATGGCTTTTGTTGTTTTCTATATGTCCTATTCAAACCGCTTCTTTTTGCGCCGCCGTATAAAAGAACTCGGTATTTACGCATTATTAGGATACAGAAAATCCACAATACTATCCCTGCTCATAACAGAGAACCTGCTCACCTGTTCCAGCGCTTTTATAACCGGGATACTTTTGGGAAGTTTTTTCCATAAAGGGATTGTCTTTGGCATTACAAAATTACTGGGCCTGACGGTCAATCATTCACAAATACCTTTTTTCAACCCGAATGCCATTGCAAAAACAGCCTGCTTTATTTTCGCTGTTCTCATAGTGTTAGCCCTGTCCAATGGCAGATTTCTTTTCAAGACATCACTCATGGATTTAGTGAGATATGAAAAGAATGCGGAAAAAGAGATGAAATTCCACGCCGCTGCGTCTGCCATGGGTTTTTTTGCTGTTATTTCAGGATACTGCCTTGCACTCAATATATTACGAGGTGCGAAATCCTTATGGCTTACAGTTGGTTTTTATCCGATTGGTATGCTGACATTTGCACTCATACTTTCAGGAACGGTGCTTTTTATCGCATCCTTCCTTCCCTTTGCAGTACAGACAGGGAAGAAAAACAAACGAAAATTTTACACAGAAACAAAAATCATCACTGCGCCTGGGTTTATATACCGTATCCATTCAAACTCCAGGACGCTGATCATGCTTACATTATTGTCAGCCGCAACATTGACAGTTTCAAGCACCATGGCTTTGTCGTTATACTATCCAATAGCTGCGGTATCCCGTATGGCACCATCGGAAATAGAATGCAGAATTGAAAATGAAAGTGAAATAACTGCGATCAAACAGATCATAAACGATTATTCATCGGAGGATGATGTCACATTCCTGCAGACTGCTATTTATAAGGTCACTTCCACTGCCGGGCAGCTCCCTGTAGAATACAGCATCGGAACCTCCAAGGGAGATGCCGGTAACGAAAATATCCTGCGGGATGCAGGGTTTGAATGCATCCCGTATTCAAACTATAAATCTCTTTTGGAAGCACAGGGACGGACAAAAGCGCTGGAACACCTTGCCACTTTAAATGTCAATGAGTGTATTTTAGTCAAATACCAGCCGGATTCTGACAATGATGAAACAGGTAATATTTATCCACTCTCGATAGGCAATAATAAAATACCGGTCACAGTAACCGCTGTTACTTTGGATAATCCCATTGCATTTGCAAACAGTGTCGGAACTTTGATCGTAAGTGACGATTTATACCATATGATAACAGAACAGGCAGTTCCGGCAGCGAAAATCCTCAGCATAAATGGAAAATCCATTGAGGATAACGAGGCACTGTTCCATGCCCTGTCAGAATATCTGTCGGGAAGCCCCTACCTGCAGGGAAACTCGCACAGGGTACACGAAATATTTTCCCTGAGCAGTTCCACATTCCTGTTAATAGGTTTTCTTGTGGTATTGTTCTTTATAGCAACTGGAAGCATCCTTTACTTTAATAATGTTTCAGCCATAACCGACTCGAAATCTGACTATGATATCCTCCGAAAAATGGGATATACGGACAAGAAGATCAAAAAGATCATCAAAAAACAGACTGCCGCTTTTTTCATCATCCCATTTTTATTCGGGCTGGCAGACTGCATCTTTGCCACGCTGGTATACAAGTCCGCCCTCATGCAAAACATCCTGAAAAACAGCCTTTTGCTATATACACCCACAATGGCTGCCATTCTGCTGGCATTCATTATTTATCTGGTATATTACTGTATGACTGTCCACACCTGCTGCAAAGCTGTGCTGACAAATTAGATATCATTCAGAGATTTCTGTTTGCATACCCGCAAATAAATGGTATAATGAAACGTGAAAAAAGGAGGCCGGATATGAAGCGTATAACATTAAACCTTCTGCTTTTTGCAAATTCCATTTTCCTTATCTTTTATATAGGGCTGGCTATAAATAAAAATATCGCATTTCGCGCCACAGGGACTGTATCCTTGTTCCTGTCCTCTTTGATGCTCGTAGACATTACTTATATAAGCTCCTGCAACGTCAGGGGAAACAAAGTCATCTCCCTGTTTTGTGGCCTGCTGGCACTCCATAGCTGGTATATACTCCTGTCTGCACAGGGCGATGCCTCGACAAGTATGCTATTCTCCGCCTTAAGCCCGGTCATATGGTACGTCTCCATAAATTTCATACTCATGTTTCTGTTTCAAGGAAGCGGATATAAATTCAAGAAAGCAGTAAACATCTGCCTGACTGGAACCTGCATCTGCTCCCTTATCGGCCTGTTGGCATCAAATGAAATATTCGCCCTGTTTTACGGCATACAGTTTCTGGCAGGCTGGCTTTGTTTCATTTTCATTATTGTCTTCCACAGAAAAAGAACTGCCTTTGTTTTTAAGGCGGAGTGGAAATATATCCTTTTCTCCCTTGTAACGGTAATCATTTTATTCCTTGTCTATTACTTTTCTACAATGGGAATCAGTGGGCATCTTTCTAATTTGGGGATCTATCTTCCTGTCCTGCTGTTCTCTATAAGCATACACGGCATTATACAAAAAGAGCATAGCAGCGTCCCTTTGTCAACCATATTCAGCAGTCGCCAGTCAGCATTAATCCTGCTTGCCGGGGCAGCCATCTGCGGCCTGTCCGCCCTGGCTTTAGGCATCGGCCTCCCACTGTTTTTCCTTATGCTGGATGCCATGTTTGTCTTTGTATATGCCTGCAACATTGCATTAGATTACAATTTAAGGCACGGAAAAAATGCGGTGGCCAGGGAAAGTATATACCATGCCACATTAAAGCAGTTACAGCGGGAAGAGCAGCTAAACCTCGAATTTGCAAACTTCCTCCATGATGACATCCTCCAGGACCTGCTTTCCATAAAGAATATGATGAAAAAGGCAGGCCACCCCGATATCCAGAAAATCATCACGGAAACTCTTGATAACATGAACACTTATATCCGTGAGCAGATGCAGGATTACCGCCCTGCAATGCTCTCAAAACTTACTGTGAAAAAAAATTACCAAAACCTGCTTGCATATATATCACAATCCTTTCCGCACCGTAATATCCGTATTACTTTTGAATGCCCGGACTCCTTATTTTTGGCTGCCCCTTATGATATCTTCGTATACCGTCTCCTGAAAGAGCTTGTCACAAATATTTACAAGCACTCAGCAGGAGAAAAAGCATGGATAACCCTTACACAGGACAACGGGGTCATAGCGCTGTGCGTAAGGGACAATGGAACTGCTGATGCGGATACCCTCTCACCCGCCGACCTGTCAAAGCACAGAGGGCTTGCGCTGGTCACTGAACGTGTCAATAACATGGATGGTTCTATAAAAATAGCCAATAACTTTTCACACGGGATCTGCATACAAATCACCCTGCCAATGAAAGGAGATGTTTCTTATCAATATTTTATTAGTCGATGACCATGTGCTATTTTCAAAAAGCTTGGAGATTGCCTTATCGGATTATCCGCAGATCACATCATTTGAAAGCATCAGTGATATATCCCGGCTGAACAGCTTCATTGATACGAGCAGGCCGGACATCCTGCTTATGGATATAAACTTAAAAAACATAGCATCTGAGGATGGCTTGGAATTGGCAAAACAACTGCTATGCCAATATCCAGAGCAAAAGATTGTGATCCTGTCTGGATATGACCTGCCAGTATACCGCAGCGAAGCAGAAAAAATCGGGGCAAAGGGATTTATCAACAAAAATATAGAGCCTGAGAAACTGGTATCCTTCCTTTCCCAAATATCACAGGGTGCAATCATTTTTAACAGAGAAATTCCATTTTTAGAGGAATTGACTGAATGTGAAAAGCAAATCCTGCGGCTTTTAGCTGATGGTATGAAGCGGAAAGAGATTGCAGCTACACTCTATATCAGCGAGCGAACTTTATCAAATCACTTGCAGCACATATTTGAAAAACTTGGCGTTTCCTCATCTGTTGAAGCTGTAACGAAAGCCATTCAAATGGGGTATATCCCTCCCATTTGTTAAAAAAGAAGCATCCACCACTCATTATCGCTTTCCCATTATTTTTTACCGTTTTAGGGGTCAAAACAGCCACAGAGAGGTCAGATTCATAACCACTGTGGCCGTTCGTAACCGCCGCTCCCATGCTGCCCTGGCACAGCTCCAAATCAAACAAGGGATTCCAGCAACATCCAATATGCCGGAATCCCTTGTTTTCAGCGGTTTTCCCGATATTTGTTCATTCCTTTTGTATCAAATAAGCGGTTTACATTTCTACATATCCGTCAACAAACTGCCAGTTGTTGTCTTTCATGATTTTAAGAGCTTCTTCTTTTTGATTCATAATAGACGTTGCCTGATTTTCATCATCCGTACTCACCCGGCAGTAATAAACAGCTCTGCATCTTCTTTCCACAAATACGCCTCCTTAACCTACATATGCTGTATGTGCTCCGCACTTTTTATGAATATCGTTGTAAAATAAGCCGGACTGCTTTGTTGTATTCGTCTATCGTAATTTTCCTTTTTTCAAGCAGCTTTTGAAAGATAAACAGCAAGTCTTCTTTTATAATAATCACCATTGCGTTTTTTATATTATTTTATGCCAGAAGGAAAAATATGTTACAAAAACATGCAAACTTACTTGCTTATTCTATTTTTTGCAACAGCCATCCGTTGCTTTTTATATCTGTTTGTGCTCGAAACGAAACACCTGGCTTCCATAAATAATCAAATACCCAAGCCCTTTCCTTGCGGCAATAAACTCCCCGATAATGACTCCGACCAGGCAAAGCCCGATATTTACTTTCATAATGCCAAACAGGTTCGGGATATTCGACGGCAGGATCACTTTGTATAATTTATCTTTTTCCGTTCCGTTAAGCGTGTCAATCAGCTTGACTTTTTCTGGATCTACTTCCATAAATCCGGTATACAGATTCATAATCGACGCAAATACGGCAACGGAGATACCGGTTAAAATAATCGTCTTGTAATTTGCACCCAGCCATACGATCAAAAGCGGCGCAAGCGCAGATTTGGGCAGGCTGTTTAACATGACCATATATGGTTCTAGTATTCTGGAAAAGGTACGGCTTTTCCAGAGCAGGACTGCAAGGATCAGGCTAACTGCAATTACGAGGAAAAAGCTTGCCAGCGTTTCAAACAGCGTAATGCCGATATGTGACGCAAGCCCTTCTTCCAATAGCAGGCGGTAAAAGCAGCGGGCAAGCTTGGACGGACTGCTGAAAATAAAAGAATTAATAATCTCATAACGGGCACAAAGCTCCCATGCCGCGACAAAAATTATACACAAACATACACGCCAAATGCGTACGATACGGTCGGCGCGCTTTACCGATTCAACATATAGTTCCTGCGCTGTAAGTGCTTTCTTCATCCCCATTCATCTCCTTCCAGATCATATTAAAATAGTCCTTAAATTCATTTGTGCCGCGCCGCTTTAGCGCCGTCATATCGTCTGGAAACGATGTCGTTATCACGCGCCTGACCTTGCCCGGACGCGGGCTTAATACCAAAATACGGTCTGCAAGGCTGACCGCTTCTGAGAGGTCATGCGTAACAAGCACGGCGCTCTTTTGCTCTCCCCTGATAATCGAGCCGATATCATTTGCGGTATTCAGCCTTGTTTGATAATCAAGCGCCGAAAACGGCTCATCTAAAAGCAGCAGCGTCGGACTTAGCACTAAGGTGCGAATCAGTGCCGCGCGCTGGCGCATTCCGCCGGATAATTCAGACGGCTTTTTATGGCGGAACTCATACAAGCCATATTTTTGCAGCAGATGCGCAGCGTATTCTTTTGTCTTTGGTGTCAGTTTTTTTTGGATTTCCAAGCCGAGATAAATATTTTTTTCGATGCTGCGCCACTGAAACAAATGGTCTTTTTGCAGCATATAGCCAATCGAACGCACAGAATCTTTTGTCAGTGCTTCTCCTTTGTATAAAATCCTGCCCTGCTCCGGCTCTGTCAGATGGCAGATCAGGTTGAGCAGCGTAGATTTTCCGCAGCCGCTTGGCCCGACGACTGCAAGAAATTCACCAGCCGTCAAATTAAAGCTAATATCCGATAACGCAAGTGTCTCCCCGCCAATCGAATGGTAGGAATACGACACATGTTCAAATTCCAGCAGATGGCTCATAAGTCTCCCTCCATAAATAATATGTAGACAGATGGATCAGTCGGGAAATGGTTTAACATATTATATGGGGAATGCGGGGATCGGTTACTGAATGTGCGAAAAGGCGCATGGTTTGCAATTATAAACAGATAAAAAGGCTCTTGCAATCAAACCTAAAATATGCTATAGTATAAAAACAAAATAAAAAGCAACCGCCCACAAGGGGTTGACCGATTAAATGGATAACAAAACCACCCACACACTCGGCAAAGTACAAGGGTGGTTTTTGTTATGTATAACTACTTACAAAACGTAAACACGAATGTAAGCAATGCTAAAAGGAATATGCCAAAAGTCAGCAACTCCATAAGAGAAATAGGAATCTTATGTTTCTTATGTTTTCTCTTTTTCATAGCATCACCCCCATTCTTTTTAGAATGAGGCCAACGCACCCTGTAACACGATTGCTCTTTCGGGATTATAACACATCTTTTGACACTCCACAACAGTATCTTTTATTTTCACTATTATAAATTAAAAACTCAATCCATTCGTATCATATTTTGAACAGCAAAAAAACAGGCACATGGCTGCAACAAATATTTGCAGCCATGTGCCTGTATCCGGTTATCCTTCCACCTTCGGAAGCTTTGCCATCGATGCGGCAAGCTCTTCGTCTGTCGGGATGTAATCGCTCATATTGCCGTCGTTGAATTTCTGGTAGGCGTACATATCAAAGTAGCCTGTTCCGGTCAGACCGAATACGATATTCTTTTCTTCGCCGGTCTCTTTGCATTTGATTGCTTCGTCTATTGCCACTTTGATTGCGTGGCTGCTTTCTGGTGCCGGAAGAATGCCTTCTACCCTTGCAAATGTCTCCGCTGCCTGGAATACTTCGGTCTGTTCTACGCTCCTTGCTTCCATAAGCCCCTGTGCGTATAATTCGGATACGGTGGAGCTCATGCCGTGGTAGCGAAGTCCGCCCGCATGGTTTGCAGAAGGGATAAAGCCGCTGCCAAGCGTGTACATTTTTGAAAGCGGGCATACTTTTCCGGTGTCGCAGAAGTCGTAGGCGTAAGTACCTCTTGTCAGGCTCGGACAGGAAGCAGGTTCTACGGCAATGATCTTGTAATCTGCTTCTCCGCGCAGGATTTCTCCGGCAAATGGCGAGATTAAGCCGCCCAGGTTGGAACCGCCTCCGGCACAGCCGATAATGGTATGTGCCTGAATGCCATATTTATCCAGTGCCGCTTTTGTCTCCATACCGATAATGGACTGGTGCAGCAGTACCTGTGCAAGCACAGAGCCAAGGACATAACGATAGCCTTCCTGTGTCGTTGCCGCCTCGACAGCTTCGGAAATAGCGCAGCCAAGGCTGCCTGTCGTACCTGGAAATTCTTCGTTGATCTTGCGTCCTACTTTTGTATCCATAGACGGGGACGGCGTTACATTTGCCCCATACGTACGCATCACTTCACGCCGGAACGGTTTTTGCTCGTAAGAGCATTTCACCATATAGACCTGGCAGTCCAGATCAAGGTATGCGCACGCCATCGAAAGCGCGGTTCCCCACTGGCCTGCCCCGGTTTCTGTCGTCACGCCTTTCAAGCCCTGCTTCTTTGCGTAATAAGCCTGCGCAATCGCCGAGTTAAGCTTGTGGCTGCCGGATGTATTGTTTCCTTCAAATTTGTAGTAAATATGTGCCGGAGTATCCAGTTTTTCCTCCAGGCAGTACGCCCTGACCAATGGCGACGGGCGGTACATCTTATAAAAATCCCGGATTTCTTTTGGAATATCAAAATACGCAGTTACATCGTCCAGCTCCTGCTTTGCAAGCTCCTCACAAAAGATGCCGGAAAGCTCTTCAAGCGTCACTGGCTGCAAAGTCGCAGGATTTAACAGCGGTGCCGGTTTTTTCTTCATATCGGCGCGCACATTATACCATTGCTTTGGCATTTCCTGCTCTTCCAGATAGATTTTATAAGGTATCTTTTTATCCATGCTGTTTTCCCTCTTTTCTCACGGAGCGTGCTGAATATCCGCCTATGCAGCTTTCAAACACGCTCTAGCTTTCTGAAATCTTTTTCATTATAGCGGATTGCATGGATGATGTAAAGCCTTTTTAGTGATGCGTTGATGCGTGATGCCTTGTTCCGTTCTTATGGGTAGTTTTATGCACGGTACAATATTTGGAGCAACTGCTCTTTGATTTGTGCGTCGTGCCATGATAGGTGCAATACGTGCCCGAGCTGTGGCTGCTGCTGTGGTGTCCGTGTGCAAATACCGGCACGGTCAGGCTGCCTGTCAGCATTACGGCTGCGGTACATACGGCTGCTGCTTTTTTCAAATTATTTAAAATGTTCATCGGAAAACCCTCCTTTATTTTTGCATATGTGTATTTGTTTTCATAACGTACACGATTCAGCCAGCGATATCCTTGCATCAAATAAAAAAATTTTATTTCTTTTTTTCACGCTTTTTTAATTTTGTCAGATCCAGTGTCAATGCATCGCCGACCTGCTGCCAGACGTCTTCATCCGATTCAGAAAACCCGTTCTGGTATACGGTGATCGTAAGTGTTTTCGCGTCTTCGGCAATCCAGTTTCTAACTGGCGCGCCATCTTCGATTACAAAGCTGTTTTCAAATACGCCTTTACCATTTCCCATCTCTGTCATGGAAAACCGGATAGTTGTCCCCTGATCGTCCTGTGCACGCAGCTCGATATCCTGTTTCAATCCTTTTTTCGTCGTATGGAAGGTCACTCGCTGCGCCAAATCATTAAACGACAACGCATCCAGTATCAGCCTGTTTTTATCTGGCAGAGTATAAGACACGCCAACCTCCATCTCCTTTGTCTTTAAAAAAAGCTCCGAGCCAGATGCTTCAAACTGAATCTTCCAGTTTCCTTTTAGAACCTGTTCGTGGTCTGTAAATTCCAGCTCAAATTTGTTTTTTCCAGAAAGGTCAACGTCCGGGATCTGGTAAGACACCTGACAGCCATATTGTTTCCTCTCCCGATCCAGATATCCCCCGCTGCTGCCCGCGCTGAGCGCCGCCTGCTTTCCATTGACAGACAGCTTTCCGGTAATTGTATTTTCCGGCACGGTTTTGTCCCCGTTTTCGCTCTGTATCATATAGCTGACAATCAGTTCCTCTTCTGCTGCGATCACCTCTTCCAGGGTAATCGTATAGCCCGCATTACTGACCGATGTATGCACAACCTCGCTGTAGGATGACATGTCTTTTCCAAGCGCTACGCTTAAGCTGTAGCGGATCTGTTCAATCGCCGCCTGCACCTCATTTTGAAATACGGCTGTGGTTGCTGTCATAACCGCAAGGCAGGCTGCCACGGCAACCATGCGCCTTTTGTTTTTGATTCGCCTGTTTCATCGTTCATATCCCCTTTCCTTTTTCCGCCAGCATACGCATTTTCTTTTTCCCGCGGTTTAGCCGCACATACAAGCTGCTCCTTGTGATCCCCATTTCTTTGCTGACCTGCTTTGGGTCTTCCTCATTGATATAGATCCGAAAAAACAGCTCCTGGTCTGTCGGTTTTAAAAAGGTTAGAACGTGTACTAAGCACAAAAAAGCTGCCGAAAAATGAGATGCTCATTTTCCGACAGCTTCCTATTAGATACCGTATCATACAAAGCTGCTATTATCCTTCCACTTCCAGCAGCTTTACAGACAAAAGCAGCAAAAAATAATATGCTGCCGCCAAAACCAAAAACAAAATATGTTTTAAGAAAAATCCCATGACAACCTGCAAAGCCATAATTACGACATGCACCCAAAACGGCGAATTGTTCAGCGCTGCTGCAATAACCGCTTCAATTACGACGACAAATCCTGCCGTAATCAGCGAAATATGGAACACAAATGTGCCCAGCAGGATTAACGACAAACCGCCTGCGACCATAGCCGCGATCGCCATGCGCGCCGCTTTTTGCTTTTGTGCCTTTGCCTGTCTGAATGCCGCCCGCTCCTTCCTGCCATCTTCTGCCTGTTCGGTATCCAGATCTACCAGCCCGATTTCTTCTTCCTTACGCTTTAAACCACTCATTTTTTCACATCCTGCTCTTTGTGCATTTAAAAAACAATTACTTTTGCATTTGATTTGCTACATAGATTGTATACTAGAATCCAATTTGAATCAAGAAAATCCTCAAAATTTTTTTAAAGATCTTGCATCCATATGCATTGACAATTTTGTCTAATCATGTTAGACTAATGCTGCAGCGAACAATTCTTGCCGGAAGGAGGCCATATGGAACGCTATAAATTAGGAGACATGGAGAAAAAATTTGCCGACCTGATCTGGGCAAATGCCCCGATCCGCTCTGGGGAGCTTGCAAAGCTGTGCTTAGAAGCGTTTGGCTGGAAGCGGACAACAACTTATACGATGTTAAAACGGCTGTGCGAGCGAAAGCTGTTTGTCAATGAAAAGGGACTTGTATCTGTTTTAATGACAAAAGAAGCGTTTCAGGCTGCACAGGGCGAGCAATTTGTCAACGAAACGTTTGGCGGCTCCCTGCCCTTGTTTTTAGCCGCGTTTTCCAGGCGCAAAAAGCTAAGCCAAAAGGAGATCCAGGAGCTGAAAAAAATGATCGACGAATATGAGGAGGAAGAACATGGCTGAACAACTGCTGATGCGTATACTAACTATGAGCCTGACTGCAAGCGCTGTGATTCTCGCTGTCCTGCTGCTGCGGCTCTGTCTGAAAAAAGCACCCCGGATTTTTTCGTACTGCCTGTGGGCTGCGGTACTGTTCCGCCTGCTCTGCCCCGTTTCTTTTACGGCTGCCTTTTCTCCTTTTTCTATGCTAAAGGCGCCTGCCAATCCGCAAGACAGACTAAACATGCGGACAGACATCCCGCCTTTTGGCACAAACAAAGCTTTGGAACCTTCTGAGCAGACCGAAAAAACCGCAGCCGGCACAGACAGCCAGGCACCAGCAGATGCGCTTCCATCGAAGCAGGCTGCACCGGCATCTTCCCACCACATAGAAGCACTTACAAAAGCTGCAACCTTTTTATGGCTGTCTGGCATGGCTGTCTTCCTGTTGGCAAACCTTGTACATTTGCTTCGGTTAAAACGACATATAAAGGCAGCGGTATGGGATAGGGAAAATATCTATCTGACAAACCAGCTTTTGACACCGTTTGTAATCGGCATCTTCCGCCCGAAAATCTATCTGCCGGCACACCTGCGCCAGGACGAAAAAGAATATGTGCTGCTCCATGAACAAATCCATATCCGGCGAAAAGACCCTGCCATCCGGCTGTTAAGCTGTCTGGCACTGTGCCTGCACTGGTTTAATCCGCTTGTCTGGGTCGCTTTTTTCCTAAGCGGCAGCGATATGGAAATGTCCTGTGACGAGGCGGTGATCCGCCAGATGGGCAGCGGGGTCAAAAAGCCTTATGCAGACTCACTGTTAGCAATCGCGGCAGGAACGGGCATAAACGCCTTAAATGGCGGGCTGTTAACCTTTGGCAAGGGCGATACGAAAAACCGGATCAAACATATCCTCCACTATAAAAAGACCACGTCGGTGCTGCTCGCAGGCGCTGCACTTGTATGCACAGCCGCCGTCGTTATCCTGCTGGCAGATCCTGCTCCTGCTTCTGGCTTAGAACAAGAACAGCCAAAACAAAACGGCACGTTTTACAAGATCTCTGTCAGAAGCATGAACGAAAAAAAGCGCCAGATCAACAATTTTGTGGGATATGAACCTTTCCCGTTATCCGATAACGCACCTCTTGCCCTTGCGGATGACTGCCGTTTTTTTGTGAATCACAGCATGAACAGCATAGATTATCAGGAACAGCCGTTTCCGGTTTTTGCCTCCCTGATCCGGCTGGGCGGTGAATATCTGGACAAAAACTGTTCTGTGCTGCTAGAGGATCAAAAGGTTTCTGAAATCTATATGGAAAGCGCCTGGAACCACAACGGAATCTCGCCGTATGTTTCACTTCCAGATTCTGGCCAGTACGATTCGCTGATCCAGGCAGAAGGGGAAGCGGCTTTTTTAAAGAACTATACGCTCGTTTCCGCTCAGAAGGCAGACATCGCAGACTGCAAGGGCACAGAGACGGTAGAAACCTATATTCAAAACGGCAAAGACGCAGAAAACGGCTTTGTACTGTTTAAAAAGGACGACGGCAGCCTTCTCTTTTCCCAGGAAGCGAATACTTCCAGAGCCGGATGGATGAATATTTATACAGGAAGCATCGACAAACAGCCTTTTATTTTAAATGTGCATGTCGAAGACCGCTGGAACTACGGAACGTTTTCCTATCAGGCCTTTCACCTGGATGAAACAGGGACGCCTGTTTTAGCCGCATCCTCCTTGTTCGATTTTCATCTTGCTAAAGGCAGCCGCCACGTCTATGACGATGCGCTATTTAGCAGATGGATCCAGCCGCTGGAAACCTATTTAAAACACAGCCGCCTTGTATTAAGCTCCCAGGACGGAATGCTGCGTACAGAACCGGTATCAGACGCTGACAAGTATCAATACCAGACGCTGAGCTTAAAGGAACGTGCCGAAGAAATCAACGCGAATGACAATAGCCTGATTCGTTATAACGACTGCTGGTACAGCAAGTCTGCTCTGAAAAAAGAAACCGTGGACTGGCTTTTATGGTATCAAAGCCTGACGGAACAGGAACGCCTCTCGGTAAGCTCCGTTGCACCGGAACTGATCGAAGCCAAAAGCCTGATGGGTGCCGCCACAGAGGATGCTGCTCCAGAATAACCGTGTCTGTTTAAAAAATAAAAATTGTAAAATTTTTAAAAAAAGGCTTGTATTCTTCTTTCATTTGTGTTAAAGTAATTAAGTCGCAGGCAGTGATCGTCTGCAACATCTTTATAGCGCCAATATGGCTCAGTTGGTAGAGCAACGCATTCGTAATGCGTGGGTCAGGGGTTCGAGTCCCCTTATTGGCTTCTTTTTATGAATCCGCGCTGCGGATTCATTTATTTTACGGCAAAGGAGATTTTTATGAAACCTGCAACACTGGTAAAAACACTGGATGAAATGCTTTCGGAAACAAAAAAAGGAAAACTAAACTGGCTGATCGAGCTGCAATCTACCGACGGGCTCTCGGATTCCTTAAAGCACAAGATTTCCGAAGACGGACAAGAATGGATTGTCGACGAGTGCTTTATTTCTTTCTGCTGCAAATTCCGCGGCAAAGACTATTTAATGATTACTTATGAACACATTAAACGGTGCAAGGATCAGGTTCGTTCGCACAACCTTATTTTTATGCCGCCGTTAAATGTCCGTTATTTTGATGTCGGCATTCTCTCTCCGTATATCGTAGACGCAGACGCTGTGCTGCTGGACCGCTTTCACCAGCTCTGGCTGCTCGTTATGGACAGCTATAAGAAAAAAGACGGGCATGTATCGCTGAAAATATTTGACCCGTACGATTAATAATACATCCATAAGCGCAAATAAGAATCCCCCAGCGGTATGTCCGTACCGCTGGGGGATTCTTGTTGTTTTGTACGACGTCCGCACGCCAAAAAAATTTTAAATTATCTAAAATTATCTATTGACATTTTTCTTATTTTCTTACATAATAGTCTCGATTTGTTTATTATTATTAAACACAGAATCCATTATTATATTTACAACAGGAGGCATATCATGGATATCGGACACCGCATGAAGGAACTGCGCATCCAATACGGGCTGACACAGCAGGAGCTTGCCGACCGCTCCGAATTATCCAAGGGCTTTATTTCACAGTTGGAACGCGGGCTGACGACTCCCTCGATCGGTACGCTGTTAGATATTATCCAGTGCCTTGGCACGACGCCGGCAGAATTTTTTACGGACGACGAACCGGAGCAGATCGTCTTTTCGCCGGAAGATTATTTTGAAAAAAACTATAAAAAGCGAAGCTGCCTCGTAGAATGGCTGATCCCAAACGCGCAGAAAAACGCAATGGAGCCGGTGCTTTTAACGCTCGCCCCCGGTGGCAAATCCGAAACGCTGCCGCCAAAGGAAAGCGAAGAATTTGGCTATGTGCTAAGCGGCAGCATCCGGCTGCACTACGGCACGCGCAGCTATATCGTACGCGCAGGAGAATCCTTTTATTTTACTGCCGGAAAAAAACATTATATCGAAGCATATAAAGAAGAGGCAAAGCTGATCTGGGTCAGCACCCCTCCCTGTTTTTAAACAGCACATGCTTTTGCTATCAACTTTCGGAGGTGATCCTTATGGAAAAAGAATTAATTACACTGTCGCATATTACAAAATCTTTCGACGGCATGGTGATCTTAGACGACCTAGATCTGACGATCCATGAAAACGAATTTGTCACGCTGCTTGGCCCGTCAGGATGCGGCAAGACAACGACACTGCGGCTGATCGGCGGCTTTGAAACACCGGATAAGGGCAGGATTATTTTCGACGGCGAGGATATTACGTTTCTTCCGCCAAATGAACGCAAGCTGAATACGGTATTTCAAAAATATGCGCTGTTCAGCCATATGTCAATCGCAGAAAATATTGCTTTTGGGCTTAAAATCAGCAAAAAAAGCAAATCCTATATTCAGGATAAAATCAAATATGCGCTCCGGCTGGTCAATCTGGACGGCTATGAAAAGCGCAGCGTAGATTCGTTAAGCGGCGGGCAGCAGCAGCGGATCGCGATTGCGCGCGCGATTGTCAACGAGCCAAAAGTGCTGCTGTTGGACGAACCGCTTGGCGCGCTGGACTTAAAAATGCGCCAGGATATGCAGTACGAGCTGATCCGTCTGAAAAACGAACTTGGCATTACTTTTATCTATGTCACACACGATCAGGAAGAAGCGCTTACGATGTCCGATACGATTGTCGTTATGAACCAGGGCTATATCCAGCAGATCGGCACGCCGGAAGATATTTACAACGAACCGACCAATGCGTTTGTTGCTGACTTTATCGGAGAAAGCAATATTATTGACGGAATTATGGTACGTGACAGGCTTGTGCGCGTCCTTGGCACCGACCTGGAATGCGTGGATACCGGATTTGGCAGCAACCGCCCGGTCGACGTCGTCATCCGCCCGGAAGATTTGATGATTACAGAGCCGTCGGACGGTTTTTACGAAGGCGAGATTCTTTCGGTTATATTTAAAGGTGTCCATTATGAGATCGAAGTCGCTGCAAACGGCTACGAATGGCTGATCCATACGACCGAATACCACGAGCCTGGCAAACGGGTCGGGCTGCGCGTGATTCCGTTTAATATCCAGATTATGAACAAACCGGAATCGAGTGACGAAAGGATGGTGGAGACAGATGCGTAGATTTTCCAAACAATTACTTGCCGGCCCTTACCTTGTCTGGATGTGCGGGTTTATCCTGCTGCCGCTGCTGTTAGTCGTCTACTACGCCTTTACCAACTCGGCAGGCAGCTTTACACTCGCGAATGTGATCTCGATTTTTCACAAAGTCCACATGAAATCGTTAGGGCTTTCCATTAAAATCGCGTTGCAGTGTACGATCATCTGCCTGGTGCTTTCCTATCCGTTAGCTATGATTTTAAGCAAGCTGGAGCTTAAGCACCAAAGCTTTATTGTATTTATTTTTATTCTGCCGATGTGGATGAATTTTTTGCTGCGTATCCTCGCCTGGCAGCTTTTATTATCCAATAACGGCATTATCAATGCGATACTGGATGTTTTTCATCTGCCGAACATTCATATTTTAAACACACCGACAGCAGTCGTATTTGGCATGGTCTATGATTTCCTGCCGTATATGATTCTGCCGATTTATAACGCCATGTCCAGAATCCGCAAGGATGTGATCGAAGCGGCGCAGGATCTTGGTGCAAAAAACTATGTGGTCTTTTTAAAGATTATCTTTCCGCTGACGCTTTCCGGCGTTATGAGCGGCATTATTATGGTATTTGTACCGGCACTGACCTCGTTTGCGATTTCCAACCTGTTAGGAGGCGGCAAGGTACTGTTAATCGGCAACATTATCGAAGCCGATTTTATGCAGTTTTTCAACTGGAACTTAGGCGCCGGGCTGTCGCTCGTTTTAATGGTCTTTGTGATTGCGAGCATGGCAATTATGAACCGGCAGTCTGAGGACGCAGGCGGAACCGCAGTCTGGTAAAGGAGGAATTGCCCAATGATAAAAAAGAGCTTGGAGCGTGCTTATCTGGCACTGATCTTTTTATTTTTGTATCTGCCGATTGCAGTGTTAATTATCCTGTCCTTTAACAACTCCAAATCGCGGGTATTCTGGGGCGGATTTACACTCGAATGGTATCGGAAGCTGTTTGAAAGCAGCATGATTATGGATGCTTTCGGCACGACGATCATCGTTACGCTGCTTGCCTCTGTCATAGCTACGCTGCTTGGCACAATGGCGGCAGTCGGCATCCATGCAATGAAAAAAAACAGCCGCGCACTTATGCTGGGCGCTACGAATATTCCTTTACTGAATGCCGATATCGTAACAGGCATCTCTATGATGCTGGTTTTTGTACGTTTTACAAGCCTTGGGCTGCACACGGTGCTGATTGCGCATATTACATTTGATATCCCTTATGTAATTTTAAACGTGCTCCCAAAGCTGAACCAGACGAGCCGCTCTACGTACGAAGCCGCGCTGGATTTGGGCGCAAAGCCCGTCTATGCGTTTTTTAAGATTATATGGCCACAGATCAGCCCCGGCGTGCTCTCTGGTTTTTTAATGTCCGTTACTATGTCGCTGGATGATTTCAGCATTACTTATTTTACAAAAGGCGCCGGCGTCAACACGCTGTCGACGATGATCTATACGGAGCTGCGCAAAGGCATTTTGCCGCAAATGTACGCACTGTCCACCATTTTATTTTTTATGGCATTTATGCTTCTGCTGCTCATTAACTTCCGTTCCAGCCGTGCCGCAAAGCAGGCGGAGCATCGTTATTAAAATAAAAAACAGATAAGGAGGTTTCCCCGCATGAAAAAATGGATGCTTGCCCTTGCAGCCTGCCTGACGCTCCTGCTTGGCGGCTGCGGCAGCAAAAATGACCCGAATACCGTTACGATCTTAAACTACGGAAAATATTTTGAACCAAGCCTGTTAGACCAGTTTGAAGAAGAAACCGGCATAACGGTCAAATACGAGGAGTATGAAAGCCCCGAAGAAATGTATGCAAAATACAAGGCTGGCTCGATCCGCTACGACATCGCCTGCACCTCGGACTATATTATCCAGAAACTGATTCAGGAAGGGGAAACACTGGATATCGATTTTAACAATATTCCAGAGTTTTCCAATATCGATAAAAAATATCTGGACTACTGCAAAAACTTTGATCCGCAAAACCGCTATACGCTGCCTTATTTTTTTGGAACCGTCGGCATTTTATACAATACGAAAATGGTAGACCCTGCCAAAACCGATACCTGGAACGTCCTGTGGGACAAAGAATATGCCGGACAGGTCATTATGGAAAACAGCGTGCGTGACACTTATATGGTCGCGTTAAAGCTGCTTGGCGCATCCTGCAATACGACTGACCGTGAAATTTTAGACCGCTCTCTGGATCTGCTGCTGGAGCAAAAGCCGCTCGTCTACTCTTATTTAAGCGACGAGACTGCCGACTGGATGGCAGCAGGCAACGCCGCACTTGCCGAAGTCTACTCCGGCGAAGCCGCCTACGCGCAGACGCTGAACGAAGACCTCGCATTCAGCGTTCCAAAAGAAGGCTCCAATATGTGGGTCGACGCATGGTTTATTCCAAAAACCTGCCAGAACAAAAAGAACGCAGAACTGTTTTTAAATTACCTGTGCCGCGCAGATGTCGCTATGGAAAACTTTGACTACGTGTATTATGCAACGCCAAACAAAGCCGTATACGACCAGCTCGACGAAGAAATCCAGCAGGACAAGACGATTTTTCCAGACAGCGAGACATTGAATAACTGTGAATTTTTTAAACCATTGGATGAGATTACTACGAATTATTATACGGAGCTGTGGGAGGCGTTAAAGGCTTACTGACTTCATTTCTGACTGGATGGGGCACTTGCTAAAATACTATACTTGTCGAAAATATTTAGATCTACAGTTCAATTATATGTTAAAACAGTTAAAAACCACTTGCATTTTTAGTTAAAACATGATACAGTAAATCCACGCAATGTCATCCTGGCATTTCTGCGTGGATTTTCTTATCAAAGCAATCATGTTCTATCCGATGATTCATATTTCCCAGGCTTTTCAAATAAAACTCCCGTTTCCTGTCAATGATGTTACTGATCTTACTTATTTTTCAACACGGAGGAATCTTATGAACTACGAACAATTCAAAGCAGCCATCTTAATCCAAATGCAGGAGCTCCTAGAACCAGGTACAACGCTCAGCCTTCAGACAATCTGTAAAAACAACGGGCTAAAGCTGGACGGGCTTGTGATTTCTAACAAACAGAGCAATCTGTCGCCGACGATTTTCTTAAACTACTATTTTGAAAAGCAGGATCTTTTCCCGGATCTGAATGCGGTCTGCCGCGATATTCAGCGTACGTATGAGCAAAACCGCTGTGAGGAATCAATTCATGCAGACTTTTTTACCGATTATTCTGTGATCCGCGGCCACATTGCCTATCGGCTGATTAACTATAAAAAAAATAAGGAACTGCTGCAAACAGTCCCTTATATCCGTTATCTTGATCTTGCCATTGTCTTTTACTGCCTGCTGCATTTTTCCGAAACCGGAAATGCTACCGTGCTGATTCACAACAGCCATTTAAAGCTGTGGAATATTACCAAAAAGCAGTTATACAAGCAGGCATGTCAGACGACGCCAGACTTGCTGCCATATGATTTTCGAAATATCAGCGCTCTGCTAGGCAGCCAGCACAGTGAGGACGACCTGCCTTCTTTCTGTCCGATGTATGTACTGACCAATTCGCAAAAGCTCTACGGCGCAAGCTGTATGCTGTATCCCGGCATACTAGAGGCAGTCTCCGAAAAGCTTGGTTATGACCTGTTTGTGCTGCCGAGCAGTATCCATGAAATCATCCTGCTGCAGGCGGAAAACAGCAGCAGGCACAAAGAGCTGGCGGAAATGGTCGCCCAGATCAACCAGACGGAGCTGGCTGCCGATGAAGTGCTCAGCAGCCATGTCTATTACTATTCCAGAGCCGAACAGGCGCTGCGGATCTGCCGTTAAGCACTCTGCGCCTGTCAGAGCATATCGTAGATCTTTTCATACTCTCTGGCAGAGCTGTTCCAGGAGAAATCCTTCTGCATCCCCCGTTCCGCGAGGGCGTCCCAGTCTTGTCT
This sequence comes from Eubacteriaceae bacterium, assembly GCA_910574915.1. GTDB lineage: Bacteria > Bacillota > Clostridia > Lachnospirales > Lachnospiraceae > Eubacterium_J. The sequence continues at coordinate 105,584 of CAJTCR010000001.1, forward strand.
GTGATTGTAATAAATATCCATTGCATAATACAATGCTGAGAGCATTTCTCTTGCGTTAAAATTGCAGAAGCTGAACCCTGTCCCAGTCTGTTCATAGCGGTTGTAGGCTTCTACCGTGTCTTTCAGCCCGCCTGTTTCGCGTACGATCGGCACTGTGCCGTAACGCATACTGATCAGTTGGCTTAAGCCGCACGGTTCAAACAGCGACGGCATTAAAAACGCGTCGCAGGAAGCATAGATCCGATGCGCCAGTTGTTCCGAATAGCAAATATTTGCAGACAATTTGTCCTCATATTTCCATGCATAGTGTCGGAACATATTTTCAAAATTAGTCTGTCCTGTGCCAAGCACAGCGATTTGAATGCGTGCATCGGCAAGCAGCTCATCCAGCACCGCTTCGATCAGGTCAATGCCTTTTTGGTTTGTCATGCGTGTGACAATGCCAAGCAGCATCGTTCCTTCGTCCTCCTCAAAACCAAGAAACTGCTGGAGCATTTTCTTATTTGCCCGTTTGCCCGCCGCCCAGTCCTCAATGCCAAAATTCTGCCAGATCAAAGGATCTGATACAGGATAAAACACCTCATAATCAATGCCGTTTAAAATGCCGTACAAGTCCTTTTTTCGCGCCCGCATCAAGCCGTCTAGCCCTTCCCCGCCGCCAGGGGTCGTAATCTCATACGCATACGTCCTGCTGACAGTTGTTACAAGGTCTGCATAGACGACACCGCCTTTTAAGTAATTTGCTTCCCCGTACGATTCCAGCTTGTCTGCGGTAAACAGATGTTCCGAAAGCCCTGTAATATCTTTGACTGCCTGGATCATCCAGCGCCCCTGGAACTGTAAATTGTGAATCGTAAAAATCGTGCGTATCCCCTTGTAAAACTCCTCCTTTTTGTATTCATTTTGCAGATATACCGGTATCAGCCCAGTCTGCCAGTCATGGCAGTGCAAAATATCCGGCTGGAAACCGATTACTGGCAGCGCCTCTAATACCGCCTTGGAGAAATAAGCAAATTTTTCTACGTCCTCATAGATATTGTTATAAGGCTTTGCCCCCGCAAAATAATACTCATTATCAATAAAATAATAAGTAATCCCCTCCACTTTTGCTTCAAGTACGCCTACATACTGGCTCCTCCAGCTTAACCGGACATAAAAACGGGAATGAAAACGAAGCTGTACCTTTCGATCTTCCTCCATGCAGACATATTTCGGCAGGATAATGCGCACGTCATATTTTGTCTTGTCAAAATACTGCGGCAAAGATCCTGCTACATCCGCAAGCCCTCCTGTCTTAATAAAAGGTACTGCCTCAGATGTTACAAATAATACTTTTTTCATGAAAATTCCTCCGAAATGTATAATGGCATTTGCCTTTACAGACATTATACTCTATTTCGAACGGTATTCCAACCTAATTTTATCGGCAATCAGCGCAATAAATTCGGAATTTGTCGGTTTTCCTTTCCCATTGTTGATCGTATAGCCAAATAAATCATCAATCGTGTCCATCTTTCCTCTCGACCATGCCACTTCGATCGCATGTCGAATCGCGCGTTCGACTCTGCTTGGTGTCGTCTGAAACTGCTTGGCAATCGTTGGATAAAGGATCTTGGTGATGGAATTGAGCATCTCAATATCGTTGACGGACATCATAATCGCTACCCGCAGATACTGATATCCTTTGATATGCGCCGGCACTCCGATTTCATGAATAATGCTCGTAACATCTGCCTCCAGATCTCTTTCCGCCGGTTCCTGGAATTTCTCATATGCATTGACTTTCCTTGGTTCATTCACTTGCTTTCTGTTACGGTCGCGTATCAGCTTAATCTGGTTTATGACCATTTCATTATCAAACGGTTTCATAATGTAATAATCTGCTCCCAAGCTAAACGCATCTTCTGTAATCTTCTCCTGTCCAATCGCACTGATCATAATAAATGCCGGATGTTTCTTAATCGTACGGTCATTATTGATTTTTGTAAGTACCCCAAGTCCATCCAGGTTTGGCATCACGATGTCTAACAGTACAACATCTGGTTCTTTTGTACGTATCATCTCACAAGCTTCAACGCCGTCTTTCGCAATTCCTACAACATTCAGCTCTTTGTCACTTTTGACAATATCACGCAAAAGCTGTACCATCTTTTCGTTATCATCTGCGATTGCTACATTTAATTGAGCCATTGGTCTTACCCTCCTAATATCGTCAGTAACTTTGTGAAAATTACAGAATTTGAGAAAAAGGCAGATTTCTCCTGTTCTCCTATCATAAAGAAACAGTTTCGATGAATTTTGTCGAACTGTGTCGATAACTCTGTTATTTTCACAAAATTTACAGTATTTTACACTTTCATTATGGCTCTCTGATCGTCCTAAGTATATAGTCGGAATATGATCTGTAACTTAATTTTATTCCATTACTCTGTGAAAGCAGTTCCATTTTTTATAACATTTTATTGCATTTTCATACATAGAGCGCTATAATCGGACTAGAGCGAACAAGTTTGAGTTACTTTGGTAAACTTTTACAAGAAGGGACGCCAGGAGAGAGGATGCGTACACTTGGCGGCGTCAGTTCCAGAATGTTAAGAATTGCTAAGTATCCTGCTGCTACGCCCTGGCTGTGTCCGGTCGCGCCACCTTGTCCGCTTCCGGCTGTCCGCCGAAAGCTATCGGTGCCGCTTGGCTGCGCCCCTAGTTGTTTTGCAGAATACCAAGCAATTCTAAACATTCTTCCAAAGCCACCGCCAGAGTGTACGCATCCTCTCTCCCGGCTGTTCTTCGCAAGTGCTGCCAAACGAGCCCGATAAGGTTTGTTCGCTGTACTAGAGCGAATTTTATCTGATTTGCGTTTTCCAAGGAACTATTTTGTACAGGTTCGAATCTGTTATATCATAGGGTTGATTTTGTTCATGGTAGACAAACCAAACCATATTGCGCTTGTTTCGTAGCATTTACGAAAAGCAGCCGGGAGAGAGGATGTGCCTCCCCTGGCTGCGGCTTTGGAAGAATGCTTAGAAGCCCTTCGTATTCTGCTGGTGGATTCTTAGCATTCTGGAACGGACGCAGCCAGGGGAAGCACATCCTCTTTCCCAGCGTCCCTTCCTGTAAAAATTTACCAAAGCAATCCAAATTAGTTCGCTGTAGTACTAGAACTCTACAAATACTCTATTAAAATAGGAAGAAAAGGAATATATTATGTCAGGATCAACATTTGGAAATAGATTTCGAATTACCACATGGGGAGAATCGCACGGTACCGGAATCGGCGTCGTAATCGACGGCTGCCCGGCGGGGATACCGTTATGCAAAGAAGATATTCAGGCATATTTAGACCGCCGCAAGCCTGGCACATCCAGATACAGCACGCCGCGAAAAGAAGACGATGCCGTAGAAATTCAGTCCGGCGTATTTGAAGGCAAAACAACCGGCACGCCGATTTCTTTAACGATCCATAACCATAACCAGCGCTCTGCGGACTACAGCGAGATCGCTTCTTATTACCGTCCGGGACACGCGGACTATACGTTTGACCAAAAATACGGCTTCCGCGACTACCGCGGCGGCGGGCGCTCTTCTGCGCGAGAAACCGCCGGGCGTGTCGCCGCAGGCGCCGTAGCTGCAAAGCTGCTGCAAATGCTCGGCGTTCGTTTTTTCACTTATGTAAAAAGCATCGGCACGGTTGAAATCGACCCGAACCGGTTTGATCCGGCGCAAATTGGCAAAAATCCGCTTGTTATGCCGGATGCTGAAGCTGCAAAGCTTGCGCAGGAATATTTGGAAGAGTGCATGAAAGCACAAAATTCCTCAGGCGGTGTTGTGGAATGCCGGATTACGGGCGTTCCCGCTGGAATCGGGGAACCTGTATTTCAAAAGCTCGACAGTGCGCTTGCGGGCGCTGTTTTTTCCATTGGAGCGGTCAAGGGCTTTGAAATCGGAGACGGTTTTGCTGCTGCAAAAACAGACGGCAGAACAAACAATGACGGTTTTTACTATGACAAAGACGGAAGCATACGCAAAGAAACAAACCACGCAGGCGGCATTTTAGGCGGGATCAGCGATGGGGATGAAATTATTTTCAGGGCAGCCTTTAAACCGACTCCTTCCATCAGCGCTACCCAGCAGACAGTTAATAAAAACGGAGAAACGATCAGCGTCAATATAAAAGGGCGCCACGACCCTGTCATCGTCCCACGCGCAGCGGTTGTTGTCGAATCGATGGCAGCTCTGACGCTTGCTGATTTGATGCTTATCAATATGAGTGCACAGGCGGACTTTGTGACAGAGCATTATCACAGAACATGACGGCATAACAGGAAGGAGGATTCCACTATGCTACATGCAGTCGCACAAGCACAGTCTTATACCGAAGAGGATTACTACAACCTGCCTGAAACTGTCCGTGCCGAATTAATCGACGGGCAATTTTACGCAATGGCAGCTCCAAGCCGTATCCATCAGGAACTATCTGGTGAATTGTACCTGATGATCGGAAATTACCTGAAAAAAAGCGGCGGCGCCTGCCGTATTTTCTCCGCGCCGTTTGCGGTAAAGCTTTTTGACGACCGCAAACACATTGTAGAACCAGATATCAGCATAATCTGTGACCGCAGCAAGCTGACCGATTCAGGATGCAGCGGGGCGCCTGACTGGATTATCGAAATCGTCTCTCCTGGCAATCCCGGTCATGACTATGTGCGCAAGCTCAACTTATATATGGATGCCGGCGTGCGGGAATACTGGATTGTAGATCCGAAAAAGCAGACCGTTCTCGTATACTATTTTGAAAAAACAGCTTTTGATGTCCGCCAATATACATTCCAGGAGCGCATCAAAGTGAATATCTACGATGATCTGTGGATTGACCTTAGAGAAATCGAATTGTCATAGATACAGATAATAACAAAGCTGCCGGATCACTTTGTCCGGCAGCTTTCTTTACCCTCTTTGCAGCCTGCGCCGCTGCATTTTCTTCCAGATCTGCCTTGCCTGTATGCAGTCCTTCGCATTCATCCCCAGTCCGTCCACAAGTATCTGCCCGTCTACCAGGTCTAGTACCCGTTCAATATTTTCGCTTTTTCGGATCATCTTATCTACCTGCTTTAAAACGCTGCGCACAGTTTTCATCGGAATGCTGTCCAATACCGGAAGCACGAGATTGCCTGCTTCCCCTGGCAGGATCTCCAGCACGCCGCCGCCATAGCTGCGCCCGCAGATTTCCGTAAACGCAAAGGAAATGCTGTTGTAATAAGACAATACGATCCGCTCCGGCTCGATGCCGCCGTAAAACTGAATGCGGTGCATCGTATCGGTCGATACCGCGTCACAGCAGTTTAGTACAAACTTGGGATACAGGTTGTTTCTGCGCAGAAAAAACGCATCCGGCACCCAGATCGACGGCACACGGTACCACCGTTCCCGAATGCGGCATTTGTATCCGGTGTGCTGTCCGCTTTTTTCGCCATTTTGAATATAGTCTCTGTGCTTTTTCGGATAGTCTTCGATCGGTATATCTGGAAAGTCGACTAAATATGCCGCTTTTCCGCTCTCCGCGTTTTTTTTCCAGTCCTCTTTGCTAAAATATACGCTGTTTGCATGAGAGCTTCTTCCGATCAGCGGGCGTACCACATCGTCCATGTCATATTGTTCGACTTCTTTTTTTGAGATCGAAAAATATTTGTTGTTTCCTGTCGTAATGCCGATATTGATCCTTGCCGTATCCGACAGTTTTTGAAACCTGCGGTCGCTGCGCAGCCTTGCAATCAGCCTGTTCTCTTTTTCGTTCATAAAATATTTTGTCCACTTTTCGTGCACACGGCTGAGCTTTTGAAAGTCCTGCGCACAAAGCGACAGCGTATCCAGGTCGTCCAGGTTATTCAGCTCGATAATGCGAATCCCTTGTTCCTCGCCGCCTTTTTCCCCGATCAGCACGATTACTTCCTGCTCGATATCTGGAAAAATCAGCTCTTCAAAAGTAAGCAGCGTAATCCTCGTAAGCTGCTTTGCCAAAAACAGCCTTAAGTCTTCGGCATACGCCACCTGCAAAATCTCCGCCGGAATTACAAACGCAAGCTTCCCGTTTTCACTTAGCAGGTGGACGCACGCTACGAGAAACCCGACCCATGTATTAATCAGCTTATTCGCCTTCATGCCGTGGGACTTTAGAATCTGCGACATCATGGCACGCTGCGCGTCTTCCAGATACTGGTAGCGGATATACGGCGGGTTTCCAACGATCAGGTCAAAGCGCTGCGTATCTTTTTTTTCCTGGTAATACTGAAAAAAATCCATCGCAAGCAGACGGACGTTCGGATGCTGCCCGACGCGCCCAATCGTCTTTTGCACTACGTCCGCTTCGATCTCGATTGCCGTGAGCATCCCGCCTTCCTTTAGTATCCCATGCTCCAAAACGGTGTCAATAAATACGCCGCTGCCGCAGCTTGGCTCTAAAACGGTCTGGATCGAAGCGTCTTCTTTAAAAAATTCCACCATTTTGCTGGCGGCTTTTTTCGGAGTGTAATATGCGCCTCTTAGTTTCTGCTTTGTACTGTCCTGCTTTAAAATCATAATTTCACCAAAACTGAAGCTGATAGATCCCGGCAATGCGTGCCTCGATCCGCCCGATCAGCGTTTCCTTTTCCCGTTCTATTACTTCCCTTGCCGCCCCGCTTATGCCTGGCTTTAATTCCGCGTTCAGCGCATAGATCCTGTTTGTGCAGGATACCACCTTATCATACGACGCCTTCTGGCTGGGATCGTCCAGATCCAGCTCTACAAACGGAACCTGCTTTAGCAGATACGTGCCCCTTGCAGTAAACCCGCCTTCAAAGTCACTGCCCATCGTACGCAGCAGCTTTTCTGTATAAGGATGCGCAAGCCATGCCTGGATATACGCCAGGCAGTATTTGCCTCCCTCCCGCGCCGCGATTGCGCAGTACCCCGCTGTGCCGCCTGACGCAATCAGCATGTCCTGCATGTCATACGCATACATCGGCTGCTTGCTTAGTACGCGCACAATCAGCTTGGGCGTGTCTACAAACGCAGTCAGCGCCTGCGTCCTGCCATACTGGTACCAGTTGTCATGCGTCGCATTTTTAATGTCCCGCCCTGTGCCGTTGTTCAGGCATTTTGGAACAAGCAGGTCATAGCAGTCGCTTAAATACTGATACGTCCCGGGATAGTCCCGTTTCATCGTCTGAATATCAATCAGTTCGCCTTTTTTTGTATATGGAAAAATAATCCGCTTGTCCGTATACAGAGGCGAATACGTCTGCATCCCTTTTTCGTCTGCTTTTGTCGGCTTAAAATAAGGCTTTAAAATACTTTTTTCAATCTGGTAGCGCGCGCCAAATTTTAAAATGCGCACAACCTGCTCCGTTTCTTCCAGCACTTCGTTTTGTGCAAACCAGTAGACTGGCTGCGGGCGCTCGGCGCTTGTCTGAATGCCGTTAAAAATATCCGCTACTTTTCCTAACGGCACCGCGTGCGTTTCCATCCGCCGAATCATTTTCATAAACGCGATATCGGTTGACAGCCGCCACGGATTGCCGCCCAGCGCCGCGTTTTCCACATCGATATTCGGCTGCTCGCTCCCTGTCCACAAATCTGCAAGAGAAGTTACATTTGTATAGTTCATCTGCGCGCTGCTTTCGTTTTTGCATACGATAATCGCGCTGTAGATCGTCTTGTCTGGAAAGAGCTGCAAATCTCCAAAATCGTCCATCTTTCGGATCTTTGGCGCAAGCAGCAGACGCAGCTTTTGCCCCGCGTCGATTTTATAAAACTTATTCGGCACAATATAGCAAAGCGTCCCGTCCTGTTTCAGTAGCTGCATCGCCCGCTCAATAAACAAAAAATATTTGTCAAACTGCTTATAAGCCGTATCGTATTTCTTTTTATAAAGGTTAAATTCTGTCTCTGTTCCAAGCGTATGCATATCTTCCGTACGCACATACGGCGGATTTCCCAAAATAACGTCAAACCCGGCATGTCCGCCGTCCTGCCAGAAGGTCTCCCAGGCAAACGGACGCACGCTTTTTAACAGCTTTAGGGTACAGTCCTTATCTTTTAAGTCGTCTCTTGCAACGAGCGCGTTTCCGTTTTGAATATTCGCGCTTAAGTCAGGCAGCACCGGATTCCATTCATAGATCGAAGCCGTCGTTTCCTCTTCCATCAGCTTAATCAGCAGCGAAAACCGGCTGACCCACACCGCATGAAGATCCAGATCGACGCCATAAATGCAGTTTGTTAAAATCGCCCTTTTTTGCGCCAGCGGCAGCTTTTTTTTGCCGTTTTCCATCTCTAAGAGCAGCTCCGGCTGGTTTATTAAATACCATTCCACGCAGTAGTCTACGAGATACTGGTACGCTTCTTCCAAAAACACGCCCGAACCGCAGGCAATATCCGCCACGCGCAGCTTGCAGACCTCGTCCGGCGTCTTTCCAATGCAGTATGGCTTTAGCGCCTCTCTTACCATATATTTTACGATTTCGGTCGGCGTGGATACGACGGAGCGGTATTTATAAGCGCCTTTTGCCGTCAGCACGACTTCGCCGTCCGCAAGCGTCAGGCACTCGGTCAAAAACGCTTCGTAGATCTTGCCTAAGATCCCAGGCTCGATCATATGGAACAAATACGGTGCCTGCGGGTAATACAGTGACAGGATCATCGAGAAGATAAGTTCCGGGTCTACGTCCGGCACAATCGTATCTCCCGAAAAAATCCTGGAATCATACCGCTTATCCGCTTCCTTAAATACCTTTAAAAGCCTCGACTGCAATTCCTTTTTATCAGCCGCCGCCTCTTTTAAGCTTTGATACAAAGGCAGGCTGCGGTCTTCACAAATGCGCAGGAAAATCATCTGGTTCATAAACTCCTGCACCACGTCGTTTAAATGCTCCAGATCCTTATATTTTTCTGATTTCTGATACAAATCCCTGCCTATTTTCAGGCGCCAGTCATTCATCTGCTCCAAAAAGACTTCGTCAATCTGTGCCGCATACCGGCTGTTGTTTTGAAACTCTCCGTTTACAAACGCATCAAACGCACCCGTATACACGCTCTCTCTGGAAAGCAGCGCATAGATCTGCTTGTACTTTTCCACATACTCGGTATAGTGATAGCACCGGTACAGCGATGTCATCGGCGTGTCGCCTTCCATTGGCAGGTTTGTCGTATCGTAGATCATCAGGTATTCAAAATTGGTCAGTACAGAAAGCTTGTGTCCCGCGTTCCACCCATAGCTGCGCGCCTGCCTTGCCGCGCCTGCCTCTAAGCGGATCTCCACCGCGGGCTTTTTTGCTTCCACAAACAGCTTGGAAACGCCGTTTAACGTCAGCGTATAGTCCGGGCGCTCCTTTTTACTGGAAAATTTCTCCACAACGACTTCCTTATACTGCGGCGGCGCTCCTTTTTTATTATGTACATCCCATCCAAAGCATTCTAACAGCGGGCTGATAAACTCGTCCCGGCAGTCCTGCTCGTTGTATGCTTTTGCGTTTTTATAAGTGCCCGCACTGCGCTCATATTGGCTGATCAGCCTTTGTAAGTCTTGTTCGTACATGGCAATACCTCTTCACATAAAGGTAAAACGGCTATCTCCTATGACCATAGGGGATAGCCAAAATAAATACTGTTTATGCTTTCTGCGCTTTTGTTTTCCCGCTCTCTTCTTTTGCGGCAAGCTTATGAATATACACGCAGTTCGGCGTCTCTACTTCCACAGGCTTTCCATGCATCAGGAAATAGTTGCCGTCATAGTTCATAGAAAAGATGCCGATAGAATTGTTGTCGTGATTTAAGCACATAAAGTGCTTTCCGTCTGGAAATACCGCGATCGCCTTTGGAAATTCCCCGCCGATACGGTTGTTGCATACAAGCGTCAGCATTCCGGTCTCTTTATCTACCGCAAACACAAGCACGGAGTTAATGCCTGCATCGGTACAGAACAAATAGTTGCCGTCCGGTGAAAATTCCATCGTCGTCGCACTGCAAATTTCATCCTCAGAAGGATCTTCGGTAGAAATCATCTGGATCTTTTCAAACTCAGGATTGCCGCTTTCTGAAACATAATAACGGTACACGTTTACTACATTGGAAAGCTCGCACAATACGTAGGCAAACTTGCCGTCCTTGCTAAAGCGCATTGCACGCGGCGCAGAATCCAGCGGGCATCTTAAAATATCGTGATGAATCAACTGTCCGCCTTCATAGTCCAGACGATAGATTTTTATATGGTCAAGCCCGCCGTCTACCGCGCATAAAAACTTCTGATCCGGCGTAACCTTTACACAGTGCACATGCGGCCTGGAATTACGCTCCGCGATGCAGCGCCCCATCCCTTTGTGGAACACGCCGTCTGCAATGCCTGCGATAGAGCCGTCTTTATTTAACCGCATCATCGACACTCTTGCGTCATGGTACCCTGCGACAAACAAATACCGGTCTTCTCTGTCCAGCTCCAGATAGCAGCCCCTCATGCCGCCGATCCACTCTTTGTTGATTTCTTCCAAGTCGCCGTCTTCTAAAATATGGAATGCCTCTACCCCTTCATCCGCAATCGAATATAAAATATTCCCGCTGTGTGAAATAATAACGTCAGATGAATTGCTGATCGGCACCATTTTGCGTTCTTCGATCTTTCCGCTTTCCACATCCACGTCGTAAATATGGATGCCAAGACTGTTCTCATGCGTATAAGTACCTACATATGCTACATATTTATCCTTTCCCATTGTCAGTCCTCCTCTTTTCTGCGTAGAATATCATACGGCTCTATACTGCCGCACGGCTGTTGATCGTATTGAAGATCCAAATACAATACCTGCTTTGGATGCGGCGCAGATTCCACATGCGTTCCCTCAGCGTCCAAAATAGCGCGGACTGTAACTGGAACGTTGTGCCCGTTTGGCTTGATCGCTTCGATCTGATCCCCCACCGAAAACTTGTTCCGCTGTTCGATGCGGTAATATCCCTCGTCATTGCATGTTTCTATTATACCGAGATATGTATAGTTTTTTACATAATCGTTGCTGTCATATACCTGCGCCTCATCAGACGGCTTTCCATAAAAAAAGCCTGTCGTATACTGCCTGAACGTTCCGCTTGCAATCTGCTGCCGGTACCAGGGCAAATGCTCCTCGTACAAAGCCAACGACTCCAGGCAGTCGTCAATCGCCCTGCGGTATGTCCTCGCCACCGTTGCGATATATAACGCCGTCTTCATCCTGCCTTCGATTTTAAAACTGTCAATCCCTGCCCGGATCAGATCTGGAATATGTTCAATCATACAAAGGTCTTTGGAATTAAAAATATAAGTTCCCCGCTCATTTTCATAAACAGGCAGATATTCTCCCGGCCTTTTTTCCTCTACCACTGCATACTGCCAGCGGCATGGATGCGTACAGGCGCCCTGGTTGGCGTCCCTGCCCGTAAAATAATTGCTCAAAAGGCACCTGCCGGAATATGAGATGCACATTGCTCCATGCACAAACGCTTCGATTTCAAGCGTATCCGGGATCATCCGGCGCATATCGCCAATTTCTGCAAGCGACAGCTCCCTGGCGCATACTACGCGCTTCGCGCCCAGCTCGTGCCAGAACAGCAGCGACTCATAATTGGTATTGTTTGCCTGCGTACTGATATGCACCTCAATCTGCGGGCATACCTGCCGTGCAATTTTAAATACACCCGGATCTGAAACAATGAGTGCATCCGGCTTTATCTCCCGCAGCTTTTCAAAATACTCCCGCACACCGGCAAGATCGCCGTTGTGCGCAAAAATATTTGCAGTCACATATACTTTTGCCTGGTGCGCATGTGCAAACGCAATGCCCTGCTCCATTTCTTCCAATGTAAAATTTTTTGCCTTGGCACGCAGCCCGAACGATTCTCCGCCGATATACACCGCATCCGCGCCGTATATCACCGCGATTTTTAACACTTCCAGGCTGCCTGCCGGAACTAACAATTCTGGACGCCTCATTGTTTGCCTGACCTCCCAGCGCTTTTTATATTTTACTGCTGACCGTAATACCGTCGCCGACCGGCAGCACCGCCGTAACGAGCTGCTCATGGTGCGTCAGCTCATACAAATAACTGCGCATCCGCCTGTGGATCGTACGGTTGCGCCTGATCACCGCGTACCTGGATTCAATAATATCCCCGTCCTGCAATACATTATCGGAGACGAGCATCCCGCCATGACGCAGCAGCCGTAACACCTGCGGCAGAAAATGCAGGTACTGTCCTTTAGCCGCATCCATAAAGACCATGTCATACGTCCCTTCCATATGTTCCAATACGTCTGCCGCATCTCCTTCTACCAGCGCAATATCGTTTTCCATACCTGCCCGCCGGAAATTTTCACGGGCAAGCGGTATGCGCTTGTCATAGTTTTCGATCGTTGTAATCGTACACTGCGCCGGATTATAGGTTTTCATCAAAATCGCCGAAAACCCGACCGCGGTACCGACCTCCAAAATACGCTGCGGCTGCTTGAGCGCCAGCAAAAGCTTTAAACATGCCTGTGTCTCTTTGCGGATCACAGGCACGTCCGTGCGAAGCGCTTCTGCCTCAATCTCATTCAGCAGCGCCGTGTTGCCGCTGTTTAACGAATTGATATACGTTACGAACCTTTCGTCAACAATCATGGTGTTTCTTCCTGTTTTGTTTTTTTCGCCTTTTTTGACTTTTCTGTAGTTTCTGTTTTTTCAGTAGTTTCTGTCTCGCCGGAATCCTGCGTATCTTTCTGGCTCATAACCTGCATCATCTCATCCGCTGTCATAGACGTGTTGAGCGTGTACTGCCCTGCTGCCAGCCTGCCGCCATAGCCGGATACTTTTAACTGGATCACAAACAACCACTTGTCCCTGATCAGCCCTTTTTCTGCCAAAAGCTGCGCGATATCCGAATCGCTCATAGAGCTTTTGATCCGTACCAGCTTGTCCTGCCCTTCTCCTGACGCAACCGGCGGTTCCGCAAATATGCGGTACCCATAATCATAGGAGCGAAGCCCCAGCTCATACAGCCCATACACGACTATAACGAAAAACAGTATTGTAAAGCTGATGCTCACAAGCCTCATTACAATCTTACTGGCACTCATGACCGGCACCCCTTCTCTGTCATTATCTATGCTGCAATTTATGCATCCATCGAAAACCCAAGATCAAAATCTATTTTTTGCACAATCTCCCAGTTAATCCGCTGAAACAGCCTACATATCCCAAGCTCCGCATCCAGGTATTCATTTACAAGCGGGTCTTTGCGAAATTCGATTCCTTCGCGCTCCAGCTTATCCGCCTGGTCGTACAGCTTCTTTTCTTCTGTAAGATTCTGCACTTCATAATTTTTCTTTCGAAACGCGTGGATCTTTTCCTCCAACTGCGGCTGCTCATGCACCTTGGCGCGAACCGCCTGGTACTTTTGATATTCTTCGCCTTCCCGGATTGCCTGTACCAATCCTTCCAATGCTTCATCTATCTGATTCATAATCTGGCACCTACTCTTTCGCCTTACACTTCCATAATAATCGGAATAATCATCGGCCTGCGCTTCATCTCTTTCCAGACAAAATCACCGAGGGCGTCTTTGATCTCTGTCTTGATCCTGCCCCAGTCGGTAATATGCTTGTTCATACAGTTGTCCATTGTGCCGTTTAATACATGCCTTGCTTCATCCATCAGGCTCTCGGAACCTCTGACATAGACAAAGCCCCTAGACACGATATCAGGCCCTGCAATCACCATGCCGGAACCGCTTTCAAGTGTCAGCACGACAATAATAATCCCTTCTTCGCCAAGATGCTGCCTGTCGCGCAGCACGATATTTCCGACGTCGCCGACACCAAGCCCGTCCACCATCACGTCGCCGACGTGGACTCTGCCTGCCACTTTTGCACCGCTGCTGTCTAGTTCCAGCACGTCGCCGGTAGAAAGGATAAAAATATTATCCTTTGCAACGCCAAGCTCTTCGGCAATCTTTGCCTGTGCTTTTAAATGCTTGTATTCGCCGTGCACCGGGATTGCATATTTCGGATGGACAAGCGAATAAATAAGCTTGATATCTTCCGCGCACGCATGTCCCGATACGTGTACATCCTGGAAGATCACCTCTGCGCCCTTCATCGACAGCTCGTTGATGATTTTTGTAACCGCCTTTTCATTGCCCGGAATTGGGCTGGAGCTTAATACGATCAAATCGTTCGGCTGGATCGAAACTTTGCGGTGCATCCCGCTCGCCATACGCGACAATGCCGCCATCGACTCTCCCTGGCTGCCTGTCGTAATTAACACCGTAAGCTCGTCTGGATAATCTTTTAGCTGTTCAATATCGATCAGCGTATGCTCGGGAATATTGATATACCCAAGCTCCGTCGCGGTACTGATAATATTTACCATACTGCGCCCTTCGATCACGACCTTTCGCCCATAGTTGTAAGCACAGTTAATAATCTGCTGCACACGGTCTACGTTGGAAGCAAACGTCGATACAATTATGCGGTTATGCTTATGGTCTGCAAAAATGGTATCAAGTACTTTTCCAACGGTCTTTTCCGACATCGTAAATCCGGCACGCTCCGCATTCGTACTGTCGCACATCAATGCAAGCACGCCCTTTTTCCCGATCTCGCCTAAACGCTGCAAATCAATCGCATCCCCAAATACCGGCGTATAATCCACTTTAAAGTCGCCCGTATGGATGACTACGCCTGCCGGCGAATAGATTGCGAGCGCCGCCGCATCCTGGATACTGTGGTTTGTCTTAATAAATTCCACCCGAAAACACCCCAGGTTAATGTGCTGTCCGTATTTTACGATCTTCCGCTTTACGACCCGCATCAGGTCATGCTCGCGCAGCTTGTGCTCGATAATGCCTACTGTCAGCTTTGTCGCATAGATTGGCACGTTGATCTCTTTTAGTACATACGGGATCGCACCAATATGATCCTCATGCCCATGTGTAATAAAAAATCCTTTTACTTTTTCAATATTCTCTTTTAAATACGTAATGTCAGGGATTACCAGATCGATTCCAAGCATATCGTCCTCAGGGAATGACAATCCGCAATCCACAACAATAATACTGTCTTCATATTCAAAGGCAGTAATGTTCATTCCAATCTGTTCTAATCCGCCCAATGGAATGATCTTCAATTTTGATTCCGCCACCTGTTACTCTCCTTTTTATATCTCAATATTCAAGTCGTCACTTAAAAGCTCCGCAAATACCTTGCCGACTGCTTCAAGTTCTGTATCATCATCTACCAGCTCCAGCTCCAGCGTTACCTCGTCATCGTCTTCCCTGTGCTCGGAAACTACCTTAAATACATATCCGTCCGAATCCTGGTTCAGCTCCTGTGTCGCAAGCAGGTACTCTGTCCCGTTCAGCCTTGTCCGCTCCATTACAAAAAATTCAGCAAAGCCGTCCTGCTCTTCATCATAAAATGAAATCTTTTCGTATTTTGGTTCTCCTGATGTCATCTGTTCTACTTCACGTAATAAATCGTCCATAATAATTCCTTTCTTTCTGTTTGCTGTATGTGTTGCTGCCGTATCTTTTCGTTACTGTTGCTTCATTTCCTTCTGGCAGTGCAGCATATCCAGATAGCCCTGCAAGATCAGGCACGCGGCAATCTTATCTACATATGCCTTGCGCTCCTGCCTGCGGACGCCGCTTTGCATCATTACCTGGCCTGCCGCTGCCGTTGTAAGCCGCTCATCCCATAAGTCTACCGCAAGCCCTGTCCTTTGCTCGAGCATCCGGGCAAACTCTTTCGTCTTTTCACAGCGTTCGCCTTCGGTGTTGTTCATATGCTTCGGATAGCCGAGCACGATTCGATCCACCTCATATTCTGCTGCAAGCTCCTGGATGCGCGCAAGCGTCTGCCGCAGCTTGTCCGGGGATTTGCGAAACACCGTCTCCACGCCCTGCGCGGTCACAAGCAGCGGATCACTCACTGCCACGCCTACCGTCTTAGAACCAAAATCAAGCCCCATCACCCGCATAACCGGACACCTCCTGTCTGGATGGAATCTGTGACCCCTAGTTATCTGAAATTACTCCTGATATATTCTTTCAGGATCTCTTCTACCAGCTCGTCGCGCTCCACCTTCATAACCATGCTTCTGGCATTGTTGTGGCTTGTAATATAAGTCGGGTCGCCGGACATAATATACCCTACGATCTGATTCAAAGGATTATAGCCTTTTTCACTTAAAGAACGATATACATGCTCGATAATGTCCTTGACCTGAATCTCCGGTTCTTTCTCCACTCTGAAAAATTGTGTATTACTTGTATCCCGCATACTTCACGACCTCATTCCTGCTTCTTTTGTCTGCTTCATCCAAAGCACTACTCTTTTCTATTTTAATATACCTGGCGCTAAAATTCAACCATAAGATAAATATCCTGTGTCAAATAACCGGTTATTTTCCCCCTGACAATCGTATTTGCGCGGTTTTTTTCAGAAGCAACGGCTATTTTAACATATTCTTTTGTATATCCGGTCTCATATCTTTTTCCATCATATACAAACTCTTCTTCCAGCAGGACGTCTGCCGTTTCTGAGACAAAGCTTTCCCGAAATTCCCTGGACATCTGTTTGCCCAGCCCGATCAGCCTGGCGCTGCGTCTTGCCTTTTGCGCGTCGCTGATCTGGCCGTCCATATCAGCCGCCTTTGTGCCCTTTCGCATGGAATATTTAAAAATATGCATTTCATAAAAGCGGATCTGCCGCAAAAACTGCTCGGTCTGCAAAAATTCTTCTTCGGTTTCTCCCGGAAAGCCTACAATGACGTCCGTCGTAATCGCGGGGCGTAAAAAGCTGCGCCGTAAAATGGCGCACTTTTCCTGAAACTCCGCCGCCGTATATTTGCGGTTCATCCGCCGCAGCACCGTATCGCACCCGCTCTGGAGCGACAGGTGAAAATGCGGGCAGATCTTGTCCATCGCTGATAGTGCCTGCGCAAACGGCTCTGTAATAATGCCAGGCTCCAGCGACCCAAGCCTGATACGCGCAATGCCTTCGATATCATGCAGCTTTTTCAGCAGCTCTAACAGCCCGTCTCCGGCAAAGTCGCCATGATCTCTGCCGTAAGAGCTTAAATGAATACCAGTCAGCACAATTTCCTTGCAGCCGCTTTGCGCAAGCCTTTCTGCTTCTTTAAATACTTCCTGCGGCTGCCTGCTGCGCACCCTCCCTCTCATATAAGGGATAATGCAGTAGCTGCAAAACTGGTTGCAGCCGTCCTGAATCTTCATAAACGCACGCGTATGCTGGCTCGTGCGGCTGATCGAAAGCGTTTCATAGTCTGCCTGCCCGTTTAGGCTTTCCCAGTCCTTTGCCGGCATCTGCGTGTTCATATACTGTGTAAGCATCGGAATCAAATGTTCTTTTTTATTATTCCCAAGAACGATGTCCGCAATTCCTTCTTCCAAAACATTTGTATCTTCCGCCTGCACATAGCAGCCCGCCGCTACAATGACAGCCCCAGGATTGTTCCTGCGCGCCCGGTGCAGCATCTGCCTGGATTTGCGGTCTGCGATATTGGTTACCGAACAGGTATTGACTACATAGACGTCCGCCGGATCCCCAAATGGCACGATCTCATAGCCTGCTTCTTCCAAAAGCTGCTGCATTGCTTCTGTCTCATAGGCATTCACTTTGCATCCCAGATTGTGGAGCGCTGCTTTTTTCATAATTTTTCTACTCTTTTCCTTCTCATATATTGACTTTTTGGCTTAAAAACGTTACTATAAAATTCGATGAAGTATCATCGCGAATACTATGACCAAAGGAGGTTACATAATGAAAACAGTACAGATTTCGTTAAATTCTATCGATAAGGTAAAATCATTTGTAAATGCAATTACACAATTTGATTATGATTTTGATTTGATTTCCGGCAGATACGTAATTGATGCAAAATCGATTATGGGTATTTTCAGCCTGGATCTTTCCAAACCGATCGATCTTGCCATCCATGCAGACGAAGAAGTGGATGCAATTTTAGAGGTCATCAAACCATATCTGGCTTCATAGTGCAAAGTACCGGTGTGATCCGGTACTTTTTGCATTACGGCTCTACCCTTATCGTCTCTGCCGTCTCCACGGCTTGTTTCATCTGAGCGCTAATCGTACTGGCAAGGTGCGATTCCGATTTTAAGATCGATTTTAAATTCGGTTTTGTCACCGGATGCTTTGCCACAAAGATCGTGCAGCAGTCTTCAAACGGCAGGATCGAAGTCTCATACGTGCCGATTTTTAACGACACATCGATAATTTCTTGTTTGTCAAACCCGATCAGCGGGCGATAGACCGGCAAGGTGCACACTTCATTCGTCACTGCCAGCGACTGCATTGTCTGGCTTGCCACCTGCCCGATGCTTTCTCCGGTCACAAGCCCCATGCTTTCTTCTTCCCCCGCAAAATGCTCCGCCAGCTTCATCATATAGCGGCGCATAATAATGGTAAGCTGGTCATGCGGACACTTTTCATAAATCGAAAGCTGTATATCCGTAAAATTCACAATATGCAGGCGAATCGGCCCGGTATATTTCGCCAGGATCTTCGCCAGATCGATCACCTTTTGCTTTGCGCGCTCACTCGTATACGGCGGTGCGTGAAAATAGACAGCATCGATTTTCACACCGCGCTTTGCGATCATATACCCCGCCACCGGGCTGTCAATCCCGCCCGATAAAAGCAGCATCGCGCGCCCCGCAGAGCCGACCGGCATACCGCCTGGCCCTGGGATCGTCTTGGAATACAAGTTGATTTTATTGCGGATCTCAATATGCAGCGTTACCTTAGGCGTGTGCACATCCACTTTCAGCTTCGGATATGCCGCAAGCAGGCGTTCGCCGAGCGCCGCGCTTACTTCCATCGAATCCATCGGATAGTTTTTTCTCGCACGCCTCGTAATTACCTTAAACGTAAAGTCCTGCTCTTTAAACGCCTCTCCTACATAGGCGACGACGCGCTCCGCCAGTGCGTCAAACCCTTCGTCTTCCATTAAGACGACCGGGCAGATGCCTACGATCCCAAACACATGGGACAGCGCTTCCACCGCTTCCTCAAAGTCAAACTCCGACTGTGCCTCTACGTAGACTCTGCCGTTTTCCTTGCGGACACAAAATTCCCCGTCTACCAGTTTCAGCGCGTTTGCCGTCTGGCTGACCAACGTATCTTCAAAAATATGGCGGTTTTTGCCCTTGACGCCGATCTCGCCGTATTTGATTAAAAATGCCTGGTACATACTTCCTCCTTACCGTCTCGTATAGCGCCTTAATTTCGGCACCAGCTCTTGCAGCTTTGCCGCCGCGGCATCCACCTCTTCCTGCCTGGTATCCGCACAGAAGCTGAAACGCAGCGCCGATTCCAAAAGCTGCGGCGCTGTGTGCATCGCCTTTAGCGTATGGGAAGCTGTGGGATGCGAAGAGGAACATGCAGAGCCTGCGGAAACATAAATATGGGACTCTTCCAGCGCGTGCAGCAGCACTTCGCTGCGCACCCCTGGAAAGGAAAGGTTTACAATATGCGGCGCGCTTTCACTTTCACTGCCGCCGCCATTTCTCACAACGCCTTCGATACTGGCAGCCTGTGCCAGCAGCCGTTCTTTTAATTGGCGCATATGGCGCACGTTTGCCTCTATATTTTCATAAGCCTGCGCTGCCGCTTCCCCAATGCCCGCAATACCTGGCACATTGTATGTCCCGGAACGCATCCCTGCCTGCTGTCCGCCGCCAAATAAAATCGGGCTGATTTTTGCCTTTTCTCTCTTATATAAAAAGCCGACGCCTTTGGGCGCATGGATCTTATGCCCGCTGACAGACAAAAGGTCAACGCCCAGCTTTTTCGGGCGGATTAGCATTTTTCCATAAGACTGCACCGCATCTACATGAAACAGCGCCTGCGGGCTTTGCCTGTGGACAATGTCTGCGGCAAGCGCCACCGGCTGAACCGCGCCGACTTCATTATTGACCTGCATCACCGATACAAGCACCGTCTGTGCATCCACTGCTTCCCGCAGCGCATCCAGGTCAACGATCCCTTCGTTGTTCACAGGCAGATAAAGAACCTCAAATCCCTGTTCCTGTAAATACTCCATCGTACGCAGCACCGACGCATGTTCCACCTGTGTCGTTATAAGGCGTCTGCCAAGACGCTGGTTTGCCATTGCAGCGCCAATCAGCGCAAGGTTATTTGATTCCGTACCGCCGGAGGTGAAAATAATCTCCTTTTCCGATACCTTTAACGTTTTTGCGATCTTATCCGCCGCCTGCCTGACCTGGCATTCTGCTTCAAATCCCTTGCGGTGCATCGAAGAAGGATTGCCAAAATCCGCGTCCATCGTCTGTTTCACCAGCTCCTGCACCCGTGCCGAACACCGTGTCGTCGCCGCATTGTCCAAATATGCTTCCATATATATTGTCCTGCTTTCTGTTACTGGTCTTCCATCATTTCAATCCGCAGCATTAATGCAGCCAGCATGACCGCCGCTGCCGTATCTGTCCGAAGAATACGCCTGCCAAGCGAAATCACCTGCATCTTGTCTCTGAGCGCCTCTATTTCCTCCGGCGCAAAGCCGCCTTCCGGCCCGATCATCACGCTGATGCTCTCGCCGCGCCTGATGGAACCAAGCGCCTTAGCCGCTGCCTGCATCCCGCACTCGTTCTCATATGGGACAAGCCGGCAGTCGCATTCCATCGCATACAAAGCCGCAGACGCAAAGTCCATAACCGGACGAACGACAGGCACCCGGCTGCGCTTTGACTGCTTTGCGGCGCTCTGCGCAATCGCCTGCCAGCGCCTGACTTTTGCCTGCGCCTTTTTCTCGTCCAGCTTTACGACACAGTACTTCATCGCAACCGGGATAATCTCATGAACACCCAGCTCCACCGCCTTTTGTACGACATATTCCATCCGGTCGCCCTTTGGAAGCGCCTGAAACAAAAAAACCGGATTTGCCAGCTCCGTGCTTTCGATTTGATCATCCAAAATCGTAAGCTGCACAAACGTATCCGCCACTTCCAGCACGCGGCACGCATAATCATGCCCGCCCTCGCTGCTGATGCGCACGTCCTCTCCCGGCTTCATCCGCAGTACATTTTTTATATGGTTGACGTCCGCGCCGGTAATCGTAATAAAATCCTTCCCTACCTGGCTGTCTTCTACAAAAAACTGATACATAAGCGCCTAATTTCTCCTCGCAGTAAGATTTACCCATTCGCCCTGCCGGTTCGTTTCAAGCAGTTCAAACCCGGCGCCTGTAAGCGCCTTTGCCACTTCCTGTTCTTTAAAATCGATAATGCCGGACGTAATCAGCACGCCGCCCTGTTTCAGGCAGCCGTACAGCGCCCCCGCCATCGGGATAATAATATCCGCCAGAATATTCGCCAGTACGATCTCATAGCCGCCTGCTTCCTGCTCCTGCACTGCCTGATCGTCGGTCAGGTTGGCGCAGTAAAAGTGCCAGAGCGACGACGGCTGACGATTGACCTGCATATTTTCCTGCGCGGAAACAATGCAGTTTTCATCAATATCGATCCCGGTAACGGCTGCGGCGCCAAGCTTTAACGCCGCGATCGATAAAATCCCGCTGCCGCAACCTACGTCCAGCGCCTTCCAGCCGCCGTCTGTTCCTGCCAGCGCCTGCGCGTACTTTTCAAGCTGCAAAATACATAGCTGCGTCGTCTCATGCTTGCCTGTCCCAAACGAAATGCCGGGATCGATCACGATCCGTATTTTTTCCGTATCTGGTTCTTCGCAGGCTTCCCAGGTCGGCTGGATGAAAATATTGCCAACGGTAAAGGACTTAAAAAACTGCTTCCAGTTGTTCATCCAGTCCGCGTCTTCGGTCTGGCTGTACGTAATCGTTCCAGAACCGATCTCCATAAACTGCCGCTCGTTTTCAAGCGCCGCATGTACCCTCGCCAACAGCGCTTCGTGATCCTGCCCGGCTTCCAGGTAAAAGCTGACCCGGCTGCTGCCGTCGTCTTTCGGCAGCTCAGGCGGAAAATCTATAAACATGCCGCCTGCTTCTTCCTCCGTAAGCGGCACGTTGTTTTCGATCTCCACTCCTTCGATTCCAAGCTCCGCAAGCATTGCACTGATCAGATCCTCAGCCGCTGTTGTCGTGTCGATCGTATATTTGTCCCATCTCATTTTTGCTGTCCTCTCTGATAAAATCCTGTAAAATCCTGTTTAGCCCTGTAATCTTGCCAGCAGACGCTGGTACTCTTTGTTAATCTCCTGAATCGCGTCCGTGTCTCCGCATTTGTTGTCTGGATGATATATTTTCAGCAAATCTTTATAACGCTTTTTTAACGAGCTCTGGCTGTTGACGCCGGCAAAAAACATCGTCCCCTGGATCGACGCGGGCTTGGTGCGGATATCTTCTTTTTGATATGCCTCTACCTGGTCGTAAAAACTCTTTTTCTGTTCAAACTGCTTTTTTTCCTCGGCAAGCTTGTACAGCTCCCCTTCTAAAATCTGCCGCTTCATCTCCAGCAGATGTTCTTCGTGCTTCTTTTTTGTCTCCTGGAATTCCTGCTGGCGGTAAAAATGTGCCTTATCGATATTGAGCTGAATGCGCTCCTGCTCGATTTGATGCGTCTGTTTGCGCAGGTTCTGCTTTTTTGATTCCAAACGCTCTGTTTCCTGCATCCGCCACATTTCAAACTCATGCTGTTTTCGTATGATTTCTTCCGCTGCCCGATCCCTGGATTTCGTTCCAGACGATTTTACTTTCGCCTGTTTTTGATGCACATCTAAAAAAGCCGGGCCCTGCGTATGTATCATATTGGGCTTTGCCATTCCATTCTCTCTTCTGCACATACTGATTCCTTTAATGATTATGAACGATTTTTGATCCTGCCTTTTATTTTCTCTAATATCGGATCAAAATACAAGTGTTTCTGCTATGAAATTTAATTTTTCTACATATTTCACAACAACCCCTGGCTTCTTTGCTTATTTTTTCGTAATCAATAGCAAAAAAGAGGGTAAAAACACAGCAGCTTATGTATCTTTTGACGGGAAACAGCCTTGTCCTGCTGCCTGCCCGCCAAGAAACATACATCTGGTGTGTGTTCAACCCTCAGTAAAACCAATCGTTCTTGTTGAAAGCAACAACCTAAATATCTTCGAAAACATCCTTCACTTTATCCATAAACGTCTTGCGTCCTGCTTTCTTTCCGCTGCCTGCCGCCGCGCCGTTTTGGCCGTTTAGCGAATTGCCGCTTACCTCGTCGTATTTGCGCAGCGCTTCCTTTGCTTCCGCGCTCAGGCTGGTCGGCACCTGGACTACAAGTGTAACATACTGGTCGCCCCGTATGTTTTTATTGCGCAGCGAAGGTACGCCTTTTCCTTTGAGCCGGATTCTTGTATCGGTCTGCGTGCCCGGCTTTACCGAATACAGTACATCGCCGTCGATCGTACTGATCCGTATTTCGCCGCCAAGCGCCGCCTGCGCGAACGAAATCGGCGCCGTCGAATAGATGTTCATATCCTGCCGCTGGAAAATAGGATGGCTCGTAATCAGCACCTCTACAAGCAAATCGCCTCTTGGCCCGCCGTTTACGCCCGGTTCCCCTTTTTCGCGGATACGCACGCTCTGTCCGTGGTCGATTCCTGCCGGAATGCTGACGGAGATTTTCTTTTTATTCGAAACATATCCGTTGCCGTGGCAGTGCGCACATTTTTCCTTGACGATCTTGCCCGTACCGCGGCAGTCCGGGCAAGTCTGGACATTTTGTACCATACCAAACAAAGACTGCTGTGTCATAATCACCTTGCCTTTGCCGCCGCACTTTGCGCAGGTCTCAGGTTTCGTACCCGGCTTTGCACCGCTTCCGTGGCACTCTGGACAATCGTCTTTTAATACCAGCTCCAATTCCTTTTCGCATCCGAAAACCGCTTCTTCAAAAGTGATCCGCACGCTGGCACGTACGTTGGCTCCCTTCATCGGACCGTTGCTGCTGCGCCTGCTGCTGCCGCCGAAAAAGTCGCCGAAGATATCGCCGAAGATATCGCCAAAATCCATGCCGGAGAAATCAAATCCCCCGCCGCCGGCACCGCCGCCTTCAAAGGCTGCGTGTCCAAACTGGTCGTACTGCCTGCGTTTATCCGAATCACTTAAGACCGCGTAGGCTTCGGAAGCTTCCTTGAACTTCTTTTCCGCTTCTTTATCACCAGGATTCATATCTGGATGGTATTTCTTTGCGAGAACACGGTATGCTTTTTTAATTTCCCCGTCCCCGGCATTTTTTGCTACCCCTAGAACCTCGTAATAATCTCTTTTCTGCTCTGCCATAACTTTTCCTCTGCCTGCACCAATCTATTATGCGTTTTTATACTTCTTTAAAATCTGCATCTACGACATCATCGTCTGCCGCGCCTGCATCCCCTGCCGCACCTGCAAAATCAGATGGATTCGGGCCTGCGCCGGCTCCCTGTGCCGCCTGAGCGTTTTCATACATTTTTGCAAATACCTTCTGCGCACTCTCTGTCAGCTTCTCTTTTGCCGCCTTGATCTCATCTACCTGTGCGTCGGTCATATTTTCCGCCTGCGGATTTGCTTCCAGCAATGCCTTTAACGCATTTAAGTCTGCCTCTACAGACGCCTTATCAGCCGCATCCAGGCTGGCACCAACCTCTTCCAGTGCTTTTTCTGTCTGGAATACAAATGCGTCGGCATCATTTCTTGCATCGATCGCTTCTTTGCGCTTGCGATCCTGTGCTTCGTATTCTGCCGCTTCTTTTACTGCGCGGTCAATCTCGTCATCGGACATATTAGATCCTGCCGTAATTGTAATATGCTGCTCTTTGCCTGTGCCCAGGTCTTTTGCGGATACATTTACAATGCCGTTTGCATCGATATCAAACGTAACTTCGATCTGCGGTACCCCGCGGCGTGCCGGCGGAATGCCGTCCAAACGGAACTGCCCGAGCGACTTGTTGTCTCTTGCAAACTGTCTTTCGCCCTGTACGACGTTGATATCCACAGCCGTCTGGTTGTCTGCCGCGGTCGAGAAGATCTGGCTCTTCTTTGTCGGGATGGTTGTATTGCGCTCAATCAGCCTTGTCGCAACGCCGCCCATTGTCTCGATCGAAAGTGACAGCGGCGTAACATCCAGCAGAAGGATCTCGCCTGCGCCTGCGTCCCCGGAAAGCTTGCCGCCCTGAATCGAAGCGCCGATTGCCACACATTCATCCGGGTTCAGGCTCTTATTCGGCTCTTTGCCTGTCAACTGTTTTACTTTATCCTGTACTGCCGGGATACGCGTAGAACCGCCTACAAGCAGTACTTTTGTAATATCGCCGTTTGTAAGCCCTGCATCCTTTAACGCATTCTGAACCGGAATCGCTGTACGCTCTACAAGATCCCTTGTCAGTTCGTCAAATTTTGCCCTTGTCAGGTTCATATCAAAATGCTTCGGGCCGTCAGCCGTAGCGGTAATAAACGGCAGGTTGATATTTGTCGTTGTCGCGGAAGACAATTCCTTCTTTGCCTTTTCTGCCGCTTCTCTTAATCTTTGCAGTGCCATCTTGTCAGAAGATAAGTCTACGCCTTCTGCGTTTTTAAACTCTGCGATCATCCAGTCTGTCACTTTCTGGTCAAAATCATCGCCGCCAAGCCTTGTATCACCGTTGGTTGACAATACTTCGATTACGCCGTCGCCAATTTCGATAATCGATACGTCGAACGTACCGCCGCCTAAGTCATAGACCATAATCTTCTGCTCGCTCTCGTTATCCAAACCATAAGCAAGCGCCGCTGCGGTCGGCTCATTAATAATACGTTTTACTTCAAGCCCTGCGATCTTTCCGGCGTCTTTTGTCGCCTGTCTTTGCGCATCGTTGAAATATGCCGGAACGGTAATAACCGCGTCTGTGACTTTTTCTCCCAGATAACTTTCTGCATCTGCCTTTAACTTTTGCAGAATCATCGCGGAAATCTGCTGTGGAGAATATTTTTTATCTTCAATCGTTCTGCCGCGGTCTGTACCCATATCCCTTTTGATCGAGATAATCGTTTTATCTGCATTGGTAACTGCCTGGCGCTTTGCCGGCTCGCCGACCAGACGCTCTCCTGTTTTCGTAAAAGCTACGATCGAAGGTGTTGTCCTTGCACCTTCCTGGTTTGCGATAACGGTTGGCTTGCCGCCTTCCATTACAGCTACGCAACTGTTTGTTGTTCCTAAGTCAATCCCTATAATCTTGCTCATGATCCATTCCTCCTGCTTTCTGATCTGTGATATCTCAAAAATGCTCTATACTAAATTAATTAAATAACTGCCATACAAAATCAGCTTACAACCGCAACCATGCTGTGCCTTACTACGCTGTCCCTGTAAGTGTAGCCCTTTTGCAGCTCCTGCGCCACGATGCCTGAGTCATACTCTTCGCTTTCTGTCTGCATCACCGCATTGTGCAGATTCGGGTCAAATTCTTTGCCGACAGCTTCAATCGGTTTTACGTCTGCTTCTTCGAGCATCGTCATAAGCTGCTTATAAATTTTATTCATACCGTCTACAAACGCATCTTCTTTGTTTTCTTCCGGTACCGCCGCAAGCCCGCGTTCAAAATTGTCTACGACCGGGAGCACCTTTTCAATAATGCTCTTTGCGCCTATTTCGTACATCTGCGTCTTTTCTTTTTCTGTACGCTTGCGGAAATTGTCAAACTCCGCCATCTGGCGCTTTACCTGGTCGGTCAACTCTTCTATTTTTTCATCTTTTTTATCTTTTTTCTTATTTTTCTTAAAAAACCCTTTTTTGGAGCCTGACGAACCTGCTTGCGCCTCGCTCCCGTTAGTTGCAGCCGCGTCTTCCTCACACGAATCTTCTTCCGGGGCTTCCTCTGAGGCATCCTCGCAAGATTCGCCATCCAAATCTTCTTCCCCGTCTGTTGGCAGATCTGACGAATCATCCAAATCATCCGTCTGTTCAAAACCTTCCGTTTGATTCAGGTTTTGCGTTCCTTCTAATTCTCCTGCCGGTTCCTCCTGTGTCCCATACGGGATATCCTGTTTTCGTTGGTTCTGATTGTTTTCCACGCGTCCTGCCCCTTTCTATTTTTCTTCTTTATGATAAATAACGTCTAACTGTTTTTTTAAGTTTTTCAGGTTATTTAACACCTTTTCATAGTCCATACGCTTTGGGCCGATAATCCCGATCGTGCCCGTAACGCCCTCGCCCAGCTCGTATGTCGCCGTAACGACGCTGCAATCCTTCATCGTCTTAATCGGGCTTTCGTCTCCGATATAGACCTGAATCCCTGTGCCCGGCTCCCGTTCTCCGAGGCTGTCTGTAATCATATTCGCAAGAAGCTGTTTTTCTTCAAACGCGGAAATAAACTCGCTCGCTTTTTCAGAATTGCTAAGCTCCGGGTATTTAAAAATATTCGTCGCGCCGCTTGTATAGATCTGCAAGTCCTCGTCGTCTCCGATTGCCTCTGCCACAGCGTCCAGCACATCGCCAACGATCCTGCTGTGGCTGCCCGCCTGGTCTTTCAACGCTGTAATCATGCCCAGGTTGATCTGCTCGATCGACAGCCCGTTAAGGCTTGTATTCAAAAGGATATTCAGCTTAAGCATCTGCTCGTCGCTCAGCTCTTCTTCGAGCGCGAGCATTTTATTTTTTACAATATTGCCTTCCAATACGATCACACACAATAGCTGGTGTTCGTCTACTTTGGACAACTGGATAAATTTTAACTTGTTGCGGTGGTAGCGCGGCCCGGTAATCATCGCCGCATATTCGGTATTGTGCGCAAGCAGCTTCGCTACGTTTTTCAGCACCCGTTCCATCTTTTCGGTATGCTCTATGACAAAACTCTGCATCTCGCTGATCTCCTGATTCTTTTCGGTAATCAGATGATCCACATAAAACCGGTAGCCCTTATCCGAAGGAATCCGTCCTGCCGATGTATGCGGCTGGAGAATATAGCCAAGCTCCTCTAAGTCTGACATCTCATTACGGATTGTAGCAGAACTCAAATGCAGGTCTGTGTACTTCGAAATCGTCCTCGAACCGACCGGCTCACCTGTATCCAGATAATTCTTTATAATGGCTTTTAAGATCTTGGTTTTTCTCTCATCAAGTCCCTCCATAATAAAGTACACTCACAGCCTTTCTTACGTTTATTCCTTCGTGGCAGCGTCTGCCGCCGCTGCCATGTGGGGATTTACTGCTTGTTGTTAGCACTCAATTAATTAGAGTGCTAATATCGATATGACTAAGATAACACTCCGCATTTTCTTTGTCAACATGTTTTTGCAATTTCTTTAAAATAATTTCTGAAGATTTTATAAACTGATGCAGTCCGGGCAGTTCTTTGAAATGTTTCTTCTTAAATTTATTTTTTTCCGTTACACGTATCTGTTCTACCGCGCTATTTCTTCTACAGTACATGCCAGCCCATTTTGTAAGTGCGAATTGAAGTAGAAAAACCAATCCAGCATACAAAAGAACAGGTACAACCGGAAACATATCATCCACAAAACTGAATCCAGAAATCTTTCCCACAGCAGCACATAATGCTTTTCCAATGATCCTGCCACAAACAAGAGATACCGCAAAGCTGCCAAGTATCTGGAATGCATTTTCAAAACCGATCATATGGGACAACTGTCTGCCATCCATGCCAACCGCGCGGAGCAGCCCCATCTCTTTCCTTCTGAAAATGACATTTGTCATGCTTGTATTGACCAGATTGAGCATACTAAAAAAACCGTAAAGACGCTGCGATCTTTGCGGTTTTTCATTTTGGTATTTTTAATATATAATTTAAAAATAAAAAATGGAGCATACGGGATTCGAACCCGTGGCCTTAACAATGCGAATGTTACGCGCTCCCAACTGCGCCAATGCCCCATACGTTTATTATAGCACATTACCAGAATTTTTCAATACCTGAATAAAAAAAATTGCTTTGCTGAAATTTGATTGGTGGAGGCTCATGAAGGGGACGCCAGGATATGCCAACCCCCTCTCCCAGAGTCCCTTCCTGCAAAAAATTTACAAAACAATTCAACCTTGTTCACCGCATCTCTACGCTCGTTCCAGCACCGTCACCGCAACCATATCCCCAACCTGCTTTTTTATCCTGGCGCGGATATCCTTGCGTATCCCAATGATATAGCAAATCCTGCCGTCCGCATCCTTGACTCCCATATTTACGATACTGCCGTCATACGGTTCCCCGTCAAACGTCACATGTACCTTGACGCGCCCTTTGCCGAACTCCTCTCTGATATTATAAGGAAATACAACATAAGCACCACCTGGCTTTCCTGCGTCATAAATCAAAGATTCAAATTCATATACTTTTTTATCCATGCTTTTATACTCCGTTTTTGCATCCGGTTTCCGCTAGAGCGTGTTTGAAAATGCTTTCTGCCAGATGTATTTCACAATTTGTGGGAGATTTGTGCCAAATGAAGGGCGCATAGCGTGCCATGTAACCTGAATTTGGCGCAAATATCACGCAAAGTGAGGAATGCAGATGGCAGAAATGATTTTTCAAACACGCTCTAAATTCTATTGTGTATCTTTTCGCGAAAACTGCATCTTTTGCAGATAAATCTCCTGAAAATCAGGATCACTTTCCAGGCGTACGCTCCGGTTTTTGCTACGGATCTTTTCAAGCTCCGCGGCGCAGCGGCTGTCCGTTAAAAACGCAGCCGCCCCTTTCAGGCTTGTATTGCCTGCCGCAACGATCTTTTCCTTCCACCCGCCAGGAAACAGCCCGATCGCTGCCGCGGTATCTGGCGACAGGCTGTACCCAAAGCCTCCGGCAAGGTAAATGCGGCTCACCTGCACCTGCTTTGTACGGCAAAATTGTTCCTGATACCGTCTGTACAGTATTTCTATTCCGGCACGGATCGCTGCTTTTGCCATCTGGATTTCGCGGATATCTGCCTGTGTCAGGTAAATGCCGCTTCCGTCTTCACGCCTGGCAAGCATCATGCCTTTTTCAAAAATCTGCGGCGCAAGCAGTCCGCTTTCATCCATCAGCCCTTCTGCAAGCAGCGCAGCAGCAGCCTCCATCGCCCCTGTGCCGCAGACGCCGCACGGCTTTTTTCGCCCGATCGTCTGTATCCGCACTCTGTGGTACAAATAAGATACTTTGCAGATCGCACCCGGGATGCCCGGCACGCCGCAGCTTAAACGGGCGCCTTCAAACGCAGGCCCGGCAGCCGTTGACGTCGTAACATACCCGTCAGAACTGCCAAAAACCATCTCGCCGTTTGTGCCAAGATCAATTAAAAATGCCGGATGGTCTTTATCCGCCTGCCAAAATCCGCTGCTGTAGCATCCTGCCGTAAGATCCGCCCCTACAAACGTGCTGATTCCCGGCAGCAGATACACAAGGCTGCCGTCGCATCCTTTAGCCGGAGCAAACAGGCTGTGATAAGGATGGCATTCCAGTTCCAGGGTGACCGGTGTAAACGGCGCCTGACCAAGCGTTTCGCACGAATAGCCCCGCAAAAGGTGCAGCATCGTCGTATTGCCCGCAACCGCAATTCTTTCCACCTGCACATGTTTCCCATATGTTTGCAGCAGCGTCAAAAACAGCTCCCGCAAATCCCGGCAGATACAGTCACGCAGTTGTTCCTTCTTTCCTTCCACAGAAGCCTGTATCCTGGAAATCACATCAGCGCCGTACGCCCTCTGCGAATTAACCGCCGATGCCTGTGCCAAAATCCGCCCATCCTCTGCCAGCAAAACAGCCGCAAGCGTCGTACTGCCAAGGTCTGCCGCTATGCTGTACCCGCCTTTTTCTCCCAAATCCTCTGCCAGTGTCTGTCCCTGTTCAATGAAAAACGTCTGTATCTGCGAAACCCCGCCGCAGACCTCTACCGAAAGATTCTCATAAACACGCACATTACACGCCAGGCGATACCCGTCCCGCAGCTCCTGCTCGTTAAAAAAATGCTGATCCTGCCCTGTCACAGGCACATGCCCCTTCGTCACCTTCACGCGGCATTTTCCGCAGATCCCCTTGCCGCTGCATACGGCATCCATTGGAATCCGCTGTTCCCTAAACACATCCAGCAGGTTCGCGCCCTCTTTTGCCCATAACGTTTGTATTTTTTTCTGTTCTATATTACAAGTAATTTCGTATAAAATATGCCCATCCCTCATTTCCGCTCATGATGCTACTGCCTGTATTGTTTCCTGCTTTTGGAAAACTTATTCCAAATAAACTCCTGATCCATCCATGCAGAATTGGCAATCGTAAGCTTTGTCGCGTCATTTTTTGCGGCAGCGGCTACAGCAAGCGCCTGTACGGAAGTTACCAGTCTTTTTTTCATAAAAGCTCAAATGCTCATAGATCTCATCTCATGTACCTTGCATACGTTCTCCTTCAGCTTTGTGATCCTGTCGCAACTATGGATATTTTATCAAATGTTTTTATATTTTTCAACCGTACATATATTTCTACATAGATACTACCGTATTATACCGCCTTCCTCAGCTTTTCCACAACCGAATCCTGATTCCATATCTTATGGACAAATACAGAAATCAGAACGGCACCTGCAAAATACGGAACCGTAATCGCTACCGCTGGCATCATTTGAAACCGATAAGAACAATACCAAAGATGCTCTGCAAGGCTTCGTATCGCAGTTTTAGAAATTACCGCACTGACCAGGCACCCGGCTAGGGAAGCCATTGCCACATATCCGGCTCCTTCAAACAGAAACAGCCGCTGAAGCTGCCGCTTTGTCATGCCGATGCTCTGCATAACCGCAAATTCCTTCTGCCTGGAAACCGCGGAAGCGATCATCACATTTGCCAGGTTCAAAAGCCCCAGAACGCCGAAGATGCCTGCAAACAGGTTTCCCGCTATTTGATAGACGTTTAAAAATGCCTCAAACTCCTTGGCTATGGACTGGCTGGATTCATACGTGACCTGCGTACCCTGTGCCGTAAGGCGGTCGAAACAGGATTTTACCGACGCATACATCCCTGTCTTGGAATCACACAAAAACCGCACCGGCTGTGTCTGCGGAAACAGCCTTACATACTCGCTGGAAGGAAGGATCATAAACGCAGCTTCTCCAGGCTGTGCCGGGGCGATCAGCTTGCTGTTTACCGCTATGCACGCCAGCACTTCATAAGAGAGGTCTTTGCCTTCGATTTTTGCCGAAATCTTGTCTCCCGCATGGATCGTCAGCATGGAATCTGCATAATCCATCCCGTTGTCGTCCGAAATAATTGCTTCCACTGCATAGTTGCCGCTTTTTAATTTCTCTGCATCCAGCTCCCCTTCGATCACTTCCGCCCGCTCAAACACAGCATCGTCAAATCCATACAGTGCCTGCCCGCTTTCCTTCACAGGGTCATTGACATAGTTTCTGCCGTTTACCGTCTGTATATCCACCGTCATAATTCCGTTATAGTCATTCCTAACCTCGCTTTCTGGAACATCCGCAGGCTTTCCATGAAAATAGACAAACCCGCCGTCCTTGATTCCATCCACGTTTTTCAAATTGTCCACGGCATCCGCAGGCAGCGCATCGGTATCGTCAAACAACAGCCGGGTGCCTGCGCAAAAGGTTGGATTGAATACATTAAACTCTGCCCCCGTCTGCCCCTGCATATACGTATCTTTATCAAACGTCGAAGTAAAATTTAAAATACTGCAAAACAGCACAATGCTAAGCGCGATCGAAAGGACAACCAAAAACGTTCTTCCGCTGCCCGCTAACAGATTGGCGGCAGCCATCTGAAAAATCCTGCATTTGGACTCCTTGCCGCGTTTTATTTTCCGCCCGCTGCTTTTTTGCGTTTCCTGATAATGCAGCGCTTGTACCGGAGGCAGCTTGGAAATCGCATACGCCGGGATTTTGCAGCTTATAAAGACCGTAACAAACGAAAACACTACAGCAGCCAGAATCATTCGCAAATCCGGCAATATCAGCATACTTTTGCGAAACGAAGTCGTAGCCAGAATCATCGGCAGCACCGCATTGCCAAGCCCCCATCCAGCCAGCGTACCGACCGGGATACCCAGGACGGAAATGTACAGGGCAAGATAATCCACAAATTTGCGAAGCTGCCTTGGCGTCGTCCCTATCGTTTTTAACTGCCCATACATTCTGCCGTCTTTTGCTGCCGATATTTTAAACACATTAAAAATAATAAAAAATCCAGCGCACACAATGAGCAATACGGCTGCAAGATAAAGCCTCTGTTCCTGTGCCGACGGTTTGGTAAGCATCTGATACGCGATATTCACAGACGCATCCGCAAAGCCAGCTTCTCCATAGGAAGCATCCGGGTCAAAACCAGCAGATGTTAACAGTTGCGCTACGTCCTGCTCCAAATGCGCCGTATCCTTAAAGTTTCCGCCCAAACTGACCGTGCCCGCCATTTCCGTTTCCAAAAAATCCTGCGACACATAAATGCTGTATTCTGTTTCATTCGGATGCCCTTCATACGTCCCCGACAAAACCATCTGAAACGGATACGTTTTTCCATTGCGCACAACATCCAGTACAATCGGATCTCCTGCCGAAAGATCCAAGCCGCACTGTTTTAAATACTGTGCCGGAACACCCGCCTCATTTCTGCGAACCGGCGCAATTCCCTCTGTATAGCGGACATACATCCCGTCCATATATCCTTTTTCCGCATACTTAAGCACCACCGGAAGGGAAACTTCTTCACGATACACACTCCCAAGCACCACCGACTCGTATACCTCGGTAAATACCGGATTTTCTTTGATCTGCGCACTTTTTTCTGCCGGAATATCATGGATCTGCACCATAAATCTGCTGCCGCTTTGATAAAGCATCTGCTCATGCACTGCTTCCTGCATTCCCTGATAAATCGTCACTACAGAAGCAAACATCAGCGTTGTCAGAATAATTGCCGCTACCGCAATCACCGTTTTCCACCGGTCAGCCTTTCGATATTGTCTGGAAAGGCTGCAAAGAAACACCCGCTCTTTGATCCCCATCATCGCGATTCCTCCTTTGCAATCCTGCCGTCCTCAATCCTTATCACACGCTGCGCCATATGCGCAATTTCCGGGTTATGCGTAATCATCACCAGCGTCTGATGAAACTGGCGGCAGGAATCCTTTAACACCTCAAGCACTTCTTCGCTTGTCTTAGAATCCAGGTTCCCGGTCGGTTCATCCGCCAGAATCACCGCAGGCTTGCCCGCCAAAGCCCTGGCAATCGCTACTCTTTGCTGCTGTCCGCCAGACAGGTTATTTGGCAGATGAAACAGCTTTTGATCCAGATGCAGCAGATGAATAATTTCCTGCATATAGTCCCTGTCCACATGCTTTGCATCCAGCTCAACCGGCAGAATCATATTTTGATACACATTTAACATCGGCACCAAATTGTAATTCTGAAAAATAAAACCGATATTCCTGCGCCGAAACACCGTCGCCTGTTCCTCATTCATCGCTTGCAGCGCTTTTCCCCGAACAGCAACGCTTCCCTCCGTCGGGACGTCCAGCCCGCCCAGCATATTTAACAGCGTAGATTTTCCAGAACCGCTCGTACCAATAATCGAAACAAACTCTCCCTGCTTCACTTCCATACTGACGCCGTCCAGTGCTTTCGTCACATTCGGTTCTTTTCCATAGTATTTTTTCAGTCCTTTTGCTTCCAACACAGTCTGCATACTGCTCCCTCCGTATTCTTTTAAAATTTCTGCTTTATTATATTTTCTTTCCGGCAGACACTCAACGGCGAAAGCATACATTGACCTCTACAATGCGTAAATTGACCATCTAATTTTAATTCCTTACCCGTTCTGCATTAATTGGTTTCTTGTGATATAGGGGATATTTTTCAGAATCAGCCAGATAAAAACAAAAAACAGTCTTGAAAACTGTTTTTATTTGTGGTATATTGAAAATTAACAAGGGAAACCGCAAAAGCGGCTCTACCCCAAATGATGTAGCTTTACCTCCGTTTTTACAGAGGCAAGCCGTCACTATTGGTAGTAGTGGCGGCTATTTTCTTTTATCCTTGTAAATTTGATAAAACAAATTTACAAGGGACACAATAAGTATACAAAACTGATAAAATTCAGTATATGTCATCATTGCATCGCCCTCCTTTCTTTTGTTCTCAGGAGGGCTATTTTTCACTGAAACAAGGGTCCTTAAGCGGCAGCAAAATATGAAGCGAAAACACCCCATCCTGGCACTGATACTGGCACGCTCCCTCATATTTTTCAACCGCACGTTTGATATTTTGCATTCCAAATCCGTGCAGGTACGTATCCTCTTTCGACGTTTTTCCATCTGCACCTTCCTCCGCCGCAGCATTTTCAATCTGAAAGACCTGATAACCGTTTCTGACTCCCGAGCGAAAGGTAAGAAAGCGCTCCTCCTTTTCCACCTTTTCGCACGCTTCCAGCGCATTATCAAGCGCATTGCCAAAAATCGTACTGATATCCAGCCCGTCTAAATCTACTGCTTTGGAAATATCCACATCAATCTGCACGTCGATCTCCTTGTCTTTTGCCGCGCGCATTTTATCCCGAACAATCACATCCAAAAAAGCACTTCCGGTCTTTTCAAAATTCTCATAATCGAAGATCTGCGACTGCAAAGAAGCAATCATCTGCGCTGTCTTTTCCTTTTCTCCTTCCTGCGCGTCAGACAGCTTCGCAATCTGCGACTGCAAAACCAGCAGGTGGTTTTTCATATCATGGTACATCTGCCGTACCCGCTGTTCCTGTTCCAGCCGCTCCTGATAGTACTGATACTGTGCCTGCATCTGCATCCATTCATGCTTTTCCTGCTGTCTTCTTAATCTTGCCTGTATACTTTCATTAAAATAGAGCACTAACGAAAAGAAAGCAACTGTCAAAACGGCAATTCCAGCTATCACTCCTATTTTATTAAAGACCTGGTTTTTTGTCGGATAAGCCATAAGTCCGCACAGCAGCAAGCTGATGCTAAACAAACTGAGAAACAGCACAAGCTTTTCTCTCGCAGACATACTTGCATGTATTTTTAGCAAAAACTTCTTTAACAGCACAACAACTATATTTGCCAAAAGATGCATCACCAAATACCAGTAACCAACATGAAAAATATAAGGTATCCCATGATACTTATGTTCGATCTCGATCAGCTCGCAAACCGTACTGACACACATTTCCATCGAAGCGATCGCAAACGTCACCACAGCATGGGCAAGCAATATTTCTGACACACGAACGCTGCTTTTACAGCACAATTTGGCGCCCGCGACATTGCTTGACATCGTCAGAATCAGCTTTACAACTACATTCATGCCTGTAAAAGTCATACTCTCTGCGGCAAGCACAAAAATACACACAATTACCAGATCCATTTTCAGAGAAATTTTCTTTCTGGCGAACAGATGGAGCAGCCAGGCGATCATTGCACCTTCCCAGAACGTGCATAAAACATCCAGCATCACCATGCGTACATCCATGCTCACAGCGTTTTCCCCCAGTATCCGGCAAGAGCCTTCATAAATTCTTTCTTCTTCGGCTTGCTGATATAGACTGCCTCTCCCGTCGTCAGCCACGCCTCTAGCTTCTCCACCCGCTTTACAAACGCCAGATTGACGAGAAATCCGGTATGGCACCGAAAAAAACCATAATCTTCCAGCTCGGCTTCCAGTTCTTTCATATTTTTATAACACACGATTTCTGTCTCATCCGTATGCAAAAGCAGGTTTCGCTTATACGTTTCCGCATAATGAAGCGTATGCAGTTCTACTTTATAAGACCCCTGGTCATTTCGTACGACAATATAAGGATTTTTCCTCTGATACCTCTCCCGAAAACGATTCAGCTCCACTTTCAGCCTGATATATTTCATCGGCTTTACAATATAATTTACAGCATGGTACCGATACCCATCCAGCGCATACTGCCCAAACGATGTCAAAAAAATAATCCCGACATTTTCATCCTTTTTTCGAATCTGTTCCGCCGCCTGAAAACCATTTATATGCTCCATCTGAATATCCAGAAAAATCAAGTCAGTCGCCGGATCGTACTGTTCAATCAGCTCCAACCCGTCATGATAAACGCTTACTTTTATTTCCTCGCCCGTTTCCGCAGAATATCGTTCCAGCAGACTGCATAACTGTAAAACAAACTCCTGCTCATCATCGCAGATCGCTGCGCGCAGCATTGCTATCACCTTCCAGTATTACCATATACTTCTTTCATTTCTATAGTCTATGATATCCAATTTCTGCGGCATTGTCAAATTGCAGCTCTTTTGTCAATTTCCTGCTTTGATTCCATACACAATTTCATCATAAAAATGAAGCTTGTACACAAGGCTGGGAGAAATTAAGAACAGAAATCTTGCCACCTGGTACCCCTGATGAATCATTATCGCGCGTAAAAATAAAAACGGTATAGTCCCAAAGACTATACCGTGATTTGTTCAAGCAATATCAGCATTTATAAACTGCCCCGTTTTTTTCATAAAAATGTGTGGAGTAAAACTGCTTGGCTGCCTTTATCAGATAGCAGGTATCCCTGATCCCAGCCGTCTCATAGGCAGAATGCATTGCAAGCTGCGGCAGCCCAATATCTACCGCATTTAAGGAAACCTTTCCGGCGGAAATATTTCCAAGCGTGCTTCCGCCCGCCTCGTCGGAACGGTTTGCAAAATACTGTACTGGAACGCCTGCTTTTTCGCAAAGATCCCGAAACAGCGCAATGCTTACCGCATCGCTCGTGTACTTTTGTCCTGCGTGGGATTTGATAACGATTCCCTCATTCATATAGACACAGTTTTCGGCATCTGTTTTTTCTGGATGGTTTGGATGTACGGCATGTGCGTTGTCCGCGCTCAGCATAAAGCTGCCTGCCACAGCGCGGTAATAATCCTCCTCCGGGCGTTCCAGGCATCTGTTAATGCGCCTTAAAACATCGTATAAAAAGGTAGAGCCTGCTCCCTGCTTTGTGCCGGAGCCTACTTCTTCATTGTCAAAGCAGGCGTATACGTTGACGTTTTTCTCATGCTGCCCTTCCAGAAAGCCTTTTAAGGTGGCATAGGCGCATTGCAGGTCGTCCAGATGCGGGGAAGAGATAAATTCCTCCTGTGCGCCCCATACAGACGGCTCCTGCCGGTTGTAAAGATACAAGTCGCTGCCGTAGACAGATTCTTCCGGCACATCCGCCGCCTTTGCAGCCAGCTTTTTAAAATCACCTTTTTTAATTCCCGCTCCGCCAAATAACGGCAGCATATCCACCTGCTTGTTAAACGCATATCCGTCGTTGACTGCCCGGTTCATATGAATTGCCACGCTCGGGATCAGCACCAGGTCACGATCCATATTAATCAGCTTTGTAATAAAATGATCCTTTTCCTTTACAATTACCCTGCCTGCCACGGAAAGCGGACGGTCAAACCAGGTGGAGCAGATCATTCCGCCATACCCTTCGGTATTTAGCTGCGTATACTTGCCCTTTACCTCAATCTGTGCATTTTCCTTGATTTTAAATGTCGGATGGTCACTGTGGGACGCCGTAATGTGAAAGCAGTAGTCCGAAAGCTTTGCTCCAATCCGAAACGCGATGATGCTGGAATCGTTTCTCGTTACATAGTATTTCCCGCCTGGCTTCATCTGCCATTCTTCCGGCTCTTTCAGCCTTGTATATCCGCTCTTTTCAAGCTCTCTTTCGATTCTTGCCACTGCATGGAACGCAGTCGGACATTCCTTTAAAAATCCTGTCATTTCTTTCGATATTTTCTTAAACATGTCTACACTCCCTACTTTTATTTTAAGAGAGGATTATCTTCGCTCCCGCTCTCTTTTTGCAAGGTACGGCATAATCATGCCTAATGCGGTCAGGATCACCGGAGTAATAATATTGAGCGCCATCGTAAATACATCGGTCGAATACATACCCAATATACAACATGCCGCGGTCAGCACAAAACACCATGCTCCGAAAAATTTTGCCACTGCCTGGTTTTTCACAAAACGATACTCTGCCGGTATCGTATCATAAGCCTTCCGAAGCGCCAGATAAGCAACAAATACCCATAAATAACGCAGCGGCATACATACCGAGTTCAGCTTGTTTAGCTGTGCCAAAACTGCCGCCGCTCCCGGTACAAACGACTGAACAAGAATAATGCTTCCTGACAGCGCGATAATCAGCTTAATCCCATTTACATAAGCGCCCTGGTCATTTCTCTTAAGCAATGCGCTTGGAACAAATTCCTTTGCATCCTCATTATCCAGCAGCATACGAAGCGGCGCGTCAATGCTGACTACGAGTACGGCAAACTGCCCGATCATATTGCAGAGCGCGTACAGCACAAGCAGAAAGTCTCCCATCCCATAATAAGCGCCCAGCTTCTGGAACGCCCAATAAGAACCGTTGGACACATAGGAATTGAACGAATCGCTGCTGCTGTTAATCACAGCCGGATCAAACATCATTCCCATCGCGATGGTACCCAAAATCGCGCATACGACAACCATAACCGCCAGCATAATCATGCCTTTTGGAAATCCCTTTGCAGGGTCTTTTACTTTATTTACATACGGCGAGATCTTTTCACATCCGCCGACCGCAAATACAAGAATTGACAGCGATGTAAAATATCCGACATTAAACTGCGGGATCAGATTTTTCATGCTAAAATCCATCGCGACATATCCGCCGTTTGGATTGATCGCCGGAGCCGCAAACATCAGCAAAATATACAAAATAGACATTACAAACATGCTCGTTCCCGCAATGGATGCAAGCTTTTTCAGCGGATTCAGCCCGCGGCTTGCTACCCAGCAGAAAAACAAAAATACAGCCAGTGTCGCAAGCTGCACGCCAATCGTCGGAAACGTATCATAGGTTTCCGCGTTGCGGAATACTGCCCAGCTAAGCGCCTTTAACCCGCCGCTGCCTTTGCTTGCGATATAAGTAATGTGACATGCCCAGTATGTCCATCCCGCATAGTATGCAAGCTTCGGCCCCATCGTGTTGTGAATCCACGAGCTGACACCGCCGCCTGACGTCTTAAACGCAGAGCCAAGCTCCCCGACCATCAGCGTATACGGCACAAAATACAGTGCAAACATTAAAACCCAGCTAAAAATTACCTGGATGCCATTAAAATATACAAAGCCGTTTAATACGTTTCCAAAGCCCCATACACCTGAAAACGCAATAAACGCCAGCGTATACCATGTCATCTTTTTTGAATCCTTCATTGATGCTTCCTCCAATACCTTGTTCTTGTTACTTTTTCAAATGATACATGTTGATTGTCCGCAACATACAAATTAATATAACATAAGTATGTGCAATTATCAACAACAATTTGACATATCAACCGTCACAAAAAACCAGCGTTCCCATATAGGCAAGCAGCCGGGTACGCTGGATCAAGTATGGAAGAATCATATCGACTCCCAATATCCTTTACTTTCTATCTCATCCGTATTCTTTCCCTTATCCCATTCTTTACGGTAAAGCTCATAATCCAATTCATCAAAAAGTATCTGCCATCCATCTTTTCCATTTTTGTCATAAAAAGACAAGCTGTTGGGGCCAAGTTTTAAAATTCCATTTGGTGTACGTTTCGCAACCCCGCTTATTTCAAATGCGGCAAACATAATTGCCTCATCCATCGACTTTATTAGCTGCGGATACTGCGACATATATTCCTCCGCCATCGACACCAGCTTCTCACGTCCCTGATCATCCAGCAGTAATATTCCGCCTCTGCCTTCGTAGCCATTCGCCGTAATATAATGGATGCCTGTCTTTTGATCTGTATGCACCTTGAATCCTGTCAGCTCTTTTTCCCGCAGCACATCTGTTTGGAGTGCTTTTTTTAATGCCCCTTCCAGTTCGTCTGTAACCCGCACTACACAATAAAATCCGCTACCAAAATCCCGGATTAAAACTTTCGTTCCAGTAGCTATGTCTTTTTGCACAGCCAAATCCTGTACAGAACGCATAACCACTCCCGTTCCCGCTTTTTTATCATAGATTGAAATGTATCCTGACTGCTCATCTTGAGAAATTTTATAGTTTTCTGTTTCCAGGTTGATATCGGACAGATCTGCGGAATAATTGCAGTAATTAAGATAAGGACTTTCAAATTTTGTCTGTAACAAATCTACAAAATCTCTGTTTTGAGATGAATGTGCCTTTTTGCTTAAAAGATCCGAAAAACCAGTTTTGCCTGTAGATTTTTGCTGCCTTCCGATAAGGTTATGGTAACTATAAGAGAAATCGATTTTCATAACATAGACCTCCTGTAATCTAAAATTGATCTGTGCGGTAATATACTTACCAACTCCCAGCAAATTAGATGCAGTTATCCCACATGCTGTCCCCTTTGGTGGAAGCCCATATTTCTGAAAATATATCAAATTTACTTAAAAAGTCTTTGCACTCCTGCTCCATATCTCCCTTTAAATACTGATTCATAAAATCCTTCATATGATAAAATCCGATGATCGTATCACTATATAAATCATACGGTACATCTGCTGCCCATTTCTTCTGATTGTACGAAATTTCCACATATCCCTTCTGGTATTCCTGCCTGTTCGTATCATCCCATCCCGGCACTTTTTTATCCTGATAAAAAAATGTAAAGTTCTTTGGCGGTATGGAATCTATGTCCGTCAGGCTAATGACACGCCCCTGGAATGCATGATGCTGCCATACTTTATGATAGTCCATTCCCCCTGCAAGCGCGTAAGATGGATTTTTCTCTACTTTATCAAAATCAATGCTGTCTGTTTCCCATTTTTCTGCCATTTCCTGAATTGCCTGCCTGATATTGTTTCTCATATCTTCTTGTTTGTAGTAATAATCTGAATTATAATACATCCAGTTATCCTCTTTTGCACCGCCATGTGCGGCTGCTATCTCAGCGCCTTCCTTTTCATTGGCAGCATAAGCAGCATTTACATTTTGCTTTTGAAATAATCCATATATTTCTTCTAAGATCTGCTGGTTATCCTTTGCGTTGTAACCATTCGTATATCTTTGCTGAACCATTTCCACACGCATATCCATGCAAATATTTTTAATCTTCCGCTGCACATCCTCAGCGGATATCTCCCCTGAATAATAAGAACGCATCAGATTTTCTACATCTTTCATGACCTTCCTGCCATAATCACCGCTTAAACACGAAGCAGGCATTCCCTTTACTTTCATAATGTCATTATAATTCTCGCTTGTAATTACTATTTCTGAAAACCCTTTTACGCCAAGCTCTTCAAAAGACTTTGCACCATCCGGCACCAGTTTATAACCATCGCCAAGATATTTCTTTCTTAATTCTTCATTTGCTTCCTCCGAACCGCCGATTACGTAACTTTTCGAAGGATCTGCCAGGCTGCAATGCATCCAGCCTAATTGACTTTCTATTTTCATACATACTTCCTTCCTCAAACGTTTTCAAACCTCCCGTTTTACAGTAAAACGGGAGATTGTTTCTGATATCCGTAAATTAATAGTTTACATATCCAGATACGTAGACCGTCCTGCCAGAATTATTGCGGATTGCCAGACGATATGAGCCGCGGCTATAGATCTTAATTTCCTTGCTGATGCTCCCATTCGTCCTGTTTGCATGGCGAAAATTCCCGTCTGGTGTAATCAGCCCAAAATCAACGCTTGCATTAAATGGAGTATAGGAACAATTAATGGTCACCGTTTCACCAGCCTCAAGGTAAAAGTTTCTGTCTGCCTGCGCCATCGTGCCTGGGGCAATACCAAAATCATCAATGCTCATAATAGCCCGCTCTATACTTTCAAGCGGAAAAGTCGTAATCTTACCCTCATCTACTGTATCACTTGCCAAATCCTCGATATTGACTGAAAAATCCTCTTTTTCATCGCTTACCACCACAGGCTCTTCGATCAGATCGTCCTTGATATGCGCCAATTCCTCTTCTGACATTATCTCGAAAGATTCCTCCTGCATTGTGTGCATATCGCTTGCAGCAGCCGATGCCAAAACGCCCGTGCTACTTGCAGCCACAGCGAAAACCAGCGCAAATGCTGCCATTTTCTTTTTCATAGATGTAACTCCTTTCTCGATCTAAATATCTTACGTTACATAACCAAAACCATTACTTTTACAGGATCCTGAACACATTTATTTCATGAAAGTTCCGCTCAGATTTCCTCAAAAAATGAGATTGGCACACAGCAGTGATGTGCGCACATCTTACCAGCAAAGTTCCGTTTGCAAGTTTATGGGCTGCTGTATCATTACTTTACTACTAATACCAAAAACTGTCAATAATATAATTACATTTTTAACATAAACATAATTATATATTCCATCATGTAACTCTTAATCAATAAAAACATTACCATAAATTTTGATCTGTTTCCCGTCGGCTGCTTTGATTCCTTTGACAAGCAACAGATATTCTGCCTTCTCTGTTATATCAAACGTGTACATTAAAAAGCCGTCTTGAGAATAACTGTATCGGCACAAACCGTTTTCATCTTTCAGCCCCACTTTAAAAGCATCTTTTTCGTTTTCTGAGTAGAACGCAACCCTTACACGATCCCCTTTATTCAGAGAGACAGATAAAAGATTTTTGTCTCCGCCGCCTGGTATCGTAACATCTATATTTGTTGCCTTCCTCCCAACCATCCTAAGCCTGTCAAAGTCCAAAATATCTTCTTCGCTAAGCTCCTGATACTCTGTATATTCCTTAAAATCATAATCCGATTCCACGACCACACTGTTTGCATCCTGCGCTTTCATTGCAATACAGCTATCCACTGAGTAAACCCCCTGCAATGCGGCATAAGTAACTGCCGGGCTATATACCGCAAAAAAGATAGCTGCGGTGACCGTGGCTTTCTTAGTCAATTTTCCTGTCCCTTTCATAATATGAATCATTCTCCTTTCCGCTTCTTTTTCATTCCTTCCGGTAAATCCAGCAGCATAGTTCATTGTTTCATTCCCTCTTTCGTCTTCGAACATCGCAAGCAGCAGCTTTGCATACTTATAACGTTTTTCTGAA
The DNA here is from genome assembly GCA_910574915.1 of Eubacteriaceae bacterium. Lineage (GTDB taxonomy): Bacteria > Bacillota > Clostridia > Lachnospirales > Lachnospiraceae > Eubacterium_J. Next base: position 149,608 of record CAJTCR010000001.1, read on the forward strand.
CCAGCAGACTCCAGCACCTTTTCATCGCACGCCAGCTCACTGTAATGGGCAAAATCCTTTTGAAAAAAAGAAATCACAGGATTAAACCAATGGATTCCACAGATCAGCATCATAAAAAAGCGATAAACTACATCTCTCCTCTTACAGTGAATCAGCTCGTGCTTTAGCATCATGTCTGCTTCTTCCCCGCACGACAGATCCGAAGGAAAATAAATGCAGGGATGCAGCAAGCCTGACGAAAACGGCGAAGCAATGATGCTGCACCTGTAGATTTTTATTTTTCTACGGATACCAAGCTCCTGTTCAAAGGCGGCGCATCTTTTTCGGACGTCCCCATCCTCCCACTCTGTAGATACGGCACGGATTTTTTTCACCGCAAGATACTCCCGCAGAAAACGCCGCAAAAAAACAAACAGACATCCTGCCAGCCAGATCCAGAATATAATACACCTAACAAGCGTCAGCCTGGGATTCCAGATCATTAAAATGCCGGAATCACTCTGGTGCCCGATAATCGTCCATAACCCGATTGGCTCTAAAATGCCCCATTCCGGCTTTGTCCTGCGGTATGCTGCGCCTGCGGCAAGCAGTACCTGCGGAGCGAGAAAAAACAAAATCTCCGCCCGCATCAATACATACAGAATGTACACCTGATACCGCTTGCACAATCGGTCTGTCAGCAGCTTTGACAGTAAAAAAATTGCGCTGCCGGCTGCCGATACAGATGGCAGCAGTACAAGTATCAGATTTATCAAATATAAAATATGATCACTCTGCTTCATCCTTGTTTAACTCCTCCAATAACTGTCCGATTCGTTCCTTTTCCTTCTGCCGCAGCTTCGTCCTGCCGCAGAATGCCGCAGCCAGCCCTTCAAAAGATGTGATCCCAAATTCACGCTCTAAATGTTCCCTGAAAAATGCCCTCTGATATTCTTCCTTCGTTATTTTCGGGATATAAATATGATGCTTGCCGCTGCGGGCTGCCGTTACCAGCCCTTTTTTTGCAATTCTGTGAAGAATGGTAGATTTTGTTCCTAATGCCTGGTCAAACCTTGCATAGATATCCTCACTTTTGATTCCGTCCGGGTGCTCCCAGATCATTTCCATAAACTGCATTTCCGTTTTCGACAGTTTTTTAATTCCTAATGGTTCCAGTGCTTTCTGCGGTGTTTTCATAATTCCATATGTTCCTTCCTATTTTTATATGTTCCTACAACCAGCATACTACTTCTAAAACCAGGTGTCAATTATACAATTACATTTTATTTATAAATGTATGAAAACAAAAAAGCAGGAAACCGTTCGGACTGAACCGTAATTTCCTGCTTTTTCACATCGCAGCGTTTAAAAATCAATTCTTTTTCCCCAGGCGGCATCCTGATCCATTTTTCTTAAACAGAAACAGAAATGCTGACATCTGGTTGTGCAGCAACCACTTCTGCTGTTTTTGTATAAGTGACAGGCTGCTTTTCCGGGCTGGTATGGCAAGGCTCTGCGCTGTCCTCTAACATTCCCTTTCCTTCTTCACTGATCTGTATCATATCCGTATCTGCATTTGTTTGCGTATCCGCATTGCTTTCTTCTTTAAGCTTCTCTTCCATCTTTTTACGTTCTTCTTTACGTTTTAAAACTGCCTCCTCCTGCTGCAATTTTGCTTTTTCTCTTGCCTGTCTTGCGTCCTCTTCCATTCCCTTGTCAGCTTCTGCCTGATATTCCTGCGCCTGTTTGGAAAAATCGCTGACATATCCGATTGCACGTTCCATTGTTGCCGTATCGCCTCTGCGTCTTGCATCCTTAAAAACACGCATAGGCGTATTCAGCAGATTCATATTTGTCCTTGCCCCTACAAGTCCTTCCATTGTCTTCGTATGCATAGCACTACCTCCTGATCATCATTTTTTAAGCATAAATGCCTTATATTTTCTTTCGGAAGCACAAATACATACGATAAGGATTTTGTTTCAAACAGCCGTTTTGCTGTCATATGCGGCGTCAGGAAGCGGCATTAGTATGGATATTGCAAAAATACCGTTTTCAGCTTGCAACTGAATCACCCCATCATATCCATGTACCACATCGCCAATATTCATCATACCGATTCCATGTTCCCACGGATTTTCTTTTATGGTAAATCCGTCTGTATATGTTTCTGCCTGGTTCATGCTGTTTTTTACTTCCAGCAGAAAGCATTTCTTCACGGTCTTTGCCTGAATATGGATAAAACGGTATTCCCTGCACTGCATCCTCTGGCACGCTTCCAGCGCATTGTCCAATAGGTTTCCAAACAATACGCACAAGTCAAATTCACTGATGCATCCTTTTGGCATCTGCACATCACATTCCCAATCAATATCTGTTTCTTCCGCCCGTTTCCGCTTTTGGTACAAGAGCGCGTCCACTGCCTTATTTCCTGTCAGATCCCCGCCGGCATCCATACCGCTGTCCGCCATCTTTTTCAGGTAGTCTCCCATCTTCTCCCATTCCTTGTTCTGAAACAGTGCAGACAAAGCAACGATATGGTTTTTCATATCATGCCGCAACCGTTCCGACTGCTGGTACTGCTCCGTTATCATTTGATAGACGGTATTCTGCAAACGGTACCGGCCGCTTTTTTCCTGCTCTAAATAAATACGGTTCATCCCAAACACATAGACTCCCGCCGCAAACGAAAGCAAAAGTGACAAAAGCAGAAACCCAGCATGGCTGAACATCTGGTCATAATACAATCCCATACTGCCCCCGCTCCTGACCATAATGCCGCAGCCCGCACCCCATGCCGCCACATCCATGACTGTCAGAATGATAAACAAAGGGACAGCTAATAGCGCATACCACTTTCCCCGCCTGCCGCAGAAAAGCGTTTGCACATGCTTCGATAACCAGTATACACTGCCTGCTGCCAGACATTGGCTGACGCCTCTGACGCCCCCGCCTTCCCACTCGCAAAGAAACGGCTCTGACACCATCTTCACGGTATACTTAAAAAACAATGCAAAACAGGATAAAAAAGCTTCAAAAAAGTTAACACCTACTGCCATAACGGTCATTAACATAGCAGCAGCCAGTATTTTTTTCTCCCATCTCTCCTGAAAAAACAGCAGTACCAGCCCTGTAAACAGCAGATGGTTCACTGTCACAACAAGAATGTACCCGTCAGGATACAATGTGGCTATCCTGTTTAACACCAGATAAACGCTCATAGAAAGCATCACAAACAGCCAGTCCTTTTTCTTTGAAGCCGCCAGATGCTTTTTGCAAAATTGACCTGCCGCCCATAAATATGCCAGATAGCCGGCACCGTTTAAAAGCTGTTTCATAAAACGCCTCCATTTTCCCGCATCACTTTCAGCACTTCCTGGCAGAATTTTTCATATCTTCTTTTTGCGATAGCGATATGCTCCCCATTTTCCAAAATCACTTCCTGTCTGGTATATGCATCCACGTATTTCAGATTAATCAGATAACTTTTATGGCATCTGAAAAACCCTTTGTCCCGCAGCTTATCTTCCAGCTCCCCAATCCGTCCATAATAGGTAAAAATCCCCTCCATCCAATGGACATCAACGATCCTGCCTTTGATCTCAAAATAGTAAATATCGTCCAAAAACACCTTCTGTTTCTGTCTTTCCCTGCTGACAACCATAAACTCCTGCGAACGGCTCTCGGTTTTCCGCACGGCTTTTTGCAGCACCCTTTTCAGCTTCCTGTCATCTACCGGCTTGAGCAGATACTGAAACGCCTCCACATCATAGGCATCGAACACATATTTCGTACTGACAGATACAAAGATCAAAATTTTATCAGGCACCTTCCTGCGGAAAATCTGTGCTGTTTTCATTCCATCCAGCCCCTGCATCATAATATCCAAAAACACAATATCAAAGCTTTCCAATGCCAGCAGCAGTTCCCTGCCGCTTTGAAACTGGCGGATCTTATATGGTATTTTCATCTCCTCCAAAATATTTTTCAATTTCCCCGCCATGTTGCAGCATTCTATTATTTCATCGTCACATACCGCGATTGACAGCATATTTATCACCCGCCTTATCCGCACAGCTTGTATTATTTTTCCCTTAGCGCCAGTAGTTTTTCAGTACCCTCACAAAATGATAAATTTGTTCCAAATCCTTTTTTCCGCTTTTCTATATTCCATAAGATACCTCCGTGCTTTCGTAACATTTACAAAGGACAGCCAGAAGGCGTGACTATCCCCTCTCCCAGCGTCCGTTTCTGTAAAAATTTAACAAAGTAATGCCATTCGTTTCTACTTATATTAACACATAAACGCACTTTATGTTAGAGCATGTTTGAAAAAACACAAAAAAATTCGTTGTATTTTAACAACAACCTGTGTTAAAATACAAAAAAGCATATTTTCTACCAATTTCTTTTTATCTAAACGCATTCCTATCAGGGTACGGTTTTAATACCCGTTCAGAAAATTCGTGCTTTTATCCAAACAAAAGCAGGGGATTTTCTGCAAACAGCAAAAAACCTCCTGCCAATCCAATCAAAGGAGGTTTTCTATGGAGCAAAAGAAAACAGAAACAGACAAAACATACTGGCACCCTGCATTTTTTGCAGACATCCAAATTGAGCTGGCTGAAGATGTAACAGGAAAATATCCCAAAACCCTGATCCGCCACCTGCGGGAAGAACGGCATTATTCATTAAAAAAGACAGAACCCGGCATCTATCTGGTACAGGGAGATTTCCTGCCGATCCAGATCATCGTTACCAGAAAATTATCCAAGCAAAAAAATCTATGGCTGAAAAGCCTGACCAATAAATTAGACACAGCCAGCGCACAAAATTTGATTGCAGACTACCTGGCGCATCCCCAAAACAAGCTGTACCAGTCCGTGATTACTACAATTATGCGGGCAAACCAAAAAATATTTCAGGAGGTAAACAGTATGGATGATATTGTTATGGAAATTGTACAGGAAAAATTTGATAGAAAACTGAAAGAAGCCGTAGACCGGGAAGTAAAAAAGAAAGTAGAAATAGCAACTGAAGAAGTTACTCAAAAAGTTACTCAGCAAGTCACTCAAAAAGTTACCCAGCAAGTTACCAAGCAGGTCACTCAAAAAACAAAACTTATGGATCTTATCGCACTGATCCAGAAAAAATGTATAAAAAACAAGCCGCTGTCCGTGATCGCTGACGAGCTGGAAGCAGAGCCTAACGAGCTTCTCCCAGTCTACAACATTGTATTTCAAAATCCAGGCAAATCCGTAGATGAACTTTACAAAATGGCTACAAAATAAACGCTCGGCTGGCAGGCGAAATGCAATCCCGGAAACGCTTATGTTATCAGCATTTCCGGGAACTGTTCCATCTCTTTCGCTAGAGCGAACAAATTTGGATTGCTTTGGTAAATTTTTACAGGAAGGGACGCTGGGAAAGAGGATGTGCCTCCCCTGGCTGCGCACGGTCGCGGTACCCCTGGTTTTTTCCGCAAAATACCAAGGGCTTCTAACCATTCTTACAAAGCCGCCAGGGGAGGCACATCCTCTCTCCCGGCTGCTTTTTGTAAATGCTACGAAACAAGCGCAATATGGTTTGTCTACCATGAACAAAATCAACCCTATGATATAACAGATTCTAGGTTGTTTTACATGGAGAACCTGTACAAAATAGTTTCTTGGAAAACGCAAATCAGATAAATTCACTCTAGTACAGCGAACAAACCATATCGGGCTCGTTTGGCAGCACTTGCGAAGAACAGTCGGGAGAGTGTACCTATCCTCTCTCCTGGCGTCCCTTCTTGTAAAAATTTACCAAAGTAACTCAAACTTGTTCGCTCTAGTGATACCTTCTTTGTTGTACAATCGCAAATACTTATACCTAATTGATATCCATAGAAAAAACCTATTCATTTGAAATGGCTAAAGGCGCAAGCGCTACCCTGCATTGTTTCTTATAACAGGCAATCCCATACTTTAAGATCTGTTCGATTCCCTCATCCCGAAAAACCTCTTCATATTTATTTCTTTCAATCTGTTCCAGAGCTTTCTTGCAGACTGTATCCAGATCTTGATGCTCCGCGTATTTTACCTCTATCACAACACCCGTCTCCTCATCCTCCATTGTAAGCAGAATATCACTGTAGCCATCCCCTGCTTCCTGATTCGATGATACGATCCACGCATTATGGCAGCTAAGTATTCCTAATAAAATTCCATGATAAAAGTTTTCCTTCCATCGTTTTTTGACAAAAGTATCTCTGATACTGATGGTTTTCTTTAAAAATTGTGTAAAGCGCTCCTCTACTTCCGCCGCATTTCCTTTCTGCACCGCTGTACAAAACGCCTCTACTGTTTCTTTATTCTTTCGCACATCCTCTTTAAAAAGAATCATAATCTGATCTGTGAAAATTTCCCGGATTTCCATATTTGGAATCGCAAGAGAGAAGCTTTTTTTATCTCTCTTCCCGCGCTGCGTAAGGTAACCGGACATAAATAGGACGCTCCACAGGTTATCAATGGAACGGTACATATCCTGGTAAGTCAGCTCCTGATGGATTTCCTTCTGGATCGTCCCGCCTCCAATTAACCTTTCGATTTCCAGCTTCGCTGTTAATGCATCCGCACTTTTTATAAAGCGCTTTACTACATCGTTGCTGCTGGTATTTAACCAGTAGTTCTCCGGCTGCGCTTCCCTGTCCGCCCGAAGAGCATCGCAATAATTCAGAACATCCCACGGGCAATATATCCCCACGCTCCCAAACTGATATCCGTCATACCACTCCTTGACTGCACCGTAGTGCTCTGACAAATTATAATATGCCAACAGTTCCCTGACTTCATCATCTGTAAAGCCAAAATATTCATCAAATCTCACATCCGCAGCCGTCAGTACCCGCAGATTGTTCAGTCCGGTAAAGATACTTTCCTTTGAAATCCGCATACATCCAGTCAACACTGCCATTTGCATATTTTCGTTTGTTTTAAGCGCTTGTTGAAACATGCTGCGAATCAGCAGGATCATCTGTTCATAGTATCCCTGTGCAAATGCTTTTGCCAATGGCACGTCATACTCATCGATCAGGATCACTGCTTTTTTCCCACAGTGTTCTCTTAAAAGCCTTGACAATTCACGCAAGCTTCCAAAAAGCGCAGCATCATCCATATCACTTTTCAATAGCCTGGCAAATCTTTGCTTATCATACGGCGTCAGCTTCTCGCTTTTTAAAAGATACTGCATCCTGCTGGCTTCTTCATTAATCATGCTTACTGCCATCGCACGAGCCGTTTCATAAGAACCCGCATCAATCCCCTTTAATGAAACAGAAATAACAGGAAACTTTCCCATATATGCCTCGCTAAGAGATGTTTCCTTTGAAACCTTCAGCCCATCAAAAACAGATTTATCTGTATTCCATTCAAAAAAGTATTTTAACATACTCATATTCAGGGATTTTCCAAATCTTCTCGGACGTGTAAAAAGGTTCACTTCACCCCAGTTTTCAAGCAGCTCCAGAATAAATGCTGTTTTGTCGACATAGTAAAATCCTTCTGTCCGAATTTTTTTAAAGTCTTCAATCCCAATCGGAAGCTTTTTCTTACTTTCTTTCATCTGGTACTCACACTCCTGTTTCCAAATAGATTCCAGAAAAATCAATTTCAAAATCCCCGTATATTCCAGCTTTTACTTTTTCAAAAAAAGAATATTTTGAATCAACAATCCAGTCCGGCGCACCCTTATATCCATAATTCTTCCAGGCATAGCCATCATATATATTATAACAGATATTCTTGCCAAAGCCTACTACTATAGCGAACAAGTTTGAACTGTTTTGTTGCATTGTGTTTGTGTTACTGAAACGAACCTGATATGATTTGTTTTCTTATCAGACATATCTAACTACGTCTTCTTTCTTTTTTAAAGCCGCACCTTCAGACACCGGATATCCCAGCGCAACCGCCGCCCATACGATATGGTTTTCAGGTATCCCAAAAGCGTCCAGGACGCTTTTCACCGGTTCTGCGCTGCGAAGCGTCATAAATGGGTTAAGCCACACGGATCCAATGCCGTAGGAATATGCCGCAAGCATGATATTCTGCGCTGCACAGGACGCATCCTGGCACCCATCTGGATTTCTTTTATCATTGGAAACCAAAACCATAGCACTCGGATTCCCCCATCCATAAAAATAAACGCTGTTTTTCCTCGCTGCTTCTTCTGCTTTTTCTTTTAAAAGCAGAAGATCGCTCTGGCGGGTGAGCACGGTAAACCTCCAACTTTGCATATTGTGGCCGCTTGGGGCATGATATCCTGCTTTCAGAATCATGTCAAGTATTTGCCGCGGGATTTTCTGGTCTGTATAGGAGCGAATGCTTCTTCTTGCCAAAAGTGCCTGCATCACCGGGTTCATAAAATCCATCGCTTCCCTGTTCTCCCACATCCAAAGCAGTTTTTGTCGATCCGGCTTATACATATGGTTGCGTGGGATCTCCTGGATGGACACAATCTTTTTCGGTATTTTATACCGTTCCATGTTTTCTGAAAGGAATTTCAAAAGCCCGTCTTCCTGATAACCGCTTTTTACAGATACAAAAAGCACCGGCACCTGCCCAAGCACTCCGTCCGGGTCGTCTGTACCAATGCAGGCACATTCCCGGATCCATTCATACTGCCCAGCCATTTCTTCCACTTCAATCGGAGAAACCTTTTCCCCGCCTGTATTAATGATATCATCCGCACGCCCAAGCATAAAAAGAAAGCCGTCCGCATCCTGATACACCATATCCCCCGTTATCAGCCAGCCGTCTTTTAACATTTGCTTCGTAAGCTCTGGCTGGCTCCAATAACCAGCCAGAAGCATATCCCCTTTCAGTGCCAGCCTGCCAGGGTGGCTGGCGTCGCTTTCCATTTCGTTTCCTTTTGTATCTACAACCCTTGCCCGTACGCCAGGCAGTGTTTTCCCAAGCGTGCCTGCCTTTGTCTTATCATGTACCGCTTCTGACACATTGCAGAAAATCGCGCCGCCTGTCTCTGAGCTGCCCCATGTATTGTAGATCTGCACATCCGGCAGCAGCGCTGTAATTTCCCGTCTCTGGCGGATGCTCAAAGATCCGGCGCTAAATTCTATATAGCGCATTTTTCCAAGCACCCGCGCAAACGCCTCCTGCATCTGCGATTTCATTACCTCAAAGGAAGCCGGAACTGCTGCAAGCGCATTGCATCCAAACGCTTCCACATTCTTTTCCGCTTCTTTTGCAAACGTAAAGCCATTTTGTAAAACAACCGTGCCGCCCTGGTACAGGACGGCACGCAGCACCCGCAGTGCAAAGGAATGGTGCAGCGGAAGCGGAAGCAGCAGGCAGTCGTCTTCCCTGATCCCAATCCCTTTGATTGTATTGGACAAAATATGGTAAACAGATACATAGGTTAAAATTACCCCTTTTGGCATACCCGTTGTGCCCGTCGTAAACAAAATCTCCGCAATATCGTCGGCTGCTGGGTCTATTTTTGTACATGCCGCTTCGTTCCCCTGCAAATCCGCCTGCTCGTACAACTGTCTCAATGACAGTACCGGGCAGCATATTTTTTGTCCTCCAAGCGGCTTATCTGTCAGCAACAGCCGCGCGCCTGCCCTTTTGCAGATATCCGCCATCTGCAACGGCGCACTGTTTTTATCCAGAAATACCGCTGCCGCCCCGCACGACTGAACCGCCATATACGCGGCTACCATCTGCGGCATTGACACTGCCGCAAAACACACTCTGTCGCCATGTGTGACCCCATGCTGCTTAAGAAGCGCCGCCATTCCAGAAATCTTTAAATAAAGCCCCCTGTAGGTCAGCTTTTCCTTTTTAAAAATAACCGCCTGCTTGTCCGGCTTTTCTGCGGCAAGACGAATCAGACGGTTTAATAAATGTTCCATTTCCTTCCTCCTTTATCCCCGCAGTCTTTCTACCATCTGTGCAAGCGCCTTCACAGAATTAAAATTTTCCTCAATAATTTCTTCATACGGAATGACAATGCCAAATTCCATTGACAGCGCCGCGATCATCCCGGTAATCGTAAGTGAATCCAAAATACCATCATCCACCAATGCCTGTGAAGCTGAAAAATCAATTTGCGGATACTCCTGCGCCAATACTTCCAAAACCTTTTCTTCCATCGTAATATCACCTGTTCCTTTCTAATAGTTCATATATAAAAACGAGCCTGCATCATAACCAGTCCCATATATGCCAAACACAAGCACTGCCGCTATCCCGGCAAGCAAAACGCTCCACCGCAGCACGATTGGCAGCCCTGCAATTTTATCCCGAAATACTATGCCCTTCTCCTGTTTCCATCCAATGATCCCAAGCATACAGACCGATATGGCCGCAAGGTGCAGCCCCGGCCTGTCCAGCCCCAATGTGTACAGCGTCCCGTCAAACAGCTCCCACGGATAAAACTGAAATACTATTTTTTTCAAAATCTCCGCAGACGCCGCAAGGCTTCCAGGTTCTGTCAGGATCCTGCTGACAATGACAAGCATAAACAAACGCAGCATACGGACAGCCTGAAACCCTCTGCTATGTACCGGGATATGGAACAAACCGGACAGCCTGGTAATTTCCGGTTCGAAAATCGTAGACAGGATAATCAAGCTCCCCCAATAACTCCCCCATACAATGTAATTCCACCCGGTTGAATGCCACAGCCCCGTAAGAAGCCAGACCACACACAGCGGAACTACCGTCATGCAGTTCTTGCCGGCGCGTTTTCCAAACCTGTCCCGCAGCTTCCCGGAAAGCCGTATCAGACGCGGAGAAACGGCAAGCGGCATATATACATAATCTTTAAACCAGATCCCCAGCGTCATATGCCACCTCCTCCAATATTCCGCCACACTTACAGAAAAAAACGGCCTCTTAAAATTTTCCGTAAGCTCCACCCCGAATACCTGCGACGCCCCAAGTGCGATATCCATGCATCCCGAAAAATCACAAAACGTATAAAACACACTGCCTACAGCAGCAACCAAAAGCACAGCCCCGTGGTAATCCTCATATGCCGCAAAAACCGGGGACACAAACAAGTTCAGACGGTCTGCAATTACCATTTTCTTTACATACCCCCACAGCATCCGCTGCAATCCCTCGCACATTCTTTGGTATGCAAACGGATGCCCCTCGCGCAGCATAGGCGCGCAGTCTCGGTACTTCACAATCGGCCCTGCAAGTATCTTTGGAAAATACAACGCATACAGCAGCAGAAGCAATATATTTTTTTCTGCCTCCTCCTTCCTCCAGTATACATCTGCCAGATACCCGACAAGCGACATCGTATAATAAGAGATCCCAAGCGGCACAAAAAAAGAAAACTCTGTAAACGTCTCCATCACCCCGGTATCCTTTACGAATATCCCTAAGACTGGCATGTGGAGCATAAAAAACCTGCCGATATGCTGGTACACTTTTGAGAAAAACCAAACGGCAGACGTCAAAACCGGCACGCCGGCAAGCATATGCTGCGCTTTTATGTAAACAAGCATCCCCACGATCAGCGTAACTGCCGCCCATAAAAGATACCTGCACCGCTGTTTCACTTTCCTGCGGAAAGCCGCTTTTTTTGCAGCATCCCACGCTTTTTCCCGCAGAAGCCTTTCATCCTGTTTTAAATACTCCCGTTTCATCAGGCATGACGCTGCCCAGGCAACAACTACCGCGCCCACTGCAAACGGCAGCAGCTCAACGCCCCAGGTAAAGAAAAAAAACATACTGGCTGCCAGCAGACCGATCCACCTTACCTTAAGCGGAAGCCCAAAATACAACAGCACGGCTGCCAAAAAGAAAGGAAAAAACAAATAATCCGTATAAACCATCCCATATTTCCCCTTTCCTAATCCGGCAGGCGCACCGGCACCGTACCCGTGTCAAAGGACGCACGGTTTACGACCATTCCAAGCACCTTGTCAAAAACAATGACATTCACCCCGCTGTCTCCCAGCGCGTACTCCACGCCGTCAATAACAGCCGATGCCATAACTCCTGTATCCCGCCCGCCGCTGACCACGCGGTATCCCGCTCCCTGCACCTTTGCCGCTATATGATTCTGCCGCCTTTTTTCAAGCAGGGTCTTTCCGGCATCCACAACCGCCAGATAAGAATCTCCTTCTTCCAGCAAAGAGAATTTTAAAAGCCCGATTTTTTGAAACGCTTTCCTTGCACGGGCATCCAATGCTCCGGCGGCATCGCCCGAGACAGATAAAAACAGCACATCATCCTCATTGTCCCAATACGTCATAAGGAACTGCCAAAGCCCGTCCGCCCCTGTTTCCTGCCCAAGCAGCGCCGCTTCCCTTGCGCGCTCGCACCTGCGGTTGTAAAGGTAAAGCTTCTTCTGGCTGCCGGCAAGCTCTGCGGCATCCACCCCGGCATTTAGCGCTTCGTCAAGCTCCGTCTGGATCTCCCCTGCCCTCTGGCTTGCCGCACATGTGTCAAAGCACGCAGCGTCAATCACCTGATGCTCTTCATTGTCATACACGACAATATTCAGCCCCCGCTGGTTCGGCGCATACTCTGCCCCGTCAATGACGCACGACGCGATGCTGCTTTCCGGCTGCCCGCCGCTTTTTAGCGCATAATCAATACTGCCGGAATGCCCCTGATACGAAAGTATCCCTTCTTCTTTTTTTGTTTCTGATTCTGAATCGTTTTCGCCTTCTTCCGGGAATGGAAATTCCAGCCCCTCCAGGCTGTTTCCCTCAGCAGCAGGTTCTTCTTTCTTTTCTACAGCGCTGCATTGCTCCCATGTGACCCTGCCGTCTTCTATTACTGCCAGATAAGCATCTCCATACGCAATGCCGGACAACTTTTCCAGTCCGATTCCTGCAAAGCCTGTACGCTGCTTCGGGGTAAGAGACTGTGCCGCGTCTTCCTTTACCGCAACCAGCACCGTCCTTCCGCTGCCAGACGCCGCTGCAAGATACTCCAGCGGATCAGTCTCTGCTTTCATCTGTACCGCCCACTTTACCCCTCCCTGGTAGCGCCCCAGTTCTTCTTCCATAAACGCGTAGGAAGCATCCTCTCTCCTGTCCAAAGCTCCGCATTCCCGGCTTAAATATTCCCCAAACCACGCAGTCAGCTTTGTCGCGCCATAATAATTCATATGCCCGCCATCCGCGCTGTCCAGTGCATGATGATACCCCATCTGGGTGATATAAGGCTCAAAGTTAAAATCAAAAAAGGAAAGCCCGTACTGCTGCGCAATCATTTCCGCCGCACGATGTTCACAAGACGACCAACTACTAATCACAGGCGTCTTCATTAATACAAGCCGTATCCCCTTTTCGCTGCAAAAATCTATCATCTTTTTTAAATACCAAAGTGATTCCTTATGGAACTGCGACGGCTCTGCAGTGCCGTCCGCCAGGTATGCAGGCACCGCCAGCGTATCATAATTCCCCGCGTCCATATACCTTGCCGTCAGAAAATGATATCCGCGCACACTGGTATCCGCTTGATACCCTATTTTTTCAAAATCCGACCGCTCCAGCGCCGACCACCTGTCATGATAGGAAAACAGCGGTACCAGGCACGAAAGAAAATCTTCTTCAAAAATATCTGTGTAGTCCTTTACCGCCCTGCATTTCACATCAGAAAAATGCATCCCGTCGAGCGCTTTCCTGTAAAACGACAGATCCGGCGAACGGCGCAGCATCGAACAATCCAGCACAACCGTCCTTAACGTATCTGAATGCCGCTGGTACGCTTCCTCCAGCCAGTAATAAGACGCCAGCACCGGCTGCTGTTCCGTCCCCAGGTTATAGGCGCATATCCCATAGGATTCATAAAGCTCTGTCACGGAAAACCCACATGCCGTAATGCTTGCCCCTAAAAATATCGTCTCAATCGTATTTTCCGGCTCCTCATAAAACCCGTGCATCGTGTTGTAATTATTCCAAAATTTCCACACAGGCTGGAAAAACCAGCCCAGAGCAACCGCCATAATACCCGTAAGCGCTGCAAACAGCGCAATCCTAAACAGATACCTGGCTCTTTCTTTCAAACATTGCATGATCCACCTCTAAAAAGTATACTTTTTCGTGCGGAAGTTTTCCTTATGCATTTTTTACGTTTTAAACAACTTACACTTGAAAATCTAGTATTTTATGGTATACTGTAACAAGATTTTGAAATATTTTAAAAATCCGAAAAAGTATACTTTATCGGATCAGCAGCGGCAGCAGTTTCAAAACCTGTTTCATTCTCTCTGGATTCTTTCGTGAGCGCACAACTTCTCCATCTGTACAGCAAAAAAAGATCCCTTCATTATATAAATAGGATCTTTTAATGTTTCAAACAGACTAAAGCGCTGCTATATTGTTAGACATAAAATCCAGACAAACGGCTTCAAAATCAGATCATCCTTTTAATCTGCAAAGCCTTATCTTTGAAATACAAGTGATATACTTTTGTAACTCCTCTCTCCTAAAAGGTTTCCCATGTGCAGGAAATATCCAATCCGCTTTTTCATCCATCAACAGCTTCCATGAATTTTGAAACGCCTTTTTATTTTCTATCCATATCGTGACCCTTTTAAGGCTTGGTATCCCATTCATTGCAGCGTCACCACAAAAGATTTTATTACCCATTTTCAAAGATATGGAGTCCGCAGTATGCCCTGGTGTAAACAATATTTTTCCATGCAAAATGTTTTCGATATTCGCTTGATTTTGTGGTGTTATTTCAATCAGCCTGTCAATGTATTGCTTATCAACCGCAGGAAAAAGATGCTTGCCTTTTCCAATCAGCCCCATAAGCCTGCAAAAGGCAAGTGCCAGCAAACTGCTGCAACCGCCAGAAAATGAATTTTGGCCCCGCAACAGCACAGGTATCGCCTGATGATGTATTACCACTTTCAGATCCGGGTATTTCGACAGCAATTCATTCAGGAAGCCTGCATGGTCATCATGTGCATGAGTGAGAAATACATATCGAATCTCAGATAAAGAAATCCCTTGTTTATTTGCTCGTTTCTCCACCCTTTTCAGACTATGCTCATATCCTGTATCAATCATAATGTAGCCTTGTAAGGCACGATAAATATAAGTATTCATTACCCTGTTTCCTGCATTATATATCTCCATAACAAGCTCCCATCCTCTTAGACAGTCAGACAAAGGCGCATATGTATGCGCCTCTGTCAAATGAACTGCCTGTTCGTATCAATGTTTTAAGTTTGCATAATAATCCCAGATTCCATTTAAGGCATTTCTTTCAAAAGAAGAAATCCCCAAATCCAGCCTAATGTGGTTCAGGCTGCCTTTCTCCTGTTCCAGCAGCCCTATGTTCTCCTCGCTGACCGCACTCATAAACGCATGGTAGGCTTGTTCCTTTACATCAGCCGTTTCTTTTTGCGCATCACTGGAATGATATACGGTCTGTGCCCGAAATCCTTGCAGTTCACCCCATATCTACGTGTTTGTTGCCATAAATCTGCTGTGTGTTTCATAGGCTTGATCTAGCATTTCCAGCTCCTGTGTATTGCCATTTTTCTCAATACGGTCTTTCAACAGTTGATAAGCACCTGCCATCTTATTTACATAACCGTCAAAGGTGTCCGTCTTTTCCCCTTCTTTGCTATCAAACCTCGCTTTCAGCGCATCAACCTCCGCCTGGGAATAGTCCTTTGTCACAAATTCATCAGACACAGAACCGCCACCAAGCTCAGACATAATTTTTTCAAAATCATTCATAATGCCGGATGCCCCGGAGCTTACAGGTGAAAGCTTTTCCATATCTCCGGTCTGTTCCATCCTTCTTGTTTCGGACATTTTTTTCTTTAAAGCCCTGCGGCCTTCCCCGGAAATATCCACGCTGTCACCCTGCCGCTGATTTGCAGCGCTGCTTTTATCCGCCTGCTGTAAGTGCTGCCTTATCCTGTTTGCATCTACATGATAGGACTGCGGCAGTGTTCTTTGCATATTATTGATACTGATTACCATTCTTTTTTCACCTCCAATCTTCAACTAATTTATCGGAAAAAAAGCACGATTGCTAACATTTGCTGCGTGAATGGTTCCTTTGTCTACGTGAATGGCAGCTTATGCGGTTTTAAGGTCAAAAATTTACTACTATAATAAAAGGATGCTTAACCAATCGGCTTTGCATCCTTAATTGTTTCACGCGACCGCGTTCTATTCTTTAATTTCATCAATTTCTGTAAGATTGACACCAGCTACATTCAAAAAGCTTTTTAAGTATAAATATTCTTTTTTTAGGCTTCCATATGTCTCTGTTGCATTTTCTTTCCGGGCGATCAACATATGTCTTTGGATTTTTATAAAATCTTCCATCGCCTTTTGTGTAATTTCCAAATCCGTATTCGGCATACAACCACCTCCCAATCATGAAAAACAATATGATATTTACTTTTGTATACTATGTTTTCCTGTAAATAGAGTATAACAGAAAAAATCTACTTCTGCAACACTGTTATTCCTAACGCAGCACAATCGCATTTACTGCTTCCATTAAATCCACAACCTTACTTCTTGTCACAAGCGCTGTCGGTTCACCGTCGACTACAGCCATACAGGTATCTCCATCCCGACGGTACATGCCGATATGTACTGTCGGATAATTTTCATCATTCAAATAAAGCGTCATGCTGAGTTCTTCTTTCGCACCAACTTCCTCGTTCTTAAACCTCTTTGCCGTAAGCGCTGCAAGCGCCGTCTGAAAATCGTCAATAGCAATTTCTTCTTCTCCATAAAACCATACGGTTTCATCTCCTTCTTTCCCAGAGGTCAGCGTATATGTCTCGCCCTCCAGTGTAAGATCCGCCTTTGTTACCTTGTCAAAATCAGCCCAGAATATCTCCTGATGACGCAGTTCGTTGTAAGATATTGCCATTAACGATTCATACTCCGTTTCCGTGATCTCATAGATAATCTGAGACTCACCGATCCGTACATAGGCAGGTATGGATTCCTCTTCTTCCGCTTTTTGTTTATCTTGCGCGGAACGGGAAACATGTATCACAAACGTTTTTGGCTCCTCCTCTGCCTGCGCCATATACTGTATGGTTGTTGTCAGTTCTGGATCATCCAGCCCTAAGACGGCAAGTTCTTCCTCTGTTGCATTGTAAGACACATAATTGCCCAGCCCCAGGCTGCCGATCGTGGAAAGATAGTTTTCT
The DNA here is from genome assembly GCA_910574915.1 of Eubacteriaceae bacterium. GTDB lineage: Bacteria > Bacillota > Clostridia > Lachnospirales > Lachnospiraceae > Eubacterium_J. The sequence goes on from CAJTCR010000001.1 coordinate 166,759, forward strand.
ACGGTATCCGAATCCAAAGGCAGATGCCCGTTCTCATCATTGACGAAATAAACATCCTCCTCATAATAAGTATCACTGCTTTCTTCCTGATAGATAATGTCATAATTTTCACTTCCGGCAAATGTAATGCTATCCGCCTGATCTATGTAAGGTGTTTCATCATGCAAGATCATGTCTTTTAGCTCAATCTCATAGGTTTCCATCGGATCTGTGGATACCAGGTATACATTACCGTCTCCAATGGATATATACCGCTGCTCATCCACGGTACTGTAGCCGCCCAATTCTACCTCATAGCTTTCTTCTGCCGTTTCGATATGGATGCTGCATGTCGGATCGTCCAGCCCATACTGGCTGTAATCCTCCACATTTTCAATGATAAAAGACACGCCAAAGGAGGCAAACAGCCCCAGCAGATCCTCCATTTTTTCTTCACTGACCGGGAAAGCCTCATCATCATCATACAGCCACCTCTCATCCTTATGGAACGCCAGATTTGTCTGGTCATATTCCCATGACAGCGCCGTCACATCATCCGCTGCCAGCTCCAGGACAACTTTATCGCTGTTTTTAATTTCCTCCTTTTTCTGCTCATACCGGCTGACGCCAAAAGTCACACCACAAATAATGACCAATACCCCTGTCCATGCATATAATCTTTTAGACCGTTTCATTTTGCCGCCTCCTTCTGCTCACAATTACATAGACGCCATATCCTAAGAATGCCAGCGGAAAAATCCCAATCATCAGAACCTTTAGGAAGGATGCCGTGGACTCATTCATCGTCAGGTAACTATAATTTAAAGATTTGCTTCGAATTGCTACTGCTTCCCGCTCACCGATCATAAAAGAAAGCGCATTCATGCCCAGATCCAGATTAGCGCCAGATGAATACGCATTATACTGGTCGTCAAGAAAATCAGAAGACGCAAACCATACCATCTGTCCTTCGCTGCCGCAAGCAACCGATACCACCGTTGCAAACGGCCCATCCACATCTCCTTCTTCTTTTTCATATTTTTCAAGCGCATACCCGGCAGCTTTACTATAAGCCGTTTCCGAAGTGGTCAAAAGCTGTGTGACAGAATCCGACGTATCTGCAACCGTCAGCCCTCTGGCAATCGGCATAATCGCATAATAATTGCCTTCAACTAGCGGGTTTGTAATCTCATGTTCTGCCATTTCCGGTAGTAGAATATAAGGCTGCTGGAATGCGTAATGGTTCCTGTCGCCTTCCACCACAATCCCTTCTTGCGCTTCCACGCCATAATCCCCAAGCAGGCTGTACAGATTCGTCAATGCCCCGTCTTCTACCGGCCCTGCCATCACCATCAGCTTGCCGCCATTTGTGGTGTATTCCGAAAGCATATCCTTTTCTTGCTTGGAAATATCACTGGTTGGCGCATAAATGAGCACCACGTCCGCTTCTTTTGGCACCGCGTCTGCATTTAACAGCGTAAATGTAACCGTTTCTATATTCTGCTTTTCAATCTGCTCTGCAAATACAGAAGAAAGCTCCGCCTCGCCGTGTCCCTCTGTAAGATAAAGCTTTGGATGATCTTTTCTGACTACGTAATCAATCGCCGAAGTAATCGCACCCTCACCGTCAAAAGAAGTGGTATAGGAATAGCTCGTCATATCTGCTTCTTGCAGATAGATATCTTCATAGCTGATATACCGGCTGCTGTCACCACATTCTACAATGAAACTGTTATTCGGAACCGTTTCCGAAGTATACTGCTGTGTAAATGTCGGATAGACATCTGGATTTTTCTTTACCACTTCTATATGCTCTGAAAGGCTTTCATATTTTGCCAGCAAATTCTCAATCACATCATCTTCTTTGTCCGCCTGCACGACCCAGTAGATTGTCACATCTTTTTCCAGTGCATTCACCACTACTTTTGTATTGCTTGTAATGGAATACAGCTTTGTGGAGCTGATATCCAACTGTGTCCATGCAGATGGCAGCACGGACGCTAAAACATTGACCACAATCAGTATTGCCAGCACAATCCCTGTTAACAACAGCGAATAAGCTCCGCCCTTTAATGCAATCTTGTTCTGCCCGCCTTTACGAATCCATTTTTTCATCAGTTATACCTCCGTTTCTCAAGGGACTGCACTGACAGAAATAAAAAGAACACCGTCACGGTCACATAATACACGATTCCGGTCAGGTCAAATACACCGTTCACAAATTTATAAAAACGCTCAAACAAGGAGAGCTGTTTCATTATATCAGGAAGCAGCCCTTCAAATGCCGCGCTGTCCATAACATATAATCCGGCAACAGCAATGGAAAGAACTGCCCCAATTCCAACAGCCAGTTTGTCATTTCTGGTTAAATACCGGATGACAACTCCAAGAAGAACCGCCGCCACAATCAGCGCTGCCGCAGAGCCGATTGCCGTGGACGACACATACTCCGCCAGTGTCACACTGTAATAATTTAGTAGAATGACTGGAATTGCAATTCCCGCGGCAAATCCAAGATTATCCGTCAAAGAAGAAATAAACATGCTAATCGCAATAAACGCCGCTCCCATCATAAAAAACGCAAACATGGAGCCGTAGGACGTCAGCAGATAAACTTCTCCAAACCTGGCAAAAATCAGCGGATAAAAAGAAATGACCACAAGCGGCACAAGGTACACCACTAAAAGAGCCACATATTTCCCAATCATGATCTGCGAAGTTGTAATGGGCAAAGAATACAATAGCTGGTCTGTTTTCTGCCTGCGTTCTTCTGCGACCGCCTTCATCGTCAAAATCGGGATAATTACCACAAAACCAAGACATACAAAGCTCAGCACATACTCAAAATTTGCCACTGCCGACTGGATATTATAAAGCATCGCCCCTATGCCTACAAATGCCAGGAGAAACGCAGAAAAAATATAGGCTGTCAGTGAATGAAAATGACTCGACAGCTCATGCTTGCATACTGCAATCATTCTTTTTCCACCTCGCTTTCCTCTAAAGCATCTGCTTCTGTCAATTCAATAAAGACATCTTCCAGATTTGCTTTCTTTGACGCCATCTCGACAATCGCCTTCTGCTTTTCTGCAAACGCAAAGAACAACCGCCGGCATACAGCTCTGGCATCGTCTATATCCGCTTTTACGTGAATCTTTAAAAGCCCCGTTTGCTCTTCATCCAGCGTGCATCCCTCGTACAGCGCCAGTTTTTCCAAAATCTCCTCCGCCTCCTCTGGAAGCGCTTCTACCGTAAAATCAATACCGTTTGCTGACTGTCTGAGTTTTTCCAGATTTTCTGGCGCATCAAAGGCTACCAGCCTGCCCTTGGCAATGATCAGCACCTTTTCGCAAATTATAAACAATCGTCATTCCATGCTCTGTCAGATACTGTTTGTAACGGTAATCCCCTATCCAGCCACGTTCCCTGCCGCTTTCACAGGTTTCTTTCGCATATTCCCGCGCCGTTTCTTCCGTAATCGCAGAAACCGAACTGACATCCACATCTGCCACCCCGCCGCTTTCATCAAACCGTACGGTAAAAAACCGCGTACTAAACGGCGTCTCTATGGTCATAAAATCCGGTACACCTACTGGGATTCTAGGATTTCCTCTGTCGTCCCTCCACTCTGGAAATCTTCCGTCATTATCCGATATCCGGTCTGTCAGCGCATCCATTGTTTCGTTGAGCTGCCTTGTACTAAAACTATAGATCAGAAAAAAGATTACCGTAAATACAAGAATCACAGAACCCCCGCATATGCGTATCACTTTCTTTTGCAAATGGTAAATCATGGCACTTCCTCCAGCATATAACCCGCACCGCGTACAAACCTTATGCTGACAGGCGCTCCAATTTTGTCCATCTTTTTTCGCAGATTCGAAATATGCACCCATACAGAGCTTGTATCAATCTCTGTATTCCACCCCCAGATATGTGTTAAAAACTGTTCCGCTGTAACAATCATTCCCGGCTTTTCCATCAACATCTCCAATATCTGGTACTCCTTGCCCCTCAGCGCCTGCCGTTTTGTCTGACTCGAAATTTCATAGGTAGACCGATTCAGCGTCAGTCCTTTAAATGTCAAAAGCTCCGGTGTATAATTTTCTTTCCGTCTAAGCATTGCCCGGACTCTTGCCAAAAGCTCTGCCGTTGAAAACGGCTTTGCCAAATAATCATCCGCCCCGGCGTCCAGCCCTTCTACTCTCTGGGAAACTTCTGTTCTTGCCGTCAAAAACAGTGCCGGCGTTGTAATATTTGCTTTCCTGAGCGCTTTTAAAACCTCAATCCCATCCATTCCAGGCATCATAATATCGAAAACAAGCCCGTCATATTCTCCCGTAAGGGCATATTCCAAAGCTTCTTTTCCGTCCGTCACTCCATCCGCGCTGAACCTATTTAAAGTAAAGATATGCAGCAAGGATTTCAGCAACCTGGCGTCATCCTCTGCGATTAATATTTTCATCTGCTCACTCCAATCCATTCTGCTGTTTCTATATTCGTCCATCCCATACGATAAAGGCACCCCGCTTCCTTCGCTTTTTTATTTTCCTTTTTTTATTGTATTACTCACAAGCACAAAAAGCAAGCAGGGTACCCCTGTTTTTGCATGTTACTGCATACGCGCCACATCCCGCAGCAGCCTGACGTTTTCTTCCACCGCGTCCACTGCCATACGCACCTCTTCCCATGTCGTGGACTCTCCCAAAGTCATGCGAAGCGTACCAGACGCCAGCTCTTTGTCTCTTCCGATTGCTGTCAGCACGTGGGACGGTTCCGCAGAGCCAGTCGAACAGGCAGAAGCCGCAGACGCGCAGATGTCTTTGGCATCCAGCAGCAGAAGAAGTGTCTCGCCTTCTACCTGTGTAAAGCTGAAATTGACATTGTTCGGCAGCCTTGTGCTGCGGTCGCCGTTTAGCCACGCGCCTGGTATCCGGCTTTGGATCTCACGGATCATCCAGTCACGCATCCTTATCTCACGGTACATGCGCTCCGGCATTGCCTGCATGGCGACCTGCGCCGCCGTCCCGATTCCTACGATGCCCGGTACATTTTCTGTGCCGGCACGCTTTCCGCGCTCTTGTCCGCCCCCGTGGATAAAGGACGCCGTCTTTACTCCGTCACGGATATATAAAAATCCCGTTCCTTTCGGCCCGTAAAATTTATGTCCGCTCGCACTCAGCAGATCGATATTGTAATAATCCACATTGATCGGCACCTGCGCATACGCCTGCACCGCATCCGTATGAAATAGTACGCGATGCCGCCTTGCAATCCTGCCGATCTGCGCGATTGGCTCGATCGTACCGATTTCGTTATTGGCAAACATCACGGAAATCAGTATCGTATCTGGGCGAATCGCCTCTTCCAACTGCTGCGGGCTTACAAATCCTCTGGCATCCACCGGCAGATACGTCACCGCATAGCCCTGTTCCTCCAGATAGCTGCACGTATGGATCACCGCATGATGCTCGATCTGCGTCGTGATGATATGCCTGCCCCGCTCCTTATACGCTTCTGCCGTCCCTTTCAGCGCCCAGTTGTCGGATTCGCTGCCTCCTGCTGTAAAATAAATTTCATCTGCATGTGCATGAAGCGAATACGCAATGACACGCCTGGCATGTTCCACCGCGTGCCTGCTGCGCTCTCCAAATTCATAGATCGTAGATGCATTCGCATAGTCTTTTGCATAATAAGGCTGCATACTTGCGGCTACCTGCTCTGCCATCGGCGTAGTCGCTGCATGGTCCAGATAAATCATAACACTTCCTCCTGTCATCCAAAAATCCTGGCAGCATCGGCTTACGCATAATCCTATATCCTGCACATATATATAGAAATAAGACAAAACACCTCTAAGGATTCTGCTTATGCCAAACTTATCCAACATTAAAAAATATGCCAACCACCCTGTACTGCTTGGTACGGCGCTGCTTACCGCCACCGGCGTTGCAAGCCGGATTATAGGCTTCTTCTATAGAATATTCCTCTCCCATACAGTTGGTGCACAGGGAATGGGAATTTACCAGCTCATCTTCCCTGTATTTGCGCTCGGTGTCGCTTTCTGCGGCGCAGGCGTCCAGACCGCGGTCTCCAAATATACGGCTGAGGCGGTAGGCGCCGGGCGCTGCCCGCAGACATGTCTGTATGCAGGACTTGTGTTATCTGTCAGTCTGTCTGTATTTTGTACGCTTTCTATCTATGCGGGCGCAGACCTTGTCGCTGTGAATGTGTTAGACGAACCGCGCTGCGGCGAGCTTTTGCGCATTGTCTCGCTCTCCCTGCCGCTTGCCGCGATCCATTCCTGTATCAACGGCTATTACTATGGGCTGCAAAAGACCTTCGTCCCATCCGTCTCGCAGCTCTTAGAGCAGGTATGCCGCGTGCTGTGCGTTTACCTGATCTACCGCATCTGTGAGAGCCAGGGACGTCCCGTCTCTGCGGCAATGGCTGTCTGGGGCATCGTATGCGGAGAATTCGCAGGCGTGCTCTTCTCCGTGACAGTCGTACCATTAAAAAAATGCAGGGAACGGCTGTCCGCCTGCCTGCGGCACATTTTTATTTTTTCGGTGCCGCTTACCGCAAACCGCGTGCTTATTAATTTTATCAACAGTACCGAAGCGATCTTAATCCCGATCTGCTTAAAAGCTTACGGATACTCCAATGAAGACGCCCTTGGCATCTTCGGCATCCTGACTGGCATGGCAATGCCGATGATCCTCTTTCCGTCCGTACTGACCAACTCTGTCTCCGTTATGCTGCTGCCGTCCATCTCACAGGCAAAAGCACAAAAAAACCAGGCGCTCATCCACCGTACGATTCGACGCACGATAGAATCCTGTCTGGTTCTTGGATTTGCCAGTACTTTATTTTTCCTGCTGACGTATTCCATGATCGGGAAGTATTTATTTGCAAACACGCTTGCAGGCATTTATATCCGCACCCTGAGCTTTATCTGCCCGTTTATGTTTTTATCCACCACTTTAAACAGCGTCCTGCATGGGCTTGGCCATCCAACCGCCACCCTGGTATTAAACTTAAGCGGCTGCCTGCTGCGGATTGCCGTTATCTGGCTCTTTGTGCCTGTTTACGGCATCCGTGCCTACCTGTACGGTATGCTTGCCAGCCAGATTTTAACATCGCTGTGCGCGGTTTACCTGCTGAACCGCTCCAAAGACCTTTAGCTTATACACAGCAGCAGGTACAGCACATATTCATAAACACCATAGACATACAAAAACGGTTAAAGCTCTCATACGGCCTGCCATAGCTCTCTCCCATGCTGCTGTACCAGGTTCCGCCAAAATGAAGCTGCTGCATAAGCTGGCGGTATTCGATATTGCTTGGCTCCATACGAACTGCCTGTTCCGCAAATTCGAGTGCCGTCACATTGTTGCCCAGCCCCGCGTTTGCCACTGCACAGTAATAATACCACCTCGCGCTGTGATTGGCAATATTGTTTAGCACATGCATTGCCTCCTGGTAGCAGCGGTTGGCGAGATAATTCGCTGCCGCCTGCATCTGCGGGTCTTCCTGCTGCCTGCTCCCAAAGCCTGCGTACCTTGCCGAGCCAAAGCCGGAAAAACTGCTTCCGCCCTTCTGCTTTTCCTGCATAATCTGGTTATACGCCTGCTGGATCTCCTTAAAGCGCTCCTCTGCCTGCTCCTTGTTCGGATTGTTGACATTTGCATCGGGATGGTATTTCCGGCTCAATGCACGATATGCTTTTTTTATCTCTTCATCTGTTGCACCAGGGCTTAAGCCCAGTATGTCATATGGATTTCCCATATTCTGCTGTTCCTCTCTTCTTTGTTAAATTATGGAATCCATCCACACCGTTCTTTTTGCTTTATATCTTTTGTTCTGTTCCTTTTTGTTTTGTTTCTTTTTTTTCCTTAGTCTTTTCTCTGATTTTTTTCTCTTTTTCTTTTTTCTCTCTCTCTTTCTTCTCCCTTTTTTCTTTTTCTTTCTTCTCTTTTTTTTCATCTTTGGACTGCTTTGTCTGCTTTTTTAAGCGCAGGTATTCGTATTTCGTCCATACACCGGAATAGAGGATATTGCGGCAGATCTCTGCGTGGAGCAAAATCGGCAGACGTTCAAACGACTTTGCGCATTCGGACATCATGCTTGTCAAAAGCAGCCCGGAAAACGTCTCAAAGTCCTGTTCGGTCTCCTTGTGCATCAGGTTCAGCACATTGTAGCAGTTGTTTTTACTGTCTTTTCCGATGTCTTCATAAGCATCCATCAAATAAATAAACTTGCCCATATAAAAGCCCATGCAGCGCAGCTCCTCTGCCCAGATGTCATGCTCCTTCCAGGCAAAGATCTCCCCCAGCATCTCCCCGGTCAGCCCTGCCACCGCGTCCACATTGCGCTCTTTTCCTTTTTCCGCCAGCTCCAGCCTTTGCAGATAATGCTGGATCGCCTGCCCCTGCCTTGGGTAATGCGCCGCAATCCGCTCATAATCTTTTTTAAACATCTGCGACAGCGCTTTTTTTGTATACGAACGGTTATCATGCCAGTCGTCCTCAAAGTTTTTCGTACAAAGCAAAAGGTTCATCGCAGCCGCATATTTTGTCGCCTCGTTAAAGCGCGCCGTCTGCTTTTTGGAAGGATGCACCGCACAGATAAATTCTTCCGTCTCATCCTCCAGCTCGTAAAGCCCTGTCAAAAGCACAATCAAAAAAGTCATATCATAATTTAATAACATCTGCCCTTTTCTGCCAAAGCTTTCCTTAAGCTTCTGGCACAGCCCGCAGTAATACGACTGATAGATCTGGCGGTCGGTCAGGTTCAGTTTTTCCCGATTTACATTAATATATCCAAACATAGCCGGTCAGCTCTTTTTCACAAATTCATTGCGGCATTTCGGACAGGTGATCCTGATTTTTCCTCTGCCCCTTGGCACCCGTACCTTCTGCCTACAGCCAGGACATTTATAAAAACGATACTCCTTGCGCTGTGCCCAATGTTTTTTTTCATTCTTATATTTTACAAGCTTTTGGTAACGCCAGTTTAAATATTTCTGGTTCTGCGCCGACATCTTTGCGATATTTTTCGAAAAGGAACGGTAAATTCCGTACCCCATAAGCGCAATGCCAGCAACATAAAACAGCATCTTCCCTGTAATTAAATTCAGCACAAGAAATGCCAGTGCCAGTCCAAGATACACCTTTGAAAGCTGGTCATTGCCGTACCTACCGTACATAAATCTTGCCATACGCTCCCGAAACCCATTCATATATTCACTCTCCTATCCCGCTGCCATGCTTACAGCGCGGTCTTTTATACTTCTATGGTATATGCGAAACATTTTTCTGTCAAGAGATAACTATGGTTTTCAGAAAAAATTGAGAATCTTTATATTTTATTCATACACAAAAAGGCTGTTAAAACAGCCTTTTCAATGCAAACCGCAAGCAGGACGATAAGCCGGGTTATGTCTCGAATGATCATCTATCTAGGACGGCTGTTACCAGCCGCCTCAAGCGACCTACCTGAAGCTGGCGGGCAACGTCACTGCTTCTGCTCGGTCTTGCTTCGGATGGGGTTTACATGTGCCCTCCCTGTTACCAGGAAGGCGGTAGTCTCTTACACTGCCCTTCCACCCTTACCGGCTCCGGTATCCCGGCTCCGGCGGTATATTTCTGTTGCACTTTCCTGGGAGTCGCCTCCACCGGACGTTATCCGGCATCCTGCCCTGTGAAGCCCGGACTTTCCTCACCTGCGGCATTTCTGCACTTGCAGCCGCGATCATTTATCCTGCTTGCTGTTCCTTATTTATTCAAACACATCTTCCCAAAAATGTAAAGTATTTTTTCTTCTATTTATACATGAAAGCAGCTTCCGCCGATAAACTCACGCAAAATCGAATTTCTGCCAACCTCTTCGCTAGGTACCTGCAAAAAATAGTCCAAAAATTTCAGCAGGCGCTTTGCCTGCATATGCTGCGGGCTGTCTGTCGGAATGGCAAACAGCATCGGCTCCGCGTACATTTTTAAGACCGGAAGCTCATAAATTAATGCAGAATTAAACATTACATCCGCCTGCTCCTGGAATGGGAAAATATTCCGCTCTTCCCCTCTGCGAACGGACTGCCACATCTCAATCGTATGCTCCGCCGAAGTGCCGCGCATAAATGCGTCACGTACAATCCGCCGGATCAGGCGCCCGTCTGTCGTCGGGATCGGGTTATGCTCATCAATATTGATCTGGGTCAGCGCGCTGATATAGATTTTAAACTTCGTCTCCTTTGGCAGCGCAGACAGCAGCTTGTCGTTTAAGCCGTGGATTCCTTCGATCACAAGCACATCCTCCTGGCCAAGCTGTAAAAATTCTCCTTTAAACTCCCGCTTTCCCGTCTTAAAATTAAAATGCGGCAGTTCTGTGCGCTCTCCGTTCAACAGCTTTTCCATCGTCGTATCAAAAAGCTGCATATCGATCGCTTCTAAACATTCGAAATCATACTGCCCGTTTTCATCCAGCGGCGTTTTCTCGCGATCTACGTAAAAATTGTCCATGCCAATCGGATGCGGCACCAGTCCATGCGCCCGAAGCTGGATCGACATCCTGTGGGAAAACGTCGTCTTTCCCGAAGACGAAGGGCCTGCGATCAGGATAAACTTTTTATTTTTCTCCGCGGCAATCTGTTCTGCGATTTTGCTGATCCGCTTTTCCATCTCCGCTTCCTGGAGCAGAATAATATCCTGCACTTTCCCCTTGACAATCTGTTCATTCAGCTCCCCGACGGTACGGATCTGCATCTGCTTTGCCCATGCCGCAGCCTCCATCAGTGTATGGTACAACTTCTTAGACGTCTCAAACACCGCCGTCTTTTTCGTATCTTCATAAGGAAACACCAGCACAAAGCCATCCTCATACAAAAGCAGGTCAAAATATTTCAAATATCCGGTAGACGGCACCATATACCCGTAAAAATAATCCTGAAATCCGTCCATATCATAAATATTCACATGCGAGCTCCTGCGGAACTGGAACAGCTTTGCCTTATCCTCCATCCCGCATTCCATAAATCTGGCAATCGCAAGGTCTGTATGGATCGTATTTTTGCGGATCTCAATATCCGCCTCCACAAGTTTCTGCATCTGCGCGCCAATCTTATCCAACAGCTCCTGGCATACCGCACTGCCCTCCAGCTCACAATACTGCCCCTGCCCGAGCGTATGCATCACGCGCAGCTTAACGCTAGTCCCGTACAGATTATAAATCGCCTTTTCCAGCAGCATAACCATGCTTCTGCGGTACGCTTTTCTCCCTTTTGTATCTGCCGCCGTTAAAAACGACAGCTCTCCATCCATCTCAATCGTTCGGTTTAATTCCCACAGCTTATTATTAAATACAGCCAGTATAATATCATCGCGGTACTGATCATGATATTCCCGCGCAATATCTAAAAACTTTGTACCATACGCATATTCTTTTTCTTGACTGTCATATATCACTCTGCACACCCGACCATCCATAGCACATTCCTCTTAATACTTTCCATGTAATGATTTTCTTTTTTCACCAACCGCTTTTATACAATCTGAAACGGTTCCACGCGTTCCTGCATCACGACGGTAAGTTCCGGCGCATTTTTGTGCAAATACTCCGCCATATAAGCAATAAATATATGCTCGATCCCATAATGCCCCGCGTCAAGCACTGCCATCCCGCACGCCGCCGCATCAATCCCGGTATGATGGTCTATATCCCCGGTAATATAGACATCCGCTCCCGCCTTTAACGCCAGGCACACCTCGCTTTTCCCGGCTCCCGGACAGACCGCCGCGCGCCTGACCGTCTTTGTAAGCTCGCCAAACACCTTTACATACTGCAAATCAAATGCAGATTTTACAAACGAGCAGCACTCGGACACGGTCATCTTATGAGCAAGTTCCCCAACCCTGCCGATTCCCTGCGGCACGCCGTCCTCCACACAGGTTACTTCTAAAGGCACCGCATTACAAAGCCCCAGCCTTTGCTGCGCAAGCTGCGCCATACCCATCACGTCAAAATTCGTATGCATCGCATAATAGCAAAGATCCGCCCGGATCATCGCCATCAGCCTGCGTCCGACCATATCTTCCTGCGTGATCCGCTTGATCCCTTTAAAAATCAGCGGATGATGCGTCAAAAGCAGATCCGCCCCCTTCGCCACAGCAGCTTCTACTGCCTCGTCTGACGCATCCAGTGCAATATACACTTTTTGGATGTCCTTTTCCAAACTCCCCGCAAGAAGCCCCACGTTATCCCAGTCACATGCGTAGGATTCATCTGCCTGCCTGTTTAGGATTTTTATTAAATCTGAACATTTCATCATGTTAATTCCTTTAATCTCTCCATAAATAGTTTGAAATGCTGTTTCTCTAAAAAGTCATTTTCTGTTAGTTCTCTTTTTAATTGTATCGTTATGTGCTTTGCCGCAGTAATCGCCGCGTCTCTCATAGAGACTCCCGGCATTGGTGTGTATTCGATATCTGGTTCTTTATATGCAATCGTGCTAAAAGCATGGTCGTGATCAAACAATGGATGCAACCCCAGCATACAGCATGTATCCGCGTGAAAATGAAATCCCCAATTACCGCCATGCCTGTCTGGGTTGGCAAGCAAATAATCTGCTATACACATTTGATAAAAATGTTGTTGATCCAGGTTCTTTACAAACTGCAAGAAGTCTATCTTATTTCTTGCACACCACGCGTCTATTGTCTTAGCGTCTACAATACTTAATGTATCAGATGTTAAGCATTCACATTTAGAACAGTAACTATTGTCATAGAATGCATCTTCGTATACAACATGAGAGAAATTCAAAACATCAAGGATGTTTGATGCAATCACTTCTCGCCGTTCTCGTGCACCCCGTTTGTATAAATAAAGTTTTCCGTTCTCTCTTATCCATCCTTTGGCACTGATACCATTGGTCGTTGTTTCCGGTGTATGCATAGAGCCTTGTAATGTAACTATTTCACCGCACAGTGCCGCTTTTGTGAATATTTCATTTAGAGAGTTGTCTCGTAACGAAATATGCTCCCATTTTGTAGTATCATTTTCATTTTTTAACCAATAGTCGTCTAATAATGATACTGCACGGCATACAAGCGCTATGTTAAGCCCATCATCTTGCGGACAGTGCAGCATATTATAAATAATCTTCGCATTAGCACGAGAAAGCGGAAGTACTCGTTTGCGTAAGAAATACTCTATACGCTGTATATTATGTAAAGCTGTTTCTAAGCTGATTGGCGGTGTGATAAATTCATCTCGTAATACAAACGGCAGTAAGTCTTTACGTATTACTTTCAACATGTAAGGATCAATACTAAATTGTAATACAGGAATATCTTTTAACATTAAGAACATACAATTATCTCCTAATCTTTGTGTGTCAAATTACTGCATATCAAACATTCCTCTGTTTCCAATAATAACCGTATCTCCTCTAACCGCATCTTTACTTCCCGTTTCCTAGCATCCGCTGCATCCTGTGTGTGTTCCCGCTTAGAAAGCGCCTGCAAAATCTCAAGCGCACGTTTTTGATCACGGACAAGCATTTTTTTCAGTGCCGGATGCCCACGATCAATTACGTACTCGCCGTATGTATCAAAAAGCTGCTGCACACGTGCTTCCTCTCCCAGCTTTTCCAGCAGAACATTTCTAATCTGCATCAAGCGTGCCTTGCAGCGTGCCTGTTCTTTGGCTGGTTCCTGCTTTGTGCATACATGCAGCACTGGATAAAACTTTCCAGACTCATAGACCAGGTCTTCCCTGTCTATCCACATCCGATATTCGCGCACGTAGCTGCGTACTTTGGCAGGATCAGACTGCGGCTCTAAGACCATCTCCTTAAAATCCGCCAGCTTTTCCTGCGCCTGTTCTAAAATATGGATCACGGTCAGCCCGCCCATGCCTGCGATCACAGCGCTGTCTGCTTCGTTTTGCATAAGCCCGTTCAAGCCGTCTGACAGCCGTACTTGAATCCGGTCGTTAAGCCCGGCTGCCGCAATATGTTCCCGCGCCCGCTCCAATGGTCCTTGCCTTATATCCATAGCGACCGCCCGCGGACAAATGCCTTTTTCCACCAAATAAATCGGCAAAAATCCGTGATCTGTCCCGATATCCGCTACGACGCTGCCTGGCGTTACAAAATCCGCTACCGCCTGCAATCGTATCGATAATTTCTGCCCCATGCCCTGCATTACTCCAGATAGTCTTTCAGCTTGCGGCTTCTGCTCGGATGGCGCAGCTTGCGCAGCGCTTTTGCTTCGATCTGGCGGATACGTTCACGCGTAACGTTAAATTCCTTGCCGACTTCTTCTAACGTGCGTGCCCTGCCGTCCTGTAATCCAAACCGCAGGGTCAGCACCTTTTGCTCCCGTTCGGTCAGCGTGCCGAGCACTTCGCCAAGCTGTTCCTTTAATAACGTAAAAGCTGCGGCATCGGCAGGCACCGGCACGTTGTCGTCCTGAATAAAATCTCCAAGATGCGAATCTTCTTCTTCACCGATTGGCGTTTCCAGAGAAACCGGCTCCTGTGAGATTTTTAAAATCTCGCGCACCCGTTCCACCGGCATATTCATCTGCGCAGCGATCTCCTCCGGCGACGGCTCACGCCCAAGCTCCTGCAACAACTGCCTCGATACACGGATCAGCTTGTTGATCGTCTCTACCATGTGTACCGGGATACGGATCGTCCTTGCCTGGTCTGCGATGGCCCTTGTAATCGCCTGGCGTATCCACCACGTCGCATACGTAGAAAATTTGTAGCCCTTGCGGTAGTCAAATTTTTCCACTGCCTTAATCAGTCCCAGGTTTCCTTCCTGAATCAAGTCCAAAAAGAGCATCCCACGCCCTACATAGCGTTTAGCAATACTGACAACAAGACGCAGGTTTGCTTCCGCCAGACGCTTTTTCGCATCCTCGCCATAATCCTGTTCTAAAAGAAGCTGATTGATCTCTTCGTTAAATTCCCGCTTTTCTTCCGGCGTTGTCTCCGGTTTGTCCCTGCGTCCTCTTAAAATAATAATCTTTTCATGAGCCACCGCTCCGTTTTCCATCTTCTGTGCCAGATCGATTTCTTCTTCGGCGCTCAGCAGCGGCACCTTGCCGATTTCCTTTAAGTACATACGCACCGGGTCTTCAATACTGACCCCGTCCGGCACAGTCAGGTCGATATTTTCTACTTCCACATCCTCGTCTTCAATTAAAATATCATCGTCGTCATCATCCGAGATACGCAGGACATCTACGTTGTGGATCTCCAGATATTCCAGCACGTTTTCCAGTTGTTCAGCAGACAGGCACATGCTTTGGAATGCATCACTGATTTCTTGATATTCCAGCATATTTTTTTTCTTCTTTGCCCGTTCCACAAGGCTTCCCAATATTTCCAAAAATTTCTGCTGGTCAAACACGGCAGCCTCTGTATTTTCCGCCTCTGTGCCATGACCCTTTTTTTTCATTTTCTTTCTGTTTTCTTCCATATTCGCCATTGCTTTCATCCTCTCTATGGTCTTTCCTATCTGTCTGAACTTTGCACAAGAAATTCTTTCCTGCGCAGCGCTTCCAGCGTCTTTTTCTCCTGGAGCATCTTTGCAAAACGCTCCTGCATACCATCTGGATCGTGATTTTCTCTCAATCTTAGAAGGTGATGTTCCTTTAATTTCAATACGGTATCCTTTAATGCCTGCCCCCGCTCAGCAGGAGTCTTTACTTCCCTGATCGTCTCATGAAACGCGGACACGATCTCACGCTGATCCGCCGGGTCTTCATAATGCCCGGGAATTTTTGCCAGGTTCAAATCTCCTGCTTCTAACTGCGCAAACAGCTCCTGCGCCGCATGTCTGCACAGCTCATCCGGGAAATCGTCCGGTGTAAGGTACGCACGGACAGTTTCATACAGCCCTGGCTCCTCGCCAAGCCAGGTCAGCAGCAGCTTTTGCGCTTTTTTTACACCGTCTTCCCTGCGAGCCTCTTTTTTATGGACGCCGGACTTTAACGGCTCCGGCTTTTTTACAAGCCCGACCTGTGTACTGACCTGCGCCACCAGGCTGCGCAGATTTTCAAATCCGATCTGGTATTTTTGTGCAACTGCTTCAATATAATTATTCCGCTCAAGCGGCTGGGAAAATTCCAGTAATTTTCTGGCAGCCTCCATATAAAAAGCCGTTTTGCTCTGCGGATCGCCCATATTATAATTTTGCTCCAAAATACGGATTTCAAACAGAAAACTGTTTTCTGCCTGATCGATCCGCTGCTGATAAGCTTCGGCACCCAGCGCCTTGATAAATTCATCCGGGTCTTTATACGGCTTCATACTGATTACTTTTGCGCTAATCCCTGCTTCCTTAAGAATCGGTATCGCCCGAAGCGCTGCCTTAATGCCTGCCCCGTCGCTGTCAAACGTCAAAAGCACTTCTTTTGCATAGCGCTTGAGCAGGTTGGCGTGGCCGCTTGTAAACGCCGTTCCAAGAGACGCCACCGCATTGTCAAAACCCGCCTGATGCAGCGCGATCACATCCATATACCCTTCGCACAGCAGGATCTGCTCCCGTCTTGACTGTCTCGCCAGGTTCATGCCGTATAAATTCCTGCTCTTGTCAAAAATCTGCGTCTCCGGCGAGTTTAAATATTTCGGCTCGCCCTCGCCCATCACCCTGCCGCCAAAACCGACGATCTTATGATGCACATTCATAATCGGAAACATGGCACGGTTCCAGAACTTATCATGCATTCCATGCCTTTCGTCCATCGTAACCAGCCCGGAATCCTTTAACAGGCGGTCATCGTATCCTTTAGACCTTAAATAACGGTACAGATCATCGCTGTACTTATCCGCATAGCCAAGCCCAAATTTTTTCATTGTCTCCTCGGACAGCTCCCTGTTTTTAAAATAGTCCAGTGCATGTGCCCCGCGCGGGCTGCGCAGCAGCAGATAATAGTACTTTCCGGCTTCTTTGTTCACTTCCAGCAGCTTGGAGCGGTAATCGGATTCCCGCCTTTCTAGTTCTGTCAGCTCCTGCTTCGGCAAAGACATCCCCACCCTGCCCGCTAACTGCTCCATCGCCTCCTGAAACGTATAATTTTCATATTCCATCAAAAAACCGAACACATCGCCTCCCGCACCGCATCCAAAGCAGTGATAAAGCTGCTTGTTCTGCGATACGTGAAACGACCCCGTTTTTTCGTTATGAAACGGGCACAGCCCGACATAGCTGCTGCCTTTTTTTTGCAGCCTGACATATCCTGAGATCACATCTACGATATCATTCGCAGAACGCACCTCTTCTTTTAATTCATCTGAATAAAATGGCATTTCTGGCTGACTCCTTTTCATATCCTGCTGACCTTTGCGCCTGACACTAGGTCTGCCACTGCACAGGCACATAGTACTCGCTGAATTTTGCAATCGCATACTGGTCTGTCATACCGGCAATATAGTCGCACACAGCGCGGTCTAACCGTTCACCCTTTTGTATCATATCCGTATACTGCTCCGGCATCATCTCCGGCCGCTTTGTGTAAAATTCAAACAGGCGTTCCAGCATCTCTTCCGCTTTTTGTTCTTCGTGCTTTGCCTTTGGATTGTGATACAGATTTTTAAACATATACTTTCTGAGTCCCTTCATCGCATCTTCGACTTCCGGCGACATCAAAATATCATCCCTGCCCATACTGTTTGTAACAATATTATGTATTAAAGTGTTCAAACGCATACGCACATTTGTACCCAGAATCTCCCTGTACTGCGCTGGAATATCTTCTTCACACAGGATCTTTGCCCGGATCGCGTCGTCCACGTCATGGTTGATATAGGCAATCTTATCGGACAGGCGCACAATTTTACCCTCCAGCGTCGCCGGCATACTGCTCATCTGGTGATTTAAAATGCCGTCCCGCACCTCCCAGGTCAGGTTCAGCCCCTTTCCGTGCTTTTCCAGCTTTTCCACAATACGCACGCTCTGTTCATTGTGCCGAAAGCCCCCTTCGCACATGCTGTTTAACAAAAACTCCCCGGCATGGCCAAACGGCGCATGTCCCAGGTCATGCCCAAGCGCGATCGCCTCCGCCAAGTCTTCGTTCAGGCGCAGCGCCTTTGCGATTGTACGCGCATTTTGAGACACCTCCAGCGTATGCGACATCCTGGTGCGGTAATGGTCGCCTTTCGGCGTCAAAAATACCTGTGTCTTATTTTTCAGCCTGCGAAACGCCCTGCTGTGCAAAATCCGGTCACGGTCGCGCTGAAAAACCGGGCGGATATCACACTGCTCTTCCGCGCGCTGCCTGCCAGCAGACTGGTCGCTGAAAGCAGCGTAGGAGCTTAAGATCTTATGTTCCCTCTGTTCCATTTCTTCCCGTATCGTCATGAGGAATGCTCCTTCCTTCGTTGTATACTCCTCCTTATTTTAAAAATTCTGTGTTTTTTTCAAAATTCCTTTATTTTTTTCATATTTTTTGTATAATCATATATTATGGCAAACATACCGCCGCTTATACTTTAACGGCTGCTTCACCCGCCGTTTCCCATATTGGGGCGAATAGTTTGCTACCATAAAACAGGAGACCGCAACATGCTAAAAACAATTAAAAACCAACACAAACTACTGTTATCCCTTTTGTTTTCCACAATGATTTTCTTATCCCGCATCTGGTATATCCGCGAATGCAACGTCCTTGCCATCCGCAATGACGAATACGGCTACTGGAACCATGCAGCACTGTTTTCTGGCCATGACTGGTCAGACGTATTTGCCGGGCATATGCACTGGTATTCCTATGGCTACAGCCTGATTTTGACGCCGCTGTTCTGGTTTTCCCACAACCTGCACCTAATGTATAAAACAGCCGTTATACTAAACGGCTTCTTTGCAGTCCTTACCTTTTTTCTCTGCATCCAATGCGCCAAAATGCTGTTTCCAAAAACAGAGCACTGGCTGCTGCTTACAGCTTCTTTTATGGTATGCATGTATTCGTCATATATTACACAAGGCGCGATCGCATGGAGCGAAACGTTTCTCTACCTGCTTGTATGGCTGCTGTTCTACCTGTTTTTGTGCTTTGAGCAGCATCCGTGTGCAGCGTACGCCTGTTATACCAGCCTGTGCATGGGCGCCTGCTATATTACGCACAACCGCACCATCGGCATCGCAGCCGCCTACATTTTAATCGTACTGTTTCTGCGCCTGACGGACGCCATCGACTGGAAGCTGTTCGCGGCAATGCTGCTGCCGCTGCTGCTGATTTTATTTGTCAATATCGATATCAAAGCTTATTTATGTACTGTGGAAGGCTTCGGGCTAAAGCCCAAAAACGGCATGGGCGCACAGGTAAGCCACCTGTTATCCCTGCTGACACTGCAAGGCTGGCAAAACCTGATCCGCTCTCTGTCCGGCCAGATGTGGGCACTGATGGCATCGACATTCGGGCTGCTTTTTTTTGGATTTGTCCGCTGTGCCGCACGCACGGTGCGTGCTTTTCGCGCAAAAAAACCTGAGAAACATACCGTCTTTTACCTGTTTGCCCTGCTCTCCTGCCTGGGCACCTTTTCTGTGTCCGCAATCAGCCTGATCGATCCTGCTTCCATTACCAACCTGGACTCCGATACAGACCTGACTTACTTTATTTATACACGCTACAACGAATGTATAATCGGAATCCTGCTTCTGCTCGGCATTTTTGAGCTTGCACAATGCAAAAGCATCCGAAAGCTTTTGCTGCTTACGCTTGGCGAAACCTGTTTCTATGCCGCCGTCAGCACCGTCTTATACTTTAACCTGCAACGGATCACGGACACCTGGCATTACCGCTCCTTCTGCGCCGCAGGCATCGGCTTTTACCGCCTGTTTTCCGAAGAATTTTCTTTGAAATGGTGCATTGTCATAAGCGCCGCGGGCGCCTTCCTTTTGCTGCTATTGCTCACCGTCTGCCGCACCCGTTTTTATCGTCTGCGCCTGGCGGCTGCCTGTATACTGCTTGCCGCAGCATTTTTTCCGACCGGGCTGTATTCTTCACAGATCGGCACGATCCATTCCCAGCTCGGCAAAGTATCCTCTGGAAACCTTGCCATGTTCGACCTGTTAAAAGACGTCGGCGGCGGCCGCGACGTATACTGCACGCTGGACGATACAAAAAACTACCGCATCGCCTACGAATTGCAGGTAAACCTGATTGATACGCACGTATACTCCATTACAATGGAAGACTTGCCTGAAAACCAGACTAAAAACCAGCCTGCATCCCACTTTGCACAAGAAGGCTATTTTATCTGTTGCAGCAATGGAGACTTAGACAAATTCGAAGGCGATGACTACTATCTGCTGACACAAAGCCGGTACTATGCAGCCATTATCAAAGGCGATTCCCTGATGCAGGAGCTTGCCGCAAACCAGGATCTGGAGCTTATCAATCTGAACGATTTAACATAGCTAGTCCAGCATTGCAGAAATAACGGTGAATACAGGAAAGAACAAACCCGCTTCCATTCTGGAAACGGGTTTGTTCTTTATAAAATGCAGAAGATGGGACTTGAACCCACACGATATTGCTACCACAGGCACCTGAAGCCTGCGCGTCTGCCAATTCCGCCACTTCTGCGTGTTGTTGCTGCTCTTGCTGAGCACATTATGTATAATACATGACTTTGATGCATTCGTCAAGCTTTTTTTGAAAATTTTTTCAAAATTTTTTCCGAAAATTTTTTTCATTTTTTTGTTGACATCTTTCGAAACTGATGCTATACTGTATAAGTCGTCAGGAACACCTGACAGCAATGCGGAAGTGTCGGAATTGGCAGACGAGCAAGACTAAGGATCTTGTGGCAGCAATGTCGTGTGGGTTCAAGTCCCATCTTCCGCATTTCTATTAATTGGCTGGAAGCTTTGGTAATTCAAGGTTTCCGGCTTTTATTTTGTTAGAAAAGCTGATAATATTTTGGTCACTTTGGTCACTTTTAACAACTCCCTGATCTCCTAAAGCTTTCCGTACTTTATTCTCTGTTTCCTCGTTATCCTCAATATTATAAATATAATGTTTTAACGTTGTAGATTCATCTGCATGTCCTAACATATCTTTTACGATACTAAGATTAACACCATTGTGTAACAGTGTTGATGCATAAGTTTTTCTAATTTTATGCATTGTCTTTACCGGAATACCTATATATTCACATCCCCTTTTCATCTGTGCATCTACCGCATCTGGTGACAAGCAGCATCCATCTTTTACAAACAGAAAATCTTCATAGTGAAATCCATACTCTTTATTTATTGCCTCTATCCTGTCTATAATTCTTTTAGCTTTTGCTGTCAATGGTAACCATCTGTCTCCATCTTCTGATTTTGTATAATCAACAACTTGAAATCCTGTACTCTTAATGCAATTCAAATTACTTGTATCAAATTCTTCTACAAGCTGCCTGTGTATATGTATCCTATTACCAGCAATATCCGATTTACTGATTGCCAAAATCTCGCCTTTCCTTGTACCAAGTTCAAAATCAAGAAGGACTGCTAATGGTGCTGTATTTGATGGGTTATTGTTCAGCCTTCTCTCCATTTCATTAACCAGCAATTCTTTTTCGTCTGATTGAAATACTTCCTTACCACTGGGCTTTTTGCTGCTACTTGCAAATTTCTTTTTATTCACCTTGATACGATAAGGATTTTTCTCAATGTATTCGGCATCGACTGCATATTCCAATGTTTGTTTCAGGATTCCACACATATTGTAGAATGCCTTCTTTTTCAAATTGTATTCTTCTAATACCGAATTAAAAAAATCATCTATGCTAATTTTCGTAAGATTATGTAATGGCATGGAAATAAAATCGCTTTTAGCCTTATAGAATTTATTCCAGTCTGCCATCATCCGCTTAACTGTTCCGCTGTTTACTTCTTTCGCCTTATGCCGCATAAATTCATAAAATACCTTTTCAATAGTCAGAACATTTCTCCGTCCAGCTTTGTCATTGTTATTTTCCAACGACAAATAGTAATTGCAAACCACTTTTTCTATATCATTTTTCTTCTTTCTCTTAACCTTCCTTCTATTGTTTTCTTTCGAGGAATCTGGCAGATATGTATACCAAACATCTTCTTTTTCGTTATACCATATTGTATACTGATGATTTTTCAATATTTCTGCTCTTTTTTTCATCTCTAATTGTTCTTGCACATATGTTAAATCAATAATACCGCTTTCTGCAATATATTTCAATAATTCAAGATCATTTTTTTGTGTAATACTTAATCCCTCCAATCAAAATTTTATATTTGTATCTATTTTCCTTTTTTATATTCTCTTTTCCAAAGGCACCACCACCTCAAGCAATGCCTTTATAATTATTTCATCATCCACCATTCCCAAATACCATCACCAACTATTTTTTCTATTTACTTCTTCAATCTTCCAAGTTCTTTCCTATACAAAGCTTCCATCCCATCAAAAGTCTTTAATTTATCCCTATACCTGTTCTTTATCATCCCAATAGAACTAATTAATTCCTTATACTTTTGACGGAACTGTTCAATAACCTTCATTCCTTCTCTCAATCTTCTGTTTTCATCCTCCAGTTTCCCATTCATTTTCTTTAATCTCTCTACTTCACTGTATAATAACTGTTTTTCTGTCCTGCTTTTATTAAACATTACTTATTTCCTCCGTCTATGTAAATCGGACAGTATCAAACTGTCCAGATATTAATTTCTATGTGAAACACTTTCATTTTCATACATTTAATCCAATACCCAGAGAGGCTTTTACACCTCCCAGTTATCTACT
This sequence comes from Eubacteriaceae bacterium, assembly GCA_910574915.1. Taxonomy (GTDB): domain Bacteria; phylum Bacillota; class Clostridia; order Lachnospirales; family Lachnospiraceae; genus Eubacterium_J. Next base: position 189,519 of record CAJTCR010000001.1, read on the forward strand.
TATCTATTTCTAATGCCTGAAAGTAACATTTGTCTTTTTCAAATAGCTTCCAAATCCAAGCTGATGTTTCATAATACGTGCAATCATTTCCTCAAATTTCGGATCGTTCTTTGCCTCATTCATGAGATCAGCATAGTCATATACATTCGGCAGATTAAAACTGACATCTCCAACCTGTAGTATATTCTGTACCTGGTTATCTTTCTTTTCAACCGCTGGCATCTTCACAAACTTATCCATGTAATTCCCAATATCCATCACAGTCTTATAATCTGGTGCCTTGTTCACATATTCCTGGATCATTTTTGTCTGTTTTTCATTGAACACGCTTTCTTTTGGTTTTAATGTGCCGATCACCGTATCCCCATTTGAAGCACGTCCCATTCCAAGGTCTTTTAATTTCAAAGCATCATCTGGAACAATCCCCCCATTTGCAAACCCATATGCTTGTAGCTTTTTAAGCATTTTCATCTTACGTTCTGAATGGTTAGGGTTTTCTGCTGCTAACTGTTTGGAAGTATAATTAAATCCAAGATATCCAGATAGCTTTGCCATCTCATCAACGGTCAGCGTGCTCCCGTATTTCCCATAGATGTATTTGTTCAAGCTTGATGTTGTCTTTGGGTCATAAGTATTTGTCCCATTACGTAACAGCTTATTTATAGCCATTTTGGTTGCTGCCCCTACAGCATCCATGTCTGGCAGTTTGTCCAAATCCGTATTTGTAACATTGCCTGCTGGCGTGCTTGTATTTCCTGATTGGGTAGGTGTGTTGACAGTACTTTCCGTTGTGTTTCCAGAAGAAGCTGAATGATCAGGATCAGAAGTATCATATTTCCCCTGGTAACCAATAGAAGCAATTGCATCTTTTAACCCCTGGAATTCAGAAGATATGCCAACATAAGCATTATGAACCTCGTTTACGATATCGCCAAGGGACTGTGTAATAGTA
>CAJTCR010000002.1:0-86858 GCA_910574915.1 Eubacteriaceae bacterium
TTAAATTTCCACATAGGTGGTTTTATTAAAGTTACACTTTTTTACATCAACTACTTTAAAAAAAACTTTTTTAACATTTTTCATTTTACCTATTGACATTTCTTAGCTGGACTTTCTATAAAATGCATCATATTACCCGGTATATACTTTCCTAGATTTGCCTGCATGTACACTTTTGCTGCTGGTAAATAAAATATATTCTGTTCTGAAAAATATGCGATCGTCCTTTTCCATGCCAATGCTGAAATCATCAAAGAGACGACCACTAAAACAGCCCCGGCAAAAATACTCAGAAATATTCTCCTGTCAGCGAATATCCGTAAATCTATTTTCATTTTCCTAAAAGAGGAAACTAAAAATATAACTGACGCAAACGTCAGTATATTCCCTATAATCTTGATTCTATTTCGTTTCATACAATTTTTCCAATCTGTAATCCTGTCAAACTTACGATTTTATTTTTACCAGAACAATTAGCCACGGACAGGCTGATACAACTTTTATAGATGCAGTTTTTACCCCACCCCTTGCTAAAATAAGCTTTGCAAGCGTTCGTCTGTTCCAATGCTGCACATGTCCCGGCGTATTGCCTAATCTGCTCCAATATTTGCCTCTTGCCATATTAAGTACCCGCCACAATGGTTCATTCGGCACCGTAAGAAACAGATAGCCGTTGGCAGCTTCAAACAGCTTGTCAAGCGCCTGTTCTGGATTTTCCATATGTTCTAATACCTCGCTTGCCACGACTAGATCATATGGAACTTCCGTCTTTCTTTCATAAATGCTTCCCGTCTGAAAATGAACGCCAGGACATTTTTCTTTTGCTTGCTGTATACACTTTCTGCTAAGATCATATGCTTCTATTTTTACGAATTCTTTTTCTACACTCTTATTATTCCCGCATTTTCCAGTCACAAATTTTTCGAATAAAAAGCGTGTAAAATTCCCTTCTCCACACCCCGCTTCCAAAATCCTTCCATGCTCCAGCGTTACTGTATCCAATATTCCTGCGCACCTGCAAAAAAAACGGTTCATAATCCATTGTTCTATTTTATTTTGCGTATTGTATTTATCATAATAATTTCCTTCCGGCTGTATTTCCCGTTTCATATGTTTTCCTCTTCCTGCACACTGCTCTCTTTATTTCCATAATGGATTTGTCTGACATGATACTGCACATCCTGGATTATTTTTCGATTCGCCGCAATAATATCCGCTTGCAGCCCAATCATATACGTCATAAATCCCATCATTAATAATGTGCTTGCCAAAATCAGTGACTGCACATGTCCATCTGCCTGCCCCATATACATGTATATCAAAAACCGTACCCCTGTCCCGATTCCAAGCAAAAATGGAACAGAGCCTAAAACAGCAAAAAATTTTAACGGTTTATACATAATAAATGCACGTATAATTGTCAGCATTGATTTTTTCACATATCCAAACATGCTGTGGAACAGTCTGGATGGCCGAAGCTGCGCGTTCGTACGAATCGGCACAGAATCCATCGCTATTTTTTCCCTGCCAGCCTGAACAATCGTCTCCAACGTATACGTATATTCATTTGTCACATTCAGCCGCATAGCGGCATCCCTGCTATATGCACGAAATCCGCTGGGAGCGTCAGGAACATCTGTATTCGAAGCTTTTCGAACTACCCAGCTTCCAAAATGCTGCAATTTCTTTTTTAATGGTGAAAAATGCTCTGTCTGGTCAATCGGGCGTTCGCCAATCATTATATCAGACCTTTCTTCCAATATCGGGCGCACGAGCTTTTCTATATCGGCTCCGCAATATTGATTATCTGCGTCGGTATTGACAATAATATCCGCTCCGTTTCTAAGGCACGCATCTACCCCTGCCATAAATCCTTTTGCCAGCCCCTTATTTCTCGTAAAATTTACAATATAATGAACACCCCCATTTTTTGCCGCTTCTATCGTATGGTCTGTACTCCCGTCATTAATAACCAGATACTCGATCGTATCTATTCCGTCGATATGTTTTGGAAGATCATCCAGTACGGTCTGCAATGTATCTTCTTCGTTATAACATGGTATTTGAATAATTAATTTCATTTGTGCTCCTTTGCCGATGCTTCTGCTTTTATTGATAACTGATATCCACTGACCCAAGATAAAGTATGCCATCTTGAATAAGGTCTTTATATTTTCCTTTGTATTCTACTGTTAATGATTCTATCGAAATCGGCTCTTCTTTGTCATATTCAAAGATTACCCGGTTTGAAACGTTTTCTTCTGGTACACGTTTTAACGGGATCTGATTGGCATAGCATACGATGTCTGTGTCTTGTGGCAATACTTCGACATTTACTGCATAGTTATAGGTAATTGTAAATTTTTCGATATCGTTTACGAATAAATTCGTTACCATTTTATTGTTTAGTACTCTTAAATATTCCATGTTGGCAAAATCAACATAGTTTGTTGTACGCACAATCGTATCAATATCCGCATGATAATTATTGCAATTTTCTTTATCATACAAAAGGATACTTCCATTCGTAGACAATACCTTTCTTGTAAGCAGCTTATTTGAATAAATATAGGAATCATAATCTTTAGATATTTTTTTCACACATACGTTATTGTCTTTCAGATTCCAAAACATAACACCATATCTTAAATCTACATACTGCGCGTCCTTTTCTCCATCTGCTTTCCATTTAAGATCCTTATCTATCATAATATTTTCTCCGTATAAAGGATGGTCTGCCAAATAAAACACCGCAGGATATACCTCTGCCATCTGCTTTCCGTTATATAATTGTATTTTCACAGCATGAATATCCATTACCAGATACAGTCCTGCTAAAACGAGCCATACTACTGGCAGTACCTTATGTTTTATTAACAAAAAAATAAGTAAAAAGAACATTACACAAAATATGAAAGCAAAATTCAAAAAGGTGATATTCTGATATAATTTTAATGAATATGTATTGACATCTATTTTATGAATACCAGGATATATAATAAAAATAAGTAACGCCAATACTATCTCAATTTTTACATGTTGATTTGCCTCTTTCACCTTTGCAGGCAGCCTAATATATCGAAACATCAAAATCAGTCCCGAAACAATTACAATCGGCTGAAAAAAATCTAAATATCTGGTATAAACTGTTGCGTTTTTCTGGCTTGCGTACTCATAATACGCATGTATTGTTGTAATCATAATATTTCCTGCCAATACAAGCAGTGTAAACATACTGATCAGCAATTTTTCCTTATGTGCAACAATTTTTTGAAAAGAACAGGCGGCAAAAGAAATAATAAAGAAGAGTGGAATCATCCCTGTCCCAACTGCAAATTGGGCAATCTCAGCTAAAAAAATATGTAAAAATGAATAAAAGTGTTCCCAATCATGAAAAACAGTCCATAAACTGCTCAGATTATCAGACGCCTGCCCTTCGTACATCCCAACATTGCGAAAAATTATAAATCGAAAAATAATAAATACAATTAAAGATATTTTTAGTGATAAAAGCAATCCCTTTTTTGAAAGGATTTCCCCATCGGTAAACTGATATATTACTGCAAATAAAAGAAACAAAATAAAAAAAATATTTGCCTGTGTCTTTACCATTGGCAAATATCCAGTAATCACACCTAATATTATCCAACGTTTTTTACCGTTTTTCTTTTTATGACATATAGCATCACAAAAAATAACATAAAAAGCAAAATAAAAAACAGTCTGCACTGTTTCTGACATAACTACATAATTATATGCGTAAAAACTAGATGCTAAACTGGTAATGATACCTGCTGACATTGCATACATGCGTTTCATATGAAATACATGTCCACACAAATAATAAGCCAGAGGATAACTGCATGTACCAATCAGGCAATTTATAATCAATACAATATGATATGCTTTGAGCGATGTTGATGCCAGCGCATAAGCTGGCGCAAGAATTAAAGAATATCCTGGCATATGGGAATTATATATTTTATCCGTATGCAGGCTTACAATTTTATTGATCATCCCAAAATAGGACTGCTCATCACTAAATATATACGATGATTTCATTTTAAAACTTATATATATTTTAATTGCCAAAAGCAAAAGAACAAAAATACCCCCCCCCGCACGAACAAATACTATTTGAGATCTTGTATTCTGATTTTCCAAATCTATTTTTCTTTCAATTTCCGCAAATTCACCGGCCGGTTCATTTAGCTTCATCATTTTTTCAGTCTCCTCTCGTTCTTTTTATATATTAAATGCATCTTTCACCACCTGCACCGTCTCTTTCTCGGTGTATTACATTCATAATATCTGTAAAAAGCAAAATCTTTGCTAATTCCAAGCAACGACCTTTTTACGTTCTTAAAATAATACATTAAAATCTTCTCAATCTCATCTGCTGTATTTATATGTTCATACCTCATAATCGTCTCATAATCCAGCCCATAACGTTTTTTAAATTCTCTTCCCGTTGTCATTGTATAAGCAAATTTCCATAAAAACCTTCCCTCGTTTGGAATAGCAACACACATTTTTCCACCTGGCCTTAATAGGATTGTACTAAGTCTTACCATTTCCGGCAGATCCTCTACATGCTCCAAGCAAGCTACTGAAATAATCCTGTCGTATTTTTCATTTTCTATTTCTGATATATCAGAATAAATATTTCTTACATAAGCAAGATTCGATGAATTTTGAAATAATTGCTCATATGGTTCCACAACATCATAGACCGCCGTCCGTTCAAAATCCAACTGATTTAAAGTCCCCCCCCCCAATTCCAGAGTCTTACTTTCTAATGATGATGATTTTGCAACTTTCCAATGCATCCAGTACTCCATTCGCCTGGACAAGCTTGACACCCTTGTCTTGCCGTCTCTATTCTCTTTATAATGTTTTGTATATATTTTTTTATATTCTTCTGCCAGCTTTCCTCTTTTACGCGGATATGACTGCAATAATTTATTTATTTCCATTTTATTCCCCTTCTCATATGCCTGAAACAACTTGAACTTTCCTATTGCAGCATCATAATTACTGTTGAAAGACCCAGAATTTGCTTATTATATAGTTCCCTGCTGTAACCAAAACCATAGATAGCAATTTCATAATCTGGTAATCAAACCCTGCTACAGCCGTTCCAACCATCATCACAGCCATATCTAACAATAATGTAGCAATTCTTGATGCAGCAAAGATTAACCCTTCTTTTAAAATACACACTTCACGGCTTCGAAACACAAATACTCTGTTAATCCCATATGCGAATACCACAGCCCCGCACCAGGAAAGAATATTTGCAGCCTGCAACTGAAACGCATCTGTGCCGTCAAATACAGTCCACACACTTCCGTAAAACAATATTATGCTGACAGCAGTTGTCAGCCCTCCAGCTATCAAATAATCTACAATTTCTTTGTGTTTTTTATAGATCTGTACCAGCCTTGTTTTCAACCCGCATATCCTCCTTCGCCTCCTTTTTGTTATTCAAAGACTGCGCAACAATATATCTTGGTCTTCCTTTAATCTCGTTATATATTTTTGAAATGTAATATCCGATCACTCCCAGGCTGATCATCAGTATGCTGCCAATCAAAAGCAGCAGGATAATTACTGTTGTAAATCCTTCAAGTGCCTTTCCCTTCCCATACAAAACCAATGTCTGAATGCCAAATACAACAGAAAATAGTAAAAACATCACGCCCACAATCGTAACAGCCTGCATTGGTGCAGAAGAATACGAAGAAATATTATTCAGTGCATATTTTATTAAAGAAGCTGCTGACCACTTTGTCTTTCCTACTTCCCGCTCCTGCACCTGAAATGCAACTTTTGTACTTTTAAATCCCACCCATGCGGACAGCGCACGGAAAAACACTTGTTTTTCAGGCATGGCAAGTAGTGTATCCATTACTTTTCTGTCAAGCAGCTTAAAGTCAGAAGCTTTTAACATATCAATTCCTGTTACACGGCTGATCATATGGTAAAAACCTTTTGCGGCAAATTTATAAAACAAGTTCTCCTTTCCTCTGTCCGATTTGATCCCTTCTACGATCTCATATCCTTCCTGCCAAAGCCGGTACATATCCAAGATCACTTCCGGTGGATGCTGCAAATCACAATCAATCATGACACAGCAGTCTCCTTTTGCATATTCCAAGCCCGCAAACATTGCCGCCTCTTTTCCAAAATTCCTTGAAAAAGAAACTCCCCTTATAATAGGCGACTGGCTGCATACCCTGCTGATCTCCTTCCATGTCCCATCACTAGAGCCATCATTGATAAAAATAATCTCGTACTCAATACTTTTTTGGCATAACAATCTGCCAATCACCGTACTGCTTTTTTGAATCATTTGTTCTTCATTATATGCCGGAATAATAACTGACAGCATTGCTCCTGCTCTCCTTTGCAAATGTTAAGAAAAATCCTCTACGCAAACCCAATCATTCCCTATTTCCAGGATCGTCGCCTTTGGATTGTCCAACAATTTTTGTATATGATACACATATGGAAAAAAATTTATATGCAGATCAAATGTATATTTATATTCCCTTTGTTTTGGTACAACGACTATCAATCTTTTTTTACATACACGCCGCAGTTCCGTTAACGCACATTCATAATCCTTAATATGTTCCAATGCGTGGGTACAAATGACCGTATCAAAGGAATCTGCTTCAAATGGCAAATTTGTAAGTGTCGCCTTTTTATAGTTAATGCCTTCCACTTTTGATTTTGGCAAAACAATATCTACTGCGCAAATATCTAAATGCCCCCCCCCCCTTGCTTTTTTAGCAGCCTTGCAAGATACCCTTTTCCAGCCGCAGCATCTAATATAGTTGTTCCTGAGATATTCCTTAAAATATACTTTATACATCCTGTGTTTAAATCTGTCTTTCTATTTATAAATGTATCTGACAAAATATCATAATACTGATTGATATCTGCCTCCTTTAGACGATAAGAATGATCTTTAAAATGCATATAATAGTGATATTTTTTTCCAAATACTATATAAAAAACAAAACTCATAAATAGTTCACTGTCCCTGATAATCGGTGGCACCCAGTTATCCAAAATATAGTTTAGTTTATTTGTCATTGACCGATTCATTTTCCTTCTTTTCCTTTCATAATCATCGTTACTCGAAAATATCTACTATTTTTAAATTGCGGATCTGAAATGACAGGCCATTCGCATTGACAATATCCCCTTCAAACTTAAAATTTACCATATTGCATCCAGGAGACAATTCCATCCGCAATTCTATCATTTTTCCAGACGAATCGACCTCAAACCTTTTTTTCTCTCCTCCTGTCTCAACAAGCAAATATTCTATATCTGTATTTTGCGTTATCACACACGCATTTAATTGAATCTCAGCCGTATCTTTGGTATAATTATAAATTGCCAAGCTGCCTTCTTTCCCATTACACCAATTCCATACGTTTCCTTCACCAGTTTCTTCACGGTTGAATCCTGTTTCAAAATACATCGCCATATTTGCCAGGACATTCATCTTCTTTTTATCTTGTACGGTAAATCCCGATTCAAAATTTCTGGCATACTCTCTTATATCCCAAAAAAATAAATTTCCATCATCACTTATCATCGGATTCAACCCAAGCGCCTTATTTAAGCTGCCAAATACTTGCTGAAAATTCGCTTCATCAGATGTTTGCAAATACGCAATTTTATCTAAATAGATACCTGCATATCCTTTTTTTGCAAGCAATGCTAGCATTGTTTCGATATCACATCTCGAAACCATCTGCTGCCACTTTGCCTCCGGCCTTCCCTGCATTGCTCCATAACTCCAATGAAGACCTGCTGATTCCAAATACGGAATGAACAGCCTGTAATTACCTCCTGACGGCCATCTAGCAAATGGAAGTTCATAAACCATACTTTCCTGTGGCAGTTGCTTTTCTATTTTATCAATAAACTTTCTGTTTTGATCAATCACTGTATAATCATACTTGGCATACACCTGTGTCTGGTCAAAAATTCCAATACATAAGACAACTGATATTACTATCCCATACACTTTTTTTGTACATTTCATTCGAAACCTTTTTAATAATTCTGCAACACATAATAAGCTGTAAAACATAATAATAAGCGACATCCTGTTATAAGCTCTCATAGGAGTTGGAAAAAACAAAGAAAAAATACTTCCTATTCCTCCAATAGTTGCAATTAAAAAAACGCTGATGTTTAAATACGACAGATCCTTATTCTCTTTTCGGTTACTATACAGCCAGATAAGAGAAGCCACAAATCCAACTGTTGCAATAATGCCAATAGCTGATGTTGCATTTTCATTCACAAGCGGATATTTTTCACAATATTTATTTGACAGCTCCCTAAATACTGAGATTCTATGTTCCTGTCTTGGAAGAATTAGCTGTATAAATTTTAATCCGTATATTTCTGCATCTCCAATTCCTCTTGTTGCAATTTCGCTCTCTGGATTAAACCCATTTTTTATCCAATATAACATATTGGGAATCACATTCATGATGCATCCAATAATCACACTCAAAATAAAACACAAGTGATATCCTTCTTTTTTCATCGCGCCTTTCTCTGCATTTATCATTCTTATCACGATTGCTACTGCAACTAAAATGCATGTAAAAAATGCATAATAAAATCCTGTAAAAGCGCAGCAAAAGGAAATCAGCAATGCCTTATAAAAATTTTGATCTTTCCAAATGGAAACTTTGCCACATACTATTTCCCCACGAACTATCTTTAACGATAACAAACAGCTAAACGGCAGCATAAAATACGGAGTTAACCACAGATGAGCATACCGTGTCTGCATAAACACAGAAAAAGCATACAAAACAGACACCATAATGGATATTCCCGCACTGTAATGTAATTTTCTACAAACATAAACACTGCTTAAAGACACAAGAATATGACTAAGAAAATAAAATATATTTGCAATCAGATACGTATTTTCTACAAATATACTAATTACTTTTACAATAAAAAACGATAATTTATCAGAAAAAATATAATCATACATATCTCCACCAGTGGTTCCTCCCACCATCGGATTCACCAGTCTTATCCCAAAATGCTTTATCGTCTTAATCCAATAAAAAATTCCCATTTCATCTCCACCAGAATATACTAATGGATAACTAAGGTCAGCATCTCTATATATCAGGCATAATACAGTAATCACTATAATCACCGTAGTAATATACGGTGTTTGTTTTCTAATATTTTTCATAGTCTTCCTTCCAAATTGAACTTTTATCTTTCCAAAAATTTTCTTATCTTCCCCACAATCTTCTCCTCCTGATACTCTTGCCGCATATATTCCGCCGCACACTCCCCTATCTTTTTTCCTTCCTGCGGATCTTCCATAAGCATTCGTATTTTCTCATACAAATCCTCTTCCACATTTTCCAGGCACACTTTCTTCACACACCGATCCGGTATTTCACAAAACCATCCCCCGTCATTAATCATACATACTTTCCCTTGCTCCAAAATCCGCAGCATCGCGCCGGACGTCTCTCCCATCGATGGATTGCGAAGATTTAATATGATATCCGAATATCTGATAAACGCGTCAAACTCGTCCAGGCTGGTATATCCTGTTTTTATTATAACTTTTCCATCCACATAACCGTCCGCATAAAACCCTTCACCAACCATCACATAACAGACCTTGCGCGCTCCCTCTTCATTTAATCTGCGTACTGCCTGACATGCGATATGGTTCAGCTTCGTACGCTCTATATATCCCATAGATGCAATGATATACGCATCCTGCGGGATACGATATTTTTCAAACAGCTCTGCTTTGGAAAGAGTTGCCGAATATCCATAAGGCAAAGGATTGATCTTTGCAATATTTTTTTCTTTTACAATCCCTGTATGCAATACCTGCTCATACGCATACCACGAATGCACCATAATCCGGTTTCCTGACCGGAAAAGCTCTTTATGGAATGGCAGAAGAGGCGCCATTTCCTTTTGTGCCAATAGATCTGCACCCTTTCTTTTTACTGCCCGTTTCAGCGTTAAAAAAGCCTCTGTTCCTTCCTGCTCATATACTTTTGCATAAAGCCGGTTCCGTTTTTGATAATAACCGACAAAAAGATAGTACAAAACGACATCATGCAAAATAACCATGCCCGGATGTTCCAGACATACTTCGTAAATAAAATCGTGGTATTCTGGATTGTTCCCTATGTTATATACCAGATAGTCGAAGTTCCCAAAATCAACTTGGTGTTTCCCGTATTTCAGCACAGGAAAATTGTTTTTTAAATAGCCGCTGTTTAGCTCATAATCATCTGTCAGTAATGTAAGTTCAAATTGCTTGCTCAATGCTGTGATTAGTACCTCAGAATAGTCGGATATTCCGCTTCTCATTGGCTGCAATGGACTTGCATAGAGCATCTTTGGTTTTTTCATAGTAGAAAACTCCTCGTTCACCGAATATCAAAATCCCACTGTTTCATCGTTTCAGGAAATTATTGCAGCAGCTTTTGAATCACATAATCCCAGTCAATATGTTTTTCCTGCATCAGCCTGAATCCATTCTCTCCCATTCGCTTTGCTGCTTCCCGGTTTTGATACCACGCGTCGATCAGCGCCGCTACTTTTTTCGGATCTTCTTCTGTTACATAGCCATTCACTTGATCTTCCACAAATTCCAAAGGCCCGCCGGCATCATAATGTACGATAACCGGTTTTTTTGAAAAAAAGCTTTCCAGGGTAATGTATCCATAATCTTCATCGTAGGCGCCAAAATATACACCGAGGCAGTTCGCATAATAAGAGATTTTTTCCTCTTCCGAAAGGAATCCTGTTAGTATCACTTTGCGTTCCAAATGATTTTTCTTTATTACCGCTTCGATATATTCGATTTCCCGCCTGGAACCTGTACCCGCGATGACAGCCTTCGCCTTTGTCTTTGTATATTTCATCGCTTCTGCCAATACTCTCTGGCGCTTCATCGGATCGATTCTGCTTGCATAAAAAATATAGTCGCTATACCCTTCACAGTAGAACCTGTCATAATGAAGCGGCGGATGATAGAGTACTTCCGACATGATTCCATTGTATTTTTCCAGCCGGCGTGCCGTATTTTTCGCAATCACATAAATATGCTCTGCTTCACGGATATATTTCTTATCAGACTCTATAATCAGCTTGCGTAAAGCCTCTCCTTTTTCCATCTTATCAATATCACCATATGGAGTTCCCCACAAATCATATGCCTGCCTGTGCTGGTGCTCGAGCCACAATACTTTATGCTTATGCTTTACATAAAAAGCCGGAAACTTCAATGCAATCACTTTATCAATTTTTTCTCCGTTCACCTCTGATAAGTCCATCATCCGCCCCATCATCATACAGTCAACGACTGTCTCCGGCGGATACCACTTAAACGGAATGGTAACGATCTCCGCCTGATGTCCTCTTTTTGCCAGCTCATCCTTCAGCATTTTTGCATGAAGCTCAGCGCCGCCTGTGATAAACGGCACCTGTACGGTAGCTATTGCAATCTTCATAATGCTCTCCTATGATCTTTTTTATTTCATCCTGAAAAACCTTTTTGATATGTTCAAATGTGAAACGGCTTTCTCCATTCTCCCTGCCGCACGTTTGCATATACTGATAATAATGTTCGTTTGCCATCAGCACTTGAATCGCAGCGGCAAAATCCGCCGCACGCTTTTTCAGTAAAATCTGCCCGCTACCCCCGGTATCAGGAACCGCGCCGCACTCCAGCGCAAGTACTGGCAGGCCAAAGCTCTGCGCTTCCAGAATCGGCACGCAAAAACCTTCATGTTCACTGGCACATACAAATAAATCACTTCCAAGATAATAGGAAGCAAGGGTTGCGTCTGTAATTTCTCCTATAAATTCTATGTAATGCCCTAACCGATACTGCCGGATCTTTTGAAAAATCAGTTCTTTATATGCCTGCAAGCCAGCATCAAATTTGCCTACGATCCGCAGCTTAATGTTGTTATGATAATTCAGGATAAACACCCTCAAAATTTCCAGCAGGAGCAAATGACCTTTATTGGGACTGATCCGCCCCACAAACAATAATTGGATTGTTGGATCTTCTATCATTCCCTTTAATATCGTTTCCTCCGGTTTAATATTTTGAAATTGTCCAATTTTATGGAAAGGAGCGCATATTCCTATGCATTCTTGTCTGACTCCTTGTAAATCCAGCGTATTGTATCGAGAAGCTGACAGCCAGTATGCATCTGGATATGCTGCGGCAAAGCGTTTCGTCTGCTCTCTCCCCCGTTCACACTGTGCAGCATAAAACGCACTGTATGGCTGAAAAAAGGACTCCGGCGTGATATTATGATATCGGAACACAATTTTTCCTTTTGTTTTTTTCAGGATCTCCTCTCCCCGCTCCCAAAAAATACTGTGATGGTATAAAATCAGCGAATCCTGTCTGTTTATGATCTTTTTCATCTGCTCTTCGTCTGCATACACGACATGCTCATTCAGCTTATATTCTGCATATACCAGACAGTGGAATTTTCGCGATAATATACCGTACATTGCTTCGATATCATTTCCAATCGCATCATGCCTGTCCACCGTCTGATGCATCATCAGTACTTCCATAACATCATCCCTTTTTCCGCTTTCTGCTTCTGCCATAAACCATTTCCGCCAGACGCCTTCCCGTCAGTTTCCTGCACATTCCACCTTCTCTGCTGACAGCGCAAAACGCATCCAGCAGCTCCACTTTATCCGCCTTTTTTTCTCTGAGCAGATGTAAATTATGCGAATACCCTTCCGCATCTGGTTCTCTGTTTAAAATCTTACGATACAGCAGCCTGACATATGTTTCCTTGCGGTGCATCATCAGCATCAGCACATTTATGTTCCGCCCGGCAGTTCTGCGTCCATAGAATATTTTTAAAAGCCGTCTCAGATATTTTCGATACAGAACAAACCTCTGCAACCGCCTGTCTGCTTCCTTTGCTGCTGCGACTGCCTTCCAGCGTATATTTTTCAGACGATAGCGCAAAAGCAGGCGGTAATCATAGGTTCCGTTATCGCGCAGCCCTGCCGCCTCCTGTTCAATTTCCTTGTATATTGTGCTTAAAACATTTTCTTTCTCACATTCGTGTATACTTATAGGATCCAAAGACTGTTCCATAAAGACACGCTCCCTTTGCTTTAACACCCATACATCAAGCATATTTATCTCCCGTGTATTTTATTTTCTGGCAATCAGCGCATAATCCTGGCTGCCAAACAGCAGATGCTGCACCTGCCGCATTGCTGCATGAAACGATTCTTCATTTTTATCCGTCGTAATGTCTGGAATCTGAATACCGACGGTACTTTCTTGTGTGTAAATCACCTGAATATCTGAAAATCCCGCCTTTTGCATAAAATATTTTAATGTCTGCGGATGAACCGGCTTTTCATGCGAGGGATCCATATAAAAGGAATTTGCATAAATAGCAAGCGACGTAGGATTCGGTGTTTCAAAAATTACATATCTGCCTTTTTCTAATTTTTCATAAGCAAGCCTGCACAGTCTGATCACCTGGCTTACCTGCAAATGTTCTACCAACTGCGCCGCAAATATCCCATCTGTTTTGTCTACATTTTCCAAATATGTGACCGCATCCATACACTTGGCTTCCAGGCCTTTTTTCAGGCAATATTCTGCAAATTCATCGTAGAAATCAATGCCTATGGCATGGATTCCATTTTCTTTCAGCAGCTCCAGAAATTCTCCTCTCCCACATCCAAGGTCTATCACATCTTTGCATCCCGTAAAATAAGGCAGATACATTTTCTGCACTCGTTTTACATGTTCTCTGGAACCACGGAAGTGATTTTCAAAATCAAAATAATCGATCCCTTCGTATGTGTCTTCGCTTCGTGGAAGTTTCTGCTTTTTTGCTGCGACTGCTGCCGGTTGTTTTTTCCCAAGCCGGCTGATTTTCAGATCCAGCATATCTACCTGGCTGTCAAGCCTTTCAACAAGATCATAAAAGGCAGGCAGCCGCTCTAACAGCAGGCGGCTGTCCTTTCGCTCCCGTTCATATGCTTCCAGCGCCTCGTTATTGTTTTTTAAATTACACGCATATGCTTCCAATGCATGGTTGCTATTTTTTATATTGTCATGATACGCTTCCAGCGTCTTGTTGATATTTGCCAGATTGCGCCCGTGTTCTTCCAATATTTGGTTATTATTTTTAATATTACATCCATATTGTTCCAATGCCAGATTGTTGTTTTTTAAATTGACGGAATGTATTTCTAAAGCAGTGTTGTTCTGATTCAGATTTTCCCGCTGTATTTGCACCGTACCTCCAAGCGAGCGCAGCGCTTCCCCATAATCATCTGCGATCTTTTTTAACTCTGCAATTTCTCCCCTTAAGCTTTCGATCCTGCCGTCTATCTGCTTATTTATGAAATCCGTTATGATATGATTCATCAATATCTCCTTTTAGATACCATTGATGCTGCAAACGCGCAACTCCTACATCAAATGTATCTGTAACCATCTCAAACTGCCTGATCTTTGTGCAGTAGTCTACCGCTATATGATTTCCGCTTTCGATTGCAAGATCCAGCGTATACTGTGCCGGCAGCAGCGGCAGGCTTTCCAGTATAATGCGTATCTTGCCATCTCTTTTCAGCGAAAAACTGTCCAGACGGTCAATTTTCGTATTTGTCCCATAACACTGCACACCATCCATACGGAAAATACCAATTCCAAGAATTGCATCTTCTACCGTCTGCCTGACCTGATACCAGATCTCAATCGTCATCTGTCTGCCGGTACGGAAAGCTGTAGCCTCTTTTCCTTCCTCGTTGAAAATCTTGACCTGATGAATCCTCGCCATCCCATTGCCCCAGCGTTTTTCGTCTGCTGTCTTTTCTTTTGTCAATGTAAGCCGCTGTCTTGCCATATAATCCAAATACTGCGGATGCACCTCTCTGGGCGTCCCTTCCGCGGCAATCTTGCCTTCCTGAATCCAATAGCTTTTCTCGCAGATCTGCTCAATCTGATCCAAGCTATGCGATACAATCGCAATCGTCGTGCCGCCTGCTTTTATTTCCCGCAGCTTCTGAAAGCACTTTGCCTGAAATCCAGCATCGCCAACCGCAAGGATCTCATCGATCAGCAAAATATCTGCATTCACATGGATCGCCACCGAAAACGCCAGCCGCATATACATCCCTGACGAGTACGTTCGGACCGGATTGTCTATATATTCTCCAAGCTCAGAAAAAGCAATGATGGTGTCCAGACGCTCCTCAATCTCTTTTCTCGTCAGCCCAAAAATAGATGCGTTAATATAAATATTTTCACGCCCGCTCATGTCAGGATGAAATCCTGCGCCTAATTCAATCAGGCTGGATACCCTGCCCCGCATTTCAATCGTCCCGCTGTCTGGATACATAATCTGTGTCAGCAGCTTTAACGTCGTACTTTTCCCGCATCCGTTCTGCCCAACAAAGCCAACCGCTTCTCCTTTTTTTATATCAAAGCTGATGCCTTTTAATACATAATGCTCTTCATACGTCCTTCGCCTGCGAAACAACGTCTTTTCCTTTAAGGTGTGCCCTTTATCATAGTAAATTTTAAATTTTTTAGAAATATTACGCACTTCTACAGCATTTTCCGGCTTCACCGCACATTCTCCCAATCCGTCTGATTTTTAAGCTCCCACTCGAACCCGCCATTCCGCAAGCATATCCTGAATCGTTTGCTCCAGCGTGATTTGCGGTTTCCATCCGGTAAGCGTTTGAAGCTTGCTGATATCTGCTTGCATCACCGGTGTATCTGATGGACGCAGCTTCTTTTTGTCTATTTCTGTCTGAATATCCACATGGGTATGGTCTAATACGAGCTGCAAAATCTCCCGAATACTGACGGCATTGCCGCTGCCAACATTATAGGTTTCTCCTGCCTGTCCTTTTTCCGCAAGCAGCGCATAGGCGCGCACCGTATCGCGTACATCCGTAAAATCACGCTTTACTTCCAGATTCCCTGTCTTTATCACAGCTTCTCTTATTCCCGCTTCAATCTGCGCCGCCTGTCTGCAAAAATCCGCCGCCACATAAATCGGATGCTGCTTTGGCCCAATCTGATTAAATGCACGCACCATAATCACCTTAAGCCCGTATGCTTGCGCATAGATACTGCCGATCCTGTTCTGGCAGGCTTTTGTAGCCGCGTAAATATTGCCCGGCAAAGCAGCTTTCGTCTCTTTTACCGGCACTTCTTCCTGCGAAACCTTTCCATATTCCTCTCCAGAGCCAACAAGCAGGATCACAGGTTTCTTTTCCAGACGGCGCAGCGCCTCCAGGACATTGGTACTGCCTTTGATATTCACATCCATCGTAAGCTGCGGATTTTCCCAGGAAACAGCAACCGAGCTTTGCGCTGCCAGATGAAATACAGCATCTGGTTCCGTCTCGTTCAGCAAATGCCAGACTGCGTCTTTTTCCAGTATATCCAGATTATAAATATCTGACCTAGCTGTGTCTGAATCTTTGCAGATGCCCGTCTCTGCCCCAGGCATCTGTGTGATGATTACTCTATGTCCAAGGCTGCGCAGATGCTCTGCCAGATATCCGCCGACAAATCCGCTGCCACCAATAATCAGCGACTTCATTTATAAACCCCCGTCTCGATTTCTTTTTGCACCAGGCGCAAATCACTTTTTACCATACGTTCTACAAGCTGCTCAAAACTGATCTCTCGCTTCCATCCAAGCTCTGCCTCTGCCTTTGCCGGATTCCCCCACAGCAGCTCCACTTCAGCCGGACGGAAAAACTCTGGATTGATTTTAATCAATACCTTGCCGTTTTCCCGATTCCTGCCAACTTCTTGTACCCCCTCTCCCTCCCATGCAATTTCAATTCCCACATGGTGAAACGCCTGCTGCGCAAATTCACGCACCGTCCTTGTTTCATTTGAAGCGATCACGTAGTCTTGCGGCTCCTTGTTCTGCAAAAGCATCCACATCGCATTTACATAATCCTGCGCATGTCCCCAGTCGCGTTTTGCATCCAGATTGCCAAGCTCTAAATATTCCTGTACGCCAAGCCGGATACACGCTGCTCCATAAGTAATTTTACGTGTAACAAACTCTTTCCCCCTGCGCTCGCTCTCATGATTAAACAAAATACCGCTACAGGCAAACATCTGAAAGCTTTCCCGGTAATTTTTCGTAATCCAATAGCCATAGAGCTTTGCCGCTCCATATGGGCTTCTTGGATAAAACGGCGTCTTTTCTGTCTGCGGCACTTCCTGTACTTTGCCGAACATTTCAGAAGTCGCAGCCTGGTAAAAACGGGCGTCCGGCTGTGCAATACGAACTGCATCCAAAATATTTGTCACTCCAAGCGCATCTATCGCCGCCGTTGCCGCCGGCTGCTGCCAGCTTATCCCGACAAAAGACTGCGCGGCAAGGTTATATACCTCGTCCGGCTGTGCCGTATTTAAAGCGCTGACAAGCGATGTCAAATCCGTTAAATCCGCATAGATCAAATGAAGCTTTTCTTTGATATGCCAGACGTTTCCGTAATCCACAACACTTTTTCTGCGCATAATTCCATACACTTCGTATCCTTTTTCCAACAGCAGCTCTGCCAAATACGATCCATCCTGTCCGGTAATGCCGGTAATTAACGCTCGTTTCACCCAAATGTCCTCCTAAAAATTATAATTCCTCTACAAAATGCCTTTGCAGCCTCAAAAATACGATCCATCCTGCCGACAGCATCACGATACCGATCAGAAACGCCGACAGCAGCGTCTCCAGCCTTGGTACTTTTGCGTAATATAAAATATCCCGATATGCATTTATAATATTTGTCATCGGATTCAAATAAAAAAGCCAGCGGACGTTTTGCGGCACCTGCTCCATTGCATACATCACAGGCGTCAAAAACTGCCATGCCATAGCAATAATGCCTAATACATATTCCAAATCCCGCAAATATACGGTAGCCGCGCTCATCACCATCGTAAAGCCAAGCGCCAGCCCATATTCCACAGCCATAACAACCGGCAGGCATAACAGCGCAAGCGGCCGAAACGGATAATGCGCAAATGCCAGCACTGCAAAAATCACAAGAAAGCTCAGCAGCATATTCATAAACTGGCTTGTTACATAGGCGACCGGCAGTACTTCTCTGGGAAAATATATTTTTTTCACCATATCCTGCTGCGCTAAAATACAGTCTGCACCTCCAGTCAGCGACGTACTGAAAAAAATCCACGGAATCAGCGCCACAAACAAAAACAAATAATAATCCTCAATTCCAGACCGCATAATAACCGAAAATACCATCGTATACACCGCAAGCTGAAACAGCGGATTTAAAAACGTCCATAAAAACCCCAATGCAGAACCTTTATATCTGCCTTTCAAATCTCTGCGTACCAAAGATGCTACCATCTCGCGGTAGGCATATATTTCTCCAATTCTTTTTCTCATGATTCCTGCACACTTATATCCTATTTTTCAATGATCCTTTACATACGTTACGATACACCTGCATTAAAATGCCTGCTGACCGCTTCCAGCTATATTTTTTTGCCCTTTCTATCCCGCGTGCCCTTAAGCTTTCCCTGTACGCATGATCTTCCAGCACCCGCCGCATAGCCGCGCAGATGTCATCGGCACTTTTCGCGTTTACCAAAATCCCTGCATCACCTACCACTTCCGGCAAAGATGATGCATTCGAAACAATTACAGGTGTCCCGCACGCCATAGCCTCCAGCGGCGGCATACCAAACCCTTCATACAGCGAAGGATACACAAACGCCCGTGCAGCGCACATCAGCAGCGGACTGTCTTCCTGTGTAACATATCCGGTAAATACAATCCGGTTCCCAAGCTTCATACCGTGTGCTTTTTCATAAATGCTGCGGCAAAGCCACCCTTTCCCTCCCGCAAGCACAAGCTGCGGCACATTTTGCTGCCTTCTGTACAGCTTTTCATAAGCCAAAAGCAGCATTTCCAGATTTTTGCGCGGCTCTATCGTTCCAAGATACAAAAAATACGTCCGCTCAATCTTGTACTTGTCCAGTACCTTTTGTATCTGCTGCTCTGTATAATCCGGGCGATAAACCGTATGGTCAACCGCATTCGGCACTACGGTGATTTTTTCCTTCGGAACATGCAGATATTTTACAATCTCCTTTTTACTGAACTTAGATACCGTAACAATATGATCCGCATGTCTGCAAGATTTTTTCATACTAAGCTCCAGCCAGATACGGGTTTTCTTCCTGACTGTCTCAGGGCAGGATTTATATGCCATGTCATGAATGACTGTAATCTTCCTGCCCCTTACTCCCGGCGGCACCGCAAAATTAAAAAACTGTGTAATATCTGTCTTCGTTTGAAAAAAGAAACGATACGGCACCGGCAAGACAACCCACAAAAGCTTGTACCACGCATTTTTAAACCAGCCGCAGCATTCTATTTTGCATCCAAGCCTTTGATATTCCAAAAGCCTTGAAAGCTGTTTTCCCATACATCCACATGAAAAACACTGGATGGTACACTCATTCTCTGGATATTTCGCAAGCTCCAAAATCAGATGATGTGCATTCCATGCGATCCCGGTCTTATTCTGTTCCAAAAGGAGCTGCCCGTTAAATGCAATCTTCATATTCCTCTCCATTTTGTCTGTTGCGTACGGATTCCTGCCTGGATCTTTTAAGTATCTCTCCAAATACTTCCCGATACCTCTGCGTCATTTTCTCCTGCGTATACTCCTCTTGCACAATCCGCAGCGCATTCGCTCCATATTCTCTGCGCAGCTTCCCATCTGTCGCCAGTTCGTCCATTGCCTGTGCCAGCTCCCGGACGCTGCCAGGCTTTACCGTCTTGCCGGTCACACCGTCCACGCTCACGTACGGCACGCCGCTATTCAAACGTGTATTAATCACCGGCTTTCCAAAAGCCATCGCTTCCAACTGCACGACTGCAAAAGCTTCTGCTTTTGAAACCGAGGGAAGCACGAAAAAATCACACGTTTCGAGTTGGCGCATTTTCTCTTCTTCTGAAACCATTCCGGCAAACCGCACATGGCGAAGCTCCAGGGAAGCTGCCAGACGCTTCAAATCCTGCTCCAGCGGCCCGCTTCCAACAAGCACCAGACGGCAGTCTTTCGTTTTCATCCTGGCAAATGCCCGCAGCAGCACGTCGCAGCCCTTGTACCACACAAGCCTGCCGATAAACAAAATACGGATGGGTATGCTTTTCTTATCCGCTTGCTGCCGCAATTCCTCTCTGGATCTATGCGCCAGTCCTCTTTGCAGGCATTCTTCACTGACACAAAACGGAATCACCCTGCATTTTTTTCGAAACTGCCTTAATACATCCGAATTATCTATATTCCCTCGGGAAGATACCAAAATACAGTCTGCCTTGCGAAGCGTATGCCTGACAAGCGGCAGGTAAAGCCACGCAAGCTTTTCATATTTCTCAAATCCACAGTGCCACCAGACAACCAGCCTGCCGGAATACATACCAAGCAGGACAGCCAGGTCTGCCATCGGATACGGAAAATGATAAAGGACAATATCTGCGTCTTTCGTACGCCTCCATACATCCCTCAAAAACTGCATGGATACCGGCGTAGATACGATTTCAAAAAGCTGTCTGCACCGGCGTACGAAAACACCGTTGCAGCTATCAAACGCACCTTTCTTTTTCCAGGAATCCTGGCATACAATGATTTCCTGCTCCCAGTCTTTACATCCTTCTGCAATGCTTTCCATCACTTTTGCTATGCCGCCGCCATTATCCGGCCAGTAAATTTTAAATATCTGTGTGATTTTCATTCTTTCACTCTCTGCTTCTGATTTTCGTCCTTGCTTCTCATAATATCAGCCACAGACTTCATGATCTGGATATACATAGAATAGCTGTCACTGTCTGCTTTTTTCGGCTGCTTCCACAAGTCCTGAATCATCGCCTGTGATTCTTGCACAACGCCCCACAACAATGCATCCGCATTTGCTTCCAGCCCCGCACATATTCTGGCAAACGTGTCCAGGCTCATTTTCCGTGTCCCCCGCTCGATATGTCCCATAAAATTCATACTGATGCCGCACTTTTTCGCCAGCTCATCCTGTGACCAGCCTTTTGCCTTTCGAATCTGCCGGATTCTCGCTCCCACTTTTGCATAATCCAATTCCTGCATACTTTGTCCTCCCGGTATTACAGACAGCTTCTCTCTTACCGCTGCGGTTCGCTTCCTGTTTGAATTGCTTTGGTATATTTTTGTAGGAAGGGACGCCGGGAGAGGGGATGGGCACGCCCTCTCCCGGCTGTGCTTCGTAAGTGCTGCCAAACATGCTCTATCATATGATAAATTTTTGTTTGTAGTACATAACTTTTTGTAAAGAATTGTTATGTATGATACGCATCATTCGATAGTTAAAATGCTTTAAATACAATGCTTACAAGGTCTTGATACACAAAAAATACAAAAGGATAAACAGTGTAGGAGAAAATCGTTGGAGATGTAACAGATAGCGAAACTCTGTTGCACTTTTAAACCTGAAACAGGAGATTTCTTATGCAAATCGCATAATTATGCGTTGATATTTACATATAGAATTATTTAAAATTACTGATTTTCACAATTTAAGTTGCAAATTCAAATAAAAACATATAGAATACTCATAGTCAATATTATTTTAAATTATATAGACCATGAGAACGCAAATCAAATAACAATTCTTTACAAAAAGTTATGCGCGACTTCTGACTGAGAGCGTGTTTGAAAAATGCTTTCTGTTTCTCGATGATCTGAGAATAAAGGTTCTGCTGACTGTTCTTGACGATCAAATTTCCGTGATAAATCTAATCTGTGGAAAAATATATTTTACAAAAATTCAAAATCTATTATAATGAGACTGTAAAGAAATGCAAAAGGCGACAGGATTTGGCTTCTTGCTTTTAGGTCTTTTCCTGTACTTCTATTTTACAAAATGAAAGGAATTGGATATTTATGTCAACAGAAAACAGCATTTATAAGATTATGCAAAAAAACGGTTATGACCCTATCGAGCATAAAGGAATCATCGTAAAGTATGCTCCTGACCATTCTTTCGGCAGTAAATTCGCCAGCTTTTTCACTTTGGAATATTATGTTTTGCAGTTATGCAAAGAGGAAATCGTTATGATACCAATCAGACCGCTAAATACCGGCGGGGTAAAAGATCATATTGCATTGCAGTTACCTTACTCTGCGATCCAATCCGTAAACATTACAGAAGATAAAATGGATTACCAGGTTTCGCTTGTAACCAGCACCGACACGATCTGTTTATTGGCACAGAAAAAGGAATGGAGCGAATTTCGTTCCTCTGGAACTCTAGCTACGGGCATGAGCTTTTTAGATGCCGGCATTATGGGTGCGGCTACCTCTGGTTTTAAGGCATTAAACTGGCACAGACAAAATCTGGACGGCACTTTGGATATGCTGCAAGCTTTATCTGCTTCATGAACTACCCATTGTCTAAAGCCAATGGGCTTCTTGCTTCAACGCCCTCGTAACCTACTAGCTCCACAAGCGTAAATTCAGGCAGTCCCTGCCCTATAACGGTTTATATCATACATTCGACCTTGTATATTTTACGCGCCGAAGGAAAGCTTTGTTTTCGCATTATCATTTCTCGGCGCAACTGCCTATATACAGTTATCAATGTTCGTGTATGGATTTACTATAACAGAAAATATAGATTGTGGCATGCGTTCGT
Organism: Eubacteriaceae bacterium; assembly: GCA_910574915.1. GTDB lineage: Bacteria > Bacillota > Clostridia > Lachnospirales > Lachnospiraceae > Eubacterium_J. The sequence goes on from CAJTCR010000002.1 coordinate 22,784, forward strand.
TTTGTGGGCTTACTTTTTTAATACGCCAGGAACAAAATTTGAATTCGATCCTACTCTGGTAACACTTACAAAGAGCATCCTCTCTCCCAGCGTCCCTTCCTGTAAAAAAAGCCTCACATCCCCTCCAATCCACTACTCCCGTATCAGCCGTATACCTTTCACCTTCACCGCATCCTGCATATCATTACGCAAGCAGATTTCCAAATCCTGCACATCCTCATTCAGTTGCAAGGACAAATTCAAAACATCCTCCGTCCCTTCCATCCACTGCACCTCATGGCCGCATCCGCCTCGCTGAGAATAGACAATCACCTGCACATTGTTTAAAATCTGCTCTCCCGCAATCTCAATGCGGTAATTCCCGGCAGGCACGCTCCAATAAGGCCCGTAAGAAAGCCCGCCTGCATTTATGATTCTGCCGTCATCTGTGTCTTGCCCGTTTTCCAGATACTGGTTCCCGCCAAACGTCCATACATTCTCAAACGCTTCCTTTTCCATTGGCGAAAAACCGTCAAAATGCCTGCGGCTTCCGATAATAAACCCGTCGATTTGATAATAATGCAGATCATAATCCAGGCATCTTAACAGGTCTTTGTCATGAAAGATAAATAAATGATCCTCCGGCAGCTTTTCCAGTGCTTCTTCCAGGCGCTTTTGCACCTGCTCCTGCGCCCCTCTTGCCAGATAAAACGTATTCAGCGTTTTTTGATTTCGAAACGCCCAGTCGCCAAACGCATACATCTCCTCATTCGATACCTCGCCTGCAAATACAATATGCCCGGTTTCTTTTGCAGCTTCCTCCCAGAACGCATCCGTTTTCAGCGGCGAATCATATACTGTTTCTGTCTGAAACTGCTGCTTTTTTGCTTCCAAAATCAGGTGCATGTCATAAGCCTGCAACACGATTCCCGCAGCGAGCACAGCGGCAAGCATTCGTTTTTCCACGCATTTTGCCAATGCGATCACACTGCAAAGCATCAGTACATAGACAATGATCCAGGAAATACGCCCAGACGCCCGAAAAATAGACATGATTTTAATATAAAGCTCTGGTAACGCAAATTCATGTATGACATGGTCTCCCAAAGTTACAACCGGAGAAAATGCCGTCCATGCAGCCACAGCCAGTAAAAATACAATCGAAACCAGCGCCTTCCATTCTCTTTGCAGCACCGCCCTTGGCTGCTTTGCGTTCAGGAAAAATGCTGCGGCGAGCACAAGCAGCCCGATACATCCGGCGCCCAGATAGGCAAAGCCTTCATACTGCCCGCCCCCATACAGCGGCAGATCCTGCAAAATACAAGACCATCCCTGCGGATTAAACAGCGCATTCATATTAAAGCCATAGGCGCCAAGCCCGCCGCTTGCTGCCTGCACAGAAGAGGAAAATCCTCCAAGCAGCCATACGGTCACACAGCCTGACAGCACATATAGAAAAAGCACCTCCACACTTTTTTTCACACGCTTTTGCGCCAAAAGATCTCTGAGACAAAACGCAGCCAGTACCATGCCGCACATCAGCACAAAATAAATATGCACCGCAGGCGCCAGTATGCCCGCTGCGCACGCTGTGCCAAAGATCTTTTTATTGTCTTCATATTTTCTGTAGGCAAACAAAGGCTCCATTACAAACAGCAAAATCCACTGTCCGGCAAGCGCCGTATGCGCATACATGCGCCAGATCATAACCGGGGCAAGGGTAAATAAAACACCTGCTGCTACAATAAACAGCCTGTCTTTTGTAAAATGCCTGACAATTCTGGCAGAAAGGCACCCCTGCAACACAAAGCACAAGATCCCCCAAACGCCAAAATATTGAAACTCTGCCGGCAGAACCGGCGATAAAAGTTTAAAAAATACCGCGAAAATGGGAATCGAATCTGTAAAAATTACCGAAACACAGTCGGGATACACCAGACGGTCTGTCATCCCAATCGGAAACATCCACTTTGCGCTGCGATACGCTTTCCATCCAATATAGTGCTGCGACAAATCCCCGCCGCTCAGCAGCCAGTCCGTATACGCCGGATGCAGCACACGCACGCCGTAAATCATGCAAAACACCCCTGCCGACAGCAGCGCAATGATGCCGTACATCGCAGCGTCACATTCCCCTATTTTTTTCCACACACAGCGCTTTTTACCAAGCATCTTTACAACCTCTTTCTTTCGCACAGCAGCTTTCGCAGCAGCGCTTGTTCGTATTTGTTTGATTGGACTCCGAAATAATATAATGTGGCCTGTGTTTTGTCTCCATATAAATTTTCGCTATGTACTGCCCGCTGATTCCGATACAAAACAACTGGATTCCCGCCATAAACACAATTACGCAAATCAGCGACGCCCAGCCGGCAACCGGATCTCCAAAGCATACCCTGCGCACGACAATTACCGCCAGAAAAAGCAGTGAAACCACGGTCATAATAATGCCAAACAGCGAGGACAAGTACAGCGGCGTCTGGGAAAAATTAATAATTCCGTCCAGCGCATATTTGCACAGGTTCCAAAAATTCCATTTTGTCTCTCCCGCAACACGCCCGACGTTTTCAAACGGCATCCAATACGTCCGAAACCCTACCCATCCGAAAATCCCTTTTGAAAAACGGTTATATTCCCCGATCTGAACAACCGCATCCGCCATATCCTTTTTCATTAACCGGAAATCACGTGCACCGTCCACAATATCAGAATCAGAAATCCGGTTAATCATCCAGTAAAATTTCCTCGCAAAAAAGGAGCGGATCACAGGCTCTCCCTCCCTGCTGACGCGCCTGGTTGCCACACTGTCATATTCTCCCGACTCCAAAACCTCAAGCATCTGCGGCAAAAGCGACGGCGGATCCTGCATATCCGCATCCATCACCGCTACATAATCGCCGCCTGCATAGCGAAACCCTGCATACATAGCCGCCTCCTTCCCAAAATTTCTCGAAAAAGACAAATACACAATATGCGGGTCTTTTTTTGCCAGCTCCTTGATCACCTGCAACGTCTGATCCTTAGAACCGTCATTGACCAAAATCAATTCATAATCATACGCAAGCCGCGCCATCACCGATGTAACCTCCGCATAAAAATATGGCAGCGCTTCCTGTTCATTATAACACGGAACAATGATCGATACTTTTTCCTGCATTTGCTGCTCCCTCTCTCTTTTCCTGCCCCGCACATAAAAAGCCATGCGTTTTCTCTGTATGGCTTTCTAAAAACCATCGAATGATGTTTTGCAACTCTATTTGTAATGCATAACTTTTTATAGAGAATTGTTATGTATGATATCTATCGTTAATCTGTACAAAGCCGCTAAAATCAACGGTTTTAGTGAGAACGCATGAAAAAAAGAAAAATTTCAATAAAATAAAAAAAGGCTCTGCGCCACACATTATCATAGCAAAATATAACCGCAAACGACAATCAATCTTCTGTGCTAATCAACTAATTTTTAGAAAATATATATTGAAAAACTATGCAATTTCACTTATTTTTACAATTAGAGTTGCAAAATCAGGCAAAAACAGATAGAATACTTACAACCTATATTTAAGGAAATCATAGCTACTGTAAGCACAAAAACACATAACAATTCTCTATAAAAAGTTATCTAAAAATCTGTCTATTACTGCCGTAACTCCGTAGATTTATAATAAAAAAGCTAAACTACATATTTTAGATCTGTAGTTTAGCACCATGTTTTATTCTTATATAGCAGCTTTCTTCTCAATCACAAGCCCATACCCCAAAGCATCCAGTATACTGCAAAATGTCTGTAATGATGGGCTATGATTCTTTTTTTCCAATCTCGAAATTGCTTGTTGTGTATTTCCTGTCATCTTTGCAAGTTCTGACTGCGAAATATTCTCTTTTTTGCGTATTTCAATTAATCTATCAACTAGCTCTTTATCATCACTGGACACATAAAAAGTCGGTGCCGGCATTCCATTTCGCTCTGTAAGAGGAATATTCTCATTCTCAATTTCAATAGCCTGAAGCAGTCCCTGCATTGTATCATCAAAAAATTTACTCATAATATTTATTCCTCGTATTTTTCTATTTTTAGCATACATCAAATTTGTTGTTTCGTCAATCTCTTTCATGCATCCCTGTAATCATATCCCACAACGGTTTTCCAGGCGGTACGATCGGCAGTACATTTTCTTCTTCCCGAATGATAAACTCAAGCAAAGTCGGCACCCGTGTCTCCTCTTTTGCCGACAGCAGCACCTCCCGAACCTCCTCCTGCCGTTTTACCCGATATCCTCTCGCACCATAGCTTTCCGCCAGCCTGACAAAATCGGGCGTATATTCCGTTTCCGTACCGCATGTCCGCGCACGGCTCTTTTGCTGTCGCATACAGGTACCGGCATACCGTCTGCCATAAAATAATTCCTGCCATTGGCGGACATTTCCCAGGTAACCGTTATTCATGACACAGATGATAATCGGAAGCTCATATATAACAGCCGTTGCCAGTTCCTGTATGTTCATTTGTATGCCGCCGTCTCCGCATATAGCAAGAACCTCACGCTTTGGATCTGCAAGCTTTGCTCCGATCGCTGCCGGCAGCCCGTATCCCATCGTGCCCATTCCGCCGGAAGTCAAAAGGCGCCCTTCTCCTGTGATTTCCAAAAACTGCGTTGTCCACAACTGGTTCTGCCCTACGTCCGTTGTTATCACAGCATGTGGAAACAATGCGTTGATTTCCTTTAAAATTCCATAAGGCGTTACGCATTTCTGCGTTTCCTGCTCTTTGCCAAGCGGATATTGGCACTTCCAGCCAGAAATTTGCTCCCGCCATAATGTGGTATCCAAAGCGGATGCCTGTTTGCATAAGGCGTCTGCTGCTTTTTTCGCATCTATGGCAATAGAAAGATCGATCTTCACTTCACGGGAAACCGACACAGGCACAAGGTCGATCTGAATGACTGCCGCGCCTGGTGCAAACCGGGCAGCATTTCCTGTTACCCGGTCGTTTAGCCGCGTCCCGATTAAGCATAGGGCGTCACATTGGCTGACCGCCATATTTGCCGCATAGCTTCCGTGGATTCCAATATTTCCGACATACAGCGGGTGATTCGTCGGCAATGCGCCTTTTCCCATAATCGTTGTAACGACTGGAATGCCTGTTTTTTCTGCAAGCTTTGCCGTCTCTTTTTCTGCACGCGCCAGATGTACGCCGTTTCCCAAAAGAAACAGCGGCTTGCCCGCACCCGCAAGAACTTCGAAAGCTTTTTTAATCTGCTGCCGGCATATTTTTTCCTGCGCCGCTATCCGTTCTGCCGTTTTTTCTGTTTGAATGCTGTTTTGCAGAACCGGCTTGGGCGGATAAACCGGACTGCCTGCTTCCTGCTGGATATCTTTTGGCAGATCTACGACTACGACACCTTTCCTTCCCGTGGATGCGACCGCAAACGCCTGTTGCAATATGCTTGCCAAATCTTTGCGGTCGCGGACGGACACCGCCCATTTTGTGATGCTTTTGGTAATCGATACAATATCTACTTCCTGGAACGCCGCATTGCCAATCAGACGTGTCGATACCTGACCGGTAATGCACACAAGCGGCACACTATCAGAACCTGCCGTTGCGATCCCCGTCACCAGATTGGTTGCCCCCGGGCCGCTCGTAACAAGGCAGACGCCTGTTTTTCCTGTGAGCCGCGCATAACCGTCTGCCGCATGGATCAGTCCCTGCTCATGCCGCGGCTGTATCATGCGAATGCTGCTTTCTTTGTACAGTGCATCAAACAAATCGATCACCTGTCCTCCCGGATACGCAAACAGCGTATCCACCTGTTCCGCCAGCAACGCCTTCACAACTAATTCTGCTCCTGTAATCTGCATATTTTTCTCCTTCCTTTATGTACATAGCAATTTCACAAGTATATAGATAACAAGCAAGTACTCGCTTGCATTTTGAGTATTTTTTTCGGCACCGCTTTTATACAGTACCGATGTCAGCCCCTAGAGCGAACTAATTTGGATTGCTTTGGTAAATTTTTACAGGAAGGGACGCTGGGAAAGAGGATGTGTCTCCCCTGGCTGCGTCCGTTCCAGAATGCTAAGAATCCCTAAGTATCCTGCTGGTATGCTGTGACTGTGGACGGTCGCGGCACCTAGTTCGCTGCCTGCTGGCAGCTAAAGGTGCCGCTTGGCTGCGCCCCTGGTTGTTTTGCAGAATACTAAGGGCTTCTAAGCATTCTTCCAAAGCCGCAGCCAGGGAAGGCACATCCTCTCTCCCGGCTGCTTTTCGTAAATGCTACGAAACAAGCGCAATATGGTTTGGTTTATCTACCATGAACAAAATCAACCCTATGATAGAACAGATTCTAGGTTGTTTTACATGAAGAACCTGTACAAAATAGTTCCTTGGAAAACGCAAATCTAATAAAATTCACTCTAGTACAGCGAACAAACCATAGCGGGCTCGTTTGGTAGCACTTGCGAAGAACAGCCGGGAGAGAGGATGGGTACACTCTGGCGGCGGCTTTGGAAGAATGTTTAGAATTGCTTGGTATTCTGCAAAACAACTAGGGGCGCAGCCAAGCGGCACCTTTAGCTGCCAGCAGGCAGCGAACTAGGTGCCGCGACCGGACACAGCCACAACGTAGTAGCAGGATACCTAGTAATTCTTAACATTCTGGAACGGACGCCGCCAGAGTGTACCCATCCTCTCTCCTGGCGTCCCTTCTTGTAAAAGTTTACCAAAATAACTCAAACACGCTCTAGCCCCTTCACAAGCATCTGCACGCTATGCCTGATATATGCATCCTGTCCGACTTTTACAAACGCTTCCCCAAACGACGCGCGCAAAAAAGTATATCCAAATACTGCCGAAAAAAATGTTACGGCAAACGTATCAATCTCTGTCTCTGGCAGCTTTCCTTTTTCCTGCATCTTACGCAGGTAATCGGTAAATGCCGTTAAAAAAGCCTGCGGAACTTTTTGAATAAACGGGGCTGTTTCTTCATAGATCTGCGGCGCGCGCAGCCCAATCGACAAGTTGACAAACTCAGGCGTCATCCTATCCATATACATCCTCATAAACATTTCCAAATCGGTAGTAAGCTCCCAGGAAACCTTTTCAAAGATGTCCGGCGTGATGCCGGCACGCCACTGCGCCTGACTGACTCCCTCTAAAACGATCTCTTTTTTGCTTTGAAATTTGCGGAAAAGCGTACACTCGTTGACTCCTGCCGTTTTTGCTATTTCTTTTGTCGTCGTGGCAACATAACCTTTTTCACGGATTAATACCATTGCCGCATCTACAATCTTCTGACTTGTTTCGTCCAAATTTACTCCCTCCATGCAAGTGTTCACTTTCATTTTAACAAAGGAAGCTCGTCCCGTCAACCCTTTAGGATATCTTATCACTGTTTTGCAAAACTTTTTCATTTTTCTAAAAAAAACACTTGCATTTCCAAAATATTATGCTATAATGATGCTGATTATAAAGAAAGGGCACAGATGTGCAGGGTGAGAAAATGATTATTCGATAATTTAGTTTGGATGTCGCAATTTAAAAACTGCCTGGAAGGCTGTTAGACAATGATTGTCTAACAAGGGCTCCAGGTGTATCTGCGTATGCCGAATTAGATTATCTCGCTTTTCTATCCCTATTTGTATGTCTGTTTTCAGAATATATACAGGGTTTCTTTGCGTGAGTCTGTTTTCGGATACGGAAACGGGCTTTTTTTATTTCTTAAAAAAAGCCGCGGAAAGGAGACGCTTATGCTATCAGTAAAGCATTTGAATATTGTACACAAAAAAGATTTAAAGACGCTTTTGGAAGATTTTAACCTTGTGCTGAATGACGGCGATAAGGCTGTCATCATTGGTGAAGAAGGAAACGGAAAGTCTACGCTCCTGCAATGGATCTATGAGCCTGACTTAATCCTTGGTTACTGCGAAGCTTCCGGGGAACGGATACTGGCAAACCAAAAGCCTGGTTACCTGCCGCAGGAGCTTCCGCATTCAGACGGCAAAAAAAGCCTGTATGAATATTTTTCCGAAGAACCTCTGTTTTGGGAACATACGCCCAAGGAGCTTGGGCAGCTCGCCGGGAAGTTCTCTCTTGCCGCGGATTTCTTTTACAGCGACCAGCTTATGGAAACATTGTCAGGCGGTGAAAAGGTAAAGGCACAACTGCTGCGCATACTGCTGGCAAAGCCGGATATTCTGCTGCTGGATGAGCCGTCAAACGATATTGATCTGGAAACGCTTGCCTGGCTGGAGCGTTTTATTCTGGAATGGAATCGGATCGTTTTATTTATATCTCATGATGAAACGCTGATTGAGCACACGGCAAACGTCGTCGTCCATCTCGAACAGCTCCGGCATAAGACAGTGTGCCGTTATACGGCTGCGCGGATGCCTTATGAACAGTACCGCAGGGAACGGCTCAGCCAGTTTCAAAATCAGGCGCGTATGGCTGCCAATGACCGCCGGGAAAAAAAGCTGCGGGAAGAAAAATATGCACGGATCTACCAAAGTGTCGCTCATGCGCAGGCAAGCATTTCCAGGCAGTGCCCGGCAAAAGCACGCCTGCTAAAGAAAAAAATGCACGCCGTCAAATCTATGGAACGGCGTTTTGAGCGTGAGAACCAGACAATGACACAGATGCCTGAGAAAGAAAGCGCGCTGTTTTTTAAGCTTGGAAGCGAGTCTTCGATGCTTCCGGCGGGAAAAACAGTCGTTGATTACTCCCTGGAAAAGCTCTGCACGCCTGACGGGGAACGGGTGTTGGCAGAAAATATCCGCCTGCACATGCGCGGCGCGCAAAAGCTGTGCATCGTAGGCACAAACGGCGCCGGAAAAACAACGCTTCTTCATAAGATTGCGGACTGCCTGCTTGCGCGGACAGACCTCCATGTACAGTATATGCCGCAAAACTATGAAGAACTGCTAAAGCCTTCGATGACTCCGGTAGATTTTCTGGACGCATCTGGCGACAAAGAAATACGGACAAAAATCCGCACATGCCTAGGTGCGTTAAAATACACCACAGAAGAAATGGATCACACGATCAGCGAGCTTTCCGGCGGACAAAAGGCAAAAATATTTCTGTTAAAAATGAGCCTTTCCGACGCGGACGTTTTAATCCTGGATGAACCAACCCGCAATTTTTCACCGCTGTCGGGCCCGGTCATCCGCCAACTGCTCAAAGATTTTCCAGGAGCCATTATCAGCATTTCCCATGACCGTAAGTTTATCCAGGAAGTCTGTGACAAAGTGTTCCTGCTGACCAAAAACGGTCTGGTCGAACAATAAAAACAAACCGCACGCTTATGGATGCTCTTTCCTATACGCTTCCATAATCTGCGCCGCTATCGCTATCATTTCCGGGCAGGGGCGTTTTTTATAATACTCCTCTGTCCGTGCACTTGGTACGGGGCTTTGGTCTTTTCCTTCCAGCCCAAGCAGCTCCCGGCAGACGATAGAGCCTGTCTGGGCACGAAACTGTGCGGCAAGCTCCTGGATTCTGGCATAATGCTCCTTTTTCGCCTGCATATCCTTCGGGTCGTCATAACCATACAATGCCCCCGCCACAAAAAACATCCCACTGACGGCACCGCACACTTCACGCAGCCTGCCCATTCCACCGCCAAACGAAGACACCATCCGCAGCAGCTTTGTTTTTTCAATCCCGATCTCATCACAAAACGCCAGTGCAATCGACTGGGCGCAGTTGTACCCTTCCTTAAAATATGTTTTTGCCAGTTCACCTTTTAACGACATTCTTTTTCATCCTTTCTATATTTATCTGTATTTTTATAATGCTTTATCTTTTTACTAGTTTCTCCGCCATTTCCAGATCTCCCCCGTCAATGAACACTTCTTTTCCACGAAAAGCGAACCCGTAAATTCGGATGTTCTCCTGGCTGCACTTTTTATGTAATGCAGCAGCATATTTTTTATCTAAAATCTGCCGAATCGCCGAATGTACCGTTTCCTCAAGATTTTGTTCCGTCTCTGGATCTAATGCCTTAAATTCAAGGATGATACCATCGTCTATCTTGGGATGATATGGTTCCAAAAGCACATCATACCTGCCATTTCCACTCTCCCGATTTGATGTTACCCTATATAACTCCCGCAAATCCGCAATCATGCCCAGTACAAAACCATGATAAAAATTTTCGGGCTGCTTATAGCGCGAGGATTTTGCTCCCGTGTCAAAAAAACTAAATGTTTCCATTGCAATATCGTTTAGATACGCATTCATATACTCTTTATCTCCCGCAAGCAATGCTTCTGAAAAATCACCATAACTCAGCCTGCTATTGGAAAACCATCCAGTAACCATTTCGTCAAATATAAAAAAGATTTCTCTGTTTGTCAACGCCAGCGTATATTGTATTTTTCCTCTCCGGTTTCTTTCTATTTGTAAAATCTTAAGATAACCGCCTGCCAGCAGCAAACTCCATAGTGCAGATTTTTTATAGTCCAGGCTGCTGAAAATAATTTCCTCATCTATTTGTGTCAAAAAAGATTTCCCCTGCAAAAGATCTTCTACAATCAGCTTTGTATCAACATCGCTCTGCTGCATCCGCGTGGCAATCAATCGGTTGGAGCTTGTATTTGCCCAATATGGAGCAAATTGTTTTTCACCTAGAAACTTTATTACAGACCACGGGTTATAAATATGGTCGCAATCCCCAAACCGAAATCCGTCGTACCACTGTTTTACCTCCTGCATTTGCCCTTCCATTCCAAACTCATGCAGTGCAGCAAAAACCTCCTGTTCCGTAAAGCCAAATGCCGATGCATATTTTTTGGAAGTCACCGTGATCACTTCCAGATTATTCAGATCAGAAAAAATCGACTCTTTCCCAACTCTCGTGATGCCCGTCATCATTCCGCGTTCTAAATACGGATTCGCTTTAAACGTAAAATTCATAAACTTTCGTATAAACTCAGCCATCTCTTCCCAGTACTTATGAACATAAGCTTCCTGCATGGGTGTATCATACTCATCCAGTAAAATAATCGTTTTTTTCCCATAATAGTGGTATAAGTATTCCGAAAGCTGATTCATAGATGCACAGACATCTCCAACCGTTCCATCCATATTTAAAAGCTTCTCAAACATCTCTCTGTCTGGCTGCAAAAAAGAACTGCTTCCCAACAAGTAAACATGCCTGCGATACTCACGTGAAACCAGCCTGCATATATCATAGTAAGCCTCGTCATAATGACTCGCCTTTACACCCGCAAAGCTTAAAAAAATAGTGGGATAGGCTCCTTGCAGCTCTCTATATGTTTCGTTTTTCCAAATATTCAGGTTTTTAAATAAACGGCTCCTCCCTGCATGTCTGACCGAAAAAAAATATTCCAGCATACTCATGGTAAGCGTTTTACCAAATCTTCTTGGACGGGTAATTAATGTAACGTCATCTTTGTATTCCCACCACTCTTTTATAAAATCGGTTTTGTCCACATAAAAACAATGTTCCTCAATGACTTTGCTAAAATCCTGCACGCCAACTGCAACCGTTCTTGCCATATACTCTCTTTCCCCCTTCCTGTCACGCCATTCGCCAACACCTGAAAATCCCGAGGACGCCTGCAAAGCAACGATCCCCGGGTCAAACACAGATGCATCAACAGCAGCATTAAAGGATTCCCATTAGTTTCAAGATCCAGTAAATCAGCCCCAGCGCCCAACTGGTAAAAATCCCAAACAGAATCACCGGCCCTGCAATCGTAAAAATCTTTGCGCCGATCCCGAATACCTGCCCTTCTTTTTGGAATTCGATCGCTGGTGCCGCCACGCTGTTTGCAAATCCGGTAATCGGCACAAGCGCGCCTGCACCACCCCATTTTGCAAACGAAGGATAAATGTTAAGCCCTGTCAATACAATGCTCAGGCAGATCAGTGTCAGGCTGCACCAGCTTCCTGCCGTATCTTTGTCAAGCCCCATATTCTTGGCAATATTTAAAATCACCTGCCCGATAATGCATATGATCCCTCCAACAAGAAACGCCCGGCACATCGCCCACGCAAGATTCCTCGTCGGCGTCACCTGCTTGACATACTCGTTGTATTCCTGCTGCTGCCGCTGTTTTTCTTCCTCTTTCATATCCATCAGCTCCTGTTGTTTTTATTTTAAATGCTGCTATTTCTAGGATAAACAGCCAGCCGTAAAATATACTGTAAAATCTTTACTCTATTCACAATTTTTTTTAACATCCAGCAAGTCCTTCACTACCTCGCCCGCAAGCACAAGCCCTGCCGCCGCGGGCACGAACGCAGTGCTGCCCGGAACAGATCCTGCAACCAACGGCTGCAACGGAGGTTCTTTGGAATACACGACCTTTAATTTTTTAATTCCCCGCTTTTTCAGTTCCCTGCGCATCACCCTTGCCAGAGGGCAGACAGACGTCTCATACAGGTCTGCCGCCTGAAACATCGCGGGATTCATTTTATTGCCAGCCCCCATCGAGCTGATCACAGGCGTTCCCGCCGCCTGCGCCTGTTCTATCAGCGCGATCTTTCCGGTTACAGTATCAATCGCATCCACAATATAATCATACCTGGCAAAATCAAACTGTCCGGCGGTATCCGGCATGTAAAATACTTTATAAGCATTCACCTGCGCCTTTGGATTGATATCCAAAATCCGCTCCTTTGCCACATCCACTTTGTATTTTCCAAGCGTGCTGTGCAGCGCAAAAATCTGTCGGTTCAGATTGGTAACGCTCACCGAGTCATGGTCAATCAAGTCCAGCGTGCCAATGCCGCTGCGCGCCAGCGCCTCCGCCACAAACCCGCCGACACCGCCGACGCCAAATATCGCTACACGGGCAGCGGCAAGGCGCCTGGTTCCTTCAGTTCCTATTAATAATTCGGTTCTTGCAAACTGATTTAACATTTTTTATCCTCATTGATTCTTGTTTTGTATCAATAGATGTTGGCATTCAGTCAAGCGTCAGATTCAAATACCCCTGCACATCCAAAAGCCCATAGCTCATACCTGTCAGGCATTCGCGGACTGTCGTTACTGTCTTCCTTACAACCGTGACCCTGCTGCACTGTTTCGCGATCCGAGGCAGAAAATACTGCTCTAACTCCTGCGCCGTCAGCGTCGTTTCTGTCACAATGATATCCTGTGTTTCCCGATAGCAGAGCAAAATCTCTTCCCTGCCGTCCACAGGCAGCACATACGCCCCGCCGCCGCTGCCGCGATGCTGCGTAACCGCAAACGCCACATGGCGCAGCGGCCAGCTTACATAGCCTTTTTTCAGAAAACGCGCATTGCGTATTGCGCAATACCGCTCTGCCTGCACCGGCTTAAACAAAGAACCTGCCAGTAAATCCATGTGTGTTTCTGAAAGCTCCGCCGCCTGTAGATCATATTTTTCTGTTTGTAGCGTAAGCTCTGTTTTGTCCAGGTAAAAATTGCAGGAAAATCCAAGCGGCTCGTAAAATCCGCCTATCAGCCCCTCTTCTGCCGGCTCCGCGATCAGCGGCGCGCCATATGCCTCATAAGCCCTGTGCAGCAGTGCTGCCGCGATACCCCTGCCGCGGTACTGCGGGTAGACAGCAAGCGCGTATACATAGCGGATCTCCTGCCAGCGCAGCCCTTTGGATGCCGCATCCTCCAATGCGATTTTTCCAGGAAGAAAAAAGGATGCTCCTGCAAGCACCCCGTTTTCCTCCTCCAGCAATACATGCGCATCCTCGTACATTGCGTCAAAAAATGCGTCAATATAAGCATCCTCGTCCGCAAAACATTCCTTCCAGAGTGCTTTTAACTCTGGAAGGTCGGTGATCTTTCCAAATCGAATCATAAATGAAACCTCGCCTGATATTTTTCCACTAAATGTACCGGCTGGTAGGACAGCTTTGCCTTGCGAAGCCCCTCGTCGCCAGTATCCTCTTCCCGGTTTACATACGCATAATCCTGGCAGTGATGCAGCACGAACTGCTGGTTAATCATCGGATAGGCGCCCTGCACACTGGCAAGCGCTTTTTCAATATGCACGACATACGTATCCGTATTTAACGGCTCCCCGATGGAAAATGCTACCAGCCTGCCGCCTTTGTACAGCATTCCGCCGTCCAGCACCAGCTCAGCCAGGTTGCGCAGCGCAATGCGGTTAATATGCAGCTCGTTTTCCATCTCATCGTTCCAGTGTTCCGCCTCTGCCTCCTTCCACAGATCCAGCAGGCGCATACACTCCCCTGCGTCCTCCGGCATCATATCGCGGTACATCCAGTTGTTGTCGTCTTTAAACCGTGCGATATGATTGCGCTTTCCGTGCAGCTTTCTGCCGGAAAGCGTGGACAGCTTTTCGGTACTGTATACATAATCATAATCGTCCCTGTTCGTTTCGACGGTATACCTGCCTGGATAGTTCTGTTCAAGCCACGCCAGGTCGCTTTGCATCAGCGTGCTGAGCACAAGCTCCTGCCCCTTTGCCTGTTCTTCGGCAAGCATCGTATCCAGTGCACCCTTTCTGTTTCCGGCACCGATTGGAATCGTATAACAGTATTCCTTTTGATTCTGGAACTGAAAGATCAGGCAGCCCTGCTCTTTTGCCATCTTCACGCCGTAAATATCACTCCACAAAAAATTATTCGCAAAGGAATATTCACACGCCTGCCTGTCATCCTCCAGCATCCGGTGGGTTACCCACTCACGGTCGCGCAATGACAGGCTATAAAAATCGATCATAAAAATTCTCCCTTGTTTTTCCACTCCTGGTTCTGTCCGCTGTGCCCGGCAAACGGGCGGCTATCTGCACGACGTACTGATTGCCTCTATTGCAACCGCTCCGCCGCGCACGATCTCGATATTGCGGAATTTTGCTTTCAGCAGCTCGATCAGCTCGTTGTTCCTGCGCTCGGTCAGCTTGCATTCCAGCATTACACTGTCTTTTCCGATATCCGTCACTTCCACGCTGAACACTTCTGCAATGCGGAACACTTCATCGATCTGGCTGGATTTTAAGTCTTTTACTTTTGCAAATAAAATCTCCTTCATATGGATCGGCACATTGGTCAGGTCTATGACCTTAATTACCTCTACCATACGGTTTAGCTGCTTTTTGATCTGCTCAAACGTAATATCGTCGCTCATAACGCAGATCGTCATACGGGAAACCGTTGCATCCTCCGTCGTACCGACGGTCAGGCTTTGCAGATTATAGGATTTACCGGAAAAAAGCCCCGATACCTTCGCCAGCACGCCTACCTGGTTTTCTACATACAAAGCGATCCATCTGTTTTTCATCTGTTCTCCCTCCCGCCTACTTTAAAATCATTTCACTCATTGGATTCCCGCCTTTTACCATCGGAAGCACCAGCTCGTCCGTCGCGATCATAAATTCGATCAGGGTCGGCGCGTCCTCGTTGCGCTTTGCCTGTGCCAAAGCGTCTGCAATCTGGGATTGTTCCGTTACCCGGATGCCGTGCGCGCCATAGCATTGTGCAAATTTTACAAAATCAGGTTCATACGGCGGGCACGCATCGTTTGGCCCCTTACATGTGGCAGGGCACCCCTTGCGCCTGCGCAGGCACGTAGCCGCATAGCGCTTTCCATAAAAGAGCTGCTGCATCTGGCGTACCATGCCAAGGTAATAGTTGTTCAACAGGCAGATCGTAACAGGCGCTTCCTGCGTAATCGCCGTCGCCATCTCCTGCATATTCATCTGAAATCCGCCGTCGCCGGTAATGCAGACCACATGCTGATACGGCTTTGCGATCTTTGCGCCGATTGCCGCAGGCAGCCCGAATCCCATTGAGCCAAGCCCGCCGGATGTAATCAGCTTTTTACGCCCGCCAATGTCCAGATACTGCGTCGCCCACATCTGGTGCTGCCCTACATCCGTTACGATAATCGCTTCTTTGTAGCTTTGGTTGATCGCCTCCATAATCATCTGCGGCGTCATGCCCCGGTCTCTCCGCATTTCCAGCGGGTTTTCCATATCCCATTCCCGGATCTGGCAGATCCACTTTTCGGTGTCCTGCTTTTCCGCCCACTCGCACAGTTTTTCAAGCGCCAGCTTTGCATCCGCCACAATCGGCACATCGACAACGACATTTCTGGAAATCGCCGCCGTGTCGACATCGATATGGATAATCTTCGCTTTTGGCGCAAATTCGTTTAAATCGCCGGTAATCCGGTCGTTAAAGCGCGTCCCGATCGAAAACAGCACATCACATTTGCTGACTGCGATATTGCAGGAATATCTTCCATGCATACCGGAATTGCCCAGATACAGCGGATGGTTTGCCGGCAGAGCCCCCTTGCCCATCACCGTCGTTACGACCGGGATCTGCGTACGTTCTGCAAACTTTTGAAGCTGTTCGTGTGCACCGCCGATATGGATGCCGCCCCCGGCAAGGATCAGCGGACGCTTTGCCGATTTTAACAGGCGGTACGCTTTTTTCAACTGGCCGATATGCACGCTTTCGTTTGGCTTGTACCCGCGGATGTGCACCTCGGACGGATACTCGCTGTCTCCTGCCTGTACCTGGATATCCTTTGGAATGTCAATCAGCACCGGGCCCGGCTTTCCCGTTTTGGCGATATGAAACGCCATCTTTAAGATTCTGCCCAGGTCGTTGCGGTCGCGCACCGTCACGCCGTATTTGGTAACGGAGCTCGTCATTCCTACAATATCCACTTCCTGAAACGCATCGTTTCCAATCAGCCCAAGCGGTACCTGTCCGGTGATACATACGAGCGGAATGCTGTCATAATGCGCATCCGCAAGCCCTGTAATAATATTCGTCGCGCCCGGCCCGCTCGTAACGAGACAGACGCCGACCTTCCCGCTCGCCTTGGCATAGCCCTCCGCTTCAAAAATCAATCCCTGTTCATGCCTTGGCAGGACGACCTGGATATCCTCCTGTTTGTATAATTCATCAAAAATATCCGTAACCATCCCGCCCGGATATCCAAATATCGTATCCACGCCCTCTTCCCGCAGCGCTTTCACAAATAATTTTCTACCTGTTATATCCATGGTTTCCTCCCTTTTGCTTATTTTAGTATGGCTTCCCAGTCCGCTTTATAACCCTGCTTTTTCTTATATTTGCAGAAAAAATAAATAATGTCAAAATAGGTCTGCTCCTCGCTCTTAGCAACAAGCTCCCACTCCGGCAGCTCGTCCAGGTTCGGAGCATACGTATCCGCACTGTAAGCGAAATCAATTTTTGTCACATATGCCGTATCGCACAGGCAAAGAAGCTGCCTGTAAATACTTTCGCCGCCCATTACAAATACCTCGTCGGCAGGATACCGCATGATCCTTTGGTGCAGCTCTTGCAGGGAATGCACGACAACCGCACCCCCTGCCTTATAATTTTTATCATGCGTAAGCACAATATTTTCTCTGCCTTCCAAAATGCCGTTCGGCAGGCTTTCCCTTGTCTTTCTTCCCATAACGACGACTTTTCCTATCGTCGTTTCCCGAAAAAAACGCATATCATCCGGTATCCGAACCAGAAGCTGCTGATTGCTGCCTATGCCCCAGTTTATATCCGCGGAAACGATAAGGTTCATAGCTCGTCAATCGCTTTCCCAATATCATGGCGCATATATTTATTTGCAAACCGCACCCACTCTGCCGCCTCATACGCTTTGCGGCGCGCTTCTTTTAAATCTGCTCCTTTTGCGGTAACGCCAAGCACCCTGCCGCCGTTTGTCACGATCTTTCCGTCCTTTAACGCCGTCCCTGCATGGAAGCAGTAATAATCCTGCGTTTTTTCAAACCGCTCTAACCCCTCAATCGGGCAGCCTTTTTCATAAGCAACCGGATATCCGTCAGAGGCAAGCACGACGCAAACTGCCGCATTGTCTTCAAACGCAATCTGGATCTCATCCAGCCTGCCTTCCACACAAGCCTGCATCACCTCAAGCATATCGTTTTTCATACGCGGCAGCACTACCTGCGCTTCCGGGTCTCCAAAGCGCGCATTGTACTCTAACACCTTCGGCCCGTCCTCTGTCAGCATCAGCCCAAAGAAAATCACACCGACAAACGGCCTGCCTTCTGCCGCCATCGCGTCGACGGTCGCCTGGTAAATATATTTATGGCAAAATTCATCCACTTCTTTTGTATAAAACGGGCTTGGCGAAAAAGTACCCATGCCCCCGGTATTCAGCCCCTGGTCGCCGTCCTTGGCACGCTTATGATCCTGTGCGGAGCTTAAAATCCGTATCGTTTTGCCGTCTACAAATGACAAAACGGATACCTCTCGCCCGGTCATAAACTCTTCCACAACCATCCGGTTGCCTGCCGCACCGAATTTTTTATCCTCCATAATGGACTTTACGCCTTCCTTTGCTTCCTCTAACGTCTTACAGATCAGCACGCCCTTGCCAAGCGCCAGCCCGTCCGCTTTTAAGACAACCGGCATTTTCGCCGTTTCCAGATAAGCAAGCGCCTCCTTTGGATCGTCAAACGTCTCATACGCCGCGGTCGGAATGTTGTATTTTTTCATCAAGTCTTTGGAAAACGCTTTAGAGCCTTCCAAAATCGCCGCGTTTTTCCTAGGCCCGAATACCTTCAGCCCTTTTTCTTCAAACACATCCACAATACCGCCGACTAACGGGTCGTCCATGCCGATAATTGTAAAATCAACCGCCTGCTCCTTTGCAAATGCGGCAAGCTTTTCAAACTCCATCGCGCCAATCGGAACACATTCCGCGACCTGCCCGATCCCGGCATTTCCAGGCGCGCAGTATAGTTTTTCTACCTTCGGGCTTTTTGCCGCGCTTAACGCAAGCGCGTGTTCACGCCCGCCGCTGCCTACGATCAATACTTTCATGCTAGTTTCTCCTTCCCTGCTGCTAAATACCTACACTTCGTCCAAAATACGCACTTTTCCGTCCGCAACCGACACTTTGCCGTTTGCAATCAGATCCACCGCCTGCGGCAGAATCTTCCATTCCGCTTCCTCCATAACTCGCCGCTGCAACACCGCAGGCGTATCATCCGGCTTTACTTCCACTGCTTTTTGCAAAATAATCGGGCCTGTATCCGTCCCCGCGTCCACAAAATGCACAGTGGCACCGGTCACCCGCACACCTCGGGCAAGAACGCCTTCATGCACCTTTAGCCCATAATACCCGGCTCCGCAAAAGGAAGGAATCAGCGACGGATGGATATTGATAATACGGTTTTCATACGTTCTGATAAAAATTTCCGGCAGGATCACAAGATATCCCGCAAGCACGATAAGGTCAATCTGATCCTGTTGCAGCGCATCCACAAGCACCCTGCCAAACGCCTCCCGGTCTGCATAATCTTTTGCAGAGATACAGATGCTTTTTAATCCGTGATTGTTTGCCCGCTCCAGCGCGTACGCATCCTTTTTGTTGCTGATAACGGACACAATTTCAGCATTTGTAATATTTCCGTTCTCTACCGCGTCGATCAGCGCCTGTAAATTTGTCCCGCCGCCGGATACCATTACCGCAACTCTTAGCATAATGTAACTCCTTTTTCACCTGCTGTGGCTTCCCCGATCACAAATGCCGCAACGCCTGCTTCTTCGGCAGCTTTTTTTGCCGCGTCCGCATCCGCAGGATCTAACGCAAGCACCATGCCGATTCCCATATTAAATGTATTATACATCATCGCCTCGTCAACATTTCCTTTTTCCGCCAGGATCTTAAAAATTTCCGGCACCTGGTAGCTGTCCTTTTTTATCACAGCGCAAATGCCCTCTGGCAGCATACGCGGCACATTTTCATAAAAGCCGCCCCCTGTAATATGGCTGCACGCTTTGATGCGCACGCCCGCTTCCCGGATCTTTTTTAACGCACTGACATAAATGCGCGTCGGCGTCAGCAGCGTTTCTCCGATTGTGCCTAAAAGCCGCGGCTCATACGTATCCAGTACCTTTTTATCTACATCAAAGATCTTTCGAATAAGCGAAAATCCGTTGGAATGCACACCGGAAGACGCCAGCCCGATCAGCATATCGCCTTTTTTCAGATCCTTGCCGGTAATAATATCCTTTTCATCTACCACGCCTACCGCAAATCCTGCAAGGTCATACTCATCCTGCGGATAAAACCCCGGCATCTCCGCAGTCTCGCCGCCGATTAACGCCGCGCCCGCCTGCCTGCATCCTTCTGCCACACCGCTGACAATCGCTTCGATTTTCTCAGGATAATTTTTGCCACATGCGATATAATCCAGAAAAAACAGCGGTTCGCCGCCTGCACATGCAATATCGTTTACACACATCGCCACACAGTCAATCCCAACTGTATCATGTTTGTCCATCAAAAAAGCAAGCTTCAGCTTCGTTCCGACACCGTCCGTCCCCGATACAAGCGTCGGATTTTCCATCTTTTGAAACGCTTTCATCGAAAAAGCGCCGGAAAATCCGCCCAGGTTTGTAAGCACCTCCGGGCGCATTGTGCTCTGCACATGTTTTTTTATCAGCTCCACTGACTTGTAGCCAGCTTCAATATCCACTCCAGCATTTTTGTAATCCATGATTTTTCCTCCTGCTTCTGTATTTGCTTTTTGCGTGTCTCCTGTCATAATGCCACATCTTTGGAAAAATTTCAAGGATGCAAAGCCATTTCCTGTGAAAAAGACCCTGCATCCTTTCTAATTTTACCGATCTCGCGGTCAATATCCCCTTAACAGCGTATAATCCAGCCCAAATTTCCGAGCCAGCTTTTCAATATACCGTTTGCCCTCCTTATAATCTTCTTTCTGATCCAGTTTCAAATAGCCTTCATTTTTCCGCAAAAAATATAAAAGCCGAAACTCACTGTCATCATACATAGCAGCATTCCTATCAAGCTGGTCAAAAAACGGCATGACCATCGCGTGATCCAGCGAATAGGTAGAAAATTCATCCATAGCCAATTCTGCTTCCTTATTTAAAAAGCCTGTCACTTTCCCTGTCCACTTTTGATACAAATAAAAAAATTCAAACGTATCGCCAACCTTGTAATATTCGCAAAAACCATCTCCCAAAATAAGCGGCACCACATCGCCCTTCTGCACAAAAGCATCGTCTGCAAATATTTGCCTGCCAAACAGCACAAGCTGGCTCTGCTTATCGATCTGGTAGCAGTCTATCGGCGTAAGTTCTATTTCTTTTCCTTCAAACTCCGCCTTCTGGTTTCTCAAATCCTTATGCCCATAGCCGTTTACCAGATTCGCCGGTTTATCCCAGTGCCCGACTAACTCGATCGGCTGAATGCTGACTCCGACAAACTGAAATCCTTCCTGCTGTTTATTTAATTCTTCATGAAACTTTGCCAGGTCATCCACAAAATGCTCCCGCGCAAATATCTTATGCTGTTCTTCCAATGTGTAGCTTCTGGTACTATACTGGTCAACGACCTGAAAAAACGTTTTTTCAAAGTCATACTTGTTCCTGTCCGCAGCATACACACACACTGCCGCTGCCACGGCAAGAAAAATGCCGGTAATAATCAACCATTTTGTATGCTTGCTCTGCATTTTTTTTATGTCTGTTTTTTCCGTATCCATAAACAATGTCCTTTCTGCGTGATCCTATCGCGCCCGCGGTTTTCTTTGCTGCGCTACCACTTTAGCATGTTTACTTATACGTGTAAATCATCTCTGTGCATTCTTATAAATTTCGCAAGAAAATATTATAAAAGCTGCCACAAAATTTCATTTGCAGATCCCGCACATTTTCCCATTTCTACAATATACTATTATCAAATCCAAATTCAGGGGTCTTTTATGAATCTGAAAAGACGGTTCCTCGCACTGTTTCTCATTCCCGTACTGGCTGTCTGTATGCTTGCAGGCTGCGGAAAAACAGACACTTTAAAAAACTCTGGTGTTCAGAAAGTAACAAAAGAAACCATTACCTTAAACGAAGTCGCACACTCTATTTTTTACGCACCGATGTATGTGGCGATCGAAAACGGCTATTTTGAACAGGAAGGCATCGACCTAGAGCTGGTGACCGGATTTGGTGCAGATAAGGTGATGGCTGCCGTACTGTCCGGCGAAGCGCAGATCGGATTTATGGGGCCTGAGACAACTGTGTATACTTATAACGAAGGCGCCCAGGATGCTGTCGTTAATTTTGCCCAGCTAACGCAGCGTGCCGGAAACTTTATTGTGGCGCGTGAGAAAACCGATGATTTTAAGTTATCAGATTTAAAAGGAAAAGAAGTGCTCGGTGGCAGGGCTGGGGGTATGCCTGAAATGGTCTTTGAGTACGTATTAAAGAAAAACGGCATCCAGCCATCCGAGGTAAAGATCGACCAGGGCATCGATTTCGGCTCTACCGCTGCCGCTTTTTCCGGCGGAAAAGGTGCTTATACCGTTGAATTTGAGCCTTCCGCCACTGCCCTAGAACAGGAAGGCGCCGGATTTGTTGTAAGCTCTGTCGGCGTGGAATCCGGCTATGTGCCATATACCGCTTTCAGCGTAAAGCAAAGCTATCTGGAAGAGCACAAAGACCTGATCCAGTCCTTTACAAACGCACTGCAAAAAGGCATGGACTATGTCTCTTCGCATTCCAGCTCCGAGATCGCAAAAACAATAAAACCACAGTTTTCCGAAACAGACCCTGCAACGCTTACCGCCATCGTAGAGCGCTACCACGCACAGGACACATGGAAAAATGACCTCGTATTTACACAGGAAAGCTTTGATTTGCTGTTAGATATCTTGGAAGATGCAGACGTAATTACAAAACGCCCGCCATATGAAGCACTGGTTGCGACGGAGTTTGCAGATAAAGCGCAATAAAAATTCGTTTAGGAAACGGGGATGTTTTTACATCCCTTTTTTAATTTTATATATTTCAATCTCTATCTGACTGTGCTACAATAGTTATAAACTACAGAAAGGAGACATACTACCCATGCAAAAGTTCAGACTGTTATTTGTGCGGCTGTTTCTCATCGTGATGCTGTCTGGCTCCTTCGTTCCATACGTGCCGCTTCTGGTACCGGATACAGCACAGCAGACAGTGACCGCCCATGCAGGTACGAGTTACAACAAAGCTACCGTCAAGAAAGTACAGACAAAGCTAAACCGCAAAGGCTACGACTGCGGCACGCCTGACGGTATCCGGGGAAGCAAAACTTCTGATGCGATCCGGGAATACCAAAAGGATCATGACTTGAAAGTGACAGGCACTGTAAATGCATCACTGTTGAAATCACTGAATATCAAAGGTGTCAGGGAAACAGTGTCTGCAAACAGCACATCAAGTGCTTCCAACACCAAGGAGCTTACCGTATATGTCACGGATACAGGCAGTAAATACCACCGTGGCGGATGCAGGTATTTAAGCCGGTCCAAACATGCAATCGACTTATCGACTGCGCAGTCCTTAGGATATGACGCATGTTCGGTCTGCCGCCCATAGATAACACAGGCAGTTAAACAACAAAAAACTCTGGAAGCTCACCGTTCCAGAGTTTTTTGTTGCTTAACTGCCTGCTGCGTCGATTTTCCTGTTTTTCCAGATCCCCGCTAAAATGTCTTTTTAAAATTTCTTTTCCAAATCTCCCAAACTCATAATCATTTCCTCCTTCGTTTTGTTCAAGAAAAAGTATAGATGAACCAGAGGAAATAATCTACCAACAGGAGCATTCATTTTTGCCCGTATTTTTGACAGCCTTGATCTGCAATCGGCTGCACTGCTTTTCTTAGATCCGGCACTTTTAACAATACCGGATACAGCACAATGCTGATCGCAAGCCCGCTGGCACCCTGGATCACATTCGCAGGAATGCTTGCGGCCGCGGCTATGCCGTATAAAGCATACTCACAGAGAAAATATCCGCCTGCTACAAGCACGATATCCGCAATTCCTCCAAGAATCACCGCCACATAACAGCTTTTTGGTGTCCTGCCGAGCTTTTTATAAAGAGCGCCTGCTGCAAATGCTACTGCCCCCTTAATCACAAAGGTAATCGGTACATAGAGAACATATCCGCCGATCAGGTCAGCCATTGCAGAACCGATGCCTGCGGCAAGCAGCCCCCATGCCGGGCCGAGCATCACACCAGAGAGAATTACAATCGCATCGCCTGGATGGATGTAACCGTTTGTGCCAGGCGTAGGAATGCGGATCGACATTGTTGCGACACAGGCAAGCGCTGTAAACAGCGCCGCCGTGATCATTTTTTTCAGATTGGTATTCATCATCAAGACCTCTTTTCTTTTTATACATTGATCTACATAGATTCTGAACTTACTTTATGACAAATCTGTCTTGATTAAAATAGCCAATATTTAATTAATCAGCCATACCAATTTTTCCAAAAAGCAGCAACGTATCCTGTACTTCTAAATCTCCTCCTTGAACGGGCCGGTTTGGATACAAGACGGTTCATATTCATAAGAAGCCAGGGTCTCTCCGTTTGCACTTTCGCGATAAACCTTCAAAGGTACTTTGATATACATATTATCGTCTACCCATTTATCCTCGTTGTTCATAAAGTCCTGTAATGCCTGTGTATCATAGATCACAAACTGAATCGGATAATTAAATCTTCGGTTGGGTTCTGTATCGGTATAAATATATTCCAGATAAGCATTAATCGTATGTGAGTAAGCTCCTTCGATCTCTTCGAGCACCATCTGTGGTATATCAACTCTTACTACCGCTGCCTGTGAGATTACCTGATAACCTTCCGATCCTGGGAACCCGCACTGTGCATAGCCCGGATAAGGCCCGATATCGGATTTTTTTAGATCCACGTTACAAACCAGCACCGCGGACATGGTTGTGACCGTGTTGGTTCCTTCAATCGCGCTGCGCGTAACTGTAATCTGAACCTCTGGGCGGAAAACACCCTGGCAGCTATAAAAACCAGGATACATGTAGCCCTCCGTGCCGCCGCCAATACCACCCCAATCACCGTCTGTAATTGGCGGATCTGTCACATCAATCGACGGGCCTGTCGGTGTAACTGCCGGACCTGTGGTAATGCTCGGCGTACTTACAGACGGCTTGTAATACGAACCAGAAGACGTATTCACCTGGATCGCTTTTTTTTCAATGGTTCCGTCTGCCTTTTTCACCGTAATCGTGCTGTTTGTAAAGTTATTCACTTTTACCTGCGCGTCTTTGGAGCGAATATCTACCGTACTGTTTTCTGCGCCTTTATTAAGCGTAATATCTACCGAAGCATGTGCGGTAATATTGACAGGCGCTTCGGAAACGAGCACCGTTCCGGCTGCGGATGCTTCGATCGTCGTATTGATCGGCGCTTCTGGCTTTCCTGTGATCGACAGCTCCATCTTGGCACTGACCGATACTTCGTCGACCTTGCCGTTGACTTCCAGCTTGATTTTTGCGTCTTTGCCAGAAAGTGCAAGCTTTCCTAAACGCGCACCTTGATTGACTACAATACGCGCTGCGCTGGCAAGTACATTCATAACATTTCCGATTGCTTTTTCTACCCATGTATCCGACTTGATTGCCTGGATTGTGATGGATGCAAAAACACCATTATTTTCAATATCACTTGCCGGCGCATCCACAATCAGCTCCACACCAGAATAAGTTCCCGCAGGGATCTCAAACTTTGCCGCATCCTTTGTACGGATCGTCAGCTTTTTTAAATCCGCCCTGCCTGTACCTGTCAGCGCTTTCAAAAGCTCTGTCTGGCTGGACACTTCCACCTCTGTCATTTGTGCTTCCCCGTTCTCCTGCGGCTGTACGACATTTACCCTGCACCGCACTGTTTTGACAGCGTTCTTATTCGTCTTTTTTCTGGCATTTGTTTTCAGTTTCGCCCGCACAGTTGCCCTTCCAACAGATTTGCCTTTGATCTTAAATCCCGATTCGGTCTTACCGTACACCATCGCAATCGTGCGGTCGCTTGTCGCTACCTTTGTCACTTTCCATCCGATCGTATTGTTTTTCAGCGTCATTTTATTTGTCTGTCCGACTTTCAGTGTTTTAAACGACGTCCGCAGACTGACATAAGGCGCTTTTGCCTTTGCCGCTTCCGGGCGGATAGCCGGCAGCGCCGGACACGCCATCAATACCGCCAGTGAAGCTGCAAGGATTCTTTTTACGCATGATTTTTTCACACGCTTTCCATAATGCATAATTACCCTCCTTTATCTGATTCCCCTTTGATTAATATAAGAGTCATTTTGAGTTTAACAGAATGGGAGATTTTGGAAAGTGATTTGGCATAATTTGCACTTTTTCTGGTATGTATTGTATGGGATGTATGGGTATTGGGGGATAGAGGGAAAGTGTTTATTTTTCATAAAGGGACGCCGAGAGAGAGGATGTGCCTCCCCTGGCGGCGTCCGTTCCAGAATGGTAAGAATCCCTAAGTATTCTGCTGTAACGCTGTGGCTACGCACGGTCGCGGCACCTAGTTCGCTGCCTGCTGGCAGCTAAAGGTGCCGCTTGGCTGCGCCCCTGGTTGTTTTGCAGAATACTAAGGGATTCTAACCATTCTTCCAAAGCCGCCGCCAGGGGAGGCACATCCTCTCTCCCGGCTGCTCTTTGTAAATGCTACTAAACAAGCTCAATATGGTTTGGTTTGTTCGCTGGCGTCCCGCATCCACAAAAAATCCCTCTACGCTTCCCGCACATCCTTCATCTTTTGCAGCCCTAAAATCACAGCCCCGCCAATCAAAAAAAACACCACATTAAACGTCCCCGCAGACATTGCCGCCTGTGGGGTATCCAGCGTTTCCGGTCCTTTCATCACCGCATAGATCGATCCGAGCATCAGCCCGATAATCAGATAGATCGTCTGCGCGCGAAACCGCTCCAATGCCTTTCGGATCAGCTTTACGACACTAAATACGCCGACCAGTATGCCGCAGCCAAACAGAAATACTGTTGGAAATGCTGTCAGGTCAAAGTGCAGGATATCCTTGATTGCCGTAATCACCGGCAGATACAGCCCCATAATCAATAGCAGCGTAGAACCGGAAATGCCAGGCAGCACCATTGCAGAGATTGCGATTGCCCCTGCGAAAAATACATAGATACCCAGCTTTAAATCCAGGTGCTCCAGGCTCATGCTGCTCCCGCCGGATACCGGATTAAAATAGGTAATCGCACATACAAGCGCGGCGCCCACAGCCGCAAACAATACAGCGCCAGGCTTTGACGCAAGCGCTTCTTTTTCTTCTTTTACGACAATCGGGATCGCCAATATAATAAATCCGATAAACATGGAGCTGATCGCATAAATATTTGATTCAAATACGCTCGTCAGTACGAGGATCGCCAATACCATCCCGCACGCCCATCCGATGCCAAGCTTAAATAAGAAAAACAGCGCTTTCTTTTTCTTTTCCAAGCTGCCGCGCAGCAAGTCGTCAATCGACCCGATAAACTGGTCATAAAACCCAAGCAAAAACGCAATCGTCCCGCCGGATACTCCCGGCACGCTGTCCGCAAGCGCCATGCAAAACCCTCTGATAAATTGTATGATATACATATGCTCCCTCTTTCTCTTTTTCTTCTTACTTTTTTAAATATGCGCGCAGAAAATCCAGCAGGACGTCCATCTGCTCATCCGTCCCGATCGTAATCCGCAGGTAATTGTCGATCCGCGGCTTTGCAAAATATCGCACGTAAATATGCTCTTGCTTAAGCGCTTCAAACAGTTCCTTTGCAGGCACTTTCGGATGTGTGACAAATAAAAAGTTGCTCTGGCTGTCGCCGAACACAAAGCCCAGCTTTCGAAACTCTTCTTTCATCCGCTCCCTTGTTGTTATGATTTTATGAATCGTTTTACGGAAATATGTCTCATCCTTTAGTGCAGCCACACCCGCGGCAAGCGTTACCTGGTTCATCGTATAAGAATTAAACGAAAACTTTACGTCGTTTAGATACCGGATCAGCGTTTCGCTGCCAAACGCATATCCTATGCGCATCCCGGCAAGTGCCCTTGACTTTGAAAACGTCTGCACTACGAGCAGGTTTTCATACTGATCCAGCAGTGCCAGCGCCGATTTCCCTCCAAAATCAATATACGCTTCGTCTACGATTACAATCACATCTTCGTTTTGCTGCAAAATATGTTCGATTGCAGAAAGGCTTTCCAGCTCTCCGGTCGGCGCATTTGGGTTTGGAAATACGATGCCGCCGTTTGGTATGCCATAATCCGCGCTGCATATGCGAAAATTATGGTCGAGCGGTATGTTCTGATAAGGAATGCGCAGCAGGTCTGCCCATACATCATAAAAAGAATACGTAATATCTGGAAACAATACTGGCTTTTCGGAATTAAAAAATGTCAAAAACGCCATTGCCAGCACATCATCCGAGCCGACTCCGACAAACACCTGCCCCGGCTTTAACCGGTATCGTTTTGCCAGCGCATCCACAAGCATTGCCGCCTGCGGATCTGGATACAGGCGCAGCTTGTCCGCGTCAAAAGCATAGAGGCTCTCCATTACACCAGGCGCAGGCGGGTATGGATTTTCATTTGTATTCAGCTTTATCATGCGCTGCTCGCTTGGCTGTTCCCCCGGCACATATGGAACCACCTTTCGTATATTTGCTTCCCATTGTTTCATTTTTCCTGTTGTCCTCTTTTCTAATATAAAAATGTAGTAATCTTACATAGATTACTACATTTTTATCAGAATGTAAACACACTTTATTTTATGAAAGCACTTTTTAACATACCGCCCGCCATCACCGCATTCGCTTCCAGTATACCCGCGGCGCGAGAAAAAACGCTGCCGCAAACAGAAAAATACACAAAAGCAGCACCATATCCCCGCTGCGCAGTACAACGCCGCCGACAGAAAACGTGCGCAGCGAGCGCCCATAGGACAGCGGATTTACTGCCGTCATCGGGTGCAGCAGCATCAGGCGCTGCCATACCGCGCTTTCTCTTGCGGCTGGCAGGCTGTCTGCCGCAAACGGTACAGAAAGAAACAGTACCGCCAACATAATCGAAAAAAACTTGTTTTTCGTCCACGCATTAAAAAACGCGCTGACCGCGGCGATACACAAGATCCCTGCCCATGCCGCGGCATAACTATATAGAAAAAACTGCCACACCTCCATCGGATACAGGCAGAAGAAAAACTGCCACAGCATCTGGATCGAGCTGCCTGCGCCGCTTATCCCGCAGCAGGCAAAGACCACAGCCGCCTGCACGGCTGTACACGCAAACAATGCAATGGTCAGGTAAAGCGCTGTCCCGGCAATCTTTTGATATGCAATCCGGTACATCGTTTTCTTTCCGCACGGCAGTAAAATCAAATCCATCCCACATTCATTTTCACAGGAAAAGACCTGCCCAGCCAAAAATACCGCGTACAGCAAAAACAGATAAAAGCACAGATACGAAACCTTTAGCAATATCGTCCACTGTCCCAGAAATTCAAACTGGTAAGGCTTTTTCACCTTTGCCAGCATCTGGCAGGCACGTTTTTTTTCCGCCCTGCTGTAGCGCTGCCCGTCATATCCTTTCATATTTTCATAGAGCTGTACCGGGATATTTTTGTAAAAATCATCTGCATGTTGCAGTTTTTGCAGCAGCGTATCATCGACTTTATGCTCCGGGATATAAGCATACTCAAACAGAATCCGCCAGCCAGGATATTTTTTGTCAAACGCACGGTTCGCCTTGTCCGTTTTTTCAGACTTCACAAGCCTGCGGTAATCGTATAAAGATGCGTTCAGGTTTTCTTCGCAAAGCTCTGTGGGGATTTTTTCCATCGCCCTGCGCTCCGCCCATACCCCTTTTCGTCCCTGTACATAAACCGTCCCGTCTTCTTCTGTGACCTCATATGTATAATCATGAATAAAAAACGCACTCAGCAGCACACTGAAAAATACCGCCGCAAAAAGAAGCCCTGTCGACGTCCGCCTGCTGTAGATTTTTTGAAACTCCCGTATCATACCATTTCCCTCCTGCGCCTGCCTGTCCTGTCTCCTTCTTTCCATATGCCCGTCTGCGCCAGCCGCACAGCGATCCATACAAGCCCTGCCGCAAGCAGCGCACAGACGACAGGAAGCACATAGATGCCCGGTAAGCCGTTTCCCGGAAACGGATACAGATACAGCGAGTTGACTGTCTCCTTAAGCAGCGCCGTATGAACCGGAAACACCTGCACGAGCTTCATCACACTGTTTGGCAGCATCGTAAAATTGCGCAGCACAAGCGGAACAAACATCACCGCCGCGCCAATCGCCAGCGCAGGCACCGGTTTTTGCAGCCACGCATCCAAAAATGCTGCGAAAAATGCCGCTGCCCACACGGCAGCCATACCGGAAACCAAACCAAGCACAAACACATCCCGGTAACAAAGCGGTAAAATCGAAGTAAAATACAGCGTCTGTACCTGGCTGTTCCACGCAATCGGCGCGCAGCTTCCAAAATAAATGCCGCAAAGCACTGCCATCGATACCAAATACTGTACGCTGGTCAGTACCGCAAGCGCCTTCACCTTTTGCGCCATCATCCTGCCGACTGTCCGGCGCCCCATTGTCCCTGCAATGATATGCATACGTACCGATTTTTCATAGGAAAACAGGCTCGCTCCATAGATCATTGCCGTCAGCAGATTGACAAGCACCGCAAACTGAAACGACGTGTAAAAATTTCTCCACGGATCTGCCATTTCATTTTGAAACGGCGTCTGTATTTTTTCATCCCAGGCAAAAATTTGTTGCAGCTCACGCTTGGAAAAATGCAGCCCGCCTGTTTTGATCCTCAGCTTGATCTGCGGTTTTCTGCGCGCATAAAAATCATCCGCGCTTTCCAGCGCGAACAGCGTAAAATGCCCGTCCTGCGCCGCATACGCCTGATCCAGCAGGCTTCCGATCCCTGGATATTGTTCGACCGCCTTTAAATATGCCGCCGATTCATCTTTACAAGACTGGATATCCCAAAGCACCTCATTTAGTTTTTCTTCGGTAATATCGCCGCGCACCTGCGCATATTTTTTGCGGTCATTTTCAAACGCCGCTTTCCCTTTTAAATACGCAGTGCCGCCCGTCTCTGCCCGCGAACGGTACGCGCCCACGCTCACAATTCCCCACGCTGCGCACAGCACAAGCACAAGCAGCAGCGCGCCCTTCACATGCATCTGCCGCACCAGCTTCCTCATTTCATACTTCATTCTGCCCCTCCTGCTGAAAACGAAAAATGCTCAGATACACATCGTTCAGTGCCGGCTGGATCTGGTACGCATCCGGCACCGGCCGCGCCCCGACAACCCGTGCCTTGACCATCCCCCGGTCACTGTACGTCATGGAAACCGCCGCGCCCGCAAGCGCTTCGTGCATCTGCCGCTCATTTTCAAACGCGCATTCCCACACATTCCCTTCCTGGCGGCGAAGCAGCTCCTCTTGCGTTCCCTGCTCCGCCACAATGCCGTCTTTGATCACAAAGATTTCCCTGCAAATAAACTCCAAATCCGACACAATATGCGTCGACAGCAAAATCGTCTGCTCCTTTGCGGCATCCGAAATAAAATTTTTAAAACGAATACGTTCCGCCGGATCAAGCCCAGCCGTCGGCTCATCAAGCAGCACCAGCTTCGGGCTGAACAAAAAAGACTGCGCCAGCCCCACACGGCGAAGCTGCCCGCCGGAGAGCGCCTTTAACTTCTTTCTATGCAGCTCCTCAACCGCAAACAGCTCCATTTTTTCCTCGATTTCCATCCGCACATCCTGTTTGGACGCCTCTGTTTTCATATTTGCCATATACGTCAAAAATTCCCGCACCGTCATCGTCGGATAGCCGATAAAATTCTGCGGCAGCACCCCAAGCAGCACTTCCCCCTTTTTGCACTTCGGATACGATACGCTTCCCTGATAATCCCTCGTATAACCGCTGATAATCTTAAACAGCGTCGTCTTACCTACCCCATTCGCCCCTAAAAATCCATAAATCCCCTGCGAAAGCTCCATGTCAATCCCTTGCAGCACCTTTTTTCTTCCGTACGATTTGCGGATTCGTTCTAATTTTAAATTCACCAATGTTTTGCTCCTTTTCCAATAAATAGCAAGAGCACTCTTGTAAATGACCGATCTGATAGGTATAACAACGAGGAATAGGAAAAAGACAGGAAAAAGACAATACAAATAAAAAAATCAGAAAATCCGGCAAAATGGAAACTCTATGGTGCCAACACTGCCGGATGAAAAAGAACTTGCAAATACATTTCAAATATGCTATATTATAGATACACAAAATGAGCAACCGCCCGTAGTATCCCAAGGATACATGGGGGTTGACCAATTAATGACAGCAAAGCCACCAAGACATCGCTCAAAGTTCAGGGTGGCTTTTGCTATGTAATGTTACTTACAAAACGTAAAAACGAATGTAAGCAATGCTAAAAGAAAAATGCCAAATGTAAGCAATTCCATAAGAGAAATATGATTTCTATGTTTTCTCTTTTTCATAAGCATCACCCCCATTCCGAATCGAATGAGGTCAACACACCCTAACACACGGTTGCTCGTATCAAATTATAACATATCTTTTTATACTATACAACAGTATTTTACTTCTACTACACAAAAACGCACTTTTTTATTCGATTTTTAACGATTACGGATCAAAGAATATACACAATAAAAATAATACAGTAAAACCACCCCAATGCTACCCAAAGCATCAGGATGGCTTCATCATTCTATTAGGCATTCACCGCATCCACAAATTTTACAAAAGCGTTCCTGCCCTGCTGCGTACACTTATACACGCCGGCATCTTCCAATACCTGCTGGAAGACAAGTCCGATCTCTGTATGAAGAATCTCGTCAATATTCGATTCGTTGATCTTTTCATATTTTGCCTGAAACTGCTCTGCCCAGTCTGCGTGTTTTTCCAGTGTTTCGTCTGCTCTTAGAACTGCGCCTTTTAGCATCGCTTCTTTTAGCTGTGCCATCTCGTCCTTTAATCTTGCAGGAAGCACCGCAAGGCCCATGACTTCGATCAGGCCGATATTTTCTTTTTTAATATGGTGCAGGTTTGCGTGCGGATGGTATACGCCTAGCGGGTGCTCTTCAGTCGTGATATTGTTGCGCAGCACGAGATCCAATTCGTATTTTCCATCGCGCTTTCTGGCAATCGGCGTAATGGTATTGTGCGGCTCTGCGTCTGTTTCTGCAAAAATAAATGCGTCTTCATCGGTATATCCGCGCCATTTTTGCAGGATTTTATCGGCTAATTCCACAAGGCGTTCCTTGTCATCTGCACAGATGCGGATGACGGACATCGGCCATTTGACAATGCCTGCGGATACGTCTGAAAAACCGTCAAAGCAGATCTCTTTTTCAATCGGCGCCTTTGCCATTGCAAACTCATAGTGCCCGCCCTGGAAATGGTCGTGGCTTAAAATCGAGCCGCCTACGATCGGCAGGTCTGCGTTGGAGCCTACGAAATAGTGCGGAAACTGCTCTACAAAATCAAGCAGCTTGCCAAATGCCGCGCGCTCGATCTTCATCGGCGTATGCAGCGAATTAAATACGATGCAGTGCTCATTGTAATATACATATGGAGAATACTGGAAATACCAGTCGCTGTTGTTGATCGTAATCGGAATGATCCGGTGATTCTGCCTTGCCGGATGGTTGACGCGGCCCGCATAGCCTTCGTTTTCCCTGCATAACAGGCATTTCGGATAGCCGCTCTGCTTTGCAAGCTTTGCCGCTGCAATCGCTTTCGGGTCTTTTTCCGGCTTGGACAAGTTGATCGTAATATCCAGCTCGCCGAACTCCGTATCCGTCGTCCATTTTAAATCCTTTTTAATCCGGTATCTGCGGATATAATCGGTATCGCGGCTTAATTTGTAAAAATAGTCCGTTGCCTTGCGCGGATCTTCCTGATACAGTTCACGGAAGCGGCGGATCACCTCGCTTGGCCTTGGCACGAGCATACTCATAATCTTTGTATCAAACAGGTCGCGGTAAACGATGCCGTCTTCTTCCAGGATACCCTTATCATGCGCATAGTCAAGCATCTGGCGCAGAATCTCCTCAAGAGCCTCCTCTGCGCCCTCCTGTGTCAGTGCCGGCTGTTTTTTATACGCATCTACGACTGTATCTTCCAGCTCATCCAGCCCAAACAGCTCCAGCAGGCGGTTGATCGTATACTGTTGATCCTCCGGCGCAATCAGCCCTGTTGCCAAACCATAATCTGTCAGTTTCAATATATTTTCCTGAATCATATGTTCCACCTTTCTTTATTTGTGCAGTTGATAAATGAGCTTCTCTCAGGAAAGACGTGCCGGGCCGTCGCCGATCTCTACGACATAAAAGTCTCCCGCATAGCCGATTTTATCTTTGTATGCGCTTCCTACTTTTTCTATAAACGTCTCTACAGCCTCATCTTTTACAATGCTGACCGTACATCCGCCAAATCCCGCGCCTGTCATACGGGAACCGATCACGCCATCTATCTTCCATGCTTCTTCCACCATTGT
Source organism: Eubacteriaceae bacterium (assembly GCA_910574915.1). GTDB lineage: Bacteria > Bacillota > Clostridia > Lachnospirales > Lachnospiraceae > Eubacterium_J. The sequence goes on from CAJTCR010000002.1 coordinate 57,149, forward strand.
ATCCAGTTCAATGCCTGTTACCTCATAATCGTCCCGCAGCGATACATGCGAAGCGTTCATTAACTCGCCAAACAGCTTTACATCATTCTTTTTCAGCGCTTCCACTGCCTTTAACGTCCTCTGGTTTTCAAAGACGGCATGTTTCGCACGTTTTTTGCGGTCTTCATCTTTTACTGCGCTTTCGTACTGCGCATACTGCTCTTCATTTAAGTCTCCAAGCGCATTGATCCCGACAACCTCCTGGATCTCTGCAAGCGCTGTCTCGCATTCGCTGCGGCGCTCATTGTACTTAGAATCTCCAAGCCCGCGCTTTTTATTTGTGCAGGAAATGACTATTTTTGCCCCTTCCAGCTTAATCGGCGCATATTCATAGTGCAAAGTAGCTGTGTCAAGGAAAATCGCATGGTCTTTTTTGCCCATTGCAATGGCAAACTGATCCATAATCCCGCAGTTTACCCCATTGAAATTGTTTTCTGAAAACTGTCCGATCAGCGCCAGATCCTGATTGGATACGTCAAATCCAAACAGATCTTTTAAAATATATCCTGTCAGCACTTCTACCGACGCCGAGGAGGAAAGCCCGGAGCCGTTTGGAATGTTGCCAAACAGCAGCAAGTCCATGCCTTGTTCCACTTTCATGCCTCTTTCGCCGAACGCCCACATCACACCCTTTGGATAATTCGTCCAGTCTGCCTTCTTTTCTACCTTTAAGCCTTCTACCGAAGACTCGATCACGCCTAAATGCTCAAAATTCATTGAATAAAACCGCAGCGTTTTGTCCTCTCTTTTTCTTACAACGCCATAAGTACCGATCGTCAACGCACACGGAAACACGTGGCCGCCGTTATAATCCGTATGTTCCCCGATCAGGTTCACACGCCCCGGCGCAAAATAGACACGGATATCTCCCTGTGCTCCAAAAATCTCCTTAAATTTTTCAACTAATTTTGCCTGCATTTCTTTGCCCTCTCTTTCTTCGTTCATTCAGACCGCTGTTCTATTCTATTTTGGATAGCCTTATTATATACAATTTACACAAACAATGCAATTTGCATTTTGCTATTTACAACAATATTCCGAAAACAAACAACAAAAAAACAGTTTCCCGTATCTTTTAAAAGCTGCACAAAAGAACCGGTTTTCAGAGAATGATTTTTTATTTTTTCCATAAACTTTATTAAAACTCTCTTAATTTAAAAATACCCACTTGTATACCGAAAACTCCTGTGCTATAATCCGCAGTGTGTGGATGTTTGGTTAACAATTTAAAGAAGGGTGAGAAATGCAGATCTGCGAATTGAAAAACAAAAAAACAACTTTCAAGGACATCATTTACAAGTACCGCCATGCATGGGTGCTTTCCTATGGCATTTTATACATCGCATGGTTCGCTTACTTAGAACAGACTGTAACGACAAAATTTCATATTATTACAATGCCGGTCGATCTTAAGATCCCGTTTTGTGAATATTTTATTATTCCCTACCTGCTTTGGTTTGCATACATTGCATTTGGGGTCGTCTACTTTTTCTTTTGTCAAAAAGAAGACTATTATAAAATCTGTGCGTTTTTGTTTACCGGAATGACCGTATTTTTGATTGTATCGACGGTCTATCCAAACGGGCACTACCTGCGCCCGCTGGAATTTGATCATGAAAACGTGTGCACGCAGCTTGTAGGCTGGCTGTACCGCACCGATACGCCGACCAACCTGTTTCCGAGTATCCATGTATACAATTCCCTCGGCGTACACATCGCCCTGACGCACAGCGAATGCTTTCAAAACAAAAAATTATGCCGTCTGGCTTCGCTGATTTTATGTGTTTCAATTATTTTGTCAACCATGTTTTTAAAGCAGCATTCTGTCTTTGATGTATTGACCGCCTTTGGGCTTGCGGCTGTGATGTATTATGTCGTATACCGCCAGGCTTATAAAAAAGTGCTGCTGTTGCTGCGCGTGGGCAAACCAGAAAAAAGCCCGGTGCTGCATGATCTCAGACTTTAAAAAACAGGCACAGCGCAGATTTTTCATTCTGCACTGTGCCTGTTTTTTTAAAGAATACCGCCCAGTATGCGCGCTTCCAGCTTTTCGACCTCGTCCATCCAGATCCGTACGCTTGCATCGCTTGGCATACGCAGATCCCCCCTTGGCGATACCGCAACAGACCCGACCTTTGGGCCGTCCGGCAGGCAGGAACGCTTAAACTGCTGGGAGAAAAACCTGCGGTAAAATACTTTCAGCCATTTTAAGATCACTTCATTTTCATATGCCCCGTCAAAGGCAGCTTCTGCAAGCCGGAAAACTTTAGAAGGCGCAAACCCAAACCGTAAAATAAAATATAAAAAGAAATCATGCAGTTCATAAGGCCCTACAATATCCTCTGTTTTCTGCGAAATCCTGCCGTCCTTCGGCGGAAGCAGCTCTGGGCTGACCGGCGTATCCAGCACATCGAGCAGCACATCAGACAGTCCTTCATCGCCGCACGTATCCGCAAAATAGCGTACCAGATGCCTGACCAGCGTTTTCGGCACTGACGCGTTGACCCCGTACATCGACATATGGTCTCCGTTGTAAGTCGCCCATCCAAGCGCCAGTTCTGACATATCCCCGGTGCCGATAACCATGCCGCCATACATATTTGCAATGTCCATCAAAATCTGCGTGCGTTCTCTCGCCTGGCTGTTTTCATACGTCACGTCGTGTGTGTGCGGGTCTTGGCGGATATCCTGGAAATGCACATGAACCGCATCGCAAATGCTGATCTCCCTTAAATCCGCGCCAAGCTTCTGGATCAAATGCACGGCATTTTCATACGTACGGTCTGTCGTACCAAATCCAGGCATCGTTACGGCAACAATCTGCCCGCGCGCAATGCCTAACAAGTCAAACGCCCGCGCTGTCACCAGCAGGGCAAGCGTAGAATCCAGCCCGCCCGAAATGCCTACGACTGCGCACTGGCAGCCGGTATGCTCGAGGCGCTTTTTTAAGCCCATCGCCTGAATCGCCAGTATTTCCTCACAGCGCTTGTCCCTGCCCGCCTTGTCCTTTGGCACAAACGGAGACGGGTCTATAAAACGGGTCAGTACCGTCCGCGAACGATCCAGCATAAAGGAAGTAACCGTATAATTCGTCGCTTTCATCGTTTCCGTATCTTCCGCCACTTCAAATGTCGACATCCTGCGCCGCTCTCCCTCCAGCTTGTCCACATCGATCTCCGAGCAGATCATTCCGTTTGCAAAACGTTTGGATTCCTTAAGGACGACGCCGTTTTCCGCGATCAGGCTGTGCCCCGCATACACCACATCCTGCGTAGATTCCCCGTCCGAAGCATTTGCGTAAATATATCCGCACACTAGCCTTGCCGACTGCCCGCTGACCAGATCTCTGCGGTATCTGTCCTTGCCGGTCACTTCATCCGAAGCAGACAGATTGACAATCAGATTCGCGCCTGCAAGCGCATGTCCGATGCTCGGCGGATTCGGCGACCACAAATCCTCGCAGATCTCTGCCGCAATGCGCAGATTTGGCATATTTTCGCAGGCAAACATCTGGTTTGTGCCCATCGGCACGCTTACCCCTTCGCGCAGCGTTACGGGCACTGTCTGTTTCATCCCTTTGGAAAAATGACGCGCTTCGTAAAACTCCGCATAATTCGGCAAAAACGTCTTTGGCACAATCCCAAGCACCTTTCCTTTTTGCAGTGCCGCTGCCGTATTATACAATTTGCCCCGGTACGTAAGCGGCAGCCCGACAAAAATAAGCGCCTGCACATCCGCCGTCTGCTCCGCTATCACAAACAGCCCGTCTTTTGCCTGTTGCAGCAGCAGGTGCTGCAAAAACAAGTCTCCGCAGCTATATCCTGTGATACACAGCTCTGGAAATACAATCACGCCGGCTCCCTGTAAAGCCGCTTCTTTTGCCTGCTGGATGATTACCTGCACATTATATTTTGGATCTGCCACCCGAACCTTCGGAGATACCGCAGCTACCTTAAGATATCCATGTTCCATAAATTATTCTGCTCCTTTTTGATTTAAACTTCACTGTTCGCCTGCTGGCGTGCCATTTCGCGCAGTTCGTCTGGTGTAAACTGGTACGCCGTATTGCAGAACTGGCATTTTACTTCGATCGGCTCTGCGTCGTCTGCCATGCTGCACAGATCCTTTTTCGGGATGCTCGCCAGCGCCTTGTGCACGCGCTCCTTGGAACAATTACATGCAAACTGTGCTGGTATTTTATCCAAGACCACAAGCTCCAGAGAGCCTAACAGCTCCTCCAGCATCCGCTCCGGCGTCCATCCATGTTCCAGCATCTCCGTCACCGGAGAGATCTTTGCGATCTTCTGCTCCAAATGGGCAATCACCTCTTCCTCTGCCTGCGGCATAAGCTGAATGATAAATCCGCCCGCCCTGCGCACCGAACAGTCCGTATCGATCAAAACGCCAAGCCCGACCGAAGACGGCACCTGCTCCGACACTGCAAAATAATAAGTCAGATCCTCCGCGATCTCTCCCGTCTGAAGCTGTGTCGTACCGATATAAGGCTCTTTTAATCCCAGATCCCGCACGACACGCAGCATACCGCCGCCAACGGCGCCGCCTACGTCCAGCTTGCCCAGCGCATTCGCAGGAAGCTCCACATCCGGCACATGCGCGTACCCTTTGACATGCCCGGCGCTGTCCGCCGTTACGACAAGCCCCTTCGCCGGCCCGTCCCCAATGATCTGCAACGTCAGCAGGTCGTCCTTTCCCTTCATCATCACGCCCATCATAGCGCCCGCGGCAAGCAGCCTGCCCAGAGCCGCCGAAATAACCGGGCTTGTCTGGTGACAGTTTTTCGCACGCTCTGTCAGCTCCCTGGACGTTACCGCAAACGCGCGAACAGCTCCGTCTGCCGCGGATGCCCTTACTATATAGTCTTCCATCGTTTTCCTGTTTCCTTTCCTGATCTATAATTTTTACTTGCGGCACTCTTTTGCCAAAATATAAATACGCTCGCTGTCCGCCCGCACTTCACCGTAATCTAGGGCATCACAGGCACTTACAAACCTCATGCCCGCCTGTTGCAAAAGCCGGATTACCCCGCAAAGCTCATAGCTGCGCTCGTAATGCACCTCTTCATATTTGCGGTACAGCCCCTGGCTTTGGCGCAGAAAGATCGTCAGCGCATATTCATTTACCTTTTCGTCCTCGTCATAATAGTTTTCCCAGACTAACGTCCCCTGCTCCCGATGCTCGCAAAACGCCTGCGTCCCCATCAGCTCCCGGAATTTATATTCTGTATTCAGGTCAAATAAAAAGATCCCGCCTGGGTCAAGATAATTATTGACAAGAGAAAACACTTGCAGCAGATCCTGTTCCTTTAACAGATAGTTCATAGAGTCACAAATGCTGACGACCGCACGCACCGTCCCGTACAATTCAAATTCACGCATATCCTGCTCCAGGTACAAAATTCCTTCGCTCTCTTTTTCCCTTGCAACGCTGAGCATCTCCTGCGATGCATCGATCCCGATCATATCGTAGCCGCACGCCGCAAGCATCCTCGTCATCCTGCCTGTGCCGCAGCCCAGTTCGCAGACCAGCCCGTCCGAGATCCCTTCCCGCCGCAAAACGCCTGTTATAAAATCCCGCCACGTTTCATACGGCACATCCTCCATAAACAGATCATAAACTTCTGCAAATCCTGTATACGCGTCCATTTTCTATACTCCTGTCTTCTGATTTCTGCTGTATTTTCCATTCCCGCTGCACATTCTCTTCCGATATCCGGCAAAAAAGTATATTTGATTCAATTTTACCAAAATCTGCCTGTCCGTCAATCATGTTTTTCATTCTTTGCTTGATTATTCCCCGATCCGCTTTTATACTATAAAGTATCAACGCTCTATTGGAGGATACCATTGGAAACAAATACTGTCAGACAATTATATAAAAAACGGCTGTTTGCGCCCGCCTTGTACCTGCTGTTTCTTGCCGCGCTGTGGATGATAACCCCGCTGCCGGAACTGCTGTTTCCGCACGCGCTGTCTTCCCCGGTGCATTTTCGGGAACTCAGCTCCGGGAAATTCAGCCATATTACAACGACGCTGACCGGGCTGCATTTTACCGGATACACCCAGACGGTATTCGGCTATACAAATGGGTATTACTACTATACCCTTGCAGACGGCGAATATCTTTTTGTGCTGTTAGCACCGGATACGTGCGAAAACGGAAAGCCGGATATCCCAAAATTGCAGGTGCGCGTACGCCTGATCCGGCATTTTGACCAATACGACGCACTGACCAAACAGCTTGCCGAGGATTTGAACTGGACTACTACAGGCATCCGCAACCAGGTCCCCGACTACCTGCTGAGCGAGCCTGGCTTTCATAAGCTGCTTTCGCTCCTGCTGCTTGGCGCCTATTTTATCAGCGGCATATGCGCGCTTATACATCTGGCTGTCTGCGCGGCGCACATCCTGTTTCCAACACTGCCGCGCAGCCATTTTTTAAAATAAGCCTGTGCATCCTACATCCTATGCACAGGCTTAACCTGAATCTGGTCTTTCTTAAAACAGTTCTTTAAAAAATTGAATGACCGCATTGAACAGGTCTTTAAAAAATGCCGCAATCCTGCTTAAAAACCCGCTGCTTTTTTCCATTTCCTTTAAGGAATCATAAATGGAGCCTGCCTGTTCCAAAAGGCTGTCAATGTTGATATCCAAAGACCCGATCTTTTCCATCAGAGACGCAACCTGCGCCTTTTCGCTGTCATTTAATACGATTTCAAATTTATCACATGCCTCAGCAATCACTTCCTGAATCCGGTCTTTGCTTTTCAGCCCGCCTTCCACGACTTTTTGCTTGACATACGCCATAAACTCTTCTGTCTGCACATCTTCGCCAAGGCTCTCGTTCAGTTCTCCCGTAACAACAATCTCGTTCATCGCCGCGTCCAGGCTGTCAGTATCGATCGTTTCCTCTTCCATATCCGCATAAGCCTTCATCGCTCCGATTAAAGCGGCTGTCCCGGATAGCGGAAACGGGCCGGCGATAATGACGTCCGCGTCTTCCAGCCCTGCCGTCGCCAGGGCATTTTTATACATCCCTACCGTACAGTAAGAAATATTTTTCGTCGATATATGAATGCCCTCTCCTTTTTCCCGTTTGACAATAACCACCGACGACAGTGCCCGCGTGCCTATAATCGAACGATCCAGATACGCATCCAGATACTGGTGCTCCTCCTCGTTCGTTACCGTAGTCACCTGATAATCATTCAGGCTCGCCGGATCAATGCCCATCAAACCAAGCACCGTATTCCTCTGCGCCTCGCTCAGATTGGCGCCAAGCGCTAAATACGGCTTATCCTGCCCGGTAATGACCACATTGTCGTCATCTTCATCTACCGGGGTAATCTGCGCCTCCACCTTTGGCTTTTCCACCTCGTTGATATCCGCCTCCACCTTCGGGCGCTCCCCGTCTGCTGCATCTGCTTCTGGCTGTCCATCCCCTTCAAAACTGTTTTCCGCCGCAGACGGAAACACAGTCTGGGTACTGCCTGCTGACATGCCGACTACGCCTGCAAGCAGCAAAACCACATATTTTTTCCATCTTTTCTTCATCTTTTCTCCATCCAACCTTATTTCCTTTCTGCCAATCCAGATTCGCTGCGCGGTTTCCTACATCCGTTTTTTACACCACTGGTAGATATCCGCAAATACCTGTTCCCTATCGGTTTCTTGCAAAATTTCATGCCTGTCATTCGGATACAGCTTCATCCTGACGTCGCGGATGCCTGCCTGCCGGTACTGTGCATACGCTTTTCTGACGCCTTCGCCAAAGTTGCCGACCGGATCGTCCTGCCCGGCAATAAAAAATACCGGCAGATTTTTTCGGATCTTACGGATATGCTTCATCTGATTCACATAGCGAATCGTGGAAAACATTCCATAATACGCATTTACCGTAAACAAAAACGTGCAGCGCGGATCGCTGCAATATGCCCGCACACTGTCTTCATTTTTCGAAAGCCAGCTTTTTGCAAAATCCGTACCGTCCAAATTAAACTTCGCATACGGCTTGCCAAACACTGCCTTCGTAATAAACATGCTCCGGTAATGTCCGCCGCGGAACAGTTGTATCAGGCGGCAGACAGCCATCCCAAAAACCGTCTCGATATCCGTGTGGCTTCCGGTTCCGCAGATCACCGCGCCGGCTACATCCTCACTGTGCAGCGTCAGATACCTGCGCAGCAAAAAGGAACCCATGCTGTGGCCAAGAATAAATAACGGGCAGTCTGGATATTGCCCGCGCACGATCCGGGTCACCTGGTAAATATCTGCAACGACTGTTTCCGACGGCTTTTTTTCTGTAAAATATCCCCATTCGGACTGTGCCGTCACCGATGCTCCATGTCCGAGGTGATCGTGTCCGACAACCAAAAATCCCCGGCTGGCAAAATATACGGCAATCTCTTCGTACCGCTCAATATACTCCACCATCCCATGCGTAAGCTGCAACACTGCCCGCACCCTGCCATTTGACGGAAACCATTTTACCGCATGTACCTTCGTCTTTGCGTCCTTTGACAAAAACTGAAACGATTCCTTCCTGATTTTATCCGAATTTTCATGCATCTTTGCTTCTTCGTTCTGTTCGTTTTCTTTGTCCATCAGGCTTCGCACCCTTCCTTTCCAAGCACCTCACCGCATATTTCCAATTAACTGGTCAACAATCGTCTCCAGCCCCTTGCGCGCTTCCTGCTCATTCATAAAGCTTGTCCCGATATTTTCAATATCCGACAGCGTCTGATGCTGCAAAGTATCGATCTGCTGTGTGCTCTGTGAGAGTTTTTTAATATATTCCGAAATCGCGGCTGCTTTTTCCAGATAATGCCGCTCTGCTGCCCTGGTACAGATCTCGTCCTGCTGCGTGATGTTTTTGGAAAGACGCGAGATCGACGCATTTGTATCCTTATTAGACTTTAGCAATGCCGCCACCTGCTCGTCCAACTGGCGCAGCCGCTTTTCCATATCACTTAACTGGCGTGCCACCACCTGCGCAGCGCGCTCATATGCACTGGAAAGCATACGCACATCCTCTGACGCTTCTACAAATCCTTTGCCGCTGTCACCCATGCGTCCCGCCTCAATCGCGCAGCTTAACGAGGACACCGTCATCTGCTTGGCATACTCAAGCATATGTCCGACCTCTAGCTGCATTGCGTCTGAATGGTTTTTTAATGCTGTCTTTGTCTCCTGCAAAGCAGACACCGGTTCCATACTGTTTTTATTTTCTTCTACAATCGTTGCCATCTGGTCAATCTGCCTGCCTGCTACCTCTTGCAGCTTTCTCTTATCCTGCTCCTCATCTTCCATCTGCCCGCGCATACTTGTCAGCTCCATTGCTAACTGCTCAAGCACCTTCGTGCTCTCGCCCGTCTCCTCCAGCGTCTCATATGCCTGGTTTACAACTTTTGTCAGCTCCTTGTCCATTTCACCCTGAGCCGTAATCTGCGATTCAAAATGAGGCAGCATTTGCTGCGTATAGTTTTGTACACTGTTCATCTGCATTTGTACATGCTCCAGTTGGAACTGTGCCATATTTAGTTTTTCCTCTAATTCCTTTGTCAATTCCTGTTTTTTTCCGAACACGGTAGATGTTCCCCCTGTTTGATTTAATTGGCTGCAAAGAGCCTACGCGTACATTATACCCTCTTTTGCATTTGAAATCAACCTTACACATTAGTATCGCTAATTTTGTGTACTTATGGTAGAATATTTATAAAAAATACAAACTGGAGGAATAATTTATGCAATACAAATGCAAAGTTACTGTGATAGACAAAAAATGCTTTACGGACTACCAGAAAAAATACCTCGCCGACCCACAGTCCGGCGCCTGCCCCTTCTACCAGGTAGGCGATACCTTTATCTTTGAACGCTACGGCGGGGAGGATACGTTCTGGCTTGCCGGAGACGGCTCGCAGTGCGCAGAAGCGTGGGACTGTATCAGCCGCTACATTTATACGGCACTCCAGGGCGGCAGCATTATGCGCGGCTGGACAAAGGACGAGCGCATGATGATCGCCTGCTGCAACGACGGCACAAGACCCGTGATCTTTAAAATCGAACGGCTGGATTACAAGGTTGTAAAAATCGATGGGATGGAAAGCGCACAATGTGCCGCAAAGCTTCAAAAATCGTTAAAGGGCGTGGAAGGCGTATGCAATGTGGATGTCAGGCTGGATAAAGGCTGGGCGGAAGTGTTTGTAGAAGAGGGTGTGACAGCATCCGATGAAGCGCTGCGAATGGCTGTGGAACAGTATGAAAAATATAGTGTTGTGGGGATTGATTAAGTTGTTTGCTTGGATGTGCGGGGGGGGGAGATGGAAGTGGGACGCCAGAGCAAGGGGTGCGGGGCTGGCTTTCTGTTTCTTTTCCAAAATGTAAGGAGCCCTAAGCATCCTGCTGTTACGCTGTGGCTGTGGACGGTCGCGGCACCTAGTTCGCTGCCTGCTGGCAGCTAAAGGTGCCGCTTGGCTGCGCCCCTGTCTCTTTTGCAGGATGCGAAGGGCTCCTAACATTTTTCCAACGGCACAGAAAGCCAGCCCCGCACCCCTTGCTCCGGCTGTTTTTTCCATGTTCCAGTGCTCCATCCGGGCAGAAATCGAACTTTTGGATTGTCTGGTTCGTGACAGTGCTACAGCGAACAAAACAAACCATATTGAGCTTGTTTCGTAACACTTACGAAGAACAGCCGGGAGAGGAGATGGGCACGCCCTGGCGGCGGCTTTGGAAGAATGCTTAGAAGCTCTTAGTATTCTGCGGAAAACCCAGGGGCGCAGCCAGGGCGTGCCCATCCCCTCTCCCGGCGTCCCACCCTGCAAAAACTCACCAAAGCCATTCATTTTCAAAACTTACAGCATCCACTCCCTGTGCATGAATAAAGATGAAAGGCTGTAAAAGCGTTAAAAATCTCATCATAAAACAAACCACAAAAAAGACGGAACCGCCGCACAAAGAAACCTCTTCTTCATACAGCAGCCCCATCTTTTTACCATCATTTCCTGCTACTTACAGCAAAAAATCTCATTCAAATTCTACATTATTTTGTTTCTTTTACAACAATCTCCCCTCCGGTGTGATTGTTAACCTCAGCTTCTACATAAGCAGATATGGTACTGTTTGCAGCACCAGCCTCAAAATTTACGACGCAGCCCGGAGCTGTATCCAAGATCGTGACATCCAGAGGAATTTTTGCTGCCACCGTCGATTCCTGCCTGTACATAAAAAGCGGTATATTCGCTGCTGATGTACCAGAAATAGTTACATTGATCTTCTTTGTATCTTCTGGTTTTTTATCATTCCACAAGTTAATCTGACTGACAGCTCCGTTTACCGTAAGGTTTCCCTCGCCTCCCCAGTTGAAAACAATCATTTTCGCTTCCGCGCCTTCTGCTACCGTTACACTGGAAGAATGATACAGCACATGGATCTCGCTGCCCTTTGCATATTCTGTCCATTCACAATTTTCATCCTGGAGAAATACCCTACCAAACACTGCATGATTTTCAATTACCGCATTCGGTGCGTTAATACCTAATTGCATATCCGACCGATCCATACTGTCTATCTTAAGATGCAGGGCGCCTTCCGTTTTGACTGTTACAGAATTATAGCTTCTGTCAGATAATGCCGCATTTAATTCTTCCTGGCTGGAAACAGTGATGCTCTTTCCTGCATAATATTCCCACACACATTCCGCCAGATTGATCGATATTCCGTTTTCTGCTCCCGCTGGCATAGATATCTCCGTCCGGTAACGCCTTGCATTGACTGCTGCCTGCGCTGCCGTCTGAATAATAATTTCCAGCTTTCCATCCCTTGCATTTGCTTCTACCAAGCCTTCCGTGACTGTCACTGCTGTATCATTCAATTTTACAAATACAGCTTTCATTTCCCCATCTAAAATGGCAACGATTGCACGTGAACGTGACAAATCTACCGTAATTGCCGACCCGGATGTTACAAAAATATTTCCTTTGATATCCAAGACACGGTCTTCCTCTGTCATGCCCCATCTTTCTACAAGCTCTATATTGCGGGTAATCGGGGAGCTAAGATCAAATTTCACAAGCCTTACGTTCCCTTCTTCATCCTCTCCATCGGCATAATACCAGCCGCTGAACTTAAAACCGTCTCCGTTTCTTGGCCACGACTCTGGGATATCGCTTTCCTTCAAAGTATCTCCTGCACGCACGCGCACCTGCTTGCCATTAAAGCTGACCGTATAATATGTAACTGACGGTGTCTGAGATGAAGAACCGCCTCCTGACCCGCTTGATGTTGACGGCACATAGCTCGTTACCGTTTCATTGACAACCCCGTGTCCGCCGGCATAAATCTTTTGCACTCTGTCCTTTGCATCTTTGACCTCAATGCTTACTTTGCTGTCGTTATTTACGGTTGCTTTTACTTCTGCCTTTACCTTGCTTCCTTCGGAGCCATTTTTAAAGTTCAGCACCGCATCAACAGCTTTTACTGTCACATCCAGCGGCGTCTGCGCCGTTATATCTGCTCCCTGCGCCCCAGCGTCGATCGTTACCGGAACGGTTGGCTTTTTATCCAGATCACTGGAAATGTCCAGTGACATCTTGGCACTGACCGTTACGTTTTCCACCGTGCCGTTTACGACAAGCTTTGCATTTGCCTGTGCGCCTGTAAAGGTAATATCGCGGATCTGTCCGCCCGCGCCTACGATAATACGTGCAGAAGTTGCCGAAATCCGCAGTGTATTGCCGCTCGCATTTTCCTGCCAGGTATCCCCTGCAATTTGCTGGACGTCGATCGATTTGAACCTGGCATTGTTTTCAATATGAGCCTGCGGCGCTTTTACAATCAGCGCTGTGGCAGAATGGTCGCCCTGAGGAATTATAAGGCTTGTCTTTTCTTTCGTATCGATCGTAATTTCCGTAAGGCTGCTGTCCGCTAATGCCGCTTGCAGCTCTGCCTGTGTTGCAACGCTTTTCTTTGTCTCCAAAACCGGAACCTTTGGCACGTCTGGCACAGCCGGCGTCGTCTGCCCGCCTGGAAGTACGTTTACCGTACATTTTACAAGCTTGCTGTTATACTTCTTTCTTGACGTTGTTTTAAGCCTTGCCTTTACCGTTGTCTTTCCAGCAGCCTTGCCCTTTACCATAAAACTGGAAGCGGTTTTTTTATAAACCATCGCAACCGTCCTGTCCTCGGTCGCCACCTTCGTAATCTTCCAGCCGATCGTATTGTTTTTCAGCGTCATTTTGTTTGTTTCGTTTACCTTCAGCGTCTTGTATGCCGTCCTGAGACTTACATACGGTTTCTTCGCCGCGGCATACGCAGGCATTCCGTTTGTCACAGCGCCTGCCGAAAACGCCATCACCGCTGACAGCGCAGCCGCAGTCAGCCTTTGCTTTAAGCCTTTCACCATTTAATTTCTCCCCTTTACTTTTAATTGCTGAAATTACCAGCTTTTCTCATTATACCCCCCCCCACGAAAAAATTGTCAAGACCCTGTTTGGTATTATGTGTAATTCTTTTAATCTTTGACTTTCATTTGCCTATCCTCAAAATTATATACCAAAGGAAGTGAATACCACTTTCGTAAAAAATTGTAGAAACATCTAATGAAATATGTTATTATATTTAGAAGTTTTTAAGAAAGGTGTTATATCTATGAGCAAAATTTTACAAAGAAATACAACTTCTACATTTGTAGATAATATGTCGTTACCAATTCATAGGTGGTTTAGATATTCTGCTGGTTTTTCAGCTCAATGGGTAGAAGAAACTGTAATGACATACTTATCAAAATCTATCCATAGTGATTATTTTAGAGTCCTTGATCCATTTGCAGGTTCAGGAACAACATTATTATCATGCGACAAGTTAGGAGTTCTTTCATACGGTTATGAATCTCATCCTCTAATATATGAAATCGCTGCTGGTAAATTGCTTTGGAAATCAGATATAGATTTGTTCTTAAATACAGCTAATGATATATTAGTACACGCAAAAAATGATGATTCAGCTATTGATCAATATCCCGATATTGTCTTAAAATGCTATGATGAAAAAAATTTAGAAGAAATTGATCACTTAAAAAAGGCATTATATGCTAAATCCAACCCTTCTTTTTCATACAAATTGTCTTGGTTAGCTTTTGTTTCCATGCTACGTGCATCTTCACATGCTGGAACAGCCACATGGCAGTATATATTACCTAATAAGAAAAAAGCCAAAGTAATATCTGCTTTCGAAGCTTTTTCTAAACAAGTCAATGTAATGTATGAAGATATGAAAATATTTCAAGAAAGTCAAGCAAAGCAATGTGCTACATTAATAAAGCAAGATGCAAGAAAAACATCAACAATAGAAAAAAATAGTATTGATCTTATTATAACATCTCCGCCATATGCAAACAATTATGATTATGCAGATGCAACAAGATTAGAATTATCTGTATTAGGAGAAATAAATTGTTGGGGAGACTTACAAAGTAAAATCAGACCCGAGTTAGTTCGTTCATGTTCACAAATGGTTTCAAAAGAAAAAAAAGAAACGTATCAATATTTAAAAAACCCTTTACTTAAACCAATATATAATGAAATATTAGAAGTATGTACAATATTGGATTTAGAAAAAGAAAATCATGGCGGAAAGAAGAATTATCACACAATGATAGCACTTTACTTTTTAGACTTAGCAAAAGTTTTGCAAGAACTAAGACAAGTTTGTAAAGAAGGATCTGTAGTTTGTTTTGTTGTTGGCGATTCTGCTCCATACGGAGTATATGTTCCTGTGGAAGAATGGTTGGGTCGATTGGCAATTGCAGTTGGCTTTAAACAGTACAATTTTGAAAAAATTAGAGATAGAAATATCAAATGGAAAAACAGAAAACATCAGGTTCCTTTAAAAGAAGGTCATTTATGGATTAGGGGGTAAATAGTAGTGGCGAAATCACCAGCACATCGTTTTGGTCAGATTATAGGAGATTTATTAGAATATACTTTAATTAGGCATTGTCAACCTATTGCAAATGAATATGGTATGTATTTAGATTATAGACATCCAAGACCTGCAAGAAACAATCAAAATGAGGTAAGATGGATAGATGTTAACGGAAATATTCATAAGCTAGACATAGTTATTGAATATGAGGGATCAGAAACAAAAACGGGAAAACCTAGAGCATTTATTGAAATGGCATGGCGAAGATACACAAAACATTCCAAAAATAAGGCACAAGAAATATCGGCTGCCATAAAACCTTTGGTAAAACGATATAGTGAGTATGGACCTTTTTATGGAGCTGTTTTAGCAGGTGAATTCACAAAAAATTCGTTAAATCAGTTGGAATCTGAAGGATTCAAGTTATTATATTTTTCTATTAATGCTATTGAAGATGCATTTGCTTCGCAAGGTGTTGATGCACATTGGGATGAGGATACTTCTGAATCAGAATTGCAAAGCCGCGTTGAGCAGCTCGAAGCATTGACAGAAATACAATTACAACTGATAGGTGACTACTTAATAAATAATAACACAAAACAGTGGAAAATTTTTTCGACATGTATACAAAATGCTTTAGAGAGAACATTAGAAAGTATTTCTATTATATCTTTATTTGGAAATCCAAAAATATTTTACAATATCCAAGATGCTTGTGCTTATATCCTCGAAGAAGAAAAATCGGTTACCTTCACCAAAGACTCTTTCTACAGATATGAAATTGTTGTAAAGTATTCCAATGGTGACAAAATTGATATGCAGTTTAAGGAAAAACAAACGGCACTCGCTCATTTAAACCAATTAATATAACCTTTAATTTCGTATTCAGCATACAAAAATAATCTCTTTGATAGTCTCTAGAGCGTGTTTGAAAAATGCTTTCTGTGAGATGTGCTTCACAGTTTGTGGTGAATTTATCCCAAATTTAGGAGTCATAGCGGGCTATGTTGACTAAATTTGGGATAAATTCTCCTCAAAGTGGGGAGTGCAGATCACGGGAATGATTTTTCAAACACGCTCTAGGCCATCATACTGAAATCTTTAAAATGGATTATAATTAAATCATCATTCTTTAAAAAGCATACTACATGATCCGAAAAGTGATAATAAAAACTATGTGAAAACATCAGATCTCACTAGAAAATTGAAAACTGTGTTCACTGAACACCAAATATGGCTTTCTGAGAAAAAAATCCGCATCCTCTCTTTTTCGTGCAGAAATTGAGAGGACAAAACAAAACCATATGATATACTGAAAACTGTCAGGAGGATTTTTTATGGAATGGATAGAACGGCTAAATCATGCCATCGATTATATCGAAAAACACTTAACAACGGAAATTGATTATGAACAGCTTGGACGAATTGCCTGCTGCTCTTCGTATCACTTTCAGAGAATGTTTACCTATATGGCGGGCATTCCCTTATCCGAATATATCCGCAGGAGAAAAATGTCGCTTGCCGCTGTGGACTTACAGGGCAAAAACATGAAAATCATAGATGTGGCAGGAAAATATGGATATCAGTCTCCTACCGCATTTAACCGGGCATTTCAGTCTGTGCACGGAATCGCCCCGTCCGCCGTAAAAAATGAAGGAGTATCCATAAAATCCTTCCCACCTATTTTATTTAAGATCACAGTGAAAGGAGCAGAGGAAATGAATTATCGAATTGAAACAAAAGACGCTTTCCGTATCGCAGGCGTATCTGTACCGCTGCACAAGGATATTGAAAAAAATTTTACGGTAATACCTGCTAAGTGGCAGGAGGTATCCGCAAACGGAACCTTGCAGAAATTGCTGCCAATGATGGACACGCAGCCAATGGGAGTACTCGGCGTCAGCATCTGTAATGACAAGGAGCCGTGGAAGTACTATATCGCAGTATCCACTTCACAGGAAAATAATGAATTTGAAGAATACATTGTACCAGCGGCTACCTGGGCAATTTTTTCAGGAACAGGTACAAACCAGTCAATTCAGGAATTGGAGCAGCGCATCGTAACAGAATGGCTGCCGACATCGGGATACGAATACGGCAATGCTCCCGATGTCGAGGTTTATTTAAATCCAGATCCGCAAAACGCACAATACGAAGTATGGATACCTGTGGTTAAAAAATAAGCAGCGCTGGCGTTACCGTCAGGCATCCCTTCCAGGCAATAATATCACACTATCTTTTGGAAAACAAAGCAAGCCTGCTTCTGGCAGATTTGCTTTGTTTTTTAACGGAACAACGCCTTTGCTTATTCTACTTCTGTTGGTACCAAAGAAGCTTTTGAAAATAACAGTTGAATCATATGCATAATTTTATCTGATGCCAAAATCTCTTTTATCGCTTTTTCAAATTCGTCTCTATTATTGCACGTATATGCAGGATAGAAATGTTCGCAGTCATCTTCAAAACTGCTTTCTACCGTGATTGCTACCGGATATTCTGCTTCAGGATTGGAATACATAATTAAAATTGTTTTTTCATAATTATCTAACACAGGAACTACTACATTAAACATAGTTGCAATTCGGTAATCAATGTTTTCTGCATCAACTTTTATAAAAACAGGGCGACCATATAAAATAAAACCTGTTTTTTCTCCCAACAGCCAAATCTGCTCTTTTAAAATCGCGTCCGGCAGATCTTCTGTCTGTTTTTTCAGCTCCTCCGCCGAACCAAAGCTCCACAAATCCTTGCTCATACAAAATCCTCCTTTATTTCAAATTTTATTGGTAAATGATCTGCGTAATTGATTTGCCCTGCTGGTCATGATCATTGTAATAGCTTCCCTGCACATCTTTATGATCACCCATCAGCTTCCAAATCGGATTAAAATAAAAATATTTTAACTTTCCATCTACTTTTCGTGTCCTTTGCATTGCCTTACTTATAGACATCGTTGCATTAAACCCATACACGCCAGCAATTCCGCCTGCATATGGCTGCAAATTAAAGTCACCGACAACCATGCTATTATATTCATTTTTTCCAAACAACTTCTCTTCCATCTTTCTCAAAACCTGGCTAATATAAACTGCCTTATCATTACGCGCACTTTCTTCCCAATGCAACGTACTGGATAAATGAACAACATGCAGCAAACACATTCGGTTGTCTATAAACATCTTATATGAAGAAAATCTTTTTTCCTCTTGATGTACAGATATCGTAACTTCTTTTTTCACAAGTAGCCGTATATCCTTTCCTGGACAAACTTCTGCTGATTTCCATTGGCACCCTTTCATACCTAGAGCGTGTTTGAAAAATCATTCCTGCCATCTGCATTCCCCACTTTGCGTGATATTTGCGCCAAATTCAGGTTACATAGCCCGCTATGCGCCCTTCATTTGGCGCAAATCTCCCACAAATTGTGAAATACATCTGGCAGAAAGCATTTTTCAAACACGCTCTAGAGCGTTTAATAAACTATTTATATCCAACTGTCCTGCCTCCGCCAACGCCACAACATCAGTCTTATTCTCCAAAATGATCTGTATCAGCGGATCAATTAAATTTTTCTCTGCGATATTCCAAAACAAATATTTTATTTTCTCTCACCTCCTCCCACACAAGCCATCCAGGCACCCCTACGCCATCGTCAATTTCCTTTTCGTCCCGCGCACCTTTAAGCCCAGCAGCAAAATCCCAGCCACCAGATACATCCCCCTGGCTACAGCCCACTCCGTCTGCATCTGGTACGCCGGCTCGCCGCCTATCCCCGGCGCAAGCGTCAGTGGATACGCTGCAAAATATCCAGACCCAAACAGATCCCAAGCACTATCCGGCGCGTACAATGCCGCCGCAAAGCAAATTCCTATCAGTATATAGCACAGCCCCTGATGCACCCCCGCAAGCAGATGCCCCGCACCAAGCAGCACCACAAAGCATGGCAGAATTAAAAGCAGCCCCGGCAGTATATATCCCGCATAGTCATAAAACTGAAAAAATCGGCTGTAAAAAAATACCGCCACTGCCATAATCACCGCAGATACAAGTATAAAACAGACAGCCAGCACGCCGCTGCGTATCAGCAGATGCTGCGCGCCTGTCATAGGCGCCGCGGACGTGAGTATTTCGACCTGCTTTTGCTTTTTGCTGTAATAGCCGCACAGGATCAGCAGCACCGTAATCGAGGCAGCAGGCATCGTTTTTCCGAGATATGCGCAGCAGCTCCATATAGAAAACGGCGCCGTATACGCAGCCCCGCGGATCAAGTCTGTCGTCAGCACATACCAGGCATACATCCCGTTGACCGCGAGCATTGCCAGAAACATCCAGCGAAACAGCACCCTGCGCAGTTCATAATAAAACAGCTTTCTCATACTCCGGCATCCTCCTCTCCCGTCATGTAGTCTTTAGGCGTAAGCTCCAGATCGCTTTCCGACAGTCCGCAGTAATCCAAAAAATCCACATAAGTAAAGCCAATCTGAGCGTAATCCCCTCTGTCTGCGTACATTTTCCGCATAATCTTGTCCATGTTTTCTTCCCCGCCGACCAGCTTTTCCGCCTTTAAGATCATAAGAGGCATACGGTCATACCAGTTTGTGCTTTCATTTTCCATCGATAGCTGCGTCTGGTATTTTTCCGGCAGATGTTCCAGATATTCGGGATGCCGGTTGTAAAAGTTCCGCTCCTGCATCTCGACGGTTTTGCGCCAGTTGTCGACATAATATTGTTTCGCATACAGCTCGCCGTATTTTTCCTTTACCAGACGGTAAGTCGCATAAACTGTAATTCCCTCCTCCGACCATAGATTGGAGCCCTCTTCGCTGCATACCAGCCCATAGCCGCCCCACCACTGGTGGATCATTTCATGGATAAATACTTCCGTGGCGCTGGCGCCCTTGTCCGCGTCTGCAAGCGTGATTGGCGAAAGCACTGTCTCAAACCACTCCAAATATCCTTCACGCGCATGTCCGCCCATCAGCATTGCCGTCACCTGCTGGAGCCGCATCGTCTGATCCTGCGTAAGCCCAAGTGCCCCATAGTGCCTAGAGCAATAGGCAAACACGTCTTTCACCGCCTGGTTGATATCATACTGGCGCACTGCCTGTTCATACGCCTTTCCATATACAAAATGAATGTTCGTATCCGAGGCGGTAAACGTATCCGTCTCATACGCTCCGGCTACAAAGTTATAAATCGCATCCTCCTGCGTGCGGCATTTCCACGTCTTCATGCCGTTTTCGCACTCAACATACTCGGTCATCGGCAGATCGTTCAGATATGGCGTCAGCGAGCCAGGAATCGTAATCTCCACCTCAGCTCCGTCCCTGCACGCATAATTGAGCATCGGCGCCGCAGACCGCATCCCAAGCTGAATGCTTTCCCAGTCGATAAACGCCGCTATAATATAAGGTGCATGGGTCTTTCTTAGCTGCGGCAGCCCGCCAAATTCTATGACAAGCGTTCCCTCCTTTTTCTCAGGAATCGTAAAATACGTCGAACGCACGCCTGCATTGTCGTCGTCCACCGTACGAAACGCGATCTCTTTGCCGCCGTAAGACATACGGCTGACGCGGTAGCCAGGATTTAAGTACAGCTTGTCCTCTCCGGTATAGGGCTCTTTGAGATCATATTCCGCCCTGCCAGACAACCGCCCGGTCACCGGTTCGGCAGTCAGAAAGTACCGGATCGCACTCGCATTTGTCGTCGGCGTATCAATCATCCTGTTGTTCACCTCAGAATCCGTCTCATGGTCGATAAACGGCTGATACTTCCATAGCCCTGCTCCTAAAACCGCAAAGCATACTGTAAGCACAGGCAGATACACCCTGCGCATTCCCCGTATCAGCGAGACTGCCGCATTTTTTTCATATTTACGGACACACAGCAGCGAAAACATCCAGCTTGCAAGCGCTATACACAGCCACATAAGCCTCGTATAAAAGCCAATGCGCAAAAACCACCAGCTTTGAAATCCATCCGAATAAACGATCACATACGGATAAAGCCAGCGCATAAAATAGTCATTCTGCGCATATCCGCTGAAATTAAAATACGCAAGAAGCGCATATAAAATCACTGACAGCTCCACCCGCCTTGTGATCTGGTAAAACGTATCCGCAAACAGCACGGAGATCCACCCGGTCAGCAGCATAAAAATCAGATAATTAGCCGCATAAAACACCGGGTCAAACAAATATTCCATTTTTACCGCCGTATATGGCAAATAAACGATGGCACACAAAATCGAAACCGCAGCCGTAACCGTCATGGCGGCAGCCATCCTCGCCGCGGACAGCGCGCGCGGCGAGGATGCCGCATCCGTCAGCAGGTACACACCGCTGCGGTGCAGGCGGCTCGCTTCCAGTATGATAAGGACAGCCCACAGCATCGCACTGACTGCCGTAGCCGTCAGCACAGGGTTTGCAATATACCGGCTGGACACGCTAGGAAGCGTCTCATTTCCAATCACTCCAAGCAGAGGCGTCAGAATGCCGCATAGAGCACCCACCCAGATCCGCCGTGACAAAAACATCCTGCGCAGCTCCACCCGGTACAGAGAAATCAGGCTCATTGTCTGCCTCCTTTCCGGTGGATGCAGTACAAATAGGCATCCTCCAGCGTCGGTTCCGCTGTTTTGGCGCATTCCGGCAGCTCCTGTGCCACGACCCGGCACTGGATGCCGTCTGACACATTGACCTTGGATACCATCTGACAGCCGTCAAAAACAGTCTGTCCGTCCGCGGACAAATAGATACCGACATGCCCTGCCGTCTCCTGAATCAGCTCCGACGGGCTGCCGTCATACAAAATCCTTCCGTCATAAATCACAAGCACGCGGCTGCAAACCGCCTGCACATCCTCTACAATGTGCGTGGACAATAAAATAATCTTATTCTGCGCCATTTCCGAAAAAATATTTCGGAACTTCACACGCTCCTCCGGGTCAAGCCCGACCGTCGGCTCGTCCAAAATCATAAGCTTCGGATCGCCCAAAAGCGCCTGCGCAATACCGACTCTCTGGCGCTGCCCTCCAGAAAGGCTGCGGATGCGTGCCTTTTTGCGCTCTGTCATATTTGTGCGCATCAGCACTTCTTCAATCGCCGCCTTTCCCTTTACCCCCTTAAGTGCCGCCATATAATCTAAAAACTGCCAGACAGTCAGCTCTTCATACAGCCCAAAGCTCTGCGGCAGATAGCCAAGCTGTGCCTTTAGCTTTTTCTCCTGAGACAGCAGCGGTTTTCCATCTAATAAAATCTCTCCCTTTGTCGGCAGAAGCCCCGCGATCAGCAGCTTCATAAGCGTCGTCTTCCCCGCGCCGTTCGGCCCCAGCACGCCGATAAAGCCAGGGCTTTTTGCGTGTACCGACACGTCCTGCAACGCTTTTTTCCCGGACGGATAGATCATCGTAATGTGGTTCATCGTAATATCCATATAAGCATTCCTCCATTCCTTTGGGATCTACGTGACTATCATAGCATAGTTTCCAAAGGCATATCTGGAGTTTTTGTGGAGTTTATGCAAAATCATTGTGAACTTTCATCGCCGCAGCCCTGGAAAAATGCCGTAAACAATACCCCATCCGCCGTATTTTCGATCGTATGCGATACATGATACGTTTCCAGAATCAGCCTGGTAATATACAGCCCCATGCCGCTGCCATGCTCTGCGTGATCATCCGCACGGTAAAAAGCTTCAAAAAGATGCGGCAGATGCTCCTTATCAATATGTGCCGGTGCATTTGTAACCGCCAACCGGACTCCCTTTTTACATGCCGCAAGCTCCACCTTGACAGCCGCCTGCGGGGGCGAATGCCCGACCGCGTTTCCGATAATATTGCCGACTGCCTTTTGAAACAGCATTTCATCCCCATATACGTACAGCCCGTCCGCCACTTCCCCACAGAGATCCACGGACAGAAATTCCGCATAGCCTTCATATTCTGCCACAATCTCCCGCACCAGCCGGGAGATAAAAACCGGCTCTCCCCTGTCCCCTCCCGCAAAATCGATCTGGGACACAAGCAGGATTTCTTTGATAAATATATGCAGCGACTGCAAGATCTTCGCACTTCTTGCCAGATACTTGTCCCTGTCTTTATAAACGCCAATGCCAGCCTGCATTCCTTCCAACTGCCCGATCACAATCGCAACCGGCGTCTTTAATTCATGGGAAATACCAGAAAAAAACAGCATCCTTCTGCGTTCGCGCTCTTTTTCCATCTGGATCTCATCCTCCAGCCTTGTATTGTGCTGGTGCAGCCTTTGCAGCGCTTCATGCAGCTTGTCCGACAGCTCGTTAATGCTTTTTGACAGCATTCCGATCTCATCGTCGCGTACATCCGGGCAGTACCAGCTAAAATCCAGCTCCGCCATTTTCCCCGCTATATGGTTGATACGCAAAATCGGACGCGTCGTATAGCAGGAAAAAATCCACGCGCTCCCAAACGACAGCAGCACCGCTGTTCCCGCCACAAACGGCAGGCTGTTTTTCACCGCCCGCCGCATTTGCTGTGCACGTGCAGGCAGGTCGTGCACGCACAGCAGATATTCTTCGTTTGTATCCGCAAATTGAAACGGCTGGCGGATCTGCCTGCCATCTTCCTGCGCTACGCCATCCTCCTTTTTTTCAAACGTAAACAGCGAAACCGCCTGCCCCTTGTTATTTTGCAGGCTTAACTGCGCGCCCGTCTCCCGGATAAATGCTGTGAACAGTTCTTCACTCTGTGCTTTCTGCGTCAGGCGCAGCCTGGAAACCAACTGCTGCGTCCTTCGCTCTAGTTCCCTGCGCGCCCGCCCCTGTCCCGCGTTTGGCAGAAAAAACCAGATGCAGCCATACGCAAGCAGACAGACCGCCAAAGAAAGCGCGGTCAGCATCAAACATGTTTTTTGCGTCAGTTTTTTTCTCATTCTTTTGATCCGTCCGGCAGTTTCAGCCGATACCCTACTCCTCGTACCGTGTCGATATAATCACAGCCTGCAAGCTTTTTCCGAAGATTTTTCATATGCGTATCCACAATACGCGTCTCGTCGCAGCCATCATATCCCCAAAGCTTTGTCACCAGCGATTTTCTTTCAACGACCTCTCCGTCATGCTCCATCAGCTCCTGCAAAATCTCAAATTCCCGCAGCGTAAGCTCTACCGCATCTCCCGCCGCCGTAACCTTGTGCCCCTTTACATCCAGCACGAGCTTTGCAAAGCAAAGGCACTGCTCCTGTTTCATCGTCCTGCGCAGAACTGCCTCCACCTTCTGGATCAGCAGCGGCATCGACACCGGTTTTGTTACAAACTCATCAATCTGCATCTCATAGCCCCGCATCTGGTGTTTCTCACTGCCAAGCGCGGTCAGCATGATCACCGGCACATCTCCGTTTTCGCGAATCCTTTTACAAACCTCATAGCCATCCATTTTCGGCAGCATCAGATCCAGCAGCACCAGGTCAAACGCGCCCGCGCCTGCCATTTCGACCGCACGCGCACCGTCCCTTGCGGCTGCCACCTGATAGCCCGCACTTTCCAGAAAATTGCACAAAAGCTCCAGATAATCCTGACTGTCTTCCACAATAAGTATTTTAGCCATTTTCCACCTCTTTTCGGAACGTGTCCGCACAGCCTGTACAAATCATTTTTTCACAATCCCTGATATGCTGCGCATACAGCTTTTGCACCTGCCGGATCTGCCCCAGCCCTTCTAAAATGCAAACGACCTCATACCCGTCCCGTTCCAGCTCCCGCTTCCAGGCGCCTGCCACATCCCGTTTCGCATGACTGCCCGCCTCTATCATAAACGGCAGCAAAACAACCCTGCGGTACTTCCCCAGAAAATCTCCTTTCAGGGCATTTCTGATATCCTCTAAAGACGGCTTCCCTTTCAGTACGCCGACATAATAGTTCTTATAACCAGCCTGTATCAGCTTCTTTTGCATCTTTATATAAATATCATCCGCATTCGCTTCCAAACTCCCGCCGCTCCCGTGCCCGACAAGGCAGACCGCCGTCCTGCCGTCGTCAAACTCCGCCGTACGCCGTATTACCGCCAAAAGCACTGCCGCAAAATCAGCGTCGCCGCAAAGCAGCGGTTCCCCAAGCACAACCTGCGCAAAATACCGTCCCCGCTCCCGCAGCGCACACACGACTTTCGCATATTCCCTCCCATGCATCAGATGCAGCGGCTGAACAATCAGCCTTCGAACACCCTCTGCCGCGGCTTTTTCCAATGCCTCGTTAATGATGCTTGTAAATGCTTCCCTGAGCTCCCAGCCCGGGAACTGCTCTGCAACGGTGCGTTTGATGCCTGTTCGTGCGGATTTGCGGTTATCTGGAGCGGCTGTTCCTGGAGATACTAATAAAATCAGTTGTTTTGTCATTGATCTTTAACCGTCATCGTCTCCCGCATCCACGCAATCGTCTCTAATATCCCCGTCTCAAAATCCGTCTGCGGCACAAATCCCGTATCCTTGGTCAAGCTGCTGATATCCGCACACAAATGCATCACCTGATTCGGGCTGTAAGGAATCGCTCCGAACTTCACCGGCGCGCTGCAGCCTGTCAGTTCCTTCATTTTTAAAATATATTCCCGCAGCGGCAGCGCCTGTCCGCTTCCAAGACAATACGTCCTGCCATGCACCGGATGCTGCCCGATCCGATACATCGCATCCGCCGCATCCTTACTGTACAAAAAGTCCCAAAGCTGTTCCCCTGGCGTAAATGCCGCCTCCCCGCCGCGCAGCATTTTTTGCAGCGTCGTACTGACCATCGTCCCAGCCCCGTCATAAGCGCCATACACGCTGAGCACACGCACCCATACATGGCTGATGCCCAGCTTTTCACATTCCTTGCGGCTCATCTGCCCGGCACAGAGCTTTGCAATCCCATATCCGCTCTCCGGTGATACAGGCGTATCCGGCCGCAGCGTCTGCTGCGTACGCCCATACTCCGCCTGCGATCCAGCCCCGACAAACGTGCGGCAGCCAAGGCGCGCCGCCAGCCTGACCGCATCCAGTGTCCCTGTAATATTTCGCACCTGCAAGTCATAATCCTCTCTGTCCGCACCAAACGTGCCGCCCCACGCAAAGTGATAAAAGGTCTCGCACGGCTTGTCATCAGGAAGCTGCAAATCGGCAAGCTCGCACAGATCCGCTTCTACGATCCGCACCTTCGGATGCGGCAGAATCTGTTTATTTCTGTCAGAACCCTTCCGACAGACCGCCACTACCTCGTAACCCTCTTTTAAATATTTCTCAAGCAATGCCATTCCAATCGAACCGGTAACTCCGGTAATCGCTACTCTTTTGCTCATTGATCTTCTTCCTCCTGCAATTCTCTTAACTGAAAAACCGATTTAAAAAATCCAGATATTTAAACCGTATCCGGTATTCCCCACTTTTTAAAACCGCGTCATACTCATCCTCAGACAGCACCCGCTGCAACGTCTTTTCCGCTTCCTCGTCCACGACCTCATACACCGCGTCATGAAAACACAGATTCGGATACATCACGCACCACCAATTACGCCCTTTTCCACTTCCGATCACCACATTCAGCGCCTGATATTCCCCTGCCGGAAAAATATAGTTCCCATACGCTTTCTGCGGGAACTCTGTGCTCTCCATCTGCGCTGATACGGTATATGTATACCCTTCCTCATAGACCGTCTGCTGCGCCGTATCTACAACTGCCGCCAAATTTGCTTCCACAATCCGGCTGCACTCCGCTACATCCTCCACACCTTCTAATACCTGCTGCATCATAGCCCCCACTGCATCCCGCACCCGCAGCTTTAACGCCTGGTCTTCCCTGCTGTCGCTGTTCGCACGCACATGGAACCGCAATACTTTCTGCGCAATTTCCTGCTGCGTCTGTTGCAGCTTCCATTCCTGGTACTTCCACAGACACCCGCCCGCTAAAATAACCAGTAAAAAAACCGTCTCCAACACCTTCCCGTATTTTTGAAAAAAAGCTTTCATAATTCGTTCCTCCTGGACAAAAATAGTAATCTGATATTTTTATCTTAACCATTTTTTACCAGCGTAAACTTTTGAAATACTTTTTTTCGCAAAATCAGATTTTTCATATTTTAAAAATGCATACTCAGACTTCTATTTCATATTGCATCATCTCATATTTCAGCCTGATTCCTTCTAAAATATCCTCCGGCAGCAGCGCCCGCGCAACGAGTTTTTGATCCTCGCTCTGGATGTCTGTCCGTTTCAGATTGGCGTAATCGCCGTCAATACTTACTACCTCATAATACATTGTCTGCATATCCATACTCTGATCCCTCCTTTTAGCAATTACACTTTCTTTTCCAAAAACAAATCGTCTCTTGTAATATTATTCAGCCACTTTCCACTTCGATAATGCCGGATGACCCACGGCCATTTGACAAATTCATCTGTACAGATCAAAAAATAGACCCACATCACCGGAAGCTTTAAAACAAACGCTGCAAAAAATCCAAGCGGCACCGCATACACCCACATATCAATCGTATCACAGACAAATCCAAAACGGCTGTCTCCTCCGGCGCGAAACACTCCCGCAATCAGCGTCGTATTTACCGCCGCCCCCATGACATAATACACATTAATAAGCAGCATATATTTCAGGTAATGCATTGCCTGCGCCGTAAGCTGCGCATAGCTTAAAACAACCGGAACCGCAGCTAAAATAATCAGCCCGCCGACCGCACCGGTAAGCACCGTCAGCTTCATCAGCTTTTTCGCACCGTCACGCGCTTCATCCAGATGATTTTCCCCAATGATCTTTCCGAGCAGAATCCCGCCTGCACTCGCCATGCCAAAGCATAAAATCGTCCCAAAATTGCGCACAACGATCACGAACGAGTTTGCTGCCACCGCATCCGTCCCAAGATGCCCGATAATCACCGAATACATTGAAAACGCCAGGCTCCAGCTTATATCGTTGCCAAGCGCCGGGAGCGAAAGACGCACAAAATCAGAAAACAGCACCCTGTGCCGCACAAACATATACCGAAAATCCAGCTTAATATCCCTGCTGTAAAACGATACCCCAAAACATGCCGCCAGTTCAATCATACGGGATAAAGAAGTCGCTGCCGCCACTCCCGTCGCTCCCAGCTTAGGCGCTCCAAACAACCCAAAAATAAATACCGCATTCAGCGAAACATTTAATGAAAACGCCAGCACATTCATCACCGTACTGACTACCACCCTGCCCACGCTGCGCAGTACCGCAAGATAGACTTCCGTAATCCCCCAGCACAGATAACAAACACTCATACAGCGCAGATACGACGTCCCAACCGCGATCAGCTCCTGGTCGTTCGTAAAAATACGCATCATCTGTTTCGGCAGAAAAAATGCCGCCCCCGCAAACAACATGGAAATTCCCACAGAAAACCGCAGTGCAATCCCCTCAATCACCTGGATCGCGTGCATATCCCCTTTTCCATAATACTGCGCGCACAGCATCGTCGCCCCTGTGCCAAGCCCATAAAAAACCATAAACAATACACTTGCATACTGCGAAGCCAGCGATACAGCCGATATCGACGACTGCCCCACATAATTCAGCATTACAACATCCGCAGAACTGACCGCGGCACTCAGCAGATTTTGAATAATAATCGGAAGCATCAGGCGAAAGATCTGGTTATAAAAATTATCTTTTTGTTTATTCCATATCATTGTCATAGCTGCCCTCATTTTCTATTTTTGCTGTACTAGTACAGCGAACAAACCATATCGGGCTCGTTTGGCAGCACTTGCGAAGAACAGCCGGGAGAGAGGATGGGTACTCTCTGGCGGCGGCTTTGGAAAAATGTTTAGAATTGCTTGGTATTCTGCAAAACAACCAGGGGCGCATCCAAGCGGACAAGGTGGCGCGACCGGACACAGCGACAACGTTGTAAAAATTTACCAAGGCAACTCAAACTTATTCGCTGTAGTACTAGAGCTTTCAAAGCCCCAACCAAAACGCCTTCCATAATCATACCACAAATCCGCAAAATTTCCAGCTATAATCCGCAAAACCTTGTGATTTTCCATCCCCCTCGTCAACGATAAAAATCAAGCCAAAAATAAAAGCTATGGTATAAAACCACAGCCCATTTTTGTTGCATCTATTCTTTTTACAAGTGATATTCCTCATACAGCTTTTCTAACAACTGCGTATTGTCAAATATAATAATCTGATCCATTTCTTCCTCGCGCCCTGCCTGTTTTAAATACCGGAACAATTTTTTCAAACGGTCTTCTCCCTTTTTTCTCCACGCTTTTCACCGCGTTCCTCTCCACGTTTTTCAGCCCGCGCCTCAAACATACCAACAACTGTCATAATCTCATCCGCCTCCTTTTGAATGCTTTTCGAATTACAGACAGGATCAGGTTCTCAATCTCTTCCAAAGGCAGGTCTTTATATTCTGCCACTACATTCTTGAAAATCGGTGCAAGAAATTTTTTATTTTGAAACAACTGTTTGAATTTCTGGCCATATGTGTATTCGGATTCTTTTAATTTATGGATGTCTGGTAGTTTTCGCATAGGTATTCTTTATCGCTTTCTCGGTTCTAAAGATTTTTAATTTTTCTTTTTATTTGCCACAGCATCGTTTTCATACGCTTTCTTTCATTCAGTATACTACACATCCCCTACAAAAGCAATCCGCATTTTGCCCATAAATAGCCAAAGAGATCTCCAAGGACTGTGCTGATCCGATGCACGACCATCGCAAGCAGAACCGCTTCCTGTATA
>CAJTCR010000002.1:87390-183173 GCA_910574915.1 Eubacteriaceae bacterium
AAGAAACCGCTCCTCCGACAAAAATGCCTGACAGCATTTTGATGCTTAGCAACGCTTGCCAATCGATCTCCAGCTTTCTGAAAAAATCGGTTAAAAACCATAGCGCAGCTATTGTCAAAAGATTTCCGGTCCATTTTATTTTTTCTTGTTTCATTGTGTTTTCCAATCCTGCATTATTCTGGTTCGGTGCGACAGCGCCAGCCAAAGCGGATGAGACTCCCGCTCCACGCCGCTTTTTTTCGTAAAATCCTCCCTGCTTAGCCGCTGTTTGCGCAGTTTTCTTTTTCCGCTTGCATCCCGCAGAAAATCTAACAGAAAGCAGGCGGGAAAATCATACGTATAAATCTTTTCCACCCGCAGCCCGGCTTTTGCAAA
This sequence comes from Eubacteriaceae bacterium, assembly GCA_910574915.1. Taxonomy (GTDB): domain Bacteria; phylum Bacillota; class Clostridia; order Lachnospirales; family Lachnospiraceae; genus Eubacterium_J. Next base: position 87,766 of record CAJTCR010000002.1, read on the forward strand.
TTTACGCACCAGCTCATGCCTTTCATATCTGCGGTAGTGCCCCGAATACGTGTCGTTTTCTCCCCATCTCTTTTTATGTGCCGGCACAGAAACAATCATTTTTCCACTGTCTTTTAAATATGCCTTCCAATGCCTGAGCATACGGACGTCATCCCTGCAATGCTCAAGCACTTCACATGCCGCCACATAATCAAACTGCTGGCATGGTTTTGGCGGCTTTTGGTGCAGTACCATGCCTGCCGCCTGGTAATGGCTTGACGCATACTGGTATGCCGTTTCCGAAAAGTCAAACCCTTCCGCCCGCAGCCCTAACTTTTTGTACAAGCAAAAGATTTCTCCTGCCCCATAACCGATTTCTAAAATCCTCTCAGGATTTACCCCCCCCCTTTCCTGCAAGCCGCCCCGCCCGCTTTTCAGCAGCTTAAGCAGCGCATGTTTTCGCATTTGATATCTCGGCATGACTGTAAACTTCATTTGAACCACCTGCTTCCTATATTTTTTTCAGCAGCTTTTTTACAACCCGCTTGCTTGTAAACCGCCAGTCGTTTGCCAGTATTTTTAAATGCTTCCCTACTCCCTGCGGCGTAATGAGCACGTTTTTATCTGTACAAAAAACCTGCTTTCCCGCTGTCTGGCAGATCTGTACCGCCTGCTCATAGCTGCTTTCGATAAACATGGAGCAACCCGTCTGCCTGAACACTTCTCCTTTATATGCCCCGTGGCTTCCCTGCCAGCGGCGTTCCCTGCCCGATGCAGCATCCATCATTACCAAATGGCCATATTCAATGCCCTGCTGCTTTAGCCACGCCTCAGTTTCCCTGCGGTATTTTTCCAGGCGCGCAGTCACTATATAGCCAATCTTTTTTGTCGGGACCAGCTTGGGCTGTGCATGTAGCAAAAACTTCCGGTAACGTTTGCCGTCGTCATTTTCAAAGAATGACGGGTCTTCGCATAATACCCCGTCAATATCCACACAGCAATACTGTAGCACCCATGAATGCATATAGTTCCACTCAAAAACCCGCGGCATATGGCAGATTTCAAAATAAATATCTACCATATGGATATTATTTTCCAGCGCGTAGACTGCAAGGTACAAATGCTCCGCCGGCATGCCGCTCTTTCTGATCAGCCGCTTTGCTTCCTTTACTGCCCTCCCGCTGCTGATGCTGTCGTCCACTACAAGCACTTTTCCAGCCTGTTCCACGCGCTGGACCCAGCCCTCGCATTTCCTTGTATTCCCAGTGCGCAGCGTGCCTTTTTCCACATAGCTGTCGATAGCCGTATATGGAAGGTTTAAGTACAATGCCAGCAGGTTGGCGACCAAAGACCCGCTTCTTGGAATGCCTACAATCAAGTCGATGTCTTTTGGTATTTTCTTTATATTTTGGTAAATGCAGCGATTTAACTGTTCCATCGTAATAAAATTCATTTGTGCTCTGCTTGTCCTTTCCCTGTTTTTATCTGTTTATTGACGAACCCGAACAAGCAGGATTAACCAGGGACAAGCCGATGCAGCTTTAACAACCTCTGTTTTACCCCCCCCCCTTTTTCTAAAATGAGTTTCCGTAGCGTCCTTTTATTCCAATGCTGCACATGCCCTGGCGTGTTGCCAAGCCTGCGCCAGTATTTTCCCCTCGCCATGTTTAAAATCCTCCAAAGCGGCTCATTTGGCACTGTCACCAAAAGGTACCTGCCGCAAACGCCCAAAAGCTGGCCGAGCGCACGCGCTGGGTCTTCCATATGCTCCAGCACCTCGCTCGCTACAACCAGGCCATATTTGTGCCCTTTTGGTATTTCATAAATACTCCCGACACGGAAGCAAACCCCCGGGCACGCCGCCTTTGCCTGTCCCACACAGGCACGGCTGATATCAAACGCTTCTAATTTTGCGTGCCCTTTATATTTCCCGTATAAAAACTTTGTAAAATACCCTTCCCCGCAGCCAGCCTCCAAAATCGTGCCGTTTTCGATTTGAATCTGTCCCAGTACTTGCCCACACCTGCGGAAAAAATGGCGCACCAGCCATTTTTCTATCCGGTTTTTCGTGTGGTATTTGTCATAATAATTCCCTTCCGGCTGCCGTTCCCGTTTTCTCATCCAAACCATCCCTTTCGTAATCGCCACTTTCAAAAAATGTGCTGACAGGCTTGCCGTTATAGGCAAGCTTGCGCACCTGGTATTGTACATCCTCCAAAATCTTGCGGTTCGCTGCGATCAGGTCTGCCTGCAACCCAATGACATAAATCATAAACCCCATGATAAGCAGTGTGCTTGCCAAAACGAGCGACTGTACATGCCCGCCTGCCTGCCCCAGGCACATATACACAAGAAACCGGATACCCACACCTACGCCTGCGAAAAACGGGACGGAGCCTAAGATCGTAAAAAACTGTAACGGTTTATACATCATAAACGCACGGATAATCGTCACCATTGATTTTTTCACATACCCGAACATGCTGCCAAACAGCCTGGACGGGCGAAGCTGTGCGTTCGTCTGGATGGGCACCGAGTCCATCGCGATCCGCTCCCTTCCCGCCTGCACGATCGTCTCCAGCGTGTAAGTATATTCATTGGTCACATTCAGCCGCATCGCCGCTTCCCTGCTGTAGGCACGAAACCCGCTCGGCGCATCCGGGATGTCTGTATTGGAAGCCACCCTTACTACCCAGCTACCAAAATGCTGCAATTTCTTTTTCAGCGGCGAAAAATGCTCCGTCTGGTCAATCGGCCGTTCGCCGATTACAATGTCTGATGCCCCGTTTAAAATCGGGCGTACCAGCTTTTCAATATCCGCGCCGCAATACTGGTTGTCCGCGTCCGTATTGACAATAATGTCCGCCCCGTTTTTTAAGCACGCGTCAATGCCAGCCAGGAATCCCTTTGCCAGCCCTTTATTCCTGGTAAAGTTCACAACATAATGCACGCCCCAATGTTTTGCGACTTTTACCGTATCATCCTGGCTTCCGTCGTTGATAATCAGGTATTCGATTGTATCGATACCCTGGATCTGCCTTGGCAGGTCGTTTAGTGCTACTTCCAGTGTTTGTGCCTCGTTGTAGCATGGTATTTGGATAATCAGCTTCATTGTGCTCCTCCTGATAGTTCCTCTTCTTTGGTATCTGCTATTAATTTTTTCACTCGCATATTCAGTTTCCGGCTGCTTTTCATTCCCTGAAAATACAAATCCCCTAACTGATCTGTATCAACGGTATATACCGTGACACACTGCTCACTGTCATTGTCAGGATCTGTGATCCTGACAACTGCTTCACCTGCCCGCAACCCATGCCCACAGACATCTACACCAAACCAAGCATTATCCTTAATAACAGACTTGTCAATATCAAAAGACAGTACTTTTGCATCCTGCACAATCTCAAGCCTTAATATTCCCTGATTTTGTCTCATATAAGTAGCCATAAACAGTTCGATTCGAAAATCAGAGTCTGCCATCGGGTCAGTAACTATAAAATACTGCTCCACACTTCCATTTAATATTCCTCCAAGAGCTTCCTGTTCATCTGCCTCATCTGCAAACGGCATGATATAATATCCGGTCAGCTCCTGCAAATCTGGATCACGAACCATGTATCCAAGCTCTGCAAGACGGTCTGTCAACTCCATTCCCCTTGCAAATACATACAAATCCTCATACAACAATTCGCCTTCATGATCCTCATGTACAACGCTCCACTCGCCATCAAAAAATTCTTCGCTTACCTGGTCAGTAACTGCTATTGCCTCTTTTCCCTCACTTTCAGCAATATCGTAAACTACCCTCTGATGCGGAAACAGATCTTGCAGCCACAGCTTAAAAGGAGAATATGTGCCGTTTGTATAAATAAACTCTGAATTGTATCCGCTGTCCCTCACCAGCTTTCCTACTTCTGCAAACTGTTCAGAAAGCGTTTTGGATATTCGCAGCGTAACCTGACAGGTACCATACACATAATTCACAGCCAAAAGCGCACATAACCCGGCAAATGCCAGATTCAGCTTGTTCTGATAAACCAGAAGAAAAAATATAAAAAATACCGCTGTCACAAGCAGCGTAATTTTAAAAAAGGAAACAGACGAAATCGTATCATTGTAATTCCAAAATCCAATAGACAAAAACGGATAAAAGACCCCTGTTGCTTTGTTCTCTTGTCCACAAAAACGATACCCTATATATCCGCTAAACAAAAAAGCAATTCCAAGCATAAGAAAAAAGCAGTCAAAAAACAGCCTTGCTGCAAACCCGCGGCAGCAATATAAAAAATATCCTCCCAAAAGAATGACCGGCAGCATATAAATCGACCAGTATCTGCTGTATAAAAACCACTTGCTCGCTGTCCCTGCTCCCATCTGCCGTTCTACCACATCTAATGCTGCCAGCGATGACGCCGCCATCGTTATGACTACTCCCATCACGCTAAAAAGCACGGCTGTCATAATACTTGTATTTCTTGCTGTTAAATATATGTATCTATCTTTTTGCAAGCGTTTATCATTTCCCTTTATGCTTACCCCAGCCATGATCCTTTTGGGGCTATACGAATGTAAAAACAGCGCCGTTCCAACAACCGCAATTATATTGACCCCATAGGTAAGAACTGTCATTGTATAAATCTGCCCTAAAATTTCCATCAAATACAGCTTCATTCCCTCATAAGAAAACAGTTTTTGTAAATTATCCAGTATACTTGACGTAAGATATCCCGTTGAATTTGCAAGATCACTGCTCTTTCCTGTTTCCACCAGCCACAGCCCCTTCTGTACTGCTTTTACACATGCTTGAGAAAAAGCTGCACCAGCAGTAAGAAGAGGGATAAATATAAAAGCATTCACCATGCATCGCCCGGTAACAAAATACATACAGATGATCACCAAAACCGTAACAGCAATCAATACCAAAGACCTCGTGTGCACCAAAAGGCTGTAGCACAATACTACACCAAGCAAAATCGTAGATCCGTTTTTTCTCCATCCCTGTTCCATTCTGTTCAGCCGCAGCATCAAAAAAAGCACAAGCAGTACAAGCAAAGACAGCATCGTTTCATTCATAAATAAATTGCCATTAAAGCTGAGAGGAAAAAACAAAACCATCACTGCCGCTATCAATACCGCCGATTTCCGGTTCCTAATCCCGAAATAGCTGGTAAGTATTTTATATGCAAATACACCACATAACCCAATCAGCAGGTTATTTACAAACAGCAGCGCCTGGTGAATCACCGCAGGATTCTCAAACAGCCTAAAAACAGGTGCTACCAGCATCGAATAACCAAATCCATAGTATAAAGTATCTGATATCACATCCGTCCATTGATACCCAGCAAAATATGCGGCAGACGCAATCGTTCCGATTTCATCTGCCCCGGTAACTGCGGTCGCCATAAAAATCCTTGCTGTAAAAAAAGTCCTGCCAGCAACAACTATAAAAAACAATACGATTGGATAACAATCTGCTCTGCTTTTTCTCTGACTGACAATTTCCTGGTTTTGTTCCATTAATCTCACTCTTTCCTCCTCAGTACAAAATCACTATGCGCATATTTAGACGGTATATAGCTGTTAATAACCGCATTTTTAGATGTCTCCTCTCCGTTTACCACAAGCGGACAGTATACCTTTGTATTTCCAACCGCATACACTGCCACACAGTTTTCCCCTGTACTTTCCGGTGCATAAATCCTAACCAGCACCTCACCTGCCTGAAACTGTTCTGTATAAAACAGCAGCCGCATCTCTTCATGATCCTGAACCTGCTCCAGTTCCATCTGGTAACACTGCCTTTGTTCCCCCTGCTCCAGTTCGACATAAAGTATTCCATTATTTTTCCTGGCATAAGTCGCCATTTTGATACCAAACATTAGTTGCTTCTGCTCCTGTATTTCCTCACCGAAAAAAATCGTCTGTTCCAAAATCCCTGTTCCCAAGAGCGGAAGCACCTGCAAATCCTCTTCTTTTGTATCAACTGTATGTATTCTCTGCGTATATCCAGCACATTCCTTACAAAAACGTACAACCGCAGCATTTATTTTTTTCATCCCTCCGCTATGCTCAACTGTAAACAGCGTTCCCAAAACAAAAACCAACAGCAAAGACAGAAAGATACTGCTTTTTTCTATCATACTTTTTTTCATCTTATTTATATCCCTCGCCTGTGCTATACAGACAGACGATAATAGCTGACCACAAAATAAAAAAAGTCCGCATATATCATCCATAATCCAAAGAAAATCATCCAGTTTTTTCTCTGTTCCCGATAAAAGCGCTGCACAAAGCTGCAAGCCCCAAATGCTACCGCAGGCAGACAAGGCATATAATACCTTGCCTGATAGCCGCCCAAATATCCACTTGCCAAATAGGAACTTCGATGTGATGCAAACTGTACCGCTATCGTAATACTACAGGCAACCACAAATAAAAACGGCATTACTGTAATTGTCAGATTTTGTTTTTTAACAATCGAATAAAATCCAACTACACCCTGGGCAAAAAACAATAGTAAAACAAGCAGAAATGGCACAGCCAGCCATCCCGACCTCGTCACCATATAATCTTCTGAATATGTACTTACCCAGGTATTTATTAACCCTTTAAAAAAATGAACGCTATCCTCCCAAAAGCTTAACTTCGTCCGCAGTGCTTCTTCTACGTAAAAAGAACTATTCTTAAATTCTTCTGCTGAAGCTATCCTGCTGTATTTTGGCTGAACCGTTCCATATCTTACGTACAATGCGATAAAATAGCTGCCTGTTGCCAAATATAACGGAAGTGTCGATACAAAAAATTTGTTGCATACTATTTGCAGATTTTTATTTTTCCAAAATTCCAGCAGTCCAAGTACGATACATACCACAAGTACAATCAGCCCGGATGTCAGTTTTGACAAAAAGCAAAGCAAGATGCCAATTCCGGCAAGCCAGTAAGCTTTATAACAGCGTCCCTGTTCAAGATAGCAGCTTATACCAACAAGAAAAACCGCCATTCCTAAATTACATAAATTATCATTGTTGATTCCGCTGCCGACATATCCGTACAAAGGCAGGCAGGTACATATTGCCGCATACATAAAGTGAATGCTCCAATGCACCTGTGTTTTCAATAATCTTTGAAAACCAAAATTTAATATCATAATCATTGTAAATGCCGTCAAACAGATATTGATATCATAGATTTTAGAAATATGTGCATAAATTTTTCCTTGCTCTATATTTATCACATTACAAATTTGCAGCAGCTTATAGTAAAGCGGCGGATGCCCTAAATAGCAGGTCTGCGTTTCTTTTTTTAGTTCTGTATGTTCAATATCAGCTCCATCCGGCTTGTCTTTTTGCGCAACCATTTTTATCTGCTCAAACTCTGGAACCAATTTAGAAGGATGTTCCTGCATATATACCACATATGATAATTGCGCTGTCTGATCAGGATAATCTTTGATTTCATTGGCATAGAAAAACATTTTAAAAAGAAATAATGTAAATAATACCGTATAAATAAAATAGATAATAACATTATTTCTATTACAGCTATCTGTTCTCATTTTGAGCACCTTTCTCATTTATTAAGAACTTTAAATAATAAAGTGAGTCAATAATGTAACTACTGTAAAAATATTCGTAATTAACAGAATGAGATAAGACACAACAAATCTGTTAGTGCTCATATTGTCCGCATGATACTCTACTTTTCCATGTTTCATTGACAAAATTACAGGCAGTAATATCGGAATAAAATATCTTCCCTGAATCCCATCAATGATATTTTTTCCTATATCTGTCCATTGTACATACAAGCTGGTATATATTAGACTGATCACACCTATGGATGCAGCCAGCATAATTGCGCAATTCCATACTCTATTTTCATCATAATAACCGTTATTTTCTTGAACACATATGTATACAAGGTTAATAACCACCATTATAATGATTCCAAAATTAACACTTACATTAAGCCATCCTAGTGAAGCCCCTAACATTCCTTTTACAAATCCTTCTCCGTATGTTATTGTAGTATTTACTACTGTTGAAACATAGGACAAAGGATTCATCAAAATGTATGTGATCTGCTCCTTCGACTTTCCGCCTAATGAACCATTCAATATATTCATGCTAATATACATCCATATGCCAGATGTTAACAAAGCATCTAATGCTGCTAATATCATGTTTTTTATATAATTTCTCCGATTACCAAATCTTTTCGCAGGAATTAGACATACCAGCAGGCATAACGGTACATAAACGATTTTACAGGATGCCACATAGAACAGTAATGCATACAAAATAACATATTCTTTCCATCCAAGTATATACTCCTCCTTCCTATAGCGAAGATATAATACAAAGGATATCAAAGCTGCTACAACAGAAAACGTAAAACTATCACCTGCTAAAGAGATACTTTCATGCATGTTCATAGGCAGCAATGAAATTGCCATTAAAATATTTTTGCCAACTGGAATATGCTTAATGCTTAAAAATAAAATTCCTCCGACAACCAGCCAAGCAGCTATTCTTCCACAATAGGCTATTATAAAAATTTTATTACTTATCATTTTTCCAATTTTCACACCTATAATCTGTGCTGTATATGTGAATGGAGAATACAAAGCAGATGCCGCGTAAGAGACAAACACCTTATTCTCACTTAATAGTGATTCTTTTCCCTCTATCACATCTGGCAATTTCATTTCATTTGATTTAAATCCGCTTAATATATTATCTGGCAAATCACTTCCTGCTGTACCTTTATCCGCACGATATTCTGCAACATAATTTCCTTCTGATATACCATATATTCTCATAAAATGCGCGCCTTCATCCGGTGCCGCAGACATGGGAATTACAATCATATACATAATTCCTAACGTAAAATACAAAAATGCGAAAATGTATTCATGTTTAGTATTTTTTGATAAAATTAAAACAAGAACCAAAGACAATATAATCCAGAAAATCCCACCAATTAAATACACACATACTTTATATTTTCCTGTATCCAATAAATTATATATCAACCGAATACAAACATTTTTCTCTGCATTTTGTAAATTTACATTCTTTTCACTTCCTTGAATCGTTATCTTCTGTATTTCATTTGTACTCAAAATAACTTTAAGAATCTTTTCATTACAATCACTTATCGCACGATCAAATATAACAGTCGTGTATCCTTCTTTCGATACTAACTGTGATGCTTCTGCCAATTTTGTTCCTGCATCATCGTATACCTGAACAAATAGCTCGGCATCCTCAACTTCATCCGAATGTGCGAAAACCATAATCCCTTTCAGAAACTCTTTTTTACATACCACTTCTTGTACATATGCTGATTCTCCATTAACAACTTCTATATTTTCATTTTTCATTGGTTCTGGACTCAGATCATAATAGACCCTTTGCCCCATAATATATTGAAACATGAAAATCAATAAAATTGTAAATAGTATCTCTACTATTAATATTTTGATATAACACCCACTAATCTTTCCCAAATAATTATCCTCCTCACACTGGGAAACCCTTATCTACTCATATTCATTGTAATAATTCCTGCAAGTATAAGTCCCATGCCTATAAACTGTATGGTTGTAATTTTTTCTTTCAGAAAAAAATAACTCATAAAACATACGCAAGTATATACAAGCCCTGCCGAAACAGAATAAAAAATACTTAAATTTGCTTTTCTTATAATAAATAATGAAAGTAAAAAACTTGCAATATAAAAAAACATGCCAATAATTAATAAATAATTAATTTGCAAAGTACACGCATATCGGTCGAACTCTATTGCAAAATTCCGTTTTGTACCTAATTTCAAAAAAATCAGACCTGTTGCAGAAAATAGTGCATACAAAATGATATTTAATATTATATCCATCTCCCTGCCCTCCTTTCTGTCAGGTTAGAATTTGTCATAAAAATATTTTTTTAGGTTTACTGCATTCATAGTATCTAAAGATTGAAAACATTCTTCCAATTCCTAAAAAACAAGCTTTCACATTTTTATAATAATATTTTAATATCAGTTCAATTTCATCCGCTGTATTAATATGCTCATGCCGAATCATCGTCTCATATTTTAATCCATATCTTTTTTCAAATTCCCATCCAGTAGTGACTGTATATGCGAGCTTCCACAAAAATCTTCCTTCATTTGGAATAACAACATATACCTTTCCTTTTTTATTTAATAATTTCGTAGTATAATGTACCATTTCCGGCAGATTTTCCACATGTTCCAAACATGCAATCGAAGTAATACGATCATATGTTTCATTTTGAATTTCAGAAATATCTGAATAAATATTTCGTACATATTTTAGGTTAGGGGAATCTTTAAAAAGCATCGCAAACGGCTCTACAATATCATAGATATCCGTCCGTTCATAATTGAGTTGATTTAAGTTTCCAGCACCAATTTCAAGTGTCTTTACCCCCCCCCCTTGCACTTTTCGCTATTTTTTTATGTAGCCACCCTTCAAAGCTTCTCGCATATGCGCTTATTTTGGTAGCTCCGTCCCTGTTTTCTTTATAATGCTGCTCATAAATCTTTTGATAGCTTTTGGGTAATGCTGGATGTTTCCTTGGATAAGTTTTTAAAAGCGACTGCACAGAATTTTTTTCCCACTTGTTCTTATTTCTCCTTTGTTTCATTTTACCTTTCCCTTCTTCATTTTAATAATCCACCTTTCTGCAAAAGACACCGATAGGGTCATGAAACCTTTTGACTAGCTTTTGCTTTCTTATCTTTCCGTCATTTGATTTCCTTTTCTTCCTGTATCGCTATTTCACCTGACAAATCTATAATTTTATTTTCAAGTTTTGATACCTTGACAGATATAAAAAACAATTCCATCATAAGCAAAAAAATAACTGCTAAAAATACAAAATTAACTGCTGTAGCAATTCCAAGTAACTTAGCCATCCCCCATGCAGCTTCTGGAAAAACAGCCAAAACAATTAAAGCTATTGAAAAAAATACCCAAAAACACATATCTGTGATCTGAACCTGAGCTTTTCTAATCTTTCTTATGATGTATGCAAATGTAATGACTGAAATAATAACCATAAAAAGCTTTAAACTTGAACTCATTCAATCTCTCCTTTCCGAAACCTTTGTATAAATATCATAGATGTAAACATATGAATCATGTAACGGATAGAATTGCCAAAATCCAGATAACTTGTCCCAGCTTGACGCTCTCTCATCTGTACTTCTATTTCTTCTATTTTGTAACCGCACCGCAGCAAATAGGCTAAGGTATCTGGTTCTGGCGGCATATTTATATTATTTCCAAATAAGTGTATCATTCTCTTACCATAAAGCCTCATTCCAGAAGTTGGATCTGTAATCTTCTTTCTGGTCGTTATATATACTATTTTTTGTAAAAAATAATTTCCTATTACCCGAAATGATGTGTATTTACGAAACTCACTTTTATACCTGGAACCAATAACGGTATCAACATCTTTCATTTTCATCTCCTGTACCATCTCAGAAATGTATTTGGGATTATGCTGTCCATCTCCATCATATTGTAATACCATCTCATAACCATACCTATCTGCATATTTCATTCCTGTACGAAATACACCTGCTAACCCAACATTTACAGGCATATTTATATAATGATAATTGCTTTGCTGACATATTCTTTCCGTTCCGTCTTTAGAACCATCATTGATAATAAGATAATCAAACTCATCATATATCTGATATTCTAAAAGCAGTTCCTTCATAACTCTATCAATATTTTTTTCTTCATTATAGGCTGGTATAATTAATAACAATTTTTTCATTCTTTCGTTACCTCATAATATGCATACAAATATTCTGTCTGAACGTTTCCACCAATCCTCAATTTTCTTCACCTGGCACGTCTCCCCTCCACCCGTCCATCCGACAAATAATGCAAACAGCAAGCCCGTTTATCAAATTTCCACCGATCTGCAACATCTGGATTGCACCGCATATACACATCAATATCAAACTCCGCGTTCGCCCTGCGTCCCTCGCGCATTCCAAACCGGATAAAATGCCGAAGCAGTGCCTGTTCCTCCACTCCGACCAGTTCCCTGATATCTTCGTTGCACTGTGCATAATACCTCGCATCAAATACCGGCGCCCAGTAGGACAGCTCTTTTCGCAACAGCTTTCGTTCAAACAGCCTGTCCATGCACCTTGTTTTAAGTGCTCGCAGGCGCTTGCCATTCGTATGGTTTCCGTGTTCCATACGCTTTTGTAAAAGAGCTATCGTCGTCTGCGCCTGTTGCAGTTCAATTCGGCAGTTGTTTAGCTGTTCACATATTTCTTCTTTTTGATAATACTGCTCTTCCAGGACTTTTCTTTTTTTGATCTCCTCTTCAATTTTTTGGTGGCAGCGATTTTCCATTTGATGTTTCAGGTCCTCCAGCGCTTTTTGGGCTGCCTCATCTTTTTCTTTCTGCATTTTTTGTAGGCGCGATTGCAGACTTTGCTGCAAATCTGCAATCTTTGGATTTAATTCCTGGTTAATCAGGTCTACATGCTTTTGATAAGCCTCTTGATAAATGTGTACATTTTCCTGCGCTGTCTTATAACGCTGCCTCGCCGCGACCAGCTCCTGGTGCTTTTGAAACAGCTCGTTTTCATAATCGCGTATCAGGTCTGCACTGCTCTTTTGCACCCGCCTAAAACGCATCGCCTGAATGCTGATATAAGAACAATCGTACTGCACGTCATGATAAAATCCATGATAAGCAAACTGCTCCGCCCAATATGCCGGCGTATGGACAGATACGTGCGACTCCTCGTCATAGTCAAACGGCGTAGAAGAAAGCAAAATATCATCAGACGCGGCACACAGATGCTGTATTGCCAGCGCAATCTCTGCCTGATCCAGATGCTCTAGCACTTCAATACAAGTCAGCAAATCATAGTGTCCTTCGATTGGATGCAGCACAGACTGCACTTTGCAGAAGGGACGAATATCCTTACGCACAGACGCAACGGCATATTCGGAAATATCGATTCCAAATGCCTCCATACCCTGATCGCGCAGCGCTTCGACCAGAAACCCTTTTGCACATCCTACATCCAATACGCTGTGCGGGCAGATTTCACGGATAATTCGCTGCGCATAGCACGCAAATACCTCTTCCCATCCGTTGCCCCGCTCATATTCCTCACCGCAGTGCGTCTGATAATAAGTCTGGTTATAATAATTATTTTCGTGATGACTCATTTTACCGACCTTTCTAAATTGTACATACCACAAACGATCCACCCGTCACACACTTTGCACCGCAATCTGTTCCATAACCGCTTCTAATACCTGCTGTACCGTTTTTATCTGGTTTCGGTAAGAAAACTGTGCAAGCGCCCGTTTTCGAATGACACTCTGCTGTTCTTTCGGCACGCCTGTTTCATACAGTTTTTCAAATACCGGCAGCCATTCTCCTTGTCTGCACAGATAGCCATTTTCTCCATGTGTAATCGCACCCGCGTATGTATAGTTTGGGGTAGCACAGGTAACTGTACCTACGATTGCGCTTTCAAAATATTTCAGCTCCGACTTGCAGTTGGAAAAGTCATTGTTGACCAATGGTACGATGTTGACATCCGTCTTTGCCTGCTCGTATTGCAGACCCTCCATTGTCTGAAACGGCACAAAACAGATCTTTTGGCTGTGCACCAGATACGCATACGCTTCTGGCAGCTCCATACATCCAACAATTTTCAATACCGTATTTTCGTGTTTGTTTAAAAACGACTCCAATTCCGGCATCACCACCATAAAATCTTTGACATGTGTCGGCGAACCGCTGAAATAGCCGATTTCAAAAGGCTTTTGTGATTCCATCCGGCATTTTTGCTGATACCACGACTGTGATACCTCCTCCTGTATCCAGTTCAGAAAATTAGGAATCACATAACATGGCTTTTCAAAATCTGCCTCCAAAAACTTTGCCAGATATCCGTTTGTCGTAATACATGCATCGCATAGCTGCGCCGCCATATAGTTGCGCTGTGTCAGTCCGAACCAAAAGTTCCATTCTGGCTCCTGTGAAAGCCCAAGCGCACAAATCACGCTTGGCATATATTTTGGATGATAAATCAAATCGTCCACATCATAGCAAAGCCGGATGTTTTTTGCTTTTGCTGCTTTTAAAAATGCATCCAGCCTGCTGTCCCATGCACACCGTATCACAACCAGCACATCGATAGCTCCAAGCTCCTGATACAGTTTTTCCAGCTCGCCAGATTCAAAATACGCGCCGCTCCACCATAAGCTGTATTCCAGCGTCTCTGCCATATTGTATCCGCGATAGCGAAACGTGCTGCTGTCAAACTGCGGATATAAAAACGCCGCCGTTTTTCTTCCGTATCTTTTCGCATCCTTAAGCTGCGCGATCCTGTCTGGATACGGTCTTTTCCACGGATCATTTCTGTACTTCTGCCCTGCTTTTTCCAAACAGTACATGGCAATTTATCCTTTCGTCCATTCGTGTTCGAGGTAAAAAAGTCCCCGCTGCGGGCTGTCTGCCTCGATTTCAAACTCTGCAATATTTCCTCCAAAATAGATGGTGCCTCCCTCTTTGTCCGCGATATGCAGGTCAAAATGATACCAGCCGGGCAAAAGGTTCATATGCGGATATACAAGCCGGATATTCATTTTTTCTGCCTGCTGCGAATCTTTGGCACGCACAGGCTTTGCCTGATGCAGCGGCGCCGCGCAGCCATAGCAGAACAGCCCGTCGGCACGCACAAGGTTAATTTCGATCAGTCCACTTGAATGTTCCTCGATATTTTGAACGGTATCCATCTCGATTTCCAGCACCAGCATTTCCCCAAGCCGAAAAACACTCTCTATACTTTGATCTTTATTTCGCAGCTTTGCCGACACAAAGCTGACTGCATCGTCAGGTTTCGCCTCGCTGTCGGCAGGCACTGCCAGATCCGCAGACCGCCGCTTTCTTTTCATACTCATTGCATCCAGATAATTGCGATGGACATCAAACGGGCTTCCAACCTGCTTCACCTGTCCATCTTGTATCCAAAAGCTTCGGTCACAAATCCGTTCCACCTGATCCATCGAATGTGACACAATCACAATCGTCGTCCCCGCCCCTTTAATTTCCATCAACTTGCAGAAGCACTTTGCCTGAAAGTTCACATCCCCTACCGCGAGAATCTCATCGATCAAAAGCACGTCGGCATCTACGCTGACCGCAACGGAAAACGCCAGCCGCATATACATCCCAGAAGAATACGTCCGCACCGGATTGTCAATAAACTCTTCCAGCTCAGAAAATGCAATGATGCTGTCTATGCGCCTGTCTATTTCTTTTTTGGTCAGCCCAAGAATCGACGCATTGATATAAATATTTTCCCTGCCGCTCATGTCCGGGTGAAAGCCTGCGCCAAGCTCTAACAGGCTGGAAACTCTGCCGCGTACACAGATCGTCCCGCTGTCTGGATACATTATTTTGGTAAGCAGCTTTAAAACCGTGCTCTTCCCGCAGCCATTCTGCCCGATCAGGCCGACAGCCTCGCCTTTTTTGATCTGAAAACTGATTCCTTTCAGCACTTCTCTGTATTCATAGCGGTTTCTGCCCCAATGCAGCGCCTTTTCCTTGAGCGTATAGCCTTTATCGTCATACAGCCTGAACTTTTTTGTGATATTGGATACTTCCACTGCGTACTTGTCGCCTGTCATTATAATTCCTCCGCAAAATGCCGTTTCAGCCGGCAAAATACAGCCTGTCCGCCGGCAAGCACTACTCCCGCGCAGACAGCCGCGTGCAGCAATGTCTCAGCCTGCGGCGCTGTAGCATAATATAAAATATCCCTGTATGCGACCGTAATCGACGTCATGGGATTTAAATACAGCAAATACTGGTATTGTTCCGGCACCATGTCCACTGGGTAAATGACAGGCGTCAAATACATCCATGCCATTGATAATATCCCCATCATATGCTCCATATCCCGAAAATAAACACTCAGCGCAGATACAAGCAGCGTTGTTCCAAGCGCAAGCACAAATTCAACCAGCATTACAGGCGCCAGCCATAAAAGCGCCAGCGGATTGATCACCACGCCGCTTACTGCCACGACTGCAAATATCACCAGAAAGCTCAGCAGCATGTTGATAAACTGGCTTAACGTAAATGCCAGAGGCAGAACTTCCCTTGGAAAATAGATCTTTTTTACGATATCCTGCTGTGCAAAAACAACCGTCGTCCCGCTGCTTAGGCAGGTGCTGAAAAAAAGCCACGGCACAAAGGCAACGAACATAAACAGGTAAAACCTGTCGATCCCCATTTTCATAATTGTGGAAAACACAACCGTATATACCGCAAGCTGCAACAGCGGATTCAAAAACATCCAGAAAAATCCGAGCACAGAACCTTTATATCTGCTCTTTAGATCCCGTTTGACGAGATTTGCCGTCATCTCCCTGTATTCCCATAGTTCTTTTACGACATGCATATGCCATCCTCTTTTCCTGATCCGGTACTCTGCTTCTGTCTGGATGGAGTACTGGTACTATTTTCTGATCCGCCTGTAGACCATGCGCAAGGCTGTCTTGATGCTGCTTTTAAACGGCAGCTTCAGCCTGGCTATTTTACGCACCAGACGGTACGTATACGAGTTTTCTATTTCCGACAGCCTGTTTTGCGCTTCCAACAGTCGGATACCCTGCCCGGTGCTGTCCAAGCCTTCCAAAAGCCACTCTCCAGTTTGTATATCCGGTACATTCTGGCACTGGCTGGTGCTCAGATACGGCTGGTATTCGGCTTCATACATACGGCACATCTCCTCGACCGACAAACGCCGCGCCCGCCTGGCATTTTTTTGTTTTTTTTCATAATCCGACGGATCGCCGCGGATTTGCTCAATGCGGGCAAGGATCTGCGCAGCAGACGACTGCACAGGCACTGTCCAGCCGCAGCCCATCCTGCGGACGCGCTCTCCCAATGCGCCGATTTTCGTAACCAGCACCGGAACGCCCGCGCCTGCCGCTTCCGACAAGGTATAGCAAAATGTCTCCTGCCAGATCGAAAGAATACATACCAGATCAATGTCATATGTTTTCAGCAGCCGCGGCAGCTCCTCCCGCCTATAAATACCCACATTTGTAAAATTCCTGCGCTTTTCCAGCAGCTCCTGCCGGCATTCAAAGCTTCCAAACAGATACCAGTGAATATTTCTGCTGCTCTTTCGGATCATCGCAACTGCCTGCCGGTATCCTTTTGCCGTGCTGATCCCGCCCAGAAAGGCAACGCGGAAAGGACGTCCCTGTTTTTTTATCACCGCGCGCTGCGCATAGACCTGCTCCGTCCCATGCTCAATAACCTTAATTTTGTCCCTCACGCCGCCATAACGTGACAATACAATGCCGCGGGCGCTTTCTGACGGTACAAAGATCCGCTGCGCTTTCTTTAATGCTTTTTCATGTGCTTCCCGCCAGACCGAAAGATACGGCACGGTTTCGTCGATTCCATACCGCTTTTTTAAGCATATCCTGCAATGCGCCTCATTCGTACAGGCGTCGCAGGAACGCATCGTATGATCCAGCAGCTTTTCATTCGGGCAAAGGAAATGGTAATCGTGTATAGTCACAGCAATGGGTATGTTTCTTTTTTCCGCTTCGTAAAATAGCTCCAGCGTCATACCCTTTGTATGGTGGATATGGACAAGGCATGGGCAAAAAGCTTCCAGTATCCTGCGGTACAGCATCGCCATCGGTTCCGAATATAGCTGTTCCGGCTGCTGGTTCTGCCCGGCTGCGTATACAAAAGCAAGCTCTTTTGCTTCCATATACAGCGTGACATTCAAACAGGCTCCGTTTCTCGCCACAGTCACAATATCGTACTGCCCGCGCAGCCCTTCTGTCAGGTCTTTGACATGAAGCTGTGTGCCGCCTGTATGGTCAGCCGCTTCTTCTCTGAAATCCGCCTGCAATAAATACAAAATCACCTGCCGCTGCCTGCGCCCGCTTAAAATCGTCCACAGCCTGATGTTTTCCCATACCACAGCATTGGGATGATCCCTGCAATGCACGCGTACCTTCTGCATCTGCTCTGGATATCTTGCTTCAAGTATTTTCTCATGCTTTTCCATGTTTTTTCTTTTTTCGAGACTGTCAAACGAACGCGTGCCGCTGTGAAAAATATACGTATCGTCGCACATGACATGCTTCCAGCCTACTGCCGCTGCGCGAAAGCAAAAATCATTTTCCTCTCCGTAGCCTTTTTCAAACGCTTCGGCGTCAAACATCCCGATCCGGCGGATCACCGCCCTTTTGATATACATGCAGAACCCGTTTGCAACAGGGATCTCAGGATATATCCTGCGGCTGCATCTTTCCACAAGCTGTGCATAGCCATCCAGCGAATATCCGTCTGGAATCGTATTTTCCCGGCAAAAAACCGGAACGGAGCACAGTGTCGCATTATTGGACAGCGGCGTCACGGTCGCTGTCGTGCGGCTGCTGTATGCGCAGGCGGCAAGCTTTTCCAGCCAGTGGTTTGTTACGACCGTATCAGAGTTAAGCAGCAGCACATCGTTTGCAGCAGACTGCTTCATGCCGATATTGACATTTCTGGAAAAGCCCAGATTGCTCCGGTTGCGCAAAACCAGTATATGTTCCTGTTTCAGGCTTTCCAAATATCCGCCGATCCGCTCGTCCGTACTGTTGTCGTCAATGAAAATCAGCCTGTGTTTTTCCAGATTTGTCCACTTTTTCACACTTTCCGTGCACGCCTTTAAATCCTCAAAGGCATTATAGACGGGTATAATAATATCTACCTTTCGCTCCGATTGTCCCATATGCCGCTCCGTGTTTGTTTATTCTTTTATAACGCTCCTGCGTTCTGTTTCGTGCATATAAATCTCTGCCATTTTCCTTACATGATGCTGAAAGGAAAAATCATAATCCAGCTTTAAAATGCCGCGGTTCGCCTGCACAAGAAGCTCCCTGTTTTTATAAATCCGCCGAAGCGTTTCCTTAAGCCCCTGCACGGTGCCGTCATAAAGCAGCCCGGCAGCGTCGTTTCCTTTAAAAATATCCGCCGCACCCGCATATTCCGGCAGCAAAACCGGAACGCCATAGCTGACCGCCTCCAATGCCGCAAGTCCGAACGTCTCCCGCCACCTGCTCGGCAGCGCAAGCAGGTCTATGCTGTCCATTACCGCCGCAAGCTCTGTCGGCGCAAAACCCGGATGGTTCCTGACAAAGCATTCTGTCCTGTGCGCCGTGCCAGAATACAGATGCAGCTCCAAATCCGCGCATCCACTCTGTACTAAATAACGGCACGCCTGCATTAACGCGAAAAATCCTTTGTGCTGCGACCAGCTTCCGATATATCCGATCCGAAGCGTGCTGCCATAGCTTCGCTTTTTACGGCAGTCCGAAATCCCGCAGTGGCTGACTGGCAGTATGACCTCCCGCTTCTGCTGCAAATGCCCTAACCGGGAATGATAAATGCCCGCCGCCTGCGTACTGTTAAAGTGAAAGCAGGAAACCATGTCAAACATAGATACATAATAATCCCTCAAGGACGCATAATCCGGCTTTTCTTTCCGGGCTGGCGCGGCGCTGTTACTGCCTGTCCTGCGGCTGTTTTTGCATATCCCGGATTTTATCAGCCCAACAAGCCTGTCCTTTTTTCGAAGGCGCCCGTACCATGCCGCCTGCTCCATCCAAAGCCTCCACTTTGGAAACGCTTCCTTGCAGCACTGCGCACAAGTACGCCATTCCATATCTGTGCAAAGATGTCCGCCGGACATGAGCACTGCCGTCGGGCAAATGCCAAAATAATCATGAGATGTAAATATAACCGGTATGTTGAAACGGCGCGCCTGTGCCAGAAATTCACGATGCAGCCCCATAAAAGTATGGATATGCACAATGTCCGGCTGTAGCTTCTGCAAAAAGCGGGAAAACGCATTTCCATTGCAGGGAGCCGTATACGCTGCCGTGTCCAGGATTCCATTGCAAACCGCAACTGGCAGCGGATTGTAGATCACATATGCAGGTATCCCCAGATAATCTGCTTTCCGGCGGTAAATCTTCGTTTTCTTTCCTGTATCCAAAGGCAATGCTCCCGGCAGCAGCAGATATACCTGATCTCCTGTCCGCCGCTGCTGTACCATCAAATCCGAAGCATACCGCACCATACCGCCTGCACGCACCGGAGGAACACCGAACATATAGTGCAGGATTTTCCTGCTTTTTCCGCATTGGCGCATCTTGCCGCTTCCTTTCCCTTTTCGTTTACAAATATCCCGCCGCAAGCAGCAGCCTGCATACAAGATCATCCAGCAAATGCTGTCGGTACAGCCTTTGATCCCACAAGATCCTAAGTCTGCTGCCCGGCGTTTTTCCTATCCTGCACAGCAGCGTCAGTCTCTGCGCATTCTGCTCTTTGACAAGCCCTGCGTATATTTTCTGAAACTCCCTTGCCTGCCCGGTCAGCAGATGCCTTTTCTGCTTGCAGTGCCGTATTCTGCTCATCCACCTTTGGCTGCGGCTGCGCTTGACGCCGATTGCATTGTTTTCATGCTGGCGGTACAAAACGTACGCCTTTTTATCGTAAACAACCGTTCCGAAACAGGCGGCTGTCAGATACATCCACCAGTCATGCATCCTGCCGCTGCCCGGCGGATGTTCCCGCACGAGCAAAAGCAGCTCCCGGTTAAATACCTGCGTACAGCCTCTGCAAATATTTTCAAGCAGCGCGTTTCCAAACGATGCTTGGCGCCTGATCCGGTATGTCTCCTTCCAGCGGTTTTTTAAATCCGCAGAAGTACAGATCACATCCGCACTATATAAAAGCGGCTGCGCCAAAGGCTGTTTTTCCAGCATCGCCACGGCACACCACAGCTTTTTCGGGTGCCAGACGTCATCCTGGTCGGCAAAGGCATAATAACGGCTTTGCAAATCCGTATGCTGCATCAGATCAAAAAAGCTGCCTGCCGCTCCTTTCTGCCCTCCGGTGTATACCGCAATATTTTGATATCTGCGCGCGTATTCCTGCAAAATCTCCATCGAACCATCACACGAACCGTCATCACGAACCAGCACAGAAACGGTTACTCCCTGCTGCCGCAAAATACTGTCAAGCTGCTGACGCAAATAAGCGGCACCGTTATATACCGCCAACAGCACCTTAACGTGGCAGTTTGCCTGTTTTTCGGCGCTGCTTGGCATCTGATTATAAATGCGGCGCATCCTGCGTTCCACCGCGGCAAGCTCATAGCCTTGGATGCGCCGCTGATTGGCTTTGCCATACATCCGGCGCAGCTTTGGATCGGCGATCATCGTTTCCAATATGTCCGCCAATCCTCCCGCATCTGTAGGAGAAAAGCGCACATCTGCTGCTTTGCCATACCGCCTTGCCAGCTCTCTGTTTCCGCGGATATCTGAGACTGCGCAGGGCAGTCCCGCCGCCATTGCTTCCATAAGCGCTACCGGAAGCCCCTCCTGCAAAGACGGAAAGACGAAAATATCGGCAGCCTGATAAAGCTCTTCGACTGCTTCCAGATATCCTGTCATTGTTACATATTTTGAAATACCCAGCCGCCTTGCCTGCCGCTCCAGCTTTTGCTTCCACGCGCCCTGCCCGCAAATCAGATAAGCTGCCTTCCAGCCTCTTTTTTGAAGCATCGCAACTGCCTGCAACACAACCTGGTGGTTTTTCCTTCTACTCAGCTCCCCAACCGACAACAAACATACCGCATCCTGCGCGATCTGATACTTCCTGCAAACGGCTTCCCGTATTCGCAGCTTATCTGCTGCATTCGCAGCCTGAAACCGTGCAGCTTCGATCCCTACTCCCGGTATTCTAAAAACCCGCTTCGCACACAGATGCTGCCTTGCAAACCTGTGATCTTCCCTATTCACAGTAATAAGCACCTCGCTCCACCCGGAAAGCAGCTTTTCCACAGGATAATAAATCAGCCAGTTTTTTAACGGCGCGCCCTTATAAAAATGAAATCCATGCGCCGTATACACGACCGGCACACCCATCCGATGCCCTGCCAGCCTTGCCAGCGCCCCGCCAACCGGAGAATGGCAGTGCATCCAGGCAAACGGTATCCGCTCCAGCAGCTCCAACAACTGTCTGTAAGCCCGCAAACACCCGGGACAAATTGCCCTCGGGCAGTCCCAAGGATGCAGCCTCACCCGCATTTCACGCAGCGTCCCGCACAGCTTCTTCACGCGCCTTTGATCACACGTATTCCCTTTTGTAAAATTGCAGGCGACATGCACCTCATACCCCATTTCCAAAAGCAGGCGGATATTGGACATGTTAAACTGGTCAATCATCGAAGCTACCGAGGAAAGCATCAATACTTTCCTCTGCTGCCTGTCGTTAAGCGTCATTCATAATCTCCGCCACCGATTTCATAATTTTTACATACATCGCGTAACTGTCTGCTCCCGCCTCTTTTTCCGTATTCTGTCCAGTCGGACGCCACAGGTCAAGCACCGCCTCAGACGGACGCACCTCTCCCCAAAGCAGCTCTCCCGCATCCGCATCCAGCGCAACACAGACATTGTGAAACGTATCCAGACTCATAATCCTAGTTCCCCGCTCAATATGTCCAAGAAACGACATGCTGATGCCGCATTTTTTTGCAAGCAGATCCTGTGACCAGCCTTTCGCCTTCCTTACCTGGCGGATCCTTGTCCCTATCCTTGCATAATCCAATTCTTTCATTCTTTTCCTCCAATCCATCCCCGACATCTAAAGCACGGTGTCAAAGGCAAAAAGAACTACAATGAAAAAGCATAACATTTTCGTATAAAATGTTATGCTTTTTCATTGTAGTTCTTTTATAAAAAACACGCATAAAATAAGGTGAAATCATTATTTACTGCTTTTGGATAAGAATCCATGCCAAAAAATTTTATATCACACGTTGCCTTTCCGACAAGCACTGTCCCTCGTTTGTTTCGAAATTATTTATGAATATTTTATAAATAAGACGGTGTTTTAATACTATAAAACAGGAAATATTAACAATTTTTTCATTGGTATTGCAAAACAACAGATTTTGTTATAGAATACTTAAAGATAACATTTTATACGAAAATGTTGTGTTGCAGCGAGTTGTTTTCTTCTTNAGCGCTTTGGATATAAGGGGCTTTTTCAGCGATCATGGCAAATTCCTCCTGTTTTTCCGCATTGATAAATTTCGCCCATAATTCTAGTTTCGTCAGGACAAATTCACCTTTCATTTATTATACGTTGAAATGCTTGTAAGTACAAGACAGGAAAAAACTTTTGCGTAGTAACTTTCAGATTGTTTGCTGGGGTGTCAGACCGTCAGAGAAGAAATCATTGCGGTCAGTCAAA
Organism: Eubacteriaceae bacterium; assembly: GCA_910574915.1. Lineage (GTDB taxonomy): Bacteria > Bacillota > Clostridia > Lachnospirales > Lachnospiraceae > Eubacterium_J. The sequence goes on from CAJTCR010000002.1 coordinate 111,120, forward strand.
TAATCACAAAGGAATTTTTCGGATCAGAAATGTTCAAGGTGATACAGAATAATAAAGTTTGGGCAGAATATGGAAAGAAGAAAACAACTCGCTGCAACACAACATTTTCGTATAAAATGTTATCTTTAAGTATTCTATAACAAAATCTGTTGTTTTGCAATACCAATGAAAAAATTGTTAATATTTCCTGTTTTATAGTATTAAAACACCGTCTTATTTATAAAATATTCATAAATAATTTCGAAACAAACGAGGGACAGTGCTTGTCGGAAAGGCAACGTGTGATATAAAATTTTTTGGCATGGATTCTTATCCAAAAGCAGTAAATAATGATTTCACCTTATTTTATGCGTGTTTTTTATAAAAGAACTACAATGAAAAAGCATAACATTTTATACGAAAATGTTGTGTTGCAGCGAGTTGTTTTCTTCTTTCCATATTCTGCCCAAACTTTATTATTCTGTATCACCTTGAACATTTCTGATCCGAAAAATTCCTTTGTGATTATTTGACTGACCGCAATGATTTCTTCTCTGACGGTCTGACACCCCAGCAAACAATCTGAAAGTTACTACGCAAAAGTTTTTTCCTGTCTTGTACTTACAAGCATTTCAACGTATAATAAATGAAAGGTGAATTTGTCCTGACGAAACTAGAATTATGGGCGAAATTTATCAATGCGGAAAAACAGGAGGAATTTGCCATGATCGCTGAAAAAGCCCCTTATATCCAAAGCGCTTATGACCAGCTACAAATAATCAGCCAGCATAAGCATAAACGTATGGAATATGAAGCCCGCCAAAAAGCCATCCTCGACCATAACCAGTCCATTTTGGAAGCGGAACAACGCGGCAGGGAAGAAGGCATCAAAGAAGGTATCCAGGAAGGCAGGGAACTGGAAGCTGTTTCTATTGCCTTAAGGCTAATTGCGCTTGGTATGGATGATGCAACCATTATAGGCGCAACCAGCCTTTCCACTGAAAAAGTGAAATCTTTACGTAAGAAACCATAAGGCACCCCATAAAGGCAGGCTCGGCAAGCGAAAGGATTGCTTGCGTTCCTTCCTAATTATAGGAAATAACATACGTTTTCCCTGCCTGAAAGAACCAATGGAGCCCTAAACCGTAGAGCCTTTAAAAGATTGGGCCGTCCAAAGAAATGCCCAAAATACAACATTTGATCGGAGGAATTATGCCTGATTTTTTAATGAAGCCTAAAATTGATTTCGCCTTTAAAGAAATTATGGAAGATGAAAAGGCCCGCACCGGTTTCCTTGCCGCTGTCCTCCGGCTAGACCCTAACGACATCAAAGAAACGCGCATTTTAAACTCCAGCCTGCCCAAAGCCCACGAAAACGACAAGCTCGGCATCCTTGACGTCAGGATCTTGATGAATGACGACACGCACATTGACACCGAGATCCAATTAGCGGAGCTTAAAATCTGGGGCGACCGCGCATTGTTTTCTATTTCCAAGATGTATACAGGACAGATCGAAAAAGGACAGCACTATGACGTGCTTAAAAAATGCGTCAGCATCAGTATCCTGGACTTTGTACTGTTTGAAAATGAGCCGGATTTTTATTCCCGCTTCCACATCCTGGAGGACACCCGCCATTTCATCTACACCGACAAAATGGAATTCCATGTCATCGAGCTCCCAAAACTTCCGAAAGGCTTGCGGGATGGCTCTGGCAGCCTGGAATTATGGGCGAAGTTTATCAATGCGGAAAAACAGGAGGAATTTGCCATGATCGCTGAAAAAGACCCTTACATCCAAAGCGCCTATGACCAGCTACAAATAATCAGCCAGGATAAGCATAAGCGTATGGAATATGAAGCCCGCCAAAAAGCCATCCTCGACCATAACCAGTCCATACTGGAAGCGGAACAACGCGGCAGGGAGGAAGGCATCAAAGAAGGTATCAAAGAAGGCATCCAGGAAGGCAGGGAGCTGGAAGCAGTTTCTATTGCTTTAAGGCTGATTGCGCTTGGTATGGATGATGCTGCCATTATAGGAGTAACCAGCCTTACCCCTGAAAAAGTGAAATCTTTACGTAAGAACCATATCCCATTATAATTTTTTATAGAATCCTCTACGCTGTAGGCACTTTAATGAAAGGAAACTGGCGTATAATAAAGAAAAGGAGCACCCGAATTATGCAGCCTCATAACCGAAACACAAATGCGCCTCATGGCTCTGGAACGGGCATCCCCACTGCAAAAAAACTTTTTACTTCCCCTACGGAAGATACTTATAACAGAAAATACAAAGACACCCTGTTTACTTCACTGTTTAAGGATAAGCGGTATGCGATGCTGTTATACGAATCCTTGTTTCCAGACAGGGAGCCTGTTACAGAAGACGACATTGAGATCTTAAACCTGGAAAATATCTTTACGGTTGATTGTTACAATGACGCATGTATGCTGTTTAAAAATATCCTGGTTGTCCTGACGGAGCACCAGTCCACCATCAGCTACAATATGCCCACCCGGCTGCTGTTGTATATTGCCGAAGAATACAAGCGCTTTTTTTCCGGCGGCAGGCATAAATCCTTGTTTAAGGGCAAGCTTGTAAAAATACCCGCGCCTGCGTTTTATGTCGTATATACCGGGACAGGCGCCTGCCCTGCTTCCATGTGCCTAAGCGACGCCTTTCTGCTTCCAGCAGGCTCTTTGGAGCTTACGGTAAAAGTCATCGATATTAAAAATGCAAGCGGCATCTTGCGCGAGTTCATCCAGCTCACCCAGGAGATTGACGCGGGCGTAAAGGGACTGCACGGGCAGGAAAAAGTCAATAAAATTGATGCTGTTGTCGAGAAATACAAAAGCCCTGGCTGCCTGCTGTCTAATTTTTTAAATGAGAAAGGAGATGTTGTTGATATGATTCATGACACACTAACCTATTATGACCTTTTAGAAATAAAAAAAGAAGAAGGGATTGAACAGGGAATTGAACAAGGGATCGAACGGGGGATTGAACAATTATTAAAATCTTTTATCATAAGCCACGGCAAAAAAGGACAGCCACAGTCAAAGATCTTAGAAGAGATCGTCAACGATTTTGATTTAACTTATGATACCGCTTCCAAATATGTGACTATGTTTTATCCTGGCAATTAAACCATGCATCTGCTGATATATATAACGTACCCTATAAAGGTAGACACGGTATATCCAAAGAAATGCCCAAAATATAACATTTGATCGGAGGATTTATGTCTGATTTTTTAATGAAGCCTAAAATTGATTTCGCCTTTAAAGAAATTATGGAAGATGAAAAAGCACGCACCGGTTTCCTTGCTGCTGTCCTCCAGCTAGACCCAAACGACATCAAAGAAACACGCATTTTAAACTCCAGCCTGCGCAAAGCCCACGAAAACGACAAGCTCGGCATCCTTGACGTCAGGATCTTGATGAATGACGACACGCACATTGACACCGAGATCCAGTTAGCGGAGCTTAAAATCTGGGGCGACCGCGCCTTGTTTTATATTTCCAAGATGTATACCGGACAAATCGAAAAAGGACAACACTATGACGTACTTAAAAAATGCGTCAGCATCAGTATCCTGGACTTTGTGCTGTTTGAAAATGAACCGGATTTTTATTCCCGCTTCCACATCTTAGAGGATACCCGCCATTTTATCTACACCGACAAAATGGAATTCCACGTCATCGAGCTCCCAAAGCTTCCGAAAGGCTTGCGGGATGGCTCTGGCAGCCTGGAATTATGGGCGAAGTTTATCAATGCGGAAAAACAGGAGGAATTTGCCATGATCGCTGAAAAAGACCCTTACATCCAAAGCGCTTATGACCAGCTACAAATAATCAGCCAGGATAAGCATAAACGGTTGGAATATGAAGCCCGCCAAAAAGCCATCCTCGACCATAACCAGTCCATTTTGGAAGCGGAACAACGCGGCAGGGAAGAAGGCATCAAAGAAGGTATCAAAGAAGGTATCAAAGAAGGTATCAAAGAAGGCAGGGAACGGGAAGCAGCTTCTATTGCCTTAAGGCTAATTGCGCTTGGTATGGATGATGCAGCCATTATAGGCGCAACCAGCCTTTCCGCTGAAAAAGTGAAATCTTTACGTAAGAAACCATAAGGCACCCCATAAAGATAAGAACCAATGGGGCCCCAAACCGTAGAACCTTTAAAAGATTGGGCTGTCCAAAGAACTGCCCAAAATACAACCTATGATCGGAGGATTTATGTCTGATTTTTTAATGAAGCCTAAAATTGATTTCGCCTTTAAAGAAATTATGGAAGATGAAAAAGCACGCACCGGTTTCCTTGCTGCTGTCCTCCAGCTAGACCCAAACGACATCAAAGAAACACGCATTTTAAACTCCAGCCTGCGCAAAGCCCACGAAAACGACAAGCTCGGCATCCTTGACGTCAGGATCTTGATGAATGACGACACGCACATTGACACCGAGATCCAGTTGTCGGAGCTTAAAATCTGGGGCGACCGCGCATTGTTTTATATTTCTAAAATGTATACTGGACAGATTGAAAAAGGACAAAACTATGACGTACTTAAAAAATGCGTCAGCATCAGTATCCTGGACTTTGTGCTGTTTGAAAATGAACCGGAATTTTATTCCCGCTTCCACATCCTGGAAGATACCCGCCATTTTATCTACACCGACAAAATGGAATTCCACGTCATCGAGCTCCCAAAGCTTCCGAAAGGCTTGCGGGATGGCTCTGGCAGTCTGGAATTATGGGCGAAATTTATCAATGCGGAAAAACAGGAGGAATTTGCCATGATCGCTGAAAAAGACCCTTACATCCAAAGCGCCTATAACCAGCTACAGGTAATCAGCCAGGACAAGCATAAACGGTTGGAATATGAAGCCCGCCAAAAAGCCATCCTCGACCATAACCAGTCCATACTGGAAGCGGAACAACGCGGCAGGGAAGAAGGCATCAAAGAAGGCATCAAAGAAGGCATCCAGGAAGGCATCAAAAAAGGCATCAAAGAAGGCATCCAGGAAGGCAGGGAGCTGGAAGCAGCTTCTATTGCCTTAAGGCTGATTGCACTTGGTATGGATGATGCAGCCATTATAGGCGCGACAAGCCTTTCCCCTGAAAAAGTGAAAGCTTTACGTAAGAAGCTATAAGGTACCCTATAAAGTAGGCACGGTATCTCCAAAAAAACACCCAAAATACAACCTATGATCGGAGGATTTATGTCTGATTTTTTAATGAAGCCTAAAATTGATTTCGCCTTTAAAGAAATTATGGAAGATGAAAAAGCACGCACCGGTTTCCTTGCTGCTGTCCTCCAGCTAGACCCAAACGACATCAAAGAAACACGCATTTTAAACTCCAGCCTGCGCAAAGCCCACGAAAACGACAAGCTCGGCATCCTTGACGTCAGGATCTTGATGAATGACGACACGCACATTGACACCGAGATCCAGTTGTCAGAGCTTAAGATCTGGGGCGACCGCGCATTGTTTTATATTTCCAAGATGTATACCGGGCAGATTGAAAAAGGACAAAACTATGACGTACTTAAAAAATGCGTCAGCATCAGTATCCTGGACTTTGTGCTGTTTGAAAATGAACCGGATTTTTATTCCCGCTTCCACATCTTAGAGGATACCCGCCATTTCATCTACACCGACAAAATGGAATTCCATGTCATCAAGCTCCCAAAGCTTCCGAAAGGCTTGCGGGATGGCTCTGGCAGCCTGGAATTATGGGCGAAGTTTATCAATGCGGAAAAACAGGAGGAATTTGCCATGATCGCTGAAAAAGACCCTTACATCCAAAGCGCTTATGACCAGCTACAAATAATCAGCCAGGATAAGCATAAACGGTTGGAATATGAAGCCCGCCAAAAAGCCATCCTCGACCATAACCAGTCCATTTTGGAAGCGGAACAACGCGGCAGGGAAGAAGGCATCAAAGAAGGTATCAAAGAGGGTATCAAAGAAGGTATCAAAGAAGGTATCAAAGAAGGTATCAAAGAAGGCAGGGAGGAAGGTATCAAAGAAGGCAGGGAGGAAGGTATCAAAGAAGGTATCAAAGAAGGCAGGGAACGGGAAGCAGCTTCTATTGCCTTAAGGCTAATTGCGCTTGGTATGGATGATGCAACCATTATAGGCGCAACCAGCCTTACCCCTGAAAAAGTGAAATCTTTACGTAAGAACCATATCCCATTATAATTTTTTATAGAATCCTCTACGCTGTAGGCACTTTAATGAAAGGAAACCGGCGTATAATAAAGAACAGGAGCACCCGAATTATGCAGCCTCATAACCGAAACACAAATGCGCCTCATGGCTCTGGAACGGGCACCCCCACTGCAAAAAGACTTTTTACTTCCCCTACGGAAGATACTTATAACAGAAAATACAAAGACACCCTCTTTACTTCCCTGTTTAAGGATAAGCGGTATGCGGTGCTGTTATACGAATCCTTGTTTCCAGACAGGAAGCCTGTTACAGAAGACGACATTGAGATCCTAAACCTGGAAAATATCTTTACGGTTGATTGTTACAATGACGCATGTATGCTGTTTAAAAATATCCTGGTTGTCCTGACGGAGCACCAGTCCACCATCAGCTACAATATGCCCACCCGGCTGCTGTTGTATATCGCCGAAGAATACAAGCGCTTTTTTTCCGGCGGCAGGCATAAATCCTTGTTTAAAGGCAAGCTTGTAAAAATACCCGCGCCTGCGTTTTATGTCGTATATCCCGGGACAGGCGCCTGCCCTGCTTCCATGTGCCTAAGCGACGCCTTTCTGCTTCCCGCAGGCTCTTTGGAGCTTACGGTAAAAGTCATCGATATTAAAAATACAAGCGGCATCTTGCGCGAGTTCATCCAGCTCACCCAGGAGATTGACGCGGGCGTAAAGGGGGGCTGCACGGGCAGGAAAAAGTCAATAAAATTGGTGCGGTTGTCGAGAAATACAAAAGCCCTGGCTGCCTGCTGTCTAATTTTTTAAATGAGAAAGGAGATGTTGTTGATATGATTCATGACACACTAACCTATTATGACCTTTTAGAAATAAAAAAAGAAGAAGGGATTGAACAGGGAATTGAACAAGGGATCGAACGGGGGATCGAACAATTATTAAAATCTTTTATCATCAGCCACGGCAAAAAAGGACAGCCACAGTCAAAGATCCTGGAAGAGATCGTCAACGATTTTGATTTAACTTATGATACCGCTTCCAAATATGTGACCATGTTTTATCCTGGCAATTAAACCGTGCATCTGCTGATATATAACGTACCCTATAAAGGTAGACATGGTATCACCAAAGAAATGTCCAAAATATAACCTATGATCGGAGGATTTATGTCTGATTTTTTAATGAAGCCTAAAATTGATTTCGCCTTTAAAGAAATTATGGAAGATGAAAAAGCACGCACCGGTTTCCTTGCCGCTGTCCTCCAGCTAGACCCAAACGACATCAAAGAAACACGCATTTTAAACTCCAGCCTGCGCAAAGCCCACGAAAACGACAAGCTCGGCATCCTTGACGTCAGGATCTTGATGAATGACGACACGCACATTGACACCGAGATCCAGTTGTCGGAGCTTAAAATCTGGGGCGACCGCGCATTGTTTTATATTTCTAAAATGTATACTGGACAGATTGAAAAAGGACAAAACTATGACGTACTTAAAAAATGCGTCAGCATCAGTATCCTGGACTTTGTGCTGTTTGAAAATGAACCGGAATTTTATTCCCGCTTCCACATCCTGGAAGATACCCGTCATTTTATCTACACCGACAAAATGGAATTCCACGTCATCGAGCTCCCAAAGCTTCCGAAAGGCTTGCGGGATGGCTCTGGCAGCCTGGAATTGTGGGCGAAATTTATCAATGCGGAAAAACAGGAGGAATTTGCCATGATCGCTGAAAAAGACCCTTACATCCAAAGCGCCTATAACCAGCTACAGGTAATCAGCCAGGACAAGCAAAAACGGTTGGAATATGAAGCCCGCCAAAAAGCCATCCTCGACCATAACCAGTCCATACTGGAAGCGGAACAACGCGGCAGGGAGGAAGGCATCAAAGAAGGCATCAAGCTGGAAGCAGTTTCTATTGCCTTAAGGCTGATTGCGCTTGGTATGGATGATGCAACAATTATAGGCGCGACAAGCCTTTCCCCTGAAAAAGTGAAAGCTTTACGTAAGAAGCCATAAAGTACACCATAAAGGTAGACACGGTATATCCAAAGAAATGCCCAAAATATAACCTATGATCGGAGGATTTATGTCTGATTTTTTAATGAAGCCTAAAATTGATTTCGCCTTTAAAGAAATTATGGAAGATGAAAAAGCACGCACCGGTTTCCTTGCTGCTGTCCTCCAGCTAGACCCTAACGACATCAAAGAAACACGCATTTTAAACTCCAGCCTGCGCAAAGCCCACGAAAACGACAAGCTCGGCATCCTTGACGTCAGGATCTTGATGAATGACGACACGCACATTGACACCGAAATCCAGTTGTCGGAGCTTAAAATCTGGGGCGACCGCGCCTTGTTTTATATTTCCAAGATGTATACCGGGCAGATTGAAAAAGGACAAAACTATGACGTACTTAAAAAATGCGTCAGCATCAGTATCCTGGACTTTGTGCTGTTTGAAAATGAACCGGAATTTTATTCCCGCTTCCACATCCTGGAAGATACCCGCCATTTTATCTACACCGACAAAATGGAATTCCACGTCATCGAGCTCCCAAAGCTTCCGAAAGGCTTGCGGGATGGCTCTGGCAGTCTGGAATTATGGGCGAAATTTATCAATGCGGAAAAACAGGAGGAATTTGCCATGATCGCTGAAAAAGACCCTTACATCCAAAGCGCCTATAACCAGCTACAGGTAATCAGCCAGGACAAGCATAAACGGTTGGAATATGAAGCCCGCCAAAAAGCCATCCTCGACCATAACCAGTCCATACTGGAAGCGGAACAACGCGGCAGGGAAGAAGGCATCAAAGAAGGCATCAAAGAAGGCATCGAGGAAGGCATCAAAAAAGGCATCAAAGAAGGCATCGAGGAAGGCATCAAAAAAGGCATCAAAGAAGGCATCGAGGAAGGCAGGGAGCTGGAAGCAGCTTCTATTGCCTTAAGGCTGATTGCACTTGGTATGGATGATGCAGCCATTATAGGCGCGACAAGCCTTTCCCCTGAAAAAGTGAAAGCTTTACGTAAGAAGCTATAAGGTACCCTATAAAGTAGGCACGGTATCTCCAAAGAAACACCCAAAATACAACCTATGATCGGAGGATTTATGTCTGATTTTTTAATGAAGCCTAAAATTGATTTCGCCTTTAAAGAAATTATGGAAGATGAAAAAGCACGCACCGGTTTCCTTGCTGCTGTCCTCCAGCTAGACCCTAACGACATCAAAGAAACACGCATTTTAAACTCCAGCCTGCGCAAAGCCCACGAAAACGACAAGCTCGGCATCCTTGACGTCAGGATCTTGATGAATGACGACACGCACATTGACACCGAGATCCAGTTGTCGGAGCTTAAGATCTGGGGCGACCGCGCCTTGTTTTATATTTCCAAGATGTATACCGGGCAGATTGAAAAAGGACAAAACTATGACGTACTTAAAAAATGCGTCAGCATCAGTATCCTGGACTTTGTGCTGTTTGAAAATGAACCGGATTTTTATTCCCGCTTCCACATCTTAGAGGATACCCGCCATTTCATCTACACCGACAAAATGGAATTCCATGTCATCGAGCTCCCAAAGCTTCCGAAAGGCTTGCGGGATGGCTCTGGCAGCCTGGAATTATGGGCGAAGTTTATCAATGCGGAAAAACAGGAGGAATTTGCCATGATCGCTGAAAAAGACCCTTACATCCAAAGCGCTTATGACCAGCTACAAATAATCAGCCAGGATAAGCATAAACGGTTGGAATATGAAGCCCGCCAAAAAGCCATCCTCGACCATAACCAGTCCATTTTGGAAGCGGAACAACGCGGCAGGGAAGAAGGCATCAAAGAAGGTATCAAAGAGGGTATCAAAGAAGGTATCAAAGAAGGTATCAAAGAAGGTATCAAAGAAGGTATCAAAGAAGGCAGGGAGGAAGGTATCAAAGAAGGTATCAAAGAAGGCAGGGAGGAAGGTATCAAAGAAGGTATCAAAGAAGGCAGGGAACGGGAAGCAGCTTCTATTGCCTTAAGGCTAATTGCGCTTGGTATGGATGATGCAGCCATTATAGGCGCAACCAGCCTTTCCGCTGAAAAAGTGAAATCTTTACGTAAGAAACCATAAGGCACCCCATAAAGATAAGAACCAATGGGGCCCCAAACCGTAGAACCTTTAAAAGATTGGGCTGTCCAAAGAACTGCCCAAAATACAACATTTGATTGGAGGAATTATGCCTGATTTTTTAATGAAGCCTAAAATTGATTTCGCCTTTAAAGAAATTATGGAAGATGAAAATATAATATCCCCAATGAGGTGAACACGACAATTGAAATGGATTACTTGAAATTTTTACAGGAAGGGACGCCGGGAGAGGGGATTGGCACACCCTGGCGGCGGCTGTGCTTCAATTAGCAGTTTAACTGGCACAATTTTGCCTGATGCTTGATAAGCATAAAGAAAAACAGCCGCCACTGTTGCAATTGTGACGGCTGTCTCTCCTGGTTTATCCTCGTTTTAAAGAAGTAAAATCGCTTTCGCGATGCATTTTGGATAATCTATTATACCACATATAAAAGCAAGTTTCAAGTAAATTATTCATTTTTCTTCAATAACGCCCTTTTCATGTCTAAATATAACACAGTGTCAGGAAATTTTCAACTACTTTCCGCTAGAGCGTGTTTGAAAGATGCTTTCTGTCAGATGTATTTCACAATTTGTGGGAGATTTTCGCAAAATGAAGGGCGCATAGCGGGCTATGTAACCAGAATTTAGCGAAAATATCACGCAAAATGGGGAATGCAGATGGCAGAAATGATTTTTCAAACACGCTCTAGTACTACAGCGAACAGATTTGAATTGGTTTGGTAAATTTTTACAGGAAGGGACGCCGGAAGAGAGGATGTGTCTCCCCTGGCTGCGTCCGTTCCAGAATGCTAAGAATCCCTAAGTATCCTGCTGGTATGCTGTGGCTGTGGACGGTCGCGGCACCTAGTTCGCTGCCTGCTGGCAGCTAAAGGTGCCGCTTGGCTGCGCCCCTGGTTGTTTTGCAGAATACTAAGGGCTTCTAAGCATTCTTCCAAAGCCGCAGCCAGGGGAGGCACATCCTCTCTCCCAGCTGCTTTTCGTAAATGCTACGAAACAAGCTCAATATGGTTTAGTTTGTCTACCATGAACAAAATCAAACATATGATATAACAGATTCTAGGTTGTTTTACATGGAGAACCTGTACAAAATAGTTCCTTGGAAAACGCAAAGTAGATAAAATTCACCGCAAAGTGGGGAGTACAGATCACGGGAATGATTTTTCAAACACGCTCTAGTACAGCGAACAAACCATATCGGGCTCGTTTGGCAGCACTTGCGAAGAACAGCCGGGAGAGAGGATGGGTACACTCTGGCGGAGGCTTTGGAAGAATGTTTAGAATTGCTTAGTATTCTGCAAAACAACTAGGGGGTGCCGCGACCGTCCACAGCCACAACGTAGCAGCAGGATACCTAGCAATTCTTAACATTCTGGAACTGACGCCGCCAGAGTGTACCCATCCTCTCTCCTGGCGTCCCTTCTTGTAAAAGTTTACCAAAGTAACTCAAATTTGTTCGCTGTAGTACTAGTTCCACACGGTACAAAAATTGGACACTTAAATTATATTTTTGGGAACACCCTGTTTATAAGGTTTCCCAGACTTGTAGATACTATTATCGAACTCTTCTTACATGGCTGTCATTCAGCCCCCCCCCAATCAATCTTACTTCCTCTGCTCTTTCGTTGGCTCTCTTTTCCGCTAACTCTTCAAACACCTGACACATAATCTCCCGGCTTCCTTCCGTCTCCTTGAAATATTTCACCTGTTTCGACAGTTCTGGATAAAACATATCAACCGAACTCAGCCATCTAAAGTCATGCGCCAGCTTTCCTATTGAATCATTGTCAGCTTTCCTGCACCTCATGCTGGAATGGAACCTTGCCCGATGAACACTCGCACCTGATGATGAACGCTGAACTTCAAAACTGGTAAGAGTTTTCAAAGCCACGTATAGAAACTATGAAAACGAATATGCCGTTTTCATAGTAGCCATTGAAACGAGAAATAACTTTGAAAAAATCATAATTGATTCTGAAAGGCATTATACGTAAACGGTAAAACGTGAGTACCTATACAAAACTGGAGCAATCCTGTACTATAGTAGCAGGCTTGCTCCAGTTCTTATTTCACTTCATATTTATTTGACTTCCGGCAACGCTTCGGGAGATTCGGTGACCATGGGAGCAGGTCATCCAGGAACGATAAGTCTGTGTCTTCTTCGTGTTTCGGTATCTCAGTCAGGAAATGCTCCACATAATCATAGACTTTTCATCCATTTGCTTTTGCGGTTTCCGTGATGCTGTAGATTATGGCGCTGGATTTTGCCCCGCGGATGGTGTCGATCAACCGCCAGTTGTGCTTGCCGATGCAAAAGCCGCGCAGTGTGGATTCTGTGGCGTTGTTGTCCAGGGGGACTTCACCGTCTTCCAAAAACACACGCAGATACTGTTCCTGGTTCAGGGAGTAAGCAAAGGCTTTCCCTGTTTGGGATTTTGGCAGGACTTCATCCTGATGCTTTTTTACCCATGCAAAATAAGCATCAACCAGAGGTTTGGCCTCCAGCTGCCTCCTATGCTGCCGTTCAGCGGGTTCCAGCCCCGCAAGCTCATTATCAATTTTATAAATTGCCCCGATCTGCTTTAAGGCGTCATAAGCCAGCGTGCCCTTACGCTTCTCCTTGTCTTTTATGGCTTTCAGGGCCTCTGCGTATTTGCGCCTCGCATGTGCCCAGCACCCAGCAATGGCCAGTCCTTCTGTTTTTTCTTCCAGGGAATGGTACGCCTGATACCCGTCTGTGACGCATACGCCCTGGAACCCTTTCAGGAACTCCTGCGGGTGGTCCGCTTTCCTGTCTTTTTGGTATTCATACAGGACGATGGCTTGCGGATAGGGTTTTCCGGTGCGGTATATCCACATATAGCTCTTTGCGCCCGCAGCCCTCCCGTCCTTTGTGGCTTCCACAGGAGTCTCATCGGCCTGCAGCACATGGTACCCGTACAGAAGCTTATGCAGATGATCGTACATGACGGCAAGATAACGGTCTGCGCACTGGATCGTCCAGTTTGCCATATTCTGTCGGCACAGGTTTACATCATTGCGCTTAAACTCCTGCTCCATGCGGTAGAGCGGGAGGGAGTTTACATATTTTCCATTGATGATTGCCGCTTCCAATGAAGGCGTGACAATGCTGCCGCGCAGAAGATCCTTTGGGCGGCCCGCTTTCACGATTGTCTCATTATCCATCCCGGCATAAACAGCCACATGGTGTTCTTTTACTTCAAAAGAGGCCGGATGAAATTCCAGCCTTTTATACACTTCATCAGGAAGCCGCTTGTATCTTCCATCCGGGAACGCCGCATTCAGTTCGTCTTCTGACATTTCATGCTGAATGACTGTAACCGGCATATCTTTTAAGTCATCTTCACGCTTTCCTTTTTTCTTCTTTTTCCTGCGTATCACAACTTCCTCAAATTCCGGTTCTTCCGCCTGCGTGCCTGGTTCACCCGCTGCAGCTTCCGGCTCATTGAAAAACAGGCTCATCTGGCCGTCAATCACGTCCATTTTTTCAGAGCGCCGCCCGAAGCGCTGCTGGCGCAGGATGGCGATCTGTTCCATGACCAGATCCTGGTTCTCCATCATCCGGGCAGTGTTTTCCTGCAGTGAGAGTATGATCCTGGCCAGCTCGTCTTTTTCAACATGATTCAATTCATCTGCTGTATAAATCTTCTTTTCCATACCATGATTATAGCAGAAACAAGCGGCCCTTGCTGCATTTTTTTACCGGCATCCCCGTCAAAATGACAATGGCGTGTACCGCCGGAAATGCCGGTTTATAAAGGAATGGGATTATATAGGCCAGTTTTTGAGGGAAAACAGGAAAACTATGCGCAAAAACCGCCGGCGTGCCTTTGTGCGCAATATTTTTTTGTCAGCCGGATAATGGCATGGGCTGTAGATAAAGGCTGAAAATTTCTACATTCTGTACAAAACAGCCAGCATGTCCTTTTCGGTGAAACTTCTTTTATCCTGCTTTTCTGCTCCACGGCAAGCCCCTGCATCAGCCATGTAAACTGCTCCGGCGTGACCTCCCGCGCCTCGGACGCTGTCCGGGGCCACCTGAAACGTCCCGCTTCCAGCCGTTTATAGACAAGCAGAAACCCATCCCCTTCCCACAGCAGTCCCTTGACCCGGCCAGTACGCCTGCCACAAAATAGGAAAAGCGCCCCTTTCTGGAACGGGTCAAGTTCGAAATGGTCCTGCACCACCCGCGCCAGGCCGTCAATTCCAAACCGGAGGCCTGTATAGCCGTATGCCAGGTAAATGCGGCTGTATAAACTTACTTCACCAAGCATGGGCTGCAGCCTCCAAAATTTTTGCGATAAATCCAGGAGAGGCGGATTCTGTTATTTCTATAGAAACACCGCCTTTGCGGATGACGGCTGCGGGCCTGCCAGACGCAGCCGCCTGCCCTTGGCAGATGGCCGGGAGCTCCACGAAAGGCGCAGCCCCTGGATCCTGTTCCGCCGCATCAGCCTCATCCCGCCGCAAGGTTTTCAGCCAGTAGTAATACTGCGGCTCCTTGACATTCCTTTCCCGGCACCATTCCTTAATAGTCATCCCACTGTCCATGCGCTCTTTGATCAGGGCAGCCCATCGTTCCGCGATTACCTCATGTTTTAAATCTGACATCAATATACGCCTCACTTTCAAAACTGATATGGGTTTTCAAAGCCACCCGCATGAACTGTGAAAACTGGCGTTAGTTTTCATAGTCATATATATAAACTGTGAAAACTGGCAATCGTTTTCGGAGTAGTTAATGTAACTGCAAATGGCCTTGAAAATAAAATTATTCTCAAAGCCATTATATCGAAGGATTCTACATTTTGCACGGTACTCACTATTTACCGTTTACATTGATTCTGAAAGCCATTATACAGTAATTTTTTATATCATGCACGGTACCTACTATTCACCATTTATGTTAGAACGTGCGCCCGCCGGGCGCACCACAAAAGAACCGACAAGGAATACTCCCTGTCGGTTCTTCTAGCAAATACAATCTTAAAGATTTATTAATATAGCAAATCATTAACCTTTCTTGATTGTAATTGTTCTCTGGTATGACTGACCATTGTAAGTCAACTGTACTCTGAGTTCATCACTCTTTGTCACATTATCAATGTTATCCTTTACAGTAATATCATTGCCTGACAGCTTAACAAGATTTGAACTTGCCAAATAGAATTCTACTTTCGAACTTTCATAATTATCACCAGCTTTAGCTTTAATCCGATCCTTGATTTCCTCTTCTAAAACATCCAATTCCAAAGCTGCACCCGTTGCCGCTTTAATAGCTCCAGTAGTAATAACTACATTGCCAGCGGTAGTATAATCCTCTAGTTTCACCAATCCTTCTGGTAAAATATCTACCTCTTTAAGAACCTTTGCAGCATCACTATCTTTAACAACACTATCACCTAACTTGTTGTCAGACTCTTTCTTACCATTCTCATCAACAGTAACAAATCCGCATCCCGGATTTACTGTAAATTGAATTGCACCACTTGGAGCAACACCTCCAAGATATACTTCTATATCTTTAGCTCCTGCAACAATCTTAGGCTCGCCATTGCTCTTGTCAATGCTAACCCGAGACTTTGCATCTTTATCTTCAAGAGCAATTTTCGTACCACTTGAAAGTACTGTTATAGTAGTATCACCATCAATCTTAGCATTATACAAACGAACATCAGCTTTCTGTCTTATAGTAACTGTCTTTCCAGTAAAATCTCCTTTAAGATTTGTAACACCAGATCCATTAATCACTATTGTACCCTTAAGCGTCGAAGCATTAGAAAATTCTAAGCCAAAGCCATTAGCATCTGCTGACACGATATTACCATCAACCACTGTGCCATCACCAACAACAAACGAATTTACCCAAACATCATTCAGTAAAATAGCTGGTTCATCTGAATTTTTGTCTCTCTCTACAGTTACATTTTGAATAAAGAATTCGCCAATTTTTCCTGCATTCACTGTTAACACAGCTTTTGATGTTCCAGTAATGGTACTGCTAGTTCCCCTGCTGCTATAAATATACATAGTATCTGCTGAACTATCTGTAGATACTACAATATTACCAGTAATACTATAACCATTTAGATCCAAATCTACAACACGCTTAATTGTTAACGTATCACCTCTACCAAATACATTTTTAGCTGCATCTGAAGTCAGATCTACGTTACGAGTCAGGATTACTTTACGATATTTTTCATCTTCTAAAGCTGCTTTTAGCTTTTCATAATAATCCTGCTCTGTCTTCATTCCTTCTGCATCATTCCACTCTTCTTTAGCATTGCCCCAAACAGCATCGGTTGCATCATCTAAGCTCTTGATACCTGTAACTACATATCTGCTACCCTGTTTCTGAACTCTGTCATCGTCAAAATCGCTGCTTATTGCTGAACCAAACTGGAACGGAATACGGATCATACCGCCATTATCAAGCATCTCATTTGTTGTAGAGCACGTAACTGTTTTAGAAATATTCAACATAGTGTTCAGATTACTTACAGTATAGATACCACTATTACCACTACCAGAGAATCTATCTTTTGGTAATACAATCGTAATAGAATCTGTTGTTCCTGTACCTAATCCTGTTTCATTATCATAACCGTTAATATGTGCTCTAATTTCTGTACCTGTTGGCAACGGACTACCATTTAATGTATAATTGCTGATTGACTGTGCATTTGTAGAGCTTCCAAATAAAGTAACCGGCTTATTAAATTTCACATAAATACAGTTACCTTCATTTCCATTATTATTTGCTGCTTCAATAGCATCACCATAAGGTATGGTAGTTCCGCTTGCATATGCACCTGCATCATAACCTACTGCTGCCCATACAACTCTAAAGTTTGTTTCTGTTACCGGATTGTCAACGGAAATTCTCTTTGTAAGTGTTGCTGCTGTATTACCGATATCATCTGAGATACTTCTTACAATCAGATCCCATTCGCCATTACCTAACTCTGTTTCAGGCGCTACGTTGATAATCTGATCATATGCATCAACAAATTCATTACTCTCAATAATACCTTCTACTGTACGTCCATCTTCTACATGTACGAACTGCGCTTCTGGAGTCGGTACACCCATATTGGAAGAAGCATTTCCACCCTGCTGAGACTGAGATGGTGTAAGTCCCTCAATATTTGCTTTTTGAGACAATTTTACAGGCTCTGTCATAAATACATTATAAGAACCAATATTTCCTTCTGCATCTTCAATCTTATCAATTGCAGGACTCGTGCTGTCCGGTGTCCGAATAACATCATCTGTCAGTTCTACACTAAGTGCCGCATTCTTGTTTCCATTTACCGGATTCAGAATCTTTTCTGCATCAATCGTGAGACGATATGCGTGTCTGTAGTAATTATCTCTTGTGCTGGAAGTATTGTATACTTCTGTCCAGTCACGCTTAACTTCAACAAGGTATTTATTTGTAAGCGTTCCATCTTCTTTTACACGCGTGATCTTCAGATTGTTTTTGCCAGTTTCTGTGCTACCATTAGAAATCTCTGACCAGCTTCCGTTTGCATTCTTAGATTCTAACTTAATAACGCTTGGTAAAACTGCACTATTATCTGTCCTGATTCTATCTCCCTCATTTGCTACCATAATATCTGAACTGAACTCTAATAAATACTGTTCTGGAGACATTGCTGTCGCTGTAAAGGTAGGAGTAGAATTGTCTGCTGCTACATCAAAGTCGAAACCTTCTGTGCTGACAATATTTCTTTCCTTATCTGTCTTAGCAGCCCAGTCACCAACATTCGCAATAGATATTCTGTGTGTTCTGCCTGCCTGAAGATATCTGTCTCTGCTCAATTTAATTGTCACTACATTACGTTTGCCGTAAGTACCAACTTTAATCTCACCTTTTGTATCTGCATTATCCTCTGATGGATCTTTTTCAGATAATTTTTTGAGACTGTTGCTACCATTTGATCCAGTTGTTGTTTCTTCATTGGTTTCAACTACTTCAATCTCGCCCCAATAATCTTTGTTGCTCAACTGTACACCATCAATCTGATAATTTTCAAGATTGTCTGCTGCCAAAGCTTTCTGGCGAAGAATTTCAGCCGCACTTACCTTATCATCAGCTTTGTCACATTTATTCGTTGGTAATACAGCTTCTGAGAACTCAATCTCAATTGTACGCTGATCAACTGGATTAATGCTGACTACCGCCGGCTGACGAGCATCTGTCAATTTGCAGTACGCTGTATTCTTTGGTATATAAATACCGTTTGTCTGTGTTTTATTTTCAAACTCTACTTTAACAATAGAGTTGTCAACCATTGGCTTATTTACAAGAAGCTGTAACGCAGTCTTATCATTTTCTACAGGAAGAATGCCTACGATATTATGTTCTGTTACAGTAGCCCCTTCACCATAACCATTATCCAAACCGCTCTTAATTGTAGCTGCAAATTTCTTTGTATTCGGCTTGTCGCCAACCTTAAAGTCCTCTGCATTTACTTCCTTATTAAAGTAAGCATAAATACGGTCTGCTGTAGGAGCTGTAATGGATGTAAGTGTAGCACCGATTGATGTATCATCAATCTGATCTGGGTTTGGCATCAAGCTAATGCTTGTTGTAGCAGTCGTACCAATCAGCTTCGTATCAGCCGGAGCTTCGATAATCGTTGCTGTAATCACTGCCGTATGGTTCTCACTCAGAGCTTCGGAAGTATACATAACCTTTGCTTCGCCGTTCTGAATAGATACACGGTCTGTTGCGAATTTACCAAGGTTGGTTGTAAATCTTACTTCCATACCTTTGTCTGTTAATGGCTTGCCGTCTTTGTCTGTAATCTTAAATGTAATTGTTGTCGCATCCTGTCCGTCAGATTTCAGAATCGCTCTTTCAGCCGTTAACGTTGTCGGATTCAACACTTCTGGTGAAGGTGTTGTAAATGTTAATTTCTGATCAGCCTGTACTGTGCCGCCCACTTTGATGCCTGTGACTGTCAGATTGTAATTTTTGCTATATTCTGCACCAGCGATTGTCAGTAACACACTCTTCTTGTCTTCGCTTAATTCTGCCTTGGATACTGATACGTTTTCTTCTGCGATCTTGAAGTTTTCTACTGCTGCTGCGTCTACTGCCTTTGTGAAGTTCACGCGAACTTCTGTATTGCTGTTAGCTGCTGCTGTTGCACTGAATGCTACATCTTCAGTCGACGGATCGGCTGCTTTTACATTAACCGTGCATTTCATGTTTTTAATATTTTTAGGATATTTGCGCTTTGTTGTCTTTACTTTTACTGTAATCTTAGCGCGTCCTACACCCTTACCTTTGAGCATAACAGATGAAGCTGTTTTGCCATAAACTGTACAGATCTTCTTGTTCGTTGTAGTAACCTTTGTGATCTTCCAGTTGAGGGTGTTTTTCTTCAGTGTCATTTTGTATGTCTGATTTACCTTTAATGTCTTAAAGGTAGTTTTCAGATTAACTGTTGACGCTGCTGACGCTGTCATCAGATTGCTTGCTGACGACATTGAGAATGCCATTGCAGCAGATAAAGATACTGCCAGCACTCTTGTCATGAAACTCTTTTTCATTTCTTTTCCTCCTTAAGATAACATCATGCCCGAATATGCATGATCGGTTGTTGTCAACTAAGTATACAATATCCGTTTCCGATTGTCTATGCACAAACCTACGAATTCGCAGACTGTTTTTGAACAATCATCGTGACTTTTGCCTCACTCTCATCCCAACCCTAATCTTTCGGCAGATGAAAGCTCCTGTGACCAGCACGTTTGCCGTCATCGCCTCAAATAATGAAGTGAACACATCTGTGCTGGAATACTGTATCACTCAGCTTCACTATATAGTTACGGGGGGTGCAGAAAAAAAAGTGGGGTGTACAAAATTTTTTTTAAAAATTTTTTTGAACGCTTATTTGGAGCGATAACTAAGGCTGGTTTTTGGTAAAGCAGCACACGAGAGGCAAAACCTTATATACCATCAAACAGATCATCAAAATCGATTTTTATGTTCGGAAACATATGAATTTTCAGATCCGCTTTGTTTTCTTCTGTAATAACTGAGAACAATTTATATTCCGCGTCATCGACAGATGTTTCATCCGGTGTCAGCATATATACTTCGACTTGTTTTTTTCGCCAATCTACAAGCCAATACTCTGCCACTTCCACCTTTTTATACAATTCCATTTTATCATTTCTATCATATTGTTCGGTAGAATCTGATAAAACTTCCATAATAAAGCGCGGAACCCCTAAAAAATTCGTTGCTCTTCTGTTTTTAATATCGCAATTAATAGAAACGTCCGGTATTACAGGTTTATTTTCGTTTTCGATCCACTTATATTTTACGCTGTCTCCAAAAACGCGGCAAACAGAGCTTTTTAGCTGAGAGCCGACCGTTGTGATAAAATTATGAATTATGATAGAATGTTCTATATACGTATTTGCCATATCTTTTATTGGCAGTATATTCATTTTAACCACTTCCTTTCTATCCGGCAGCTATGCTGTTTGTGCGTGCTGTTTTTGTTATCATTGATGCCGAAAAGCAAAATCTCTCCGCAGTATCCTTCGAGTGCCTGCGTATCATGTCTGCTTTTGATCTGCTCGATTGCTGTGTCTGCCGATTTTTGATATTTCAGCTCTAAATCTGTTTTATTTGCGAATCAGCGTTCCATTTGCAGTCGTAATATCTGGACTTTCACTGTCCAGCCTTGTGACTACTGTCCTGCGGATGGCGGATTCGCCGATAAAGTCTATGGCCGCCTCGATTTTTGGCGCCATAGAGCCTGCTTCAAATTCGCCTTCTTCCAGATATTTTTTTGCCTGTGCGACCGTCAGTTCATCCAGCGGCTGTTCTTTTGGTGTGCCATAGTGCAGGCATACTTTTTGCACGCCTGTTAATATAAGAAGCATGTCTGCCCCGACGAGTGCGGCAAGCTTTGCAGCGGCAAGGTCTTTTTCGATCACGGCGGATGCTCCTTTTAAGCGGTTGGACTGGCTGAGCACCGGAATGCCGCCGCCTCCGCAGGCGATCACGATCTGGTCTGCGTCTAAGAGGGCACGCACGCTTTCTGCTTCTATAATGTCGATGGGCTTTGGCGCCGCTACGATCCTGCGGTAGCCGCCTGGCACTTTCATCACATGATTGCCTTTGCGTTCTTCCAGGTCAGCTTCTTCGGCGTTCATCACGCGCCCGATGATCTTGGTCGGATGGTAAAAGGCGTCGTCATAAGGGTCTACAACGACCTGGGTCAGTACCGTAGAGACATTTTTATAGACGCCGCGGTTTAACAGCTCTGTGCGTATCGCGTTCTGGAGATCATAGCCGATATAGCCCTGGCTCATCGCGGAGCATACGCTCATTGGCGTAGCGGTGTATTGTGTCATCGCCGTATGGATCATGCCGATCTGCGGGCCGTTGCCGTGCGTGATTACAACCTGATAGTCATCCTTAATAAAGCCTGCGATCGCTTTTGCTGTTCTTGCCGCTGCGGTTTTCTGTTCTGGAAGGGTCGTCCCAAGGGCATGATGGCCAAGGGCAATTACGATTTTTTTCTTTTTCATTGCTATTTTTCCTCCTGTCTGTGTGGATCTGCCAATTCATCCACTTCTTTTAACAATTCCAGTCTTCTTGTAAACATTTCATAGTATTGCGGCAGTTCCGCGAATATTTCTTTTTGTACCTCCGCCGTCTGATGCAGACCGATCTTTCTTACTGCCGCAATGGCGGCTTCCTTTTGCGTCATAGTCTCTTCAAACGCAGCATCCCAAAACAACGTCTGGCATCTGCCGCCGTCTGTCGTATCATATGCATAAAAAGACTGGTTAAAATCCATAAGCTTGTGCAGGCACAGCGGCTGGTTGTCCTGATTGTCTACCAACAGTCCCCAGTTTCCCCCATGCCTGTCTGTATTGCCGACCAGATAATCTATGATATTCATCATATAATAGTTGTGCTGGTCTAATTCCAAGATAAACTGCCTGCTATTTTTTTCCCGATTGCGGCAGTAGATTTCTGCTGCTTCCATAGATACAATGGAATACTCTATAGAAGTAATATTTTTACTGACCGTAACTCTTTCTCCGTCAAAGCTGCCTTCTTCATAATATACCTGCGACACATCAAAGCACCTGCAAATCCGGCTTGCCAAAAGCTCACGCTCAACCGCATTTCCTCCGCCGTCTTTTAACAGTACAAAGCCGTCCGCCGTCCTTTTCCATGCCTTTGGAAAGATGCCGTTTGTCGCTAAATCTCTTGCCAGGTATTTGTTTTGTACGGTATATTGTCTGCCTTTTAGCGCAATATCGATAAATGTGCGGTCGAGATGGTTCTCATACAGGTTTACATCCCGAAAACATACCTGTTCGCCTGCGTACCTGACCCAAAATACATCCGTCAAAGATGCGCAGCGGCAGGATAAGGCGATCTGCGCCCGGTCTTTATCGGTTACCGCCTGTTTCATGCCGATACTGCCAAGGATTGCTTTTGCATAAGCCCGGTCTAATGTCAGCACTCTGGAGGCGCACCAGTAGTTGAAATTTAAGGCGTTATTTACAAGCGTGTCAATATCCTGCCTGCTTTCCGGTTCTTCCAGATACAATCCGTAGGGCATCCGGTCAGGAAAGAAAATGTGCGCACAGCCCTGGGTATCTATTTGTGCGGTGACTGTGTCTTTGTGCATGATTTCATAGGTTGTTTTTTGCATAATGCTGCTCCTTATGATCGGCAAACTGTTTTAAATATTTTCCGCAATCACTGTCGAGCAATTCACTCCAATGTTCAGAAAAAGCTTTTGGCAATGGCTTGCCATGTTCGTATTGATATTCGGTATGAGACGTGATTTCCATCAATACTTTTTCATAATAACGCTCCAATGTAATAAACATAAATGAGTTCCATCTGCTTTTGTATGCATTTTCCCGAAATATACTGCTGCTGCAATCAGATGTGTGACACCAATCTCCGTTAACATCTGATGCTCTGAACGTCCTTCTCTGTTTTCTGTAACCACAACGCCCATTTCATACAGCTTATGATTCAGCAAGGGCAGAGTTTCTGCCCTGATTACGGAAAACCAGTCCTTTGTCCGGCAGACTTTATAAATCCCTTTCAGTGGATAATCAAAATGCAGGCTCATAGCACGTGTAATGCATACAAATATATGCCTGGATGTTCGCATTTTTGTTAAAATATCTGTTTGAAATGTAATGGTTTCATCTATCATAAGCACCGTGCGATCTGCTAACTGGATCCTCCAGCACACCATGCACTAAACGCATCATCATAGTCATCTTGATCCAACAGTCTGTCATACATCATTATTTTTCCAGTTCTAAAATATTGCTCTGGAAAATCCATGTAATGCTCCAGCACAATAGTAACATCATGGTTTTCTGCAATTCTCATCAAAAATGGGATACAATTATCCCCCATTAATGATCCATTAAAAATATGATCCTTATAGCAATAATAAATGCAGCACAATGACTTGCATCCCGTAGATATCATTTCTGTACTGATCCCACGCCCACGATAATCAAGCAGGGCTTCCTGTGCTATGACTTTCGATCCGTCAATCTCATATAAAAATTCTTTTACAAAATCATCTTCAAACCATTCTGGCTTTTTATTCCTGCGAAAAAAAATCCTATTATCTAATACATAATTTTTCTCACCAATTTCTTCTCTTCCAAATATCACATGCAGCACCCGCTTCCCCTCCCATCCTGCTTTTGTTCAGAGTATAACCCATTTTCATCCATTACACAATATATGCGCCAAAAATTATCCCTGACAAAATAAACCCCGCACAGCAGAAACGAGGAGAATTTTCTGCCATACGGGGAAGGGGGAGCTGTTTATTTAGTTCTTTTTACCAAGTACTACGGATAGTTTTACTTCTTCATACCCATTCTGCATTGGACGCTGGACAATGATTTCTACCTGCGATCCGGCTTCATAGTAGCTCAGCCTTGTATGCAGCACTTCCATTGTGGCAATGTCCCTGCCGTCCAGACTGGTAATGATATCGCCTGCTTTGATGCCGTACTGTTCTGCGGCTGTACCTTTAAATACTTCCTTTACAAAGACGCCTTCCGGCATATTGTATGCCTCCGTAACGGCTGCCGTAACGTTCTCTCCGTGGATGCCAAGATAGGCTGCTTTGTCGTCGGACACCTGCTCTTTCGTAATCAGGTCTTCGATAATCGGCTTCGCGGTGTTGGAAGGAATGGCAAAGCCCATGCCTTCGACTGCCGTATCGTTATATTTCGAAGAATTGATGCCGATGACCTCACCGTTTTTGTTTAACAGGGCGCCGCCGCTGTTGCCTGGATTGATAGCTGCGTCTGTCTGGATCAGCTTGTTTGTATAAGAATTTCCGCTGTTTTCATCCTGTGTCGTAACTTCCCGTTCTAAGGCGCTGATATAGCCTGCGGTTACGGACTGTCCGTAGCCTAACGCGTTTCCGATCGCGATTGCCTGGGAACCTACTTTAATCTCGGAAGAATCTCCTAATGTCGCTACTTTGATCTTGGATAATGTTCCAGAATCAATATCCGCTTTCTTTACCTGAATCACCGCGAGGTCCGTACTTACATCTGTCCCTTTGATCTCCGCAGATGCAGTTGTATCATCACTGAAACGGATAGTCAGCGTGGTAGCGGATTCTACCACATGATTATTAGTCGCTATATACAAATAGTCCTTGTTTTCACCTACGATAATGCCGCTGCCTGCGCTTGGCACCTCATATTTTTGCACCTGTCCAAACCAGTTCTGGTACTGCACCTGACTCATATTTGTAATTGCAACGATCGACGGCATACACTGCTCTACAATCGATACGACTCCATCGCCTGTGCTTGATGCCGTTGCCGTCAAAGGCGCGCTCGTTTGCGTATCTTCTCCTATTTTTAATACATCCTCACTGCTGCCTGTATCCGGTACGGCAGATACTTCTTTGTCTCTTGTGCCGAACAGGCTGCCTGCCACATAGCTGGAGCCTTCAAATGCAGTGCCCGCTACAAGCCCGAAGATCAGGGCAAAGGAAGCGCATTTTGCAAGTTTTACGCCAAAGTTGGAGTTGGCATTTGTGCCTGCTTCTGCTTTTTTTGCCGCGCGCCTCTGTGCACGCTCTGCTTTCTTCTGCTGTTTCGCATCGCTGTAAGTATTCCAGCCTGCTGACTGATGGTTTGCCTTGCCATAGATATTGCTGTAGTTATTTGCATAATCCTGCTGCGTGCTGCCATAGGCATTTCCATTCGCCGTATCTGACTGGGCGGTGTAGGCGCCGCCATTTGTCTGGTCTGACTGAGGATTGCTGTAAGTGCCATATCCATTGGATGTACCTGACTGCGCACTATTGTAGGAGCTGCCTGTATAAGCGCCTGTGGTGTTTTCATCTGCACGCCATATATTGTTCGGATTTTTCTGCTCCTGATTCAAATAGCTATAGCCGTAAGTAGAACCGGATTCTGGCTGGCTGGCAGATGCGCCGCCTGATTCTGCTGTATAAGCCGTTCCGTTTGTATTGTTTTCTGTGCTGCTGGTATTCATGTTATTGTTGTTCACGTTGTTTTCGTTCCAATTATTATTTTCCATAATGAAAATCTCCTTTCTGCTGCTTCCTGAATATAGTTTTTTCTTTGTTGCAGCCCTATGGATCTGCACATTCTGTTTTTATAGGCTGTTCATTCCTGTTCGAATGAATATTGGCTGTTTGTTGTTTACAAGTAGCAGTTTAACGTTTAATTGTGTTTGTTTTGTGATTAAAAATCCATAAAATCGTGAAATTATGTGTCTTTTTTGTGACACTCTTTCTAAAAAGCAGAATCCCCTGGAGAATTCGTATCTCCAGGGGTAATGATCCACTTGCAGGCAATTTCTTCTACTGTTTTGCTGTATTAATACGCTTTCACCTGTACCGTCATATTTCCAGATTCCCGTACCATCTGCCGGTATTCTCTGAGGCAGCTTTCCGGTACATAGATAATTGCCTTTGAAGAGATTCCGCGAAAAGCGTCCTCTCCGATATATTCGATCTGTTCAGATTTGATCTTGATCTTTTTTAACTGCTTGCATCCATAAAAGGCTTCTTCTCCGATCTGTGCCACATTCTGCCCGATTGTCAGCGTTTTTACTTTCTTTTGGTTGCGGATGCACCCGTCGTCCATAACGTTTACCTCATAGATCTCGCCGTCGATCTTGACGGTTGCCGGGATGCTGATATTCGTAGCTGTTTTGGATGTGCACTGGGTATACTGCGCCGTGCCGTCTTCTTCCCAGACTGCGTAGACGCCGTTTCCTTTCGTTCCTACGCGGATCGGTTCATCTCCTGCGCCTGTGTTGTCTGTGTCGCTGCCATTGATATTGTTTGTCTGGTCTTGTGCGGAGGTGTTTGGGCTGCCGTTGATATTTGTACCGGAGCTTGTTGTGCCGCTTGGCGTACCTGTAATATTTGTGCCGGAGCTTGTTGTGCCGTTTGGCGTGCCTGTAATATTCGTGCCGGAGTTTGGCGTGCCGTTTACCGTTCCGTTACTATTCGTACCTGGATTGGTTCCGGCCTGGCTGCCTGACGAACCGTTTTTGATCACTTCGATTCTTGCCGACGCTCCCTGCGTGGAATCTGCAAATGCATTTGCGTACAAATACAATACATCAGAAGTTTCATCGGCGCCGACATAGAGGATGCCGTTGCTCATGATCCTCGTAAACTGGGAGCTGCTGCCGCTGATCTGCCAGTCAATCCGCTGGGACGGATTGCCGTATCCGGTCACCGTTGCGGTAAATACCTGGCTGGAGCCTGCCCGTACCGCGCAGTCCTGCGGTGTTAAGGTCACCCCTGTGACCGTATCGTTCGGTGTCGACGGATTCCACGACGGGCTGGACGGATTGGTTGTCGTGCTTCCGTATGGCGTTCTTGTGGTAAATACTTTCAGGCATACGTTGTTGCCATCTGGCACGTGGCTGCTGGCAGAACACGCAATCGGTACTGCCTCGCTGTTGCCGCTGACCTCAACGCGCAGTTCCAGGGAACCGTAGACCTGGATTGGATTCGGAAGCTGAAACGTATGATAGCCGGTCTGTGCCATTGTACCGCCGCAGCCTGCCAGTTCCTGGTTGTTCAGGTAAAAACGGTAATTTGCCCCTGCTTTTACATATGTAGAAAAACCGGTCAGCCACTGGGCACTGCCGTTTAAGCGGTAATTCTGGCTGTAGCTGCTGCCGGAAGCAAAATCATACAGCCCGTGGTAATCTGTCTCATAAATATAGTCATACAGTTTGGAGCGGTCTACTACCTGCGTCACTGCAAACGCATCCTGAAAATAGTTGTCGTAGGAGATCCAGTAATAGCCGGTGTTTCCTCCGATACTGCTGCTGTCATACTTGCCCCAACTATTTTTTACAAGGAACGCGCCTTTGTGTGCGGGCTGATGCGGCGTCGTAATACTGTTGTAAAACCACTGCGGAGCAAATTCATCATCCCAGCCTACAACCGTCACGCCATGATTGACTCCAGGGCTTGTTTCTTCAGGATAATAATACGCCCCTTCCTTTGTCATCGCCATACGGTCCTGCGCGGTAAAATAGACGCTGACCCCCGCTGCGCCATAAGACACAACGAGATTTTTAATATTTTGGATATAATTCTGTTTGCTTAGCTGGTTGTCTCTTTGATACCTGCCTAGCTCTGCCGTTTCACTGACATAATAGTCCGTAAAGCTGGAATCCGCCTCAAGGCGCGGCCCGTATACGCTGCCTCTTGTCCAGTAGGCAAGCGCCTGATGGTAATTTCCGCCTGTATACAGATCTGAAAATGCATACGTGCCACTGCTTAGCTGCCGGATCATATCCCATTCGCTGAAATCAATCTGTGAAACCGCCGATGTCTTCATCAAATAAGATTCCAGCACGGCATCTGCCATATATGCCCAGCAGTAATTTGTCTGAGACTGGTCTTCCACGTCAGTGGCATACGCAATATAGTTAACATTTGTATTATAGCTGGATGCCAATGCGGAAGTATTTGCCTGTACCTGCTGTCGTGCGGCTGCTGCGGAGCCTGGCAGCATAACGGCTGTCAACAGCAGCGCCAGCAGCTTCTTTGCTTTTTTCTTTCCCATAAAAAGAATCCCCCTTTTGGGCACGTCCGATGTGCCTGATTTTCAAATTAGTATTCGTAGGAGTTCTCTCCCTGCCGTCTGTACTGATATGGAATATTATAGCATAGTGCGAAAGAGATTGCCAGAATAATTATTGTACGAATCCTTAAACAGTGTGCATTTTTTCGTATGCAGGAACGCCGCAAAGGAGATTGACATGCCCTAGAGTGAACAAATTTGAATTGGTTTGGTGAATTTTTACAGGAAGGGACGCCAGGGTGTGCCAACCCTCTCTCCCGGCGTCCCAACTCCAAAAAACCCAATACATTATTCCACAGTAACCGATTTTGCCAGATTTCTAGGCTTATCCACATCCAGCCCTTTTCCCACAGACACATAATAACTAAACAACTGCAACGGAATAATTGCCAGGGAATTCGCGAAAAAGCGGTTTGTTTTCGGGATATAAACGACATAATCTGCCGTCTTTTCAATCTCGGTATTATCCTCATTGGTCACTGCCATCACAAAGGCGCCGCGTGTGCGTACTTCGACGATATTGCTGAGCACCTTTTTGTACAGGTTTTCCTGAGTAACAACTGCCGTCACAAGGGTGCCTTCTTCGATCAGGGAGATCGTGCCGTGTTTCAGCTCTCCGGCTGCATAAGCCTCAGAGTGGATATAGGAGATCTCCTTGAGCTTGAGCGAGCCTTCCAGGGAAATCGCATGGTCAATGCCCCTTCCGATAAAGAACACGTCGCGTGCCGCCAGGTAACGGTTTGCAAAACGCTGGATATCTTCTTTGTTTGCCAGAAGCATCTGTATCTGCGCAGGGATCGCTTTCAGGTCCTTAATCATGGAAGCTGCTGCTTCGTCGCTTAATTTCCCTCGAACGAGTGCAAATTTTATCGCAAGCAGATATTCGGCAATCAACTGCGCCGAATATGCCTTTGTCGTCGCTACTGCGATTTCCGGCCCTGCCCATGTATACATGACACGGTCTGCTTCGCGGGCGATCGAACTTCCTACGACGTTGACAATGCCAAGCGTCAGCGCGCCGCGTTTTTTTGCCTCACGCAGTGCGGCAAGGGAATCGGCTGTTTCACCGGACTGGCTGATTATGATAATCAGCGTTCCTTCTTCCACGATCGGATCGCGGTAGCGGAACTCACTGGCAAGGTCTACTTCCACCGGGATCCGCGCTAACCCTTCAAACACATATTTTCCGGTAATGCCAGCATGATAAGCGGAGCCACATGCCACAATATGGATCTTGCGCAGCGCCCGGATCTCGTCGTCGCTCATACCCAGCTCTTCAATCACGATCCTTCCGTCTTTAATGCGCGGATTCAGCGTGTCGCTGACGGTCTTTGGCTGTTCGTACATCTCCTTAAGCATAAAATGCTCATAGCCGCCTTTTTCCGCCGCATTGATATCCCATTCGATCTTTTTCGGCTCTTTTTCGATCTCTTCACCGTCGATATTGTAAAAGCTGATTGCATCCTTTTTTAATACCGCGATTTCTTCGTTTTGGATAAAATATACTTCCCGTGTGTATTTTAATACTGCCGGCACGTCTGAGGCGATCAGGCTGCCTTCTGCGTTCTGGCCTACGATCAGAGGGCTGTCTTTTCGGACGGAATAGACAACGTCAGGATGGTCGGCAAAGATAATGCCAAGCGCGTAGGAGCCTTCGAGACGATGCATGACTTTTACAATCGCTTCCATTGGATCGCCTGGATCACCTGGATCACCCGCATCATCGCTGTTTCTATTGCCCTTATAGTAATAGCCCAGCAGCATCGCCACTACTTCCGTATCCGTTTCCGAACGGAACACAAAGCCTTTTTTTTGCAGCTTTTTCCTGAGCTTTAAATAGTTTTCGATAATGCCGTTGTGTACGACTGCGATCGTCTTATCCTGGTTATAATGCGGATGTGCGTTGCTGTCGCTCGGTGCGCCGTGCGTTGCCCACCGTGTATGGCCGATCCCGACGGTTCCCGGCATCGTACTGCCCCCATGTGTCTGCTCGTCTAATACTTTCAGCCTGCCTGCCGCCTTTTGCACCTGAATCTGTTTTCCGTCATAGACCGCCATCCCGGCAGAATCATAGCCCCGGTATTCAAGCTTGGACAGTCCGTCCAAAAGGATCGGCGCTGCCTGTTTTTTACCAATATATCCTACTATTCCACACATGTTTCGCTCCTTTTACTGAAAATCTGTTCGTATCTGCCTGTAATAAATTCCCAACTGTAGTAATTTGCCATACGCTCCCTGGCGCTTTTTCCAAGCGCATCGATTTGTGCGCAGGACATCGCATCCGCCTTGTGAATCAGCGCTGCCAGGTTTCCTTCTTCCTTTTTCCAGTACAGTGCGCTGTCTGCCGCCACTTCCCGGTTAAATCCTACGTCTAACAGCAGGTTCAGCTTTGTCGCTGCCAGTGCTTCGAGCAGGCTTGGATTTGTGCCGCCGACTTCATGGCCGTGAAAAGAACCATAGGCATTTTCACGGATTTTTTTCAGCAGTTCTTTGTGATAGACCGTTCCTGCAAAACGGATTCTGCTGTCTTTGTCAAATCCGGTACGCTGCTTTAACGTGTCTAAAAAGCTGTCATTTACGTCCGTAATAAGAACAAACGCCTTTTTTGTATCGGACTTTACAAATTCCCGCAGCATCGTCTCATAGTTATTTTCCGGCACAAAGCGCCCTACCACAAGGTAATAGCCCTGCGCCTGCACGCCGTTTTTCGCATACCATGCCAAAAGCTCCTGGTCATCCTGCGCAAGCTTTGACGGGACGGTTTCTGCTCCATAGGCGATAAATGTGGTGTTCGGGCGGTACGGCGCATATTCTTTACGGATATATGCCTCGATATTCTGGCTGTCACAGACCAGCAGGTCTGCGTGCTTTACCATCAGCCGCTCCGAGAGCTTCCAGTAACGGCGTACCGGGGCACTCCATTTTGCCCGCAAAAATTCATGCCCGTCTGGATTGACATAAAGCTCCCCGCCCAGTGCGTGGATCTGCCGGCAAAAATGGCTGATAAACGGC
The DNA here is from genome assembly GCA_910574915.1 of Eubacteriaceae bacterium. Lineage (GTDB taxonomy): Bacteria > Bacillota > Clostridia > Lachnospirales > Lachnospiraceae > Eubacterium_J. Next base: position 142,585 of record CAJTCR010000002.1, read on the forward strand.
CCGATCCGACATGCCAGTATATAAAAGACCGGATGCGGAATCTGCTTTTTCTTTGCATAATCAATAAAATAACGCAGTGCATCGATGTCATACAGGATGGCACGTGCAGAGCCAAGCCGCCGCCACGGAAATGTAACGCATACAGCATGATGGCAGCGAAAATGTGCCTGTTTTGGATCGTACGCTTCCGGTTCTGCCGCACAAGCTACATGGTAGCGGATGTGCCTGTCTGCCTGGTACTGCGTAAGTTTATCCACAAACGTCTCAAAGCCGCCGTATTGTGCGGGTATCCCTTTACATCCTATGATAAATACATGCTGTATGTGATTGTTTTTGTGATTGTTTTCAGCAGCCATAGCCTCGCACCATACCTTTCCGTTTCTTCCTTAAAGATCATACCATAGCAAAAAGAGAATTTCTAATGATTATTCCTCTTCATCCTCCGTCCCCTGCACCACATACTGGTCTTCCGACACCCCGGTCGACTGCTCATCCCCAATGCCTTTCCCGGTATCTGCCTCAATCGCCTGGCTTAATTCCAGTACGGTATTGGACGGCGTATAGTTGTATTCGCCAAACAGATACGCGTGCAGCTCCTTGACATTTTTCTCCAGATTGCAAGGCGCTACAATGTATTTTCTCGTCAGGTCAAAGGTATACAGCTCGAACGGAAAGCCGGTTGTGCCTGCCAGCTCGTAGTCAAGCAGTTGTGCCGCCATTGAAATAAGCTGCATCTCGGTCAGGTCTGTGCTGATATCTTCTAACACCGCATCGATTATCTTGTTGATCGTAAAGATGCTGGATGATTTTGTCTTTTCGACAATTTTGGAAAGTACTTCTCTTTGTCTCTGCGCACGGCGGAAATCGTTCGCATCGTGGCGGATGCGGCAGTAAGCCGTCGACTGGACACCGTCCAGCGTCTGGACGCCCGGATGGTCGACCATATGCGGCTCCAGCCCGGTGTAGGCTGCGGTTTCTGCAATGTAGATATTGATCTCCTCCATCATCTTGCCTTCTTCTACATTGATCTCCAGGCCGCCCAGCAAGTCGATCACCTTGCAGATTGCGTAAAAGTCCACTGCCACATAATCCGCGATGTCCAGATCCAGGTTCTGATTTAGCATACGCACCGCCTGTTCCGGCCCGCCGTGGTTATACGCATAGTTTGCTTTCCAGTAATAAGGCTCGGCGCTTGTGCCGACGTTTAAATACGTGTCACGGTAGACAGATACGACTTTTACTTCTTTCGTATCGTTGTTAATGCTGGCAATCATAATAAGGTCGCTGTTTCCTGAAGTAAACACTCCGCTTTTTTCATTGTCAAGCCCAAAAATGGCAATGTTGGTGTAGCCTTTTAATACTTCCTGTGTTGTCAGTCCAAGGTCATCGTTTACCACATCTTCCGTCTGTATGTTATCGACATGTTCGATCTTTTGGTATTTTGACCAGAGAAACAGCACCGCAAGCAGGACTAACAGCAAAAGTATCTCTATCACAAAGATCATGATTTTGTGTTTCTTTCGTTTTTTACCCTTTTTCTTATTCTGATTGTTACCCAAATGCAGTACACTCCCTTCTACTGTGTAGCTGTATCAGATACGGCAGTATCCGAATCGGTATCTGTCCCCGTATCGGTATTCTGGCTTCCTTTTGTATAATGGTCTGCTTCTACACCTGTCGTTTCCGCGTCATCCGCCCCTTTTCCGGTCTCCTGGATGACCGCCTGGCTAAAGCTTGTGACCGTATTGGACGGTGTATAGTTAAAATCATTAAACAGATACTTGTGCAGGTCTGTGACATTGGTTACAAGGTCGCATGGGATTACGACAGAGCCTTTGCTGCCGCCCAGATTTGCCGTCGTTAAGTGGAACGGGAATCCGGTCGTATCCGCCAGCTCATAGTTCATAAGCTGGGAGGCAAGTGAGATCATCTCGCCCGCAGTAAAGTTCGTGCTGATATCATCCAGCACAGAATCGATGATTTTGTTGATTGTGAACAAGTCTGCGTTTTTTGCTTTTTCCACCATCTTGGCGATCACCTCGCGCTGTCTTTGGGCACGCTTAAAGTCGTCGCCTGCCGTGTAGCGGATTCTGCAATAAGAAGTCGCCTGCACGCCGTCTAACGTATAGGTGCCCGGCTGGGTGATCGAATGCGCCTCATGCCCGGTCACAAGAGCCGTCTCATTAATGTAAAAATCCATCCACTTTGCTTCCGCAGCGTCAATCTCGACTTCTACGCCGCCTAAGAGGTCAATCGCCTCCGTCACTGCCTGGAAGTCCACCACGACATAGTCCTGGATATCCAGGTCAAGGTTGCGGTTTAACATTCTTACGGCTTCTTCTGCGCCGCCTTTGTTGTATGCATAATTTGCCTTGCGGAAATTATTTGTGCTGTCACTGCCCACATTCAAAAAGGTATCACGGAATACAGAAACCAGCCGGACTTCTTTTGTATCGTTATTAATGCTCGCAATCATAATCACATCGCTGTTGCCTGCCTCAAAGCTGCCGTTTGAACGGTTGTCCAGGCCAAACAGCGCAATATTGGTATAGCCTTTTAACACTTCCTGTACAGACTGGTTCATATCTTCATTGATAATATCCTGCGTCCCGATCATATCCGGCTGGCGGTCCAGCTTCTGATACTTTGACCAGACAAACAGCCCGGCAAGCACGACCAGCAATAGCAGGATTTCGATTGTAAATATGATGATTCTGTGTTTCTTCTTTTTTCTTGCTCTTGATGCACCCATTTCCTTTCTTTCCCTTTCTGCATTCGTAGTTTACGTTGCGGCTGTCTGCGTTCAGCGCCCGGCTAACCGGAAGATCAACAACAGACGGTTTTTTATCATCACAGGCAGCGTATTCCTGTTAAAATCCGATACTGTCCCATCGTGCCTGCGGTAATATAACAGCGGTTCCTTTAAAAAGACACAACCGCCTTTATGCTTGTCATTGATGATGCCGATCCACTGGTCATGCATCTGTATATCGTCCGGCACCGGCAGGATATACGGCAAAAGCTCCCTGCGCAGCGCCATACAGCATCCGATATACTTATTTTTCCAAAGATTGCGCCATACGCCCGCGCCGCATCCGCGATATGCAAAAAAGGACGGATAGATCACCTGCTTTCGCTCCGCGTCGGTCACAATACAGTCATGGACAACGACATGGCATTTTGTTTCACGGAATACGGCAAGCACACGCTTTACTTTATCCGGCATCCACACATCATCCTGATCGGCAAGAAAAATATAGGCGCCCTTTGTATGTGCAATCGCATTTGCGATATTTTGCTTGATCCCTCTGCCCTGCCCGAAGATCAGGCGGATACGCGGATCTTTCTTTTTGTATGCCTCAATGATAGGTATCGTCTGATCCGTCGAGCCGTCGTCCGAAATGATCAGTTCATCTTTTTTTCCAAGCTGCTGCAAAACAGAATCCAACTGCTCCTTAAGATATGCTTCTCCATTATATACCGCCATCGCGACCGACACACGAACCATGACGCACCCTCCCTTTCGTAATTGCTGCATTACTTTGACCCGTCACCGGACAATACTACCTGTATCGTACGGAACAATATTTTTAAATCCAGGCTCAAAGACCATTCTGAGATATATCGTGTATCCAGCGCAACGACTTTTTCAAAATCGGTAATGTCGTTGCGCCCGCTGACCTGCCACATACCGGTCAGCCCCGGCTTGATGCCAAGGCGTCCCCGGTGATGGAGCTGGTAATGCTCGACTTCATCGATTGTAGGCGGCCTTGTCCCTACCAGGCTCATCTCGCCCTTTAGTACATTCCAAAACTGCGGCAGCTCATCAATCGAATATTTTCGTATAAACCTGCCCACCGGAAAGATTCTGGGATCGTCCGTCATCTTAAACATCAAGCCGTCCATCTCATTGCTGTCCATCAAGTCCTGCTTGCGCTCCTCCGCATCCAGATACATCGAGCGGAATTTGTAAATACGGAAAATACGCCCGTTTTTGCCTACGCGCTCCTGGCTGAACAGTACCGGGCCAGGCGACTGCAGCTTGATCACCGGAGCAAACACGAGATAGGCAATCGCGGCAAAGACCAGCCCTACCAGGCTTCCGCCAATATCCATCACGCGTTTGAAAAACATCTCCGGCGGCGACGCGATATGCATACTCGTCGTCAGCACCATATAGTTGCCGCACTTTTCGAGTACCTTGTTCGGCATCAGCGCGGTCTGCGGAATCAAGTTAAAGTGGACGGTAATGCCGTACTCAATAAGCTGGTTGGCGAGCGCCTCGCTCGAATCCCTCGTATTGCCGTTGATAAACACCTCGTCTACAACATGCGTCCTTACATATTCGTAAAAATCGTCTGCGTTTGCCACGACCGGCACGCCCCGTACCGTCTCTCCCTTGCGCGGCTTGTCCACAATGACAATGCCGCTGATTTCAAAATCCCGGTACGTATCATGCTCAAAATCCCGCACGCATTCCTCCGCATAGCGTTCTACAGTCAGGATAATCATCACCGCGTTGCTGCGCTTTTTTTTGATCCTGCTGCGCACAAACTGTTTATAGATACAGTGCACAATATATTCATAGATAATCGACATCACCCAGAACGTAAACAAACTCTCTCTGGAATACACCGCTGACATCTTTGCCGCATACAGATAGACCAGCATACCGACAAAGATCATCGTGCATGTCGCCGCTACCTCCTCCAGCTCGGTAAACGCATCGCGTTTTATAATATCCTGGTAGGATTCCTTAAAAAACACGACGCACAGGTTCAGGAGGACGAGTATCATAGCAAGCCGCAGATATGGGTCGCTGGCATATGGATTCATCCAGCCATGACGCATAATATATCCTGTGATAAATGCTAATTGAAGTATTAAAAGATCCAGAATCGTAAAGTCCAGATGCTTTGCCCAACCGACGTTGTCTTTCCTATACATTTTGCTCCTTTAGATTTCTTAGGTGGATATACAGCCAACTGTCTGAGTAATCCTCCCGCTCCTTTAATGTCATTGTGCTGTATTTATCATATGTAAGTTTGACCTGAAACATTTCCTGTTCTCCGCATTTGTAACATTCCACATTTTTCCTGCGGGATACCGTCCGCATCCAGCCGCATTTCGGACAAATATATACTTTGATCATCCGCCTAAATCCTTTCTTTCCCCATCATTATTTTTGGCCGTCTTCACTCTGTATAACGTATAATCTTCACTCTGCGTTACCGGCATTATGGAAATCTGCGACAGATAGCTGTCCATATCAAATTCCGTACGGATTACAAGATAATCCACGCCGTTTTTATCCAAACTGCGCCGCAGCGCCTGTTGATTCATTTTTAATCCTTCGTTGACTGCTGCGATCATGTGCTGCTGGTGCACATATTTTTTAAAATCATAACCATGTTTTGCCTGATACAAATACGCATTTCTGGAAATCGCCCATAAAATACGCGGCTCATACGTGCGCATCTGGTATTCCAGATAAATATCAAACGCCGCCCGCGGAAGCTCCTGTTGGCTACTGCCGTCTGTTTCCTGCCAGTCTTTTAACATCGCGTCCGCGATTGGCATTACATTTTGGTCAAGCCCATACATATTTTTAGGCAGGTTAAAGTTGGCACGGTTTAAAAAAAACAAATTCGCCCCAAAACCCAGGCACACCGCAAAAGCAAGCGCGCCCAGCACCAACCGATTCCTTCTGCCGTCAAAAAATGCTTCCGTTAATTCGTATGCGATCAAAAATAAGACCGGAAGCATCCAAAAAAAACGGTAATACGTTGCAGCGTTGGTTATTTTGCCTACAATCTGGTAAGCAGCTTCATTAAATACAAACACAACCGACAAAGCCGCTGCTGCAAGCGCCTTTTTTCCTGTACTCCCCCCCTGCTTTTTCTCTTTCCAGTATAAGAGCACCAGACAGACTGCAAATGCCGCCAAATACAGCGAATCTCCCTGATACTGCCTCAGAACGCCTGCCATATCCTATACCTCCACGACCAGCCATCCTCTGGTAAACGCTAAATATACCACCAAATAGCATACATTTGGCATCATACATACGATGCCTTTCAAAACCAGCGCACCGTCCCACTGCCGTTCCACGAAAAGCTGCGCCAGCAGCATAATGCCAATCAGCGCCGGAACGAGCACGAGCGAGGACATCGAGACAGCAACGCTCGCAAACGCCACTAAAAACAGCTCTGCCCAATTCTGTATCGCCCTGCTGTTTTTCCACAGGCGGTACAAAAGGTAGCCTGTCATCGGCAGGACGACGTTGGCACAATACGCCTTCGCTTCATAGTTGCGCAGCAGCAAAAACTGTGCCGCCGTATCGTAAACATCCCAAAAGATCGTAAGCACTATCGTAATGGTAACGAGCACTGCCGTCTTTTTCAGATCCTGGTGAAACACTTCCATTGCAAAGCTGTATACAACTGCATTTGTCAGCAGCACGCATAAGATGCCTGCCACATATTTTTGCAGCACCAGCGCCGAGATACCTGTGATCTGGCTGATCCACGCTGTATTCATATAAAAAGAAGACAGTGCGTACCGCAGCTCTAAGTGGCTGCGCATAAGCCCGCTGCTGCCGTCATATACATACATCGTATCCGTAGCTACCGACGTCGTCATATTTCCGATATAATAGGCAAAATCCCACCCAATATTACGCTGCATCAGCACGGCGGTCGCACATTCGCAAAATACAGCCGCCGCCATCAGAGCAGCCAGCAGGCGCGCCCCGTTAGACATTGTCCGTCCGCCAGTTTCTGCCCTTGTCTGCCCTTTGTCTTTTTTTATAATCACCAGCGCAGCCACAAGTCCCGCCGCCAAAACCGCCATCCAGACAGCGCCAAGCACATGCAGCTTTTGTTTTGTCAGGATCAAAGCTTCCGCCACGATCTGGAAAGCTGCAAAATACAGAAAAAATCCAATGCAAAGCCTCTCCGGTACGGTCGGGCAAAAGCGGCATTTCACACAAAACGCCCTGCCAAGCAGACTGTAGATGCATATGCTAAGCACCAGGATACCGATACTGAAAACTACCTGCATGTCACTCTCCCTTCTTGTTTTTACTACGACATATAATCATTATACAATGGCAGCACCTCCCCTGTACTCCCCTGCATTTTTATCTTCCCTTCGTGCAGCCACAAAATCGTGTCGCACAGTTTTTCAAGTGTCTCCGTACTGTGTGATACGATAATCACCGTCCGCTCTTCATTCGTAATTAATTCTTTCATCTTTGCGTAGCTTTTTTTCTTAAAGCGCACGTCCCCAACGCTTAACACCTCGTCGATCAGCATAATTTCTGTCTCCAAGATCGCCGTAATCGAAAACGCCAGCTTCGAATACATGCCGCTTGAATACGTACGCACCGGCTTGTCGATAAAGCTCTCAAGCTCGGAAAACTCTATAATTTCATCCAGCTTGGCATATACCTGCTCTTCGCTGAACCCTAACAGCATCCCGCTTAAAAAAATATTCTCTCTCCCTGTCAGCTTCTTTTGAAAGCCTACGCCGATCGACAGCAGCGACACTGTATGCCCATGCAGGTCGATCGTTCCCTCGTCCGCGGCAAAGATCCCCGCGATGGCACGCAGCATCGTAGATTTTCCGCTGCCGTTTTTGCCGACGATCCCCATAATCTCGCCTTTTGGAACCTGAAAGGAAATCCCCTTTACCGCCTCAAACACATCGACCTGGGATTTTTTCAGGCTGAACAGGCTGTTTTTTATCGAAATACGATTTAAGCATTTATACCGGATTTTCAGATCCGACACTTCAATGGCAAATTCTTTTGCTGGCTCCATACCGTCCTCCCATTGCTGTTTTCTACATTACCTTGACATAGCTGTTTTCATGCCGGTAAATATTGCGCACGCCGATCACGGACAATGCCGCTCCGATCAAAAACCATACAAGCACCGCGCCCCACTCCGGCATCGTCTGATAGATCAGCACCCGGCGCATAGAATCTACAAGCAGCGCCATCGGGTTGCATTTTAACAGCAGGCTGCTGTACGGGTACGGCACCCGGTTGCTGATCGAATAAAAGATGCCGGTCAGGTAAAACAGCAGCTTTAACACGACCGTCACGACGTTGGCAAGGTCTTCCACATAGACCCCAAAATGCAGCAGGATACTGCTGAATGCAAAGGTCACAACAAGCAATACGATAAACAACGGTATTAAAAATACAACCTTCCAGTCTACCGGCACACGGTATCCAATCATCATAATGATCACGAGCGAAAACGCAATCGTCATTTTAAAGCCGTTAGAGCAGATCTTTACAAAGATCAGTATAAACTTTGGTATATATACTTTGGATACAATCGGTTTGTTCGCGGCAACCAGTTTTACGCTCTGCCGCAGGCAGGCGGAAAAAAAGTTCCAACTGTTATAGCCGATAAAAATAAATACCGGCAGGTACGGTTCGCCTTTTTGAAAGACAATAACCGCAACAAACGAATAGACGACCATAAACAGCAGCGGGTCTAAGATCCACCACATCCAGCTTAAATGAGAATTTGCCACTTCTGATTTCAATTCGGATTTTGCCGCATATATCGTATATTTTCGGTATTTTTTGATGTCACTGATCAATCGGTTCAACTTCTCACTCCTCATTTCTGCCTGCCGCCGGACGATCCGAAATATTTCCATACTCCGTGCAGCGTGTAAAAAACCATATAATAAAATGCCTGTATCCGCCCATATCCCAGATATCGGTAAGAGCCATACTGCATGATGGCAGACTTCCATTTATTCCTCGACTTGCCACCGGCACTTAGCCTGCATTTGAGCGCAGGTACGTCCACGCCTGCCGCCGCCCCATATTTTTTCAGTATCCGAAGCCATAAAATATAATCCTCGTGGTACTTATCACAGGTAAACCAAAACTCCCTCGCCACATCTGTGCGCAGCAAGACCGAACCGCACGGGATCACATTTGTGCGCAGCAGCATTTCATACGTAATGCGCTCCGGTACGCCGATGGCCCGTCCCTGCGGCGTACCGTCAGGATGCATCAGCTCTCTGCCCGTACAGACAAGCACCGCTTCTGTGCGTGCCATACGTTCCATTTGCAGCCTGAGCTTGTCCTCTTCCCACCAGTCGTCCGCATCTAAAAAGGCAACGTACGCACCGCGTGCCAGCCGGATGCCCAGGTTGCGCGCCGCCGCGACTCCGCGGTTTTTGCGCTGGCACACATAGCGAATGCGCGGATCAGCAGCATACGCCCTGACAGCTTCCATCGTGCCGTCGGTCGAGCAGTCGTCGATAACCAACAGCTCCCATGCCTGTTCGCACGTCTGGTTTTGTACGGAGGCAATCGCCTGCCCGATATACTGTTTTGCCTGGTATGCCGGCATAATCACAGAGATCACCGGCTGCTTAGATTCTTTTTTCATCGTTTCCATTCCATTTTCATCCTGCCTATTTGCCTGCCTGCTCCTGCTGCCTTGCGGCGTCAGCCTTGAGCGCCGTCTTCTGGCTGTCGTCCACGCCTTCGGATTTTTCTTTTTGAAACAAAATCTTGACCGTCAGCAGGATCAGCTTTAGATCCAGCCAGAGCGAATAGTTTTCGATATACGTCAGATCCAGCTTTAACTTATCATACGGCACCGTATTATACTGCCCGTACACCTGCGCATAGCCCGTCAGCCCGGCTTTTACCTTAAGGCGGAACCGAAACTGTGGAATGCTCTGTTCATATTCCCTCGTAATCTCCTCGCGCTCCGGGCGCGGCCCGACAAACGACATGTCCCCGACCAGCACGTTAAAAAGCTGCGGCAGCTCGTCCACATGCAGCCTGCGGATCACCTTCCCGACCGGAGTGATCCGGTCATCGTGCTCGCTCGCCAGCCTTGCGCCCCGCTTTTCCGATTCCACGATCATGCTGCGGAACTTATAGATCTGAAACGGCCTGCCATCCTTTGTAATCCGCTCCTGCGAATAAAAAACCGGCCCGCCGTCGTATAGTTTAATCGCAGCCGCTATGACAAGCATCACCGGAGCCGCGATCACACAGCCGCAAAACCCGATTGCAATATCCATCGCACGCTTGCAAAAGCTCTGCCCGAAGGTCATGCCCTGGTTGCGGAACAGTAACAGCGGCGAATCAAACAAATCGATCTCCGATGCGCTGATAATCATAATATCCGAGATCTTCGGCACCGAATAGCAGCGGATATTGTTCTGAAAGCAGAATTTTAAAAACTGGTTGCGCTCATGGGACGGGATATCGCCGATAATTACCGATTCATACTGTGCGATCTTGTTTAAAATCGTCTCCATCCCCGCCTTTAAATGCACCGTTTCTTTGACCTTGTATTTATCTCCGCGCGACTGTAGCTTGCGGATCAGTGCCTTTGGGCTGATATTCCCATAGATCAGGAGCATCTCGTGCGGCGGGTACAGCCTTGCATATATGCTGCGCATTGCGACGATCCATACGACGCCGACCGCTATCTGCATAAGCGCAAGCACGGCAATCGGCGTTGCAAACTGCAAAAACTTCCACTTTGCAATCAGCGCAAGCTGCAAATATTCGACCGCATTTGCCGCGCACACAGACAAGATCTGTGAGTACAGCACGTCCAGGTTGCGCAGGTAGCCGACCCGAAAGCCGCCGAGCACCTTCATAAACAAAATCAGCACAACCGCATACAGGACGATAATCGTCCAATGGCCTCTCCGGTAATAGTAAAAATATCGGAAATACTTGCGCATACTTTTTAGTTCTCTGTTTGCATAATAGTTATACCACAGACATGCAAACATCGCCGTCTGCACTGCAACAATCAGGATTGTTCCAAGCAGCATAATAAAACGTTTGTATTGCTCTTTTGAATGTGTATCAGCCATAGATTTAGTTTCCTGTCAGTTTTTTCTTTATTTTCCTCGCCACTTTCAAGATTCCCTGTCCCTTAAGCAGTTCATTCTGTGCAACTACACGGTCATAATCCGCTTTCAGCTCTGTGATATTAAAAAATCTGCGCTCCAGCAGGTTTACCATCTCCCGGTACGGCACAAGCCCTCCGGTCACATACTGCTGAAATGCTTCTTCCATCTGTGCATATACGTCTGCTTCCTCTTTCGGAATGCCTGTCTCCATAAGCAGCCGCTCCATCGACAGCTCTTTTTTGTGCTTGTTTTCCTGATGCAGGAAAAACAGCGTCCTATAAATGATAAAATTGTGCGGAACCGGAAAAAAGAACGTCCATTCATAATCGATCACATGCCAGGTTCCGTCTGCATCTTCCAAAATATTCGGCAGGACCAGGTCAATATCTGACACTTCGCTGCACATCGTCTGTCCCAGCACTTGTACTCCCGCAGGCGTGCCAAACACCGCGGCAAACCCTTCGGTCATGGCAAACGGCACCTGCCCGCCGCCCGTTCTGATATACCGGACGATCCTGTTAAGAATCTGAAATATTTTTTCCCAGTTTTCCGCCGCTGCCGCCTGTCCGATCTGTTCTTGCAATGCCCCCGCGTGAAGAAGCTCAAACTCTGCGTAAACGGCGCCGTCTTTCCCTCTTTTTTCCTCGCAGCGGTTAAATCGAAGGTCTGTGTTTTGGTACTGCCCCGACAGCCGCTGATACGCTTCTAAAATATGTGCCACATGGGCGGCACCCTGTTCATACATTGCCCTCTTTCGTACACTGTGCTTTGTAATCTCCGTGCAGACCGCGTGTTCCCTGCTGCGGTCTGAGGCATATCTTACGTAAACGGCTTCCTGCGTGATCCCCGTCTGCCCATCCTGCGCCGCGCCTTCTCTGGCAAGGCACAAATACGCGTTGGAGAAAAACGGGAACTGTCCTTCCTCTATAATGCTGTCAAACACCTTCTGTTCCTGAAACAACAGAATGCGGTCATCTTCATAATTTGTAATATTATATGTTAAATCCCCTTTCTGGGGAAGATATTTGTCCGAATAAATATCCAGCGCAAAACGCTCGTCTGGATATGGATAATAAAACTCCCGCTGCAAAAATCCGCTTTGTTCCAGCAGCTTTTCCAGCCTGTTCCTGGAATACAGCCGCACACCCGCCGTTTCCAGCCCGGCAAAATAATTTTTTGTATACGGCTCTTTATTTCCTGCCCAGTATTTGAGCCCAAATTTATTTTTCGCAGCCAGTATCAGCAGCCCGCCAGGCTTTAAATGGCGCCGGATCTGTAAGAGCAGCTCCCCCGCGCTTTCTTCCACAATCGGGACATCCACTGCTGCCACCACATCATAATCACTGTCCAAATACGGCTGGCACTGCGCAAGCGGCGCCGCATAAATCGTAAGCTGCCCCTCCTGCACCTGCCTGTGCCGCAGCGCATTCAGCCTGGCATAATGCGCATTTTCTTCCTGACATGTTACCACCGCGCCTTTTTTTAACAGCGCCGAGGTAATCGTACCGCACCCTGCGCCAAGCTCCAGCACCTTTGCCTGCCTCGGCAGGTGCAGCCACTTCACAATATTCGCCCTGGATTCTGCCAGTTGGTACATAACCGTCCAGCTTTTTGCCGCCGTAATCCGGCTGTGATAGTCCTCTTCCCTGCTCCCAAGCACAATTTCCTCAAGCAGCCGATCGTCTAGCTGCTGTGTTTCTTCCTCGCACTGTTCCCTGCACTGTCCGCATTTTGCGCTGTAAAACAGCACATTTCCAAGCTTTTCTTTTTCCATTCTTTTTCGTTCGCCCTATCCGCGGTAAGTCTGCGTAAACGCGCGGATGCCGCCCCACTGCTTGTCTTTTTCTGCCATAAGAAGCTCCATGCCGTCCGGGATCGGCCACGCAATGCCAATCTCTGGATCGCTGTACAAAAGCCCGCCTTCGTCATTCGGATGATAAAAATCCGTACATTTATATGCAAACTCCGCATAGTCTGACAATACTAAAAATCCATGCGCAAAGTCCTTCGGGATAAAAAACTGCTTTTTATTCTCTTCCGAAAGGTAGACGCCATGCCACTTGCCATACGTCTTAGAACCCTTGCGTAAGTCGACTGCCACGTCGTACACTTCCCCGCGGATCACTCTGACCAGCTTGTCCTGCGGATAGTGGATCTGAAAATGCAGCCCACGCAGCACCCCTTTTTGAGACGCCGACTGGTTGTCCTGTACAAACTGCACATCGATTCCTGCTTCTTTAAAATCCTGATAATTGTAAGTCTCCATAAAATAACCGCGCGCATCTTCAAATACCGTCGGCGTAATTTCATACAGCCCATCAATCTCGCACGTTGTCACTGTAATTTTCCCCATCTGCTGCTCCCTTCTGTATCTTTCTGTATGCTTTACAGCCCGTCTGCCACATCCATTAAATACTGCCCGTAATTGGTCTTTAGCAGCGGCTGCGCCAGCGCCGTCAACTGTTCACGGTCAATAAATCCTCTTTTATACGCGATTTCTTCGATACAGGACACGTACAGCCCCTGGCGCTTTTGCACTGCCGCCACATAGTCCGCAGCGTCCAGCAGGGAATCATGCGTCCCGGTATCCAGCCACGCGAACCCGCGCCCCAGCGTTTCTACTTTTAACGTGCCCCGCGTTAAGTATTCATTATTTACCGATGTAATCTCGATCTCTCCTCTTGCGGACGGCTTGACATTTTTAGCAATTTCTACCACATCGTTGTCATAAAAATAAAGGCCCGGCACCGCATAATTGGACTTTGGATGCTGCGGCTTTTCTTCGATGGAAAGCGCCGTTCCCTGCGCGTCAAACTCTACAACGCCATATTCCCGCGGATCTTTGACATAATATCCAAAGATCACCGCGCCCTTTTGAATCGCTGCGGCGCGTTGCAGCACTTTCGAAAAGCTCTGGCCATAAAAAATATTATCGCCCAGTACCAAAGATACCGCGTCAGAGCCGATAAAGGATTCTCCGATCAGAAACGCATCCGCAAGTCCGCGCGGCGTCTCTTGTACAGCATAATTCATATGCAGCCCCAACTGGCTGCCGTCGCCGAACAGGTCTTCAAATACCGGCAGATCCCGCGGCGTCGATATAATCAAAATATCCCGGATACCTGCCAGCATCAGCGTCGACAGCGGATAATAAATCATCGGCTTATCGTATACCGGCATAATCTGCTTGGATATGGATTTTGTTAACGGATATAATCTTGTGCCGGAACCGCCGGCAAGTATAATGCCTTTCATGGATGTATGCTCCTTTTTGTATTTATCACTCTATTTTAGCAATTCAATTCTCCTGAGAGAAAAATCCTGATACCTTCTTGTCAGATTCGGATTGTAATACGGGTCGCCTTCGCTGATCATCTTTGCGTACCTTGTCGTAAACAAATCGACCTCGCGATTGTACCGTGCCAGCTTTTCGGGCGTATTTTCCACCCCTCTGGACTTGTATTCATAATGGTGCAGCATCGCAAACGGATTGTATACGACCAGCCTGCCGGTCTGCCTGACCTTTAGGCAGTAATCAATGTCATTATACGCAATCTGAAAATTCTCATCCATGCCGCCGACTTCTTCAAACACACTCTTTTTCGTCATCAGACATGCCGCCGTTACCGCACTGTAGTCCTGTGGACAAAAAATCCGGTTCTGGTAGCCGCCGTTTTCTTTTGGAAAGCCCTGAAAGCCTTCTCCGCAGATGCCGCCCAGCCCGACAATCACGCCCGCATGTTGGATCGTATCATCAAAGTAAAACAGCCTCGCCCCGCAGACGCCGACGTCCTCGCGCATACAGTATCCGAGCATCTCCTGTATAAAATCCGGCGTGATCACTTCCGTATCATTGTTCAGCAGCAAAATATACTCGCCGCGCGAATACGCCACGCCGAAATTCGTAATCCTGGAATAGTTAAACACATCCTCCCAGACTACGACGCGTACACGCGCCCACTGCTCCTGCAATTTTTTATAATAGTCAAACGTACTTTCTTCAGTGCTGTTGTTTTCTATAATAACAATCTCATAGTTTGGATACGTGCATTTTGCAAATATCGACTGCAAACAGGTGTCCAGGTCGTCAATATGGTCTTTATTTGGAATATTAATCGACACAAGCGGCGTCTCTTCCCACTGATAGGCTGTATGGTAAATGCCAGGCGTCTCTGACAGCTTTGCCACAGCCGGTATGCCCATGCGCTTATAGTGCGCGTTCAAAATAAGGTCTCCCATATAGCGCGCCTGCTTCGCCGTTTCCCTCCTATGGTATACGGCACGCGGCAGATGCCCGACCTTTTCTGCCGCTTCCGCTGCGCGCAGATAATAGTCATACGCTGCATCTTCCTGATACGCCGGATTCCACGCCCCTGCCTTTGTTGCCGTATCAAAGCGCAGCAGCACCAGATGGCCCAGATAATTGGTTGCGCGCAGCAGGTCTATATTAAAGTCCGATTTAAAGTCCGGTTCCCGGTAGCTTCTGCCGTCCTCTGATATCTGGTCTTCATCGGTGTAGCACAGATCCATAGCAGGATCTTTGCGTATCAACTGCGCGCAGCTATACAGTGCATCCGGCTCTAACGTATCGCCGGGCGCAAGCAGCGTGATCCAAAACGGATTGCCTGGCTGCTGCCCGTTTTTCGCCAATGTCTCGCGAAAGCCCG
Organism: Eubacteriaceae bacterium; assembly: GCA_910574915.1. Classification (GTDB taxonomy): domain Bacteria; phylum Bacillota; class Clostridia; order Lachnospirales; family Lachnospiraceae; genus Eubacterium_J. The sequence continues at coordinate 158,172 of CAJTCR010000002.1, forward strand.
CGGCAACACGCTGGTGATACTCTTCTTCCCCATCGGCAGGTACAAGCTCGATTCTGTCTTTTGGCACATACGCCTGCACCCGTTCCGCCATTTTCTCCTGTTCGGACGAGGTACATACAAGCACCCATTTCCAGTTGGCATACGTCTGGTTTTTTAACGAAGCCGCTGTACCGGCAAGCACATGCGCATCCTGATATGGCGTTACCACATAGATCGCCGCGCCGCCTGGTGTTGACTGCTGCGCACGCCGCTGCCTGTCCAGCTCTCTTTCGGACGGCATATTTTTTCTGCGCCACTTCATATAATTGCCGGTATCCCCGATCAGTTCGTACAGCTCATTGACCGCACGCTTGCACGCCTGCTTCACTCCGTTGCGCTTCATATAATAATTCGCTTTTTTCAGATACAGCAGCAGCTTGTTTTTATCGACCGCGCTGAACTCTTTTGTTACGGAATGTTCTCCGTCTGTGATTTGCAGTACCATCTTCTTTCTGCCGTTTACCGGAACCGTCACGCTGAACCCGCTGTCATACAGCTTGTCCGCCTCCCGGTATTCAAGCGCCACATCCGGCTTGGGAAAATGGCTGACCTCGCATTTCATCGGCTCCTTTGCCTGATCAAATACGTTAATTTTAATCGGCTTTGCCGATGCTGCCCAGCCGTTTACAACGCAGCTCGCCCCGGTAGACTGGATGCCCATAATCCGGTAGCTGATCTGCCCTTGCATCCTGCGAAGCTGTGCGACGCGCCGTTCATATACCCGGCTGCCGTCCCCAAGGCACAAAAACAGCCTGCGGTATCTGGACAAATCATTCGGCAGTGTTGCAATTATGACATATTCCGTCGTTACCTTCAAGTCATATTTTGCGTATTTCTGCCGCACAGACGCATCTGAAAAGCACAGCACCTGCACATCCAGCCGCTCACAGTCCAGCGTTGCCATAAACCATCCGCGCGCAGACACATCTTTTCCCTGCGCCCCGGCCGTTGGCTCCTCGGCTGCGGCAACGCTTTCGTCTGAAAACCATCCGGTCATCACATAGCGGTGCATATCTGCGATATGAAAATGTCCCTCCTGTACTACAAATCTATTTTCATTCATAGGCAAAGCCCTTATTTTCCTTTATACATGTCTTGATAATAATTCTGGTAATCACCGTTTGTAACATTTTCCATCCAGTCCTCATGTGCAAAGTACCAGGCAATCGTCTTTTTGATCCCGTCTTTAAACATCGTCTCCGGTTCCCAGCCAATCTCTGCTTTAATTTTGTCCGGTGCGATTGCATAACGGCGGTCATGCCCCTTACGGTCTTCAATATACGTAATCAGGTCTTTGCTGACCAGCTTGCGCCGTTCGTCCTCTTCTGGCAGCATTTCCAGCAGCGTTTCGATAATAATATGAATAATCTCAATGTTCTGCTTTTCATTATGCCCGCCAATATTATACGTCTGCCCAAGACGCCCTTTTTCCTGCACCATGTCAATCGCTTTCGCATGATCGTCCACATACAGCCAGTCACGGACATTTTTCCCGTCTCCATAGACTGGCAGGCTTTTGCCGTGCAGCGCATTGTTGATCATAAGCGGAATCAGTTTTTCCGGGAACTGGTACGGCCCGTAGTTGTTCGAGCAGTTTGTAATATTTGCCGGAAAATGATACGTGTCGATATACGATTTTACTAAAAAGTCCGAGGCTGCCTTGCTCGCACTGTACGGGCTGTGCGGCGCATACGGCGTTGTCTCGTAAAAGAATCCGCCGTCTTCTTCCAGCGAGCCGTAGACTTCATCGGTTGATACGTGCAAAAACCGCTTTCCTTCCAAAAAGCTGCCGTCCGGCTGTTCCCACGCTGCTTTTGCACAATTTAACATAACCGCCGTGCCCATCACGTTTGTCTGCACAAACACTTCCGGGTTGCGTATGCTGCGGTCTACATGCGATTCTGCCGCAAAATGCACGACACGGTCAATCTCATGTTCCGCAAAAATTCTGCTGATTGCCTCCTTATCGCAGATATCCGCCTTGATAAACGTGTAGTTTTCCCGTCCCTCTATGTCCTTTAAGTTTTCCAGATTGCCTGCATAGGTCAGCGCATCTACATTGATCATGCGAATATCGTCCCCATATTTACGAAACATATACTGAATATAATTTGATCCGATAAATCCTGCTCCGCCTGTCACCAAATACGTTCTTGCCATTTTCCTACCGTCTCCTTCACTCTCTTGCTTCTGCCTATAGTATCTCCTTTAGGTATACACTTAATGCATCCTGCCACTGCCGCATTTTAAAGTCCGTCGTCAGCCGCAGCATCTGGTTATCCAGCACCGAATATGCCGGACGCTTCGCCGCCGCCCCGAACGCTTCGGTCGTGATCTTTTCTACCGCCGTCGCCTTGCCAGCCTGCTTAAAAATCTCCTCTGCAAACTCTGCCCAACTGCACTCCCCTTCACAGGTTCCGTGAAATACACCGTAATTGTCCGTCGGTTCCAGCAAATGCATCATCTTTGCCAGCTCTGCCGCGCTGGTCGGCGTTCCTGCCTGGTCGGCGACCACGCGCACACAGTCATTTGACTGCGCTAAGCGCAGCATCGTTGCGACAAAGTTTTTGCCTTCTCCATACAGCCATGCGGTACGAATAATAAAGTACCTGTTTGAAAAATCCTGTACAAACCGTTCTCCCGCAAGCTTTGTAGAACCGTACACACTCTGCGGGTCAGGCAGGTCTGTTTCTACATAAGGCGTGTGCGCATCCCCGGAAAACACATAATCCGTCGAGATCTGAAAGATCTTCGCCCCGGTTTCCTGTGCCGCAATGCTTAGATTTCTCGCGCCTAACGCATTGATTCGAAATGCTTTGTCATATTCGGTTTCACACAGGTCTACCGCAGTCATCGCCCCGCAGTTCATAATGACATCCGGCTTCTGCTCGCGTACAAGCCGCATCACCGCATTTTGGTCTGTCACATCCAGCTCAGGCACATCTGTATTGATGATCTGCACCTGTTCTCCTTCGTATTCCCGATTTAATGCCCGCCCCAACTGGCCGTTGCATCCGGTAATCAACAGTTTTTTCATTGCCACTCTCCTAATCCTGTTTCTTTTTGCCCAGCCGCCGCTGCCGCTTTGATTTTATTCACCAAGCCCTGATTCAATCAGCGCTATCATTTCCCGCAACGCAGTTTCTTCGTCTTCGCCTTCACAGATCAGCTCGATCTCATCGCCGCTCTTTACACAGGCGCCTAGTACGCTTAATACACTCTTTGCATTCGCTACATTTTCTCCGCCATATTTGAATGTAATCACGGAGGTATATTCGATCGCATTTTTGCATAAAACTCCTGCCGGGCGCAGATGCAGGCCCGTCGGGTTTTTTATTTTTACCTTTTGACTTACCATCCTTCTTACCTCGTATCATATGATTTTCTTTTCCTGTTATGCTTTTGTCTACAGCATAATTTTTGTAATCAGCTCTGCCAGTTTTTCTGCTTCCTTATCGATCTCCTGCTGGTTTTTTCCTTCGATCATTACGCGCACAAGCGGTTCTGTCCCGGACGGGCGGATCAGCACCCTGCCTTCGCCGTGGAACTTCTGCTCTAACTCCTGAATCGCTTCCGCGACTTCTGTGTATTCCATATAATGCTCTTTTTTATGGTTTGGCACTTTGGCGTTTACAAGTGCCTGCGGATAGATTTCCATAACCGAAGCAAGCTCCGAGAGCTTTTTCTTTGTATCCACCATTACCTGTAGTACGTGCAGTGCGCTTAACAAGCCGTCTCCCGTCGTATTGTCGTCTAAAAAAATAATATGCCCGGACTGCTCTCCGCCAATATTATACCCATTTTCACGCATATTTTCCAGTACATAACGGTCGCCGACTTTCGTCTTTTCCACATGGATGCCGTTTTGCTGCCCCATAATCGTAAATCCGAGATTACTCATAACCGTAACGACAATCGTATCTTTTTTCAAAGTGCCCTTCTGCTTCATATAGTTTCCGCAGATCGCCATCAACTGGTCGCCGTCTACCAGCCTGCCCTGTTCATCTACCGCTAACAGGCGGTCGGCATCGCCGTCAAACGCAAGCCCGATATCTGCTTTTTCATAGACAACTCTCGCCTTTAGCTCATCCATATGTGTCGAACCGCAGTTGGCATTGATATTCGTGCCGTCCGGGTTTACATGGATCGGGATCAAATCCGCCCCCAGCTCCCGCAGCGCCTTGACGGATGTATAATAGGAAGCGCCTTCTGCGCAGTCCGCTACAATTTTCAGACCGTGCAGGTTTACCGGTACGCATTTTTTAATAAATTTAACATATTCGTCGCGGATATCAAAACGGTAGTCAATCCTGCCTACGCCGGAACCAACCGGAAGCGTGACGTCCTTCATTTTATTTTTAATCAGCGCCTCGATCTCGTCCTCCAGCTCGTCAGACAGCTTGTAGCCTTCTCCGTTAAAAAACTTAATCCCGTTAAATTCCATCGGATTGTGCGAAGCAGAGATCATGACCCCCGCATCCACCTTATGTCTTCTTGTCAGATAAGCGACTGCCGGCGTCGGCAGCACTCCTACGTAAATCGCGTTTGCACCGACAGAACAGATGCCCGCCATCAATGCATTCGCCAGCATCCCGCCGGATATGCGGGTATCACAGCCAACGATCAATGTCGGCTGATGCTCCTTTTCGCGTGTCAGCACAAAGGCGCCTGCCTGCCCTAACTGTGTTGCGAGCTCAATCGTAAGCTCTGCTCCTGCAACTCCCCTGACACCGTCTGTTCCAAACATTCTGCCCATTTCTATTCTTCCTCCAAATCTTCCCTCTGGTCTTCGGCGCCCTGTGAATCTCCCGCGCCCTCTTCGTCATCCTTATTTCTGTGATCTGCTGCTGTATCATCATCCTGTCCGTCTGCCCGCTGATCTGCCGGATCAGAAGGCGCAGGATCACTATTATTCCGATCCGAACCATCCTGATCTGCCCCGTTTTCATCCTGCCCGTTTTCATCCTGCGGATCTGCGCCATCCGCACCGCCGTCCGGTTCATTTGTCCCGTCTGGTTCGCTGTCCTGATTTTCGTCCGAACTGATCGTAAAAGAAACCTGTGTCTCCCCTACGATATATTTGCTGCTGTCAAGCTCCAACTGCAATTTTCTGACATGCCTGCCAGCCGCCAGACCGCTTACATCCAATACCGGACGCAGCGCATTGACCGTCAGCCTGTTTAAGTCGTCGGCAAGCCCGTAGATCTCGATATCTACATTTCTGTCATTGAAATCGATTTTATAACCTTCAGGCAGGTCATCCACGCCAATATTGCGAACCGGAACGGTAAATACCCTGCGCTCCAACTGCTCAATATCGATTTTTACAGTCACCGTGCCTTCTACGGACTTGCTCAGCGAAACGCCGCTCGGCAGGTACTGGTTTAAGTCTACCTTCTGCTCAAACTTCTCATTTGCGCCTTTTACGCTGATTACTTCTTCCGGTATCACAATGGCGCTGATTGCATTTAATATATCAGACCTTCCTTTGATTGTCACCTCTGAAGGCTGCGCCGTCGCGGAAATCACTTCAAATCCTTCTTCCGGTTTCCCGCTGTAGTTGACCTTGATCGGAACCGTCTTTTGAGAGACAATGCTCGCTTTTACCGTCACGATCTCAAGGCTGAGCGTCAGCCTCGTTGTATCTACGTTTTCTTCGTTTTCATCTAATAAAACGGGTACGACGCTGTCCGAGATATCGGTGCTCATATTCGTCACGTCGACCGTCGCCTTTACCGCATCGATCTTAGAGACGACTTCCTTTGGGCCAGATACCCACAGGCGGTTTGGTTCCACAACCATAGAACCGAGCGCATATCCGTCCGCCGGCTCGCCCTGCGCCACCGGCATAATCACAAATGCCTGGCGCATCAGGTCTTCTAAGGTCACCTTGATCTCCTTCGTGCGTTTGGAGATCGTTAGCTGGCTGGAATGGCGCAGCGCTGTGATCTCGATCGGCACTACATTTTCGTCCTCCTTTTGAATCAACTGGCTCATATCCGCAACCGCCTTAAAATCCGAGCTGCTCAGCTCATTCACAACACTGCGGTTGCCGAGTACATTAAATGTCACATTTTTGGATTCTGGATCCAGCTCAAAATATTTATTGGCTGCCTCAATCACTTCTTCGTTCTCGATCGTGACTGCGACCGTAAACGGCCTTCTCATCATCGGGTCATCCAGATTGACTACCGCCATCCACATCGTAACCGCAAATACAAGCGCGAGCAGCTTCAAGCCCAGATTCCTAGTCAGTATTTTTACGACGTTTCTTAGCATCTTTAAACCTCCTTTGCAGCAGTTGCAGGCGGGACTGCTCGGATTCGGCGTTCTGAATAATCTTAAGCTGCTCGCGAAGTCCTTCCTGGTCGAGATTGCGGTAGATCCGCCCTGTCTTTGCCACCGAGACAGCTCCCGTTTCCTCGGATACGATGATCGTTAAAGAATCGCTCACCTCACTGATCCCGATTGCCGCACGATGCCTCGTTCCAAGCTCCTTGCTGATCGCCATACTGTCAGACAGCGGCAGATAGCAGGTTGCCGCCACCACTCTGTCCCCCCGTACGATAATCGCGCCGTCATGCAGCGGTGTGTTTTTTTCAAATATATTAATCAAAAGCTGACTCGTAAGCAGCGAATCCAGCGCAATTCCAGTACGCTCATATTCTGTCAGCACAATATCCTGTTCAATTACGATCAATGCCCCTGTCTTTACTTTTCCCATTTCAAAGGCAGCCTTTACCAGCTCGTTGATCGTACGGTCGCTGAACCTGCCGCCGTCCTGCGTCACTCCAAAATCAAACAGCGCCGTCACAAACCGCTTGCGCCCGAGCTGATCCAGCGCTTTTCGAAGCTCCGGCTGAAAAATCACGGCAAGTGCCGTCAGTGCCACATCTACCGTCCTGCTCGCCAGCCAGAGAATCGTATTCATCTGAAAGATGGCTGCAACAAGGATAAACAGCAAAATCACAATAATCCCCTTAAACAGCATCCACGCGCGTGTCCCTTTGATCCACACGAGCACATGATAAATAAAAAAAGTTATAATAAATATCTCGACCACATCCGTCAGCCTGATCTTCTGCGGGGTGATCCAGGACATATACTTTTCCGCAAACCTTTGTATTGTACCGATAAACGCCTGCACAAATTCACTTCCTTCCCTGAAAAAACAAGACAACTGCCGCTTCGCGCAAAACAGCCGCTATTCTTCGTCATCCATGTCGATCTCCATATCTTCCATCAGTTCCTCACGGGTCACCGCCTCTTTTGCAGCTCTTTGGCTCCTGCCGTTGTCGCTGATCTTTTTCAGAGACTTTGCCCTAACGGACACATAGCGCTTTGGAACAGCCTTTACATAATAATAGTATTCGTCGTCTTCAAACTGTACCCGCTCCGTGCGTGTATAATCCAAATTAAAGAAAAAGAACTGTAAAACCAAAAGTACGACTACGCTGATGCCGCAGCCTGCCGTTAACCGCATCGTCATACTGCTCATGCCAATCTGCAAATACCCCGCAAAAAATGCCACATACTGCAACAGCATTCCCGCAATAATCGCAACCGTCCACGCATAATCTATCGACATCCTGCGGATGACATATACAACGAGTACCGTCACGATAAACACCCCGATGGTCAGATACATTTCACGATTGCCGATAAACTGCTTGATAATCCCCTGAAACTTTGAAAGCAGCTCGCCTTCTTCCCCGGTCACCCCAAGGCTTGCTTCATTTGCCGTAATCCCGTCTAAAAAATAATACGTAACGACGCCGCAAATTGTTGGTATGACAGACACCGGCTGCTGCAGCAGCCCGTTTGCCGCCGGCATCACATAAGGGATGCCGAGCACATATGCGATTGGTGCAAGCAGCGCATAGTAAGCATTGCCCGGCGCGAACCGAAAATAAAGCAGATACATCACCACAAAAAGCACCAGCATAATAACACCTGCCGGCATCGATAAGGCATAGCAGTGCAGTGTAAGCAGCATTCCCGCAGCAAGCAGCATTGCCCCCGCGGGCAGGATCGAGCATACGAGCGCCAGGATCAGCAGCAGCGGCAGACTGTCCAGCCTTTCCATATATCCGATTTTACGGTTAATTAATATAAAAGACAAAAATGCAAGCAGGAATTTCACAACCGGAAGCAGGTAGATTTCATACTTTCCATAAAAACTGCGGATTCCTTCCTTGAATTCTAATAAAACTGTCATGCTCTCCTCCTAGCGACGTGTTGGCGCCGTACGGCTTTCTTGTTCTACATATAATCTGCCCAGGCGTTTCAGCCTTCGGTAATGCCGCTTCATGCTCTTTCTGCCTGACGCGTAAAATACATTTGCATAAACATCAACCGCAATCAGGTAAGCGCCCAAAAAGCACAGATACCTTACAAGCACCGCCGTCCCAAATGCAATCAAATCCATACTATCTATATTTGCCATTAACTCTTCGATATGGCACACACCCCACAGCGTGAGAAAAATCCCGTATGCCGCAGTCCCGCAAAAAAAACCTTTCAGCAGGTGCCTGGCTGCAAAATCGCCCCTGTAGTAGCAGACTACCTTTTTATATTTTTTGCCTTCCCGCTGTTCATAAGCGGCGAGCTTCGTCATTTCCCGCACGCGTTCCTGATCGATCATAACAATGCAAAGACCTCCAAAATATGCCTGTTTTTCCACAATATCGTTTTTATTATAACACAGGCACTTGTATATGAAAAGTTTTTTTGTAGATGTAGAAGTGAAAAAAGTGTAAACAACGAAAAAAGAGAATGCTGCCGCATTCTCTTTTGTAGTATTAAGTATCCAAAAACCGCATCCGGTTGCCGTCCGATTTTTTCGGCACTTCCACCTTAACCGGCTCTTCCTCCACCGCATGGCTTAAATTATTAATCATCTTGCCCTTACATGCTTCGCAGTATTTGCCAAATTTAATCATTGCACCGCAGTTCATGCACTCGATGCCTACCGGTGAATCATCCGAAAACTTCAGACGCTCCTCGCGCACCCATGTTTTTAACTGCTTAACGGAAACCTCGTTTGCCTCCGAAACTTCCTGTAACGCTGCATGAGGATGCTCACGGATATAATCTTTTACTTCCTTAAACTTTTCCTCCAGCTTCTCCACACATGCCGAACAAATTACTGGTCCAGACAAATAATTAAATAACCGTTTGCAGCTTTTACATGACCTTACATCCATAATATGCCCCCTTTTAGTTCTATGTGAAGCTGTCGCTTCTTCCAATTTTAGATTAGCCAGCAAAACGCGCCTGTTGCACGCTCAGCTTCCCTGCCCAATACTGATACACAGATAAAATACCTCCTCGGCTCCTGACTGCTTTAACACATACGCAGCAGCATCTATCGTACTTCCCGTTGTATAAATATCATCAATAAGCAGGACTCTCTTTAAGTTTACTACATTTTTGTTCATTTTAAAAGCATTTTTGAGATTATTTTTTCGTTCCTGGGCAGAAAGCTGTTTTTGCGGAGCCGTATCACGTACCCTGGAAAGCAGCCCCGCATCGTAAGAAAGCCCGGCAAGCTGTGCAAACCGCTTTCCAAACAAGTGCGCCTGGTTGTATCCGCGTTTTTTCATTCTATGTTTTGACAGCGGGATCGGTGCGGCAAGCTCTATTTCAAGCTGTTTTACCCACTGTCCGTATACGCGCGCCGCCTCCGCAGCAAAAAACTCTGTATAATCCCTGCGGTTACCGTATTTATAGCGGTACAGCATCCCGCGCACCGCACCCTGGTACAAAAAAACGGCGCGCCCCTGGCAAAACATATGCCTTTTTTTCATACAGTCCATGCAGTATTCCTGCTCTGCGCTTCCTACCGGTTTGCCGCAGGAATAGCAAAAAGGCTGCGTCACATAACGCAGCTTTCCCGCACACTCCTTGCAAATCAGCGTATCACGCAGCACGCGGTTGCAGACGGGACAGCGGCTTGGATACAATACAGCCAGAAGCTTCTGATACAGGTTTCGCAATAATTCCAGTTTCTCAGATCCTGCCATAACCGTTCTGCTCCCCCTCCTGCTGTTCTAAAATCCGGTCTTTTAATCCGCTGTAGCGCTTCTGCTCGCTGATATTGCCGACCATTTCATCAAATTTGTGTTCGTCGCCGACGATGGTCACACATTTTTTTGCCCGTGTCACCGCGGTATACAAAAGATTGCGGTTCATCAAAAGCCGCGGCCCGCCAAGCAGCGGGATTACAACCGCCGGATATTCGCTGCCCTGCGACTTGTGTATCGTAACGGCATAGGCAAGTTCCAGCTCTTCGAGCATTTTAAACGGATATTCCACAATCCGCCCTTCGTCAAATTCAATCGTAAGCATCTCGGTAATCTCTTTGATACTGCGGATAATGCCCATATCGCCGTTAAAGATGCCCATGCCCCGCTCTATCGCGATGCCGTAGCGGTTTTTGATCTCCCATTCGACCTGGTAATTATTTTTGATCTGCATCACCTTGTCGCCCTCGCGAAAAACCGTCTCCCCGCGCTCTTTTTCCGCTTTTTTCGGCGACGGCGGATTCAAATACTGCTGCAATACCGTATTCAGACGGTCTACGCCCAGCAGCCCCTTGCGCATCGGCGTCAGCACCTGAATGTCGTACATCTGCGCGTCTACGTATTTTGGCATCTTCTGCACGACCAACTGAAGCACGACGTTAATAATCTTATCTACATCGTAACGTTTTAAAAAGAAAAAATCCTTGCTCTGATTGTCCAGCCTGACATATTCCCCGCGGTTAATTTTATGCGCATTGACAATGATATCGCTCTGGCTTGCCTGCCGGAAGATTTTTGTCAGGCGCACTACCCGGTATACGCCGCTGTCAATCAGATCCTTCAGCACGCTTCCTGGCCCGACACTCGGCAACTGGTTAATATCGCCTACCAAAACCAGGCGCGTAGAAGGCACGACTGCCTTTAACAGCGCATACATCAGCGAAATATCCACCATCGACATTTCATCGATAATAATGGCGTCCGTTTCCAACGGATTGGATTCGTTTCGCTCAAACCTGCCTGTCCCTTCCGCGCCGCCGTTTACCTCCAGCATCCGGTGTATCGTGCGCGCTTCGTAGCCAGTCGTTTCGCTCATCCGCTTTGCCGCCCTGCCCGTCGGCGCAGCCAGCATAAAATCCAGCCCTTCCATTTCATACAATCGGATAATGGAATTGATCGTCGTCGTCTTTCCGGTGCCCGGCCCGCCGGTAATAATTAACAGCCCGGTGCCCGCCGCTTCAAAAACCGCTTTCCTTTGCAGCTCGTCCAGCACGACGTCCGCGTGCTTTTCAATCGCAGCTATTTTTTTCTCCAGATCGCTGCCGCTTACTTCCAGGCGCGCGTTAAGCTGCTGCAACAGCACAGCGGCATTATGTTCCATATTATAATAGGAAGCAGTATACACCTGCACTTGCGCAAGCTTCTCCTTCATAACGATCCTGCGCGCAATCGCAAGGTCCATATAATGCTTTTCTGTCAGCTCCGCCTCGACGCCAAGCAGCTCCGCCACTTTGTCGGACAGTATTTCTTTCGGCAGATACGTATGTCCTTCGCCGCCTGCCTGTTGCAGCGCATACAAAATACCGCTGCGGACACGAAAGTCCGAATCGGCGCTTATCCCCGCGCGGCTTGCAATCTCATCGGCGATCCGAAACCCGACCCCTTGGATATCATCGGCAAGGCGGTACGGATTTTCCCTGATAATCGTATAAATCTGCGGCCCATAGGCACGGTACACCTTTAGCGCCAGCGTCTGCCCGATCCCGTACTGCTGCAAGAAAATCATCGCCTGGCGCATATCCTTTTTTTCTTCGACCTGCGCCGCAATCTCCTGCGCCTTGCGCTCGCTGATTCCCCGAACTTCGGAAAGACGCTCCGGTTCTTCTTCGATCACGCGAAACGTATCCTTTCCAAACCTGCGTACAATACGCGCAGCCAGCGCCGCGCCAATGCCCTTGACGGCACCGGAGCCAAGATACCGTTCGATCGCAAATTCGTCCTCCGGCTCCTTTTCTTCATAGGACTGCACTTTGAACTGCCTGCCATACGACGGATGCTCTGTATAGCTGCCTGTAAAGGCAACGTTCATCCCTGCGGTAACGCCATGCAGCACGCCGACACAGGTGAGTTCTCCGTCCTCTGTAACAAGCGTCAGCACACAATAGCCGTTTTCCTCGTTTTGAAAAATAAAATTATCAATATATCCCGCTACTTTTTCCAAGATGACATCTCCTGACCGTTATTTGCCCCTGCAAGCCTTACGTAACACCGACTGAGAAACAGGAAGCACAAAAAATGCAGGATGTCCTTTTTCTTTCATTCGCAACATCCTGCATCTGCTTGGCAGAAACAACCGAAAACATGCCCGCCTGTTTCTGCCAACATCCATTAAAATCCCCTACGATTCATCCGTAATCCCATAATTACGTTTCATCTGCTCATACAACTGCTGTGCCAGCGGCCCGCCGGACTGCTCTGTCGTCTGTGCTGCGACACTTTGTATCACGCCGTCCTTAAAATAATCTACAAGCGAGGCAAGGGAAGAATCCCCGTTTTCCTCACTGCCGATCGTCTTAAACATCTCTTTGTATACCTGCTCCATAAAATAGGATTCAAATTCGCGGCAGACCTCTTTTAACTCTTCCGCCGAAGAACCGTCTCCCATATTGTCCAGCTTGCCGGACAGCTTTGTGCCCGAAACAGCGCTTGTCATAGATGGGTCAACATAGGAATTCAGACCGTTTACTACAATGCTCATCACTCAGCGCCTCCTTCCTATCGTTTCAGGTTGTTTGCCTGTTCTAACATCGTATCCGACGTCGTGATCGCGCGGGAGTTCAGTTCGTATGCCCTCTGTGCCACGATCATATTGACCATCTCGTCCGCCACCTGTACATTGGAGCCTTCCAAAAATCCCTGGCGGATGCTGCTGCGCGCCAACCCCGCTGTATTCGCTTCGTTCATCGGTGCTCCAGAGGCTTCTGTCTCCACATAATATGTACCGGAGATCTTTGAAAGCCCTGCATCATTATTAAACTGCCACAAACCGATCGACTGGTTCAGCGGTACGTACGCCCTATCAGGATCTGTATAGCCGATCGCACCGTCACTAGAGATGGAAACCATGCTTGCGTCCACCTCATCCGGGAGAATAATTTCATTTCCGTTTGTATCCATTACCTGATAGCCCTCTGAGGTGCACAGCGTCAGCCCGTTTGCCCCCTGGCTCCAGTAAAAATCACCGTTTCTGGTGTAATAAGCTTCTCCGTCTACGCCGCTTACTCCAAACAGCCCGTTGCCTTCGATCGCTACAGCGCTGTAGCTTTCGGTAGACAGCATCGGCCCCTGACGAAAATGCGAGGTAATCGAAGCGACTCTCGTTCCAAGCCCTACCTGCGCCGAAATCGGCTTCTGCGCTCCGTTTGCAGTCGTTGTTTCTGTCTGAAGCGTTTGATACAGCAACGACTTAAATTCCGGTTTTTCCGTTTTATAGCCAACAGTATTGACGTTTGCCAGATTGTTGGATATCGAATCTACATTCGTCTGCTGCGCGCGCATTCCCGATGCCGCGCTCCATAATGCTCTCATCATAATTATCTAATCTCCTTCCACGGCACTCCATGCCCTCTTTGCCTTCCGTGGTCAAACAACTGTATAAATACCCATATGTTTTATATCGGCAGTTTCCTGTATAATCATAACCATCCACGTTCGAATATTATCCGATTCTGCCTATCTGGTTCACTGCCTTATCCAACATCGTATCGAAGGTCTGGATCATTTTCTGGTTGGACTCATATGCCCTTGCAATCGTAATCATCGTTACCATCTCGTCTACGACTTTTACGTTGGACGCCTCAAGGCATCCCTGTTCGATATTGCCCTGTGCCTCGATTACCTGGCCGCCGTCCACGAGGTCATACATATTTTCGCCATATTTGGAAAGAAAATCATAGTTTTCAAAATCTACCAGCCCGATCTGTCCGACTAACTGGTCGTTCTGATAAATAAAGCCTGCCTTGTCAATCGTAAAGTCCAGATTCGGGTCTAACTGTATAAAATTGTTTGCTGCCGGATCGCCGTTTTGCGCACCGTTTTGGTTAAGCACATAATCGCCGTCCTTCGTACGCAAAAATCCGTCTGTGCTGATGGTAAACGCACCGTCGCGCGTATATTTCGCGGAAGTATTGCCTTCCTTATCGGTAAAGGAAATCGCGAAAAAGCCATTGCCGTCAATCGCACAGTCATACTTATTGTCTGTCACCTTAAAGCTGCCCTGCGTGTAATCCGTATACGTCTCACCGATCTTTACACCCGGGTTTACATCTCCAAGCGTTTTGGGACGCCCGTTCGGTACGGAAGAATCTTTGATGCGCATTGCCAGCTTCGCTTCAAACGATTCCGCTGTCGCGCCTTCTTTTTTATAGCCATTTGTATCCGCATTTGCCAGGTTGTTCGTAATGACATCCAGACGGTTCATTTCATTGACCATTCCTGTCCATGCTGTATATAACCCTTTTACCATGTGCCTACTTCCTTTCCGTTCGTAAAACTCTCTTAATCATCATCACGTTTCCCAGCCAAAAACTCTACAAATTTTCCCGTTCCGACTGCAACACAGGTCATCGGTTCCTCTGCGGTCATCGTATTGATGCCTGTCTTTTCCTCAATCAGCTCTTCTAGCCCGCGCAGCAAGGCGCCGCCGCCTGTCAGCACGATTCCGCGGTCTGCCACGTCAGCGGCAAGCTCCGGCGGTGTTTTTTCCAGTACGCTGTGCACGGCTTCTACGATTTGCAGCGTTGCTTCCCGCAGTGCTTCTTCCGTCTCTTCGGAAGATACGGTTACCGTCTTTGGCAGGCCCGTCACCAGGTTTCTGCCGCGCACGTCGATCGTCTCAGGCTGTGCCAGCGGATAACAGGTGCCGATTTTAATCTTAATATCCTCTGCCGTACGTTCTCCGATCAGAAGGTTGTGCTTCTTTCTCATATACCTAACGATCGCCTCGTCAAAATCATCCCCGGCAATTTTAATCGACGTACTGACCACAGAGCCGCCCAGGGAAATTACAGCAATATCTGCCGTACCGCCGCCGATATCGACGATCATATTTCCACACGGCCTTGAGATATCGATTCCCGCGCCGATCGCTGCCGCGATCGGCTCTTCTATAATCATGACTTCTCTTGCTCCAGCCTGATAAGTCGCGTCCTCTACCGCCTTTTTTTCCACCTCGGTCACGCCGCTTGGTACGCACACGCTGATGCGCGGCTTGCGGAAGCTCTTTTTCCCAAGTGCTTTTTGAATAAAATATTTAATCATCTTTTCCGTTACTGTATAATCGGAAATAACACCCTGGCGCAGCGGACGGACGGCTACAATATTGCCCGGCGTACGCCCAAGCATCAGCCGCGCTTCCTCGCCAATCGCTTTGATCTTATTCGTATCGCGGTCAAACGCCACGACCGAAGGCTCTTTAAGCACAACGCCCTTTCCTTTAATATAAACCAGTATACTGGCTGTTCCTAAATCAATTCCAATATCTGCTCCCATCATGTACAGATATCCCCTTTCATCTCTTCTTTTTCTGCATTTTTATGTCAAGTATTGTATTCATTCAGGCGCTTCCTGTTTCCTGTGCGCCCCCGGATATGCTATCATCTATTTTGCCATATTAACTCCTATTATATACAATAAATTCCATTTTTCCTAGCACTTTTTTAATTTTCACAAATATTTAATTTTTTTGTAAAAATTGACATCTTTTTTGTGCAGTTTTTTAATCCTGCCTGTCCATACATACATGAGATTCGCTATCACAAAAATACGAGATGACGGTGCACATTACTGTTATTATAGACAATGATAGGCAAAAAATCAATGGATGATTCAGGAATTTACATATTTCTTTATATACTGCCCGGTATAAGACTCCGGGATCTTAGCCACTTCCTCAGGCGTTCCCCTGGCAATCACCATGCCGCCGCCGTCTCCGCCTTCCGGCCCCATATCAATAATATAATCCGCGGTCTTTATCACATCCAGATTGTGCTCAATAACAATCACGGTATTTCCGCCGTCTGCGAGACGGTGCAGAATCTCAATCAGCTTGTGCACGTCCGCAAAATGCAGCCCGGTCGTCGGCTCATCCAAAATATAGACCGTCTTTCCGGTGCTGCGGCGGCTTAGCTCCGTGGCAAGCTTGATCCGCTGCGCCTCTCCCCCGGACAGCTCCGTAGACGGCTGTCCGAGCCGGATATAAGATAAGCCCACATCGTAAAGCGTCTGGATCTTGCGCTGGATCGAAGGGATATGTTCAAAAAATCCAAGCGCTTCCTCTACGGTCATATCCAGCACATCATAGATGCTTTTTCCTTTATATTTTACTTCCAGTGTTTCTCTGTTATACCGTTTTCCCTGGCAGACTTCACAAGGCACATAGACGTCCGGCAGGAAATGCATCTCGATTTTTAAAATGCCGTCGCCGGAACATGCCTCGCAGCGCCCTCCTTTTACATTAAAGCTGAAACGCCCTTTTTTATACCCTTTTGCCTTTGCATCCGGCGTCGCGGCAAACAGGTCGCGAATCAGGTCAAACACACCGGTATAGGTCGCCGGATTCGAACGCGGCGTGCGTCCGATCGGAGACTGGTCAATATCGATAACCTTATCCAACTGTTCCAGCCCCAGTATTTTGTCATGCTTTCCCGGCACACATCTGGCGCGGTTTAATTTTTTCGCCATCGCCTTATACAAGATCTCGTTTGTGAGTGAGCTTTTGCCAGAGCCAGATACGCCTGTAATGCACGTCATAATGCCGAGCGGAATGTCTACACTGATATTTTTCAGGTTATTTTCCTTCGCTCCCTTAACCGTAATCCAGCCTGTCGGCTGCTTGCGCTGCGCAGGCACCGGAATTTGAATCCGTCCGCTTAAATACGCCCCGGTAATCGAATCCGGGTTTGCCATAATCTCTTCCGCCGTCCCCGTAACGATCACCTCTCCGCCGTGCTCGCCAGCGCCTGGGCCAATATCCACGATAAAATCCGCCGCCCGCATCGTATCCTCGTCATGCTCTACGACGATCAGTGTATTCCCAAGCTCTTTTAAATTTTTCAGCGCCGCAAGCAGCTTGTCGTTATCCCGCTGGTGCAGCCCGATACTCGGCTCGTCCAAAATATACGCCACGCCGACAAGCCCAGAGCCAATCTGCGTCGCCAGGCGGATACGCTGCGCTTCCCCGCCTGAGAGCGTGCCCGTCGCCCGCCCAAGCGACAGATAATCCAGCCCGACCTTTACAAGAAACCCGACTCTTGCGCGGATCTCCCGGATAATCTGCGCACCGATCATTTCCTGCTGCTTAGACAACGGCAGCTCCGCCATAAACTGCTGCAAATTTTTTATCGACAGGTTTGTCACTTCAAAAATATTTTTATCATGGATCGTAACTGCCAGTGCTTCTCGTTTCAGCCTCTGGCCGCCGCACGTCTTGCACGGCGTCACCCGCATAAACTCTTCGTACTGCTGCTTCATCGTATCCGAACCGGTCTCCCGGTATCTGCGCCCGACATTTTTCACAAGCCCTTCGAACCGCACATCATAGACGCCTTCCCCGCGCTGTCCGCGGTAGTGCACCTTTACTTCCCTGTCCGCGCCGTTAATCAGCATATCGCGCACTTCTTCGGACAACTGCTCATACGGCGTATCCAGGTCAAACCCGTATGCCTGCGACAGCGCCTTTAACGTCGCATACGTATAACTGGAAGTATCCGTACAGGACTGCCAGCCCGTCACCTGGATCGCGCCCTGCGCAATACTCAGCGACGGATCTGGAATCATAAGCTCCTCGTCAAATTCCATCTTGTATCCAAGTCCGAAACAGTCCGGGCACGCGCCAAACGGGTTGTTAAAGGAAAAACTGCGCGGCTCGATCTCATCTACGCTGATCCCGCAGTCAGGACATGCAAAGCTGTCGGAAAACTGCATCACCTGCTGCTGTTGCTCCGGCTTTTGCACTTCCACCATTACCAGGCCGTCCGCCAGCTCCAGCACGCTTTCCAGCGAGTCTGTCAGGCGCTTTTCAATCCCTTCTTTGACAATCAGGCGGTCTACAACGATCTCAATATTATGCTTTTTATTTTTTTCCAGCGGAATCTCCTCTGTCAGCTCATACATATTGCCGTCCGCAACTACGCGCACATAGCCGCTGCGCCTCGCCTGCTCCAGCAGCTTTTGATGCGTGCCCTTCCTGCCGCGCACCACAGGCGCAAGAAGCTGGATCTTTGTCCGCTGCGGCAGCTCCATAATCAGATCCACCATCTGGTCAACCGTCTGCTTTTTAATCTCCTTCCCGCACTTTGGACAATGCGGGATACCAATCCGCGCATAGAGCAGTCGGAAATAGTCATAGATCTCTGTGACCGTCCCGACCGTCGAACGCGGATTGCGGTTCGTAGACTTTTGGTCGATCGAGATCGCAGGCGACAGCCCTTCGATTTTCTCTACATTCGGCTTTTCCGCCTGTCCTAAAAACTGTCTGGCATAAGAAGACAAAGACTCCATATACCGGCGCTGGCCTTCTGCATAGATCGTATCAAACGCAAGAGAAGATTTGCCGGAGCCGCTCAGCCCGGTTAACACGACAAACTCATCTCTTGGAATATCCAGGTCGATATTTTTCAGATTGTGTTCATTTGCTCCGCGTATTTTTATATACTTTCTTTCTTTGCTCATGATTTTTTCTCTTCCTTATATGAAATGCGTTCCGAGGCTCTTCTTTCAATCGCTAAAACAATCACTTCTGCGCATCGCGCAGCATTTCTTTCAAATGCATCATCTGGTCGCGCAGCTCTGCCGCCGCTTCGAAATTTAAGTCCGCCGCCGCCCCTTCCATCTTCTTTTTTACCTGTGCAATCAGCTTTTCGAGCTCCTTGCGGTTCATGGATTCTGGATCTTTCGCAAAGTTCAGCTCTTCAGCAGCCACTTTCTTGGAAATGCTGATTAAATCACGCACTGCCTTTTGAATCGTCTTTGGCGTGATGCCATGCGCTTCGTTATATTCCTGCTGCAGCTTACGGCGGCGTGAAGTCTCGCTGATCGCTGCCTGCATCGAGTCCGTGATTTTATCCGCATACATAATCACATGGCCTTCACTGTTGCGCGCCGCCCTGCCGACTGTCTGGATCAGGGAAGTCTCCGAACGCAAAAATCCTTCCTTATCCGCATCCAAAATCGCTACAAGTGTAATTTCAGGAATATCCAGCCCCTCGCGCAGCAGGTTAATGCCTACAAGCACATCAAACACATCCAGACGCAGATCTCTGATAATCTCTGCACGCTCCAGCGTATCGATATCCGAATGCAGGTATTTGACCCGTATGCCGACCTCCTGCATATATGCAGTCAGATCTTCTGCCATCCGCTTGGTCAGCGTCGTAATAAGCACCTTGTTTTTCTTTGCCGTTTCTTTATTTACCTCAGAGATCAGGTCATCGATCTGCCCCTGTACCGGACGCACATCAATCTTTGGATCTAACAGCCCGGTCGGGCGGATAATCTGTTCGACGCGCAGCAGCTCATGTTCTTTTTCATAGACATTCGGCGTCGCCGATACGAACAGCATCTGGTCAATCTTAGACTCAAACTCTTCAAAGTTCAGCGGGCGGTTATCCTTTGCCGAAGGCAGGCGAAAGCCATAGTCCACCAGCGTGGACTTTCTGGACTGGTCGCCGGCATACATCCCTCTGATCTGCGGTACGGTAATATGCGATTCATCTATTATAATGAGAAAATCGTCCTTAAAATATTCCATCAGCGTCAGCGGCGTCGCGCCAGGCGCAAGCCCTGCAAGATATCTGGAATAATTTTCAATCCCGCTGCAAAACCCGGTTTCCCGCAGCATCTCAATATCAAAATTGGTGCGTTCCGCAATCCGCTGCGCCTCCAGCAGCTTATCTTCTCCCTTAAAATAACGGACACGTTCTTCCAGCTCCTTTTCAATATCCATACATGCCCGGTTAATCTTCTCCTGCGGAACTACATAATGCGAAGCCGGAAAAATACCGACATGCTCCAGCGAGGCCTTAACCTCCCCCGTCAGCACGTCAATCTCCGTAATCCGATCGATCTCATCTCCAAAAAACTCCACCCGAACCGCGCGCTCCGCACTGCTCGCCGGAAGAATCTCCAGCACATCCCCGCGCACCCGAAACGTCCCCCGGTGAAAATCCATCTCATTTCTCGTATACTGAATATCAATCAGGTCACGGATCACATCATCGCGGTCACGGATCATCCCCGGACGCAGCGAAACCATCATCCCCAAAAAATCCTCAGGACTGCCCAATCCATAAATACACGACACACTCGAAATCACAATCACATCCCTGCGCTCCGACAACGCCGCCGTCGCCGACAAGCGCAGCTTGTCGATTTCTTCGTTGACGGAAGAGTCCTTTGCAATGTATGTGTCTGAGGATGGCACGTATGCCTCGGGTTGGTAGTAATCGTAGTAGGACACAAAATATTCCACTGCATTTTCCGGGAAATATTCTTTGAACTCTCCATACAATTGGGCAGCAAGAGTCTTATTGTGCGCTATTACCAAAGTGGGCTTGTTAAGCTGCTGTATGACATTTGCCATGGTAAATGTCTTTCCCGATCCAGTTACCCCTAGTAAAGTCTGGAATTGATTGCCTTCTTTAAAGCCTTTGACCAAGGCTTCTATTGCCTGCGGCTGGTCGCCTGTGGGCTGGTATTCGCTATGAAGTTTGAATATATTTTGTGCAGTTTGCACAAATACCACCTCCAAAATCTATAGTAAAAAAGTTCGACATTTCGCCAGAAATTCGTCGAGGTACATATTCCGTTTTCTAAAAAATGTCCCTTCGACGAATTTTGGTCACTAAACTCAATTTTCCGAACTGTATGGAAACAATAAACTATCACGGACAAATCGAGAAGTAAAACTAAGATTGATTATAACATACCACCCCTCATTTGTCTATATCAGAACAAACATTTGTTCGTTTTCTGTTCTCTTATTTACCTCCCCCGGAATTCATATAAATGTGGCTTTCATCTGGACTTTTTTGTTTCTGATTTCTTTTCGGGCATAAAAGCATCCATATCAATCATTATATCCTGTATATTACTTTCAGAATCACCATTTCCGGATTTATCTGGCATAACCTCCTCCATATAAGAAAGCGAGCGGTCTCGGAAACTCTTTAAGCCCGAATTTCCGTTCTTTTTTCGTGTTCTTCTTTTTTGCTTTCCTCCATATCCCGGAAAACATTTTTGTTAAATTTTCAAAAAAGTATTGACATATAAGTCAAAATGTGCGGCGCGTTTGGTGACCATATACGCCAGCCACCAAACGCGCCCCTTGTAGTTAAGAAGCATCTGTGCCCCACGCACAGCACTAAACTACTAGTACAGTGGTGCAGAAATAACGGTGAATACAGTGCACGCTATTTTTGTCAACGCAAGGCGGAGGAAGGAGGCGATGCCGGTGCATCGTTGACTGACGACAACGCGGCGATGGCGGAAATAGCGGGTGCTGTATTCACCATTATTTCTGCAATGCTGTACTAGGAGGTGCAGGCAGTGGCATAAGTTATGTTTCCTGCTTCGGGATTCTTTCCAGCCTGTTTTCCAACAGGCTTTAAAGTCATGCACATTTTTATTCTTTATGCTCTCTGGACTGCTCAAACCCCACAATCATCCATCCCTTATCCCTCTCATTTCTGAAAACCAACCCTTTCCTGCTTATTCTCTATTGAGTTTCCGAGAGTGCTCAAAGCAGTTCGGGTATTTCTTCAGGAATTATATTAGCATTGTCGGCATACACATCCATTGTGATAAGTTCTTTCGCATGGCCCATCAGTTTCGATACCGCTTTCGGATTAAAATCCTTACTCAATAGCAACGTACAATAAGTACTACGCAAATCATGCCATCTAATATCAGGCAACCCCGTTTTCTTTAAAAGTTCTTTATAATGCCGCCAATGAAAATCTTTTGATCTTGGTTTCCGCTGTAGCTGGAACAGCAAATATAGCCATCATCCTGAAAAATAGTACGTCTACGGCTTTTATACCTCTCATACTTCTTTCTCTCTTCCAAAATAGCTTCAAATACATAATCAGGGATAGGCAGTACTCTCTTGCTGGACGGCGTTTTCAGCGGCAGCTCCCTCTTCGTCATACTCTCCTTCCTGCTGTTTGGAACTCTATCCAGTTCTTTTCCAAGCTGCCTTTCTACTGTCAATGTACGATTAATGTAATCCACATCTGAATACTTTACTGCATTGATTTCCTGCCGCCTCAGACCCATCAGTACATTGAAGAGCACCTGCATATGAATCGGTGTATTTTTACTTGCCTCCAAAAGCAATAGAATTTGCTCCATATTCAAAGTTTTTGCCACGTCAATATTTCTCGTATGGTAGGGCTTTGACTCCACTGTTTTAGGCAGATCGATTCCTTCTGCCGGGTTCATAGGAATCAGCTTACAGCTAACCGCATAGTTAAAAGAGACATTCATTACTGTCTTAACCTGCCTCGCAATGGATTTAGAATATCCGGCACGGTCTTTATACAGCCTTTGGATGTCTCCCTTATTTACCTCTATCAATTTTTTGTTTCCGATTGCCGGAATAATATGATGACGTGCAATATTAGAATAGGAATCATATGTATTACTGCGCTGTGCCCTTTTTCTGATATCATACTCAAGCCAGTAACTCAAAAAATCGCTTACTTTCACACTGTCATTCACTACATATGTCCCATTAGCAAGCTCCCTTATAGTAATTTTTCTCGCATCTTCCGCTTCCTTCTTTGTTTCAAAACCAGAATACATCCTTGTATGCTTCGTGCCGTCCATAAACTGCAGGACGACACGATAGGCAAATTTGTTGCGGTCATTTCTTTTAAACACGGATTTTACATCCAATCCGCTCCTGCTCATCCATAACTTCACAGTAATACTCAAAGGTTGTATGGATACTGCTATGGCCCAGAAGGGCGCTGACTTTCATAAGAGGAACACCTTGTTCTGTAAGAATGGTTGTATACATATACCGTTACGGTATAATAACGACAAACGCAAAAAGCCTTTATTTTCAAGGGATCCACGCGTTTGCCGTCATTTATTCAATTCCTTTTCTAAGTTGAAATATGACGAGAAAATTATCGAATAAAGGAGGCTGTTTCATTAACGACAAAAACAAGATGGTTAGTATTTGTCCCAAATAATATGTAATATTCGGTACAAACCATTTCAATATTTTGAAAAAGCCGGGTATTATTCCGTTTCCTATTGCATTTTTAATTCATTCTACTCATTCTAACAAAATAATTGACAAGAATGAGTAGAATAAGTAGAATGTGGGTAGAATAAAATTAGGAGGCGGTTAAATGATTTTTCAGGAAAGCGAAACGGTTGAACTAAAAGCAATTGTAGTGGAGGATATAAAAAAAGAAGTCATTGCTTTTGCAAACTGTGAGGGAGGAAAACTGTATATAGGCGTTCAGGACGACGGAACCGTGTCAGGACTGGATAACCCAGACGAAACTTCTTTGCAAATCAGCAATATGGTTCGAGATGCAATTAAACCGGATCTGACGATGTTTCTTCATTATGAAACAGTAACGGTAGATGGAAAGAAAATCGTTACAGTCGATATTCAGCAGGGAACAGAGCGACCATATTATATAGCCAAAAAAGGCTTGCGTCCTGAAGGCGTTTATGTCCGTCAAGGTTATTCCTCTGTTCCGGCTACAAATACTGCAATCCGTCGCATGATTAAGGAAACTGACGGAGATCATTTTGAAGAAATGCGGTCTTTGGAACAAAATTTAACCTTTGAAAGTGCAAAAAAAGTATTTGTTGAACGAAATATAAAGTTTGGTCTCACACAAATGAAAACATTGGGAATGGTAACACAGGATGGTGTCTATACAAACTTGGGGTTACTGCTTTCGGATCAGTGTGTGCATACAATTAAAGCCGCTGTTTTTCAAGGTACAACGCAGAGTGAATTTAAGGATCGGAGAGAATTCTCCGGCTCCCTCTTTCGGCAGATGGATGAAGCATATGATTTTATTGATTTCCGTAACCAGACACACTCAACCTTTGATAAGTTATATCGTATTGACAGACGGGATTATCCGGAAACAGCAGTCAGGGAAGCTCTTTTGAATCTTCTTGTGCATCGTGAATATTCATTCCGCGCCAGTACTTTCATCAGCCTTTATGCAGACAGACTTGAATTTACCTCTATTGGCGGTCTGGTAAGCGGCGTGTCCTTAAAAGATGTAACAATGGGTATTTCCGTCTGTCGGAACTTCAAACTGGCAAATGTATTTTACCGTTTAGAATTGATAGAAGCCTATGGAACCGGAATTATAAAAATCATGGAAGCGTATGAGGGAACCAGAATGACACCGCAGATTGAAACATCTGATAATGCATTTAAAATTATTCTCCCTAATCTGAATGCAATGCCTGAACCCGCAAGGCAAATGCAAGTAAATCCAGAGAAAAGCACACCAGAAGAAAAAGTGATTGCTCTGACAAAGCAACGGGGGGTTATTACAAGAAAAGAAATAGAAATACTGCTTGGTATAGGTCAGTCATCATGCGGACGGCTGCTAAAAAAAATGATTGAAAACGGTCTGCTTATCCAAGAAGGAAAGGGCAAGAACATCCATTATTGTCTTCCGCAATAAAAAATAAATAATTTATAATAAAAGGCAAGGACGTAAACGGTAGATAGTACGTACCTCGACTATGAGGGCAAAGTGTGTGACAATAGGCTATATTTCTATCATAAGTATTAAAAGTTAAGCCTTAACTTTTGATACCGTTATACGGAGGTAAGTCTATGAACTCAGCAACAACAGCAGTGGCTGTACAATACCGTTTAAAAGAGTGG
>CAJTCR010000003.1 GCA_910574915.1 Eubacteriaceae bacterium
AAATGTCCGGAAATCTCGAGTGAAATTGTGTTTGATAAAGAAGAATGGAAAATATTATACTGCTGTGCAAGAAAAACAAAAGAAATTCCTGAAACATATACACTGAAAGAGGCGATTTATGATTTAGGGGTTCTGAGTGGAATAAAAGGTGCTCCGAGCGATGGTATGCCCGGAGCACGTTCTATTTGTCAGGGCTTAGAGGTTCTTTGCTCATTACTTGCTTATCGAAAATATATGTTATAATTGTGGGTCAAGTTAAGAGTATTTTTGGCACGATTTCAACCTTCCCTGCACCGATTTCTTCTGCAAATGTCTTTTTCAGCGCCTCAATCCAGTTTTTATCACATTCTACCAAGATCAGCCTGGAAACCCGGTCCACAATATCCAGCGAAAAATTCCCCTCAGCAACCCCCGCATCCACCACCACGCTTCCTTCCTCCACGGTAAAGCCATCTGTTAAATACCTGTGGGGGCTGTGCTGGTCCTGCTCTGCCAGGATGCTGCGCATATATTGCTGGCAGCTTTTTATGGTAAAATAGTCTCTGCTGAAATACATCCGACGCCCACGGTAATTTACGAAAAACAGCCCGCTGCCAGGGTCTTTTTTAATCCTGCAACGGCAGCTTTTATACGCTTCTGCAAACGGGGCGTTAAACGTCTGGATACGCCCTGCCCGTTTCACATAATACACCGCTTTGCGGATCTCCGTATCTGTGCAATGCTTATAATACTGGCATACCGTTTTCGCGGCGTGGCGCTCTTTTAACGGCTTTACCACCTGGTATGCCATCTTTGCGATTCCATAAATCCTGCTCATCTGTCCTCCTCTGCCCACTGCCTGTTCTAGAGCATAGTTGAAAAATCATTCCCGCGATCTGCGCTCCCCACTTTGCGGAGAATTTGCCCGCTATGACCCCCCCCCAAAAAAAAAATTTGGGATAAATTCTCCGCAAACTATGAAGTACATCTCACGGAAAGCATTTTTCAACCACGCTCTAATGTTGATAAGTGTCATACGCTTTTTTATAAAACTGCATCAAAATCCTGACCACCCAGCCAGGCCAGAATTTTCGAAACATCACTGCGTCCTCCCGCTCCCTTTTATGGCTTTTGATAAATGCCATGCTGGTCGCCTCCTTATGAATGCGGTAAAAAGTCAGCGGCTTGTCTATATAAACCAGCGCCCCTTCCTCTTCTGCCAGTTTTAAAAACGTATCCCAGTCAATATTAAACTTCATTTCCGAGGTAAAATAGGACTGCCCAAGCCTTGCCTTATGATACGTTACCGAAGGCGCACAAATACTGTTTCCAAACGCAAGCACTGCCTTTTTCCAAAACCGCCTTTTCGCCAGCGCACGATATTTGAGCGGGGTACGCAAAAACCTGCGTATCCTGGCATTGAGGTCCCTGCCAGCCCGCCTCTCTTTCACCGGCATATAATCGGATAAAAAAGCAATGGGGTTTTCATACCCGCGAACCGCGTCCAAAAACGCTTTCACATAATCCGCACCATACACATCATCCTGGTGTGAAAGGGTTACCCAGCCTGTTTTTGCCTGGTTGTAAGCAAAATTCCAGTCATCGCGGATGTCGCTTTTGCCCTCCCGTATGTACAGCGGTATCCCGTATTTGTCCGCCAGGCAGCGTATATGCGCACATGGTGTGGAAGTTGTGATGATCAGATTCGTCTTTACACTCTGTCGCAACAAAGAGCGGATACATTCCTCAAGGTACGGCGACTCTTTATATGCACAAACCGCAAACGTATGGTTCGTTGGTTCCATATCCATATCAATCTCCTTTTTACTTTTTCAGGTATTCTTCCACAATATAGCGTGGCCTTGCTTTGACCTCCAAATATATTTTGCCAACATATTCACCGATCACGCCAAGCGCCAGCAGGTGCAGCCCGCTGATCCCCCAGATCGAGATCACTAACGATGCCCAGCCGCGAACCGTCTCTCCCATGCAATACCCAATGAAAAAATAAACCAGCAGGAACATACTTACCCCAAATAACAGGAAGCCTGTCCAAGTAATCATACGGATCGGCTTAATACTGAACGAGGTAATCCCATCCAGCGCAAATGCCGCCATTTTCTTTAGTGGATACTTTGACTCCCCGGCAAAGCGCCTGCTTCTTTGATAAGAAACTTCTCCCGATTTTAGCCCGATCAGCGGGACGATGCCTCTTAAGAACAAGTTGACCTCCTGAAACCCGGCTAATTCATTCAAAGCACGCCTGCTCATCAGGCGGTAGTCCGCATGGTTGTAGACAATCTCTGCGCCCATCCCCCGCAGCAGCTTATAAAAGCCTTCCGCTGTCGCCCGTTTGAAAAAGGTGTCTGTTTTTCTGCTGCTACGGACCCCATAGACAATCTCGCACCCTTCTTCATATTTTTTTACAAACTGGTCTAATACCTCAATATCATCCTGCAAGTCTGCATCCATAGAAACCGTGATGTCACAGTCATCCTTTACCATCATAAGCCCTTCTAAAAGCGTGTTTTGGTGGCCTCTATTTCTGGAAGACTTGATTCCCAAAACCAAAGCATACTCCTGGTATAGTTTTGTAATCATTTGCCAGGTTTGGTCTTTCGACCCGTCATCTACAAATACAATCCTGCTCTTAGGGCTGACAAGCTGCTTTTCTATCATATCCTTTAATTTATCTGTTAACCTTTTACACGTTTCTGGAAGAACTTCTTCTTCATTAAAACAGGGAATTACCAGATATAAAATATCAGATACCATTTTGCTGTCTTTCTCCTACTCCTTTCATCAAATCAACTATATTTCACTCGACTATACAATTGTATATCTCACTTCTTTTTATCAACTCAAATATATAGCTTATTTTCAATATAAGAGATCGCACCATGTCCAATATTTTCTACATAACGGTTAAAAAAATATGCCATAAGCCATACTAATATAACTGTCAGGCCAAAACACGAAAAAATCGTCCATCTGCAATCTGCACCTGATTTTCTCATCCACAGATAATATGCACTTGAAAAACTTTCTATAACAGGCCAATGAAGAAT
The DNA here is from genome assembly GCA_910574915.1 of Eubacteriaceae bacterium. Taxonomy (GTDB): domain Bacteria; phylum Bacillota; class Clostridia; order Lachnospirales; family Lachnospiraceae; genus Eubacterium_J. Next base: position 3,048 of record CAJTCR010000003.1, read on the forward strand.
ATAGACGGCATAAGACAGTTTTCCCCCTTGACACATCAAACTATTTCCTAACAGCTTCTCCGCATATTTACAATTTAGCAATCCTAAAAACAACATCACCAGCCCTGCCGCATAAATAACTCTCGTAATTTTCACAGCATCATTGATTTGGTACATGCACACGAGATACCCCCCCCCAGGCAAAAACAGCCCATAAGAAATCCATCTGTGCCTTTGCAAAATCTCATTCATATCCTGTTGCACATAAATATCACAAATCAGCATTCCTAAGACAAAATAGTTGTAATATGAACTAAAACAGATAAACATTACAATATAAAATAAATATCTTAGATAACTCCCCTTACATACATAAATCACACATAATACTAAAATAGCACCTAAATACTCATATACCATCGTCCATAAAGGCCCTATATATCCATTTGCTCCCTGAAAATAACACGTTATAAGCGCCTCTTTCAAACATTGAACAAGATTAGGTGTAAAATTATTAAAAATCCCCAAAAAATCTTCCGATCCACTGACGGCTGCTGCCTGTACATGAAACATGAAACCAAATTTCATTAAAAAGTACACAAACAGATTTGCCGCTATCACAGATGGTGCTAAACGAAAATATCTTTTTAACATGTCTTTTGGAACCTGCTCATATCGTTGTATTTCAAAATATTTATAGCTGATTACAAATCCACTGACTACAAACAAAATCCTGACCACACTATTTCCTGCTGTCAAGATCATAAGTGGTGTATGATCAATCAGCCAAATTGCCTGGTCCGGTAAAAACGCTCCTCGAAAATGGCACAAAAATACACTGATGCATCCAATTGTACGAATTCCTTCCAGACAATTTATTTTTTCTCTCATCTTTTTCTCCGCCTTACTAATCAATTCTGATTTTTTGAACTAACATACTAAAGCTCCTCTGATCAGCTTCTGTTTCTTTTGGCACCCTCATCCCATCTGTTTGGATATCAAATATATTTTTCCTATATGTATGCACTGCCTTTGACAGATCTGCCTGTATTTCAACATTCTGACCACTGACAGCCGCTTTATAAGCTACCTCTTTGCCATTTACTTTAATCGATACATAACTTACTTGTTCTATATTTTCAGGTATATAACCTGTAAGTGTCAGTTCATCTTGCCTTGTTAAAAACACTTGAAACGTAGCCTTTTTTTGTATCCATCGGTATGGTTCCGCATCATTTTGCGCAAGCCAGCCTTCTTCAAATTTCACCAACGCGCCCCTATATGGAAATGTTGCTTCTATTTTTCCAAAGGAAGAAAAACCCCATACTATGAATGCCAATACTGTACAAAATATTGCAGTATATTTTAAATACTGAAAAAAGGTTATATATTCCAATAAAACTGCCTTTAACATTGCAAAAACCTGCTGGCATACCGTCTCAACTCCCTTAACAATCTTGATTTGGAAAAGCCTGTTAGAAACTGTTTCTACTCTTTCACATCCAAGCATCAGCCTTATCACAGGATTATTTATCAACAAATTCCAAAATGTACAGCTTACGATAAGTGCAGTTAATACGAAAAACACCCAATACCTTTTTGAAACATATTCAGGCGGTGTCAGACTACAAATCTCATCTACTGTCATCACTCTTAACAAAATACAGACCAAATAAAATACCTTAAAACCTATAAAATGAAAACACATAATTCCCATACTATTTCTTCCTAAGTACAGGAACACTTTTTTTCCATATTGGTTTCTTTCGATCCATTTCGCAATATTGATCGTAAGCAATATACCAAGTACAGGCAATACCAAATCTACTGCACCATTCCATTTGCGAACTGGCCAGTCTACGGTATAAGTAAATCCGCTTTTGATAGCAAACATCCAAGCAGCTAGAAGCAGAAAACTGCTAAAAAACATATACCAGCCATTTATTCTTTTGTCAGGTACCTTTTTTATCAGATAACCATACATATAAAACACCTGTGCAATACAAGCCAAATCAATACTGTAATGCGTTGCTCCAGATGCCGATAACCTTAAACCATAAAAATATAGTGATACACTAAGAAGCACTATCCAAAAATTTTTCCTGCATGAATTTGCTATTATATAAAATATCATTTCAGCAAAAAATAACACCGGTAAAAACCACATCGCACCTAACCAGTCACAGGTAAATTCCAATTTAAAAAAAGCTGTTAATGCTGACTGAAAGCTTTCAGGATAATAAGTCCCTGAAATCCAGTTTAAAATTCCTATCCTATCAAATATCCAAAACAACCAGATACCTGCAAGACCGATACTCAAATAAGGAAACATTAATTTATAAAATTTCTGTACAACCTTTTGAAAAAAGCCGCAATTATAAACATTCCCTGTATATCCAGAAATAAAGAAAAAGGCTGCCATATGAAACTGATAAATATACTGATTGAAGCTTCCTGTAGCATGACCAATAACTACAAGAACAATTGCAACACCTTTATAAATATCACACCATACGACACGTTCCATTTGTTCCTTTTCCTCTTTCAAAAAAATGCTTTTTACCAGCATCTTTCTATCACTACCCAATCCCAAAAAAATGCTCCTCCAACATCAAACACAAACAATGATACACTGGCATATGCAGCTCCTGAATCTCATGCACCTTTTCCCCAGACACACGAATAATCACATCCGAAAACTCTCTCAACCTCCCGCCGTCACTCCCGGAAAGCCCTGTCACTTTCATCCCTTTCGCCTTTGCTACCATACAGGCATACAGCACATTTTGCGAATTTCCAGAAGTTGAGATCCCTAGTAATACATCCCCTTTCCTTCCATACCCATACACCTGCTGCGCAAACCCATATAAGGGATCAACATCATTTGCATATGCGGTTGATAATGCCTGATGACCAGTAAGCGCAATCGCAGGAAGTGCTCCCTGCAATTTCTCCATCATCTTTTTTCCGGCACCCTCTTGCATTTCTTCCAGCCGCAAATACATTTCTTTTATGGAATTCTTTTCTTGCTCTGTATCGATTTTCAGTTTTCTTTGTTTTGCAAACCCTTTCATCAATTCTCCGACAATATGATCTGCATCCGCTGCACTTCCCCCGTTTCCCGCAACCAAAAGTTTCCCATGATGTGCAAAGCTTTCCGCCATTATCTCAAACATTTTCCATATGGGCTCTTTCTGTCCCCGCAAAATAGGGTATCGAACCAGCAAATCATCCAATAATTTTTTCTCTCTCATCTCAGCATCTTCCCTTTTATATCTTTGCGTAAAAATATCCTTACAGTGCAAAAACCTAACTTTTCTTCTACAACCGCGGCGTATAACTCTCCGGCGTATAATGCACCACCTTCGTCCCTGCATTCTCAAACACAAACGGCACATACAACAGGTCTTCCAAAGCCTCCCGTACCTTTTTCTGCCTGTCTTTTTCCACATAAAACAGCAAAAACCCGCCGCCTCCAGCACCAAGCAGCTTGCCTCCTGTCGCGCCGGCACGCAGTGCCTTTTCATAAATCAGGTCAATCGAATCGGTCGAAATCTGGCTGGTAATTCCTCTTTTTAATCTCCACGTATAATCCAGCAGCTTTCCAAACTGTTCCAGGTCTGCCTTTGAGGTAAGCACCTTTTCGGCATCGTCTACCAGGCACAGCATTTCAAGCAACTGGTCTTTTCTATTCTTTAAGCACTTTTTCGTCTCTGTCTGGATATCTGCGGAAAACCTGGAGAACCCTGTAAAAAATAACATCAGGTTTTCGTTCAGCTCCTCTTTGCGCTGTGGGGAAAGAATGACCGGACTTACGGTATAACCATCCGCGTCAAAACAAATCCGGTTAAAACCGCCGAATGACGCAGCGATCTGGTCTTGTACGCCGCCGCTTTCTGCACAGAGTACCCGTTCTAAATACACTGCCTGATCAGCAAGCGTGCGCTTATCCACATATTTCCCTTTCAGAGAATGAAAAGCAAGCAACATTCCAACCGCAAACGAGCTGCTTGTCCCAAGCCCGGAACGTGCTGGCAGGTCTGCCTCATAAGACAGCCGAAGATCATGCATATCCAGCATATTCATTGCTTCCCGGATCGCCGGATGCTGAATCTGCCCAACATCTGATACACGCTCGGTCTTTGCATAGGACAGCTCTGTACAGTAGTCAAAAAACGGCGGCAGATGCCGAACCGTTACATAGCAGTATTTATCAAACGTTGCTGACAGTACACTGCCGCCATATTGTTTATAAAATTCTGGAAAATCCGTTCCGCCGCCAAAAAATGACATGCGAAACGGTGTCTGTGTAATAATCATCTCCGGTTCTCCCAACTGCCTTTTCTATGGCATTTCTACTGAAAAATCTTCCGCGATTCCTTCCCAAACCGCATCCATGCTAAAATACTTTTTAATAAAGACCTGCGAACGCTCAGCCATCTTCTCCAAGCCTTTACAGTCGTTGTACAAACGGAGTACCTCGTCGGCAAATGCCTGCGGCTGATCCTGGATCTTCATTACCTCTTCTGCCTGCAATATGCCTTCTGCTCCTACAGAAGTCGTTACTACTGGAACTCCCTGATAAACCGCTTCTACCACCTTTCCTTTTACTCCCGCACCATAACGCAGAGGGACAACAGCGATTCTGCACGACTGATACAGCTTGTGCAATTCTTCTTCTGTCAGATAGCCTTTCACACAAATCCCGTTCCTGCCGTCTAATTGCACAATTTCTTTTGTTGCATTGGAACCGACAATATAAAACGGCATCTGGCATTCTTCCCGAATCTTTGAATAAATTTCTTTTACAAACCATCGTACTGCATCAATATTTGGTTCATGTACAAATCCGCCCACAAACAAGATTCCTTGTCGCTTTGAAAAATCCATTTCCAGATCTTTTAACCAACTGTCAAATGCATAAGCAGTCACTGCCTTCACTCTTATATTTGCATTTAACTTATGGATTTCTTCTATTTCCACACTGGAAGGATAATACGAAACATTTGCTTTCTCCAGCAAATACATCTCCTTCTTTTTCCATGCTTTTGCCTCTCGCAGCTTTGCGGCATCTTTTGTCAGCCTGTATTCTCTTAAATTGCGCAAATAATGCAGGTCATGTCCGTAATAAATTATATTTACATTGGTCTTATTATAAAAATAATCGATATATTTAATCGATATATGCGGCCTGTTTAAAAATACAAAGTCAATCTCCTGATGATTTCTGTCCAGCCACTGAAATATATGCGACTGGTAGTAGCCGCCATATAAAACCTCTATGCCCATTTGTTCTAGCTGCGACGCATACGGTTCCTGCCGGTAAAAATTATCGCCTATAAATTTTACCTGAAAGCCTTTTTTTATAAACAGTTTTAAATATTGATATACTGTTTTGGAACCAGCATCTTTATCATACTGCGGGATATAATGGTCTATAAATAAAATAACCGGCTTTCCCTTGCTGCGCTCCCTCGCACGGAACACATGATGCGCGTTTGGATAATGCTCCTTTAATACGTCTGACCATTTGTCCCTCAGCTTTTTTCTGTTCTCCGTCTGATATTGTTTGATATTTTGTTTTGGTTGTACTGCCTTGTTCTTACGCCTGTTTTCTTCTTTCCCGTTTGATATTCCTTCAAAATGGACGACTACGGACTGCGGCTGATAGACAACGAAATAGCCGCGCTTTCTTACTTCAAAAGCAAGGTCAGAATCTTCGCAATAGGCAGGAGCATAGCGTTCATCAAAGCCGCCGATTTCCTGCCACAGCTTTTTACGTATCATCAAAGAAGCACCTGAAATATAATCGACTTCTCTCACATAATTAAACTCTGGGCGGTCTGCCTCCTGCCTGTTTCCGTAGTTCCAGGCAGAACCATCATTCCAGATAATCCCGCCTGCTTCCTGAAGCCTTCCATCAGGATAAATCAGCTTTGACCCAGTCATCCCAATGAATGGGTTCTGTTTCAAAAGGCGCATCAATGGTTCCAGCCAGTTTTCCTGCACCTGTGTGTCATTATTTAGAAACAGCAGATATCTGCCGCGTGCAGATGCCGCCGCATGGTTACAGTTTCTTAAAAACAGCAGGTTCTTTTGATTCCTGATCACCTTAATATTTTTTACAAGCTCTAAAAGCCGCTTCGTATCGTCCGTTGAGCAGTCGTCTGCGAGAATCACTTCATAGCGGACTGTACTCCCAGTCTGTTCCAGGATCGATTTCAAACAGTTATACGTATATGCAAACTGGTTATATACAGGTATGATAATCGATACATCAGGATCATTCACTTCCGGGAACACCAATGGCGCATATTCCGAAAAATCTTTTTTCTGTGTACAAATGTCTACCAAAGGCTTGGTATCTCCATAAGCCGCTTCCGGCATACTAAGGTCTACTCTCCTAGAAACAAACGCAGAACCCTCCTGCCGATAAAAACGGTAAAAATTGCGGATTCTTGCGGGTGTCAGCTTTTTTACAAACGAGATTGGATGGCGCATAAATTTCAGTAAAAGTTTTACAAACAGCCTTCTTACTGATCCTGGCGGTACGATGTGTGCGGATAACTGCTGCATTCCAAAAGCCAGGCGCCATGTCCTGCTTTTTTTCACGCGCTCAAATTCCCGTTCTGATTCGAGCAGCAGTTCAATATGTCCCTGCTTGTTTAACAGCTCCTGTTTGAGCTTTTGTTCTTCCCTGGCACATGCCTCTAAATGTTCCTGCTTGCTTTTGAGTTCTCTTTTTTGCTTTTGCTCTTCCTTTGCATAAGTTTCCAGCCTTTTTTGCTTTCTTTTTAAATCATGCTTTAGCGTTTCTTCGTATTCCTGCTTTTTCTTAAACTCCTGCTGCAAGTTCTGCCATTCTCTTTGACTTTTTCGTTCTGCCTCCAGCAGCAGTTCAATATGCCCTTGTCTGTTCAGCAGCTCCTGTGCGTCGCTTTGTGCCTGCCCTTCTAACGCTTCTACATACTCCTGCCATGCATCCCGCAGCCTTAAATGTACCTTAACCAGCACCTGATTTTTGCCTGATTCTTCTTGATTTGAATCAATCAAAAACGTGCAGCAATCCTTATAAACAGCATCCGCGCTGGCGCCGCCAGCTACCATACCTTTCAGGCTGCATCTGACTGGCTTTCCATTTTCATCTGCTTTCATGCTTTCTACAAGAAACGGGTTTGGATAATAAAATTTCCCCTGGTAAACCTCCGCCGCCTTTTGTATCTGAAATTCAAGTTCCAGCCTTTGGCTGCCTTTTCTGATATGGGAAAGCTCCATCATGCTGTTGCATCCGATACTTACCTTTCCGTTATTTAATACGCTTTTTATCAATCTGCACCGTTTTGCGGTTTGTGTAACCTTGTTTCGTTCGGATTCTGTCTGTGCTCCAAGCTTTTTTATCCTTCCCGCGGCAGCTTTTTGCCGATGCTCTGCGCTTTCTTGCAGCAAACTGGCAATCCGGTCAAAGTGGCACTTTAGCTCTTCCTGGAACAATGCCGCTTTTTCTGCGATGATTTCCCTGTTTTCCATCTGCATCTGCTGGTCAAACTGTCCTCTTAACGAGCTTATATCCCTGACCATCAGCTCCTCCATCTGCATCATTGCAAACAGGCCGTCCATCTTTCCCACACAGGACGGATACATATCCAGGCACAGGTTCTTTACACCATAAGACATTGCCGTAATATTCCCATGCAGGCTTGTCCCCAGAAAAAATTTCGCATGAGAAATAACAGACATAATCTCTTTTGGCTGCAATTTCCTTCCCACGATATAAAATTCCTGGCATACTTCCTGTATCTTAAGACAACTCTGCTGGTCTTCATGACAATAGTTGACCGTTAAAAGTAATACAGCAAGTCCATAATCGGCACTAATTTTCTGCACTTCCTCTGCCAGCTTTTGATATTCCAGGCTTGTGCCATACTGTAAGACAAGGTAGTCCTGGTTTAAAAAGCGATATTCTCTTTTTAACTGCGCAAAACAGGCATCCAAAGTTTCTGGCTGGATATGTCTGCGAAACAGCCACAGCATATCTGGCACCTGGTAAATGCTGCGTGTTACTGCGATCTGTTGCAGGCGCATACGCGAATAAGCATCCCTGACAGACAGATAGCTTAAGCTTTCACATGCCTGGCGGACTTGTTCCATTTCGCTGATATTTTCAAAATCCCTGCCTGCGCCTACACCATTCCAGATCACCGCAAGATCCAGCGTTTTTGCTATTTCCTGCGGCTTTTTCCACAGCTCACCCACACTGTACTGCGTTGCTTTCCCGTCCGGCGACAAATAATTGACTGGCTGGAAATGGATAAATTCACCGCCGCCAATCACCAGCGCGCAATATGGGTCTTTGGCATGGCGCTGCGCCAGAGCGTCAATTTGATATACTCGCGTAAGGTGATTATATGGATGATCGGTTCCGCTTGGCGCATACAGGTCGATTTCCAGCCTGTCCCCAAAACGCTCTTCCATTTCCAGCCGGAAAATCACCGGAAACATCGTATCTCCCAGGCTTTCCAGATCATACGCACCGAAATGTGCAATACGGACGGTTCCTTCTTTTTTTATCGTTTTCGCAGCCATATCAAATTTCCTCTTCTTTATCTATGTTAAATCGTATGAGATTTCCTCAGATTTGTCTGAACAGGTTCAAGCTGTCCATTTCTACATGCCGTTTTCAGAAATATCTGAAAGAATGTTTTGTACAATCTCCAGTTTCCCACTGCCTTGCTCAAGCAGTCTTTTCAGTATGCCAGATGCCGCAGCATACTCTTTGTGTTCTTTCTGAAACACATCTCTGTCCAGGTACTCTTCCTCGCAGAACGTTCCCCAGTTTGTCAGCCTTTGAAAATCTACTCCATCTGCGCCCATCGCCTCTGCCATCTGTACAAACGCTTCCATTTCCTGGTAATTGTTTTTTTGTACCACAAAATTAAACCAGACAGCATCGACATTTCGATCCGGGTCATGCCTTAAACTGCACAAATAAGAGAGATTATCCACAAGTCGTTTCCACCCCCCCCCGCGCCGATTTTCCTCATAAGTCGATGCACATGACGCATCGATTGATACTTTTACGGTTTTGGGTATATAACGCAGGTTGGAAAACTCTTCCCACTTTTTCTCGTCTGCAAGCTGCAAATTCGATATAATTGTCAGTTGCAAATTCGGAAATTCCTGTACTGTAATTGTTTTTAAAAACCTGGAAACCGCACTGGATGCAAATATTTCTCCTGAAGCAAGCGCCGTAAGCATCCTGCACTCCTTAAGCATTGGCGTTACAACTTTTCTAAGACGCTCATAAAGCTGGTCGCTTTCTTCCTTTCCGAGCGCTTTGCCGCTGCTCCTGCACGTCGGACAGCGCAGGTTGCATGTCTCATCGCAGGATAAGGTGATATATTTTGGCGTATGCTTCACAGCATATTCCTCTGCCTGTGCATCCTGAAAAAGGCTTTCCGCATCTTTTTTTAATACTACTGGATGATTGTCTCCCATACGTTTGCCGTTTCCGACAGAATCATACAGAAACTTACAGTTTTTCTGGCAAAACTCAAAATTGCCTTCCTGTACAGAACGCCTTAGCCTGCGTGCCTTTTGAGAATTCCAGATCTCCTGAAAGTCCTCCTCAAAAATATTTCCAATCATATAGTTATGCTTAATATAGGCGCTGCAACAGGTATACACTTCTCCATGCGGCAAAATCTCGACATTTTCAAACGGATTGCGGCATGTATATTCCAAAAAAGAACCGTCATGCGGCCACTTGCCAAAAACAACGGATTCATGCAGTTCATCCAATGTCTGCGCCCTGTATTTTAAAAACTGAATCTCTTCTTCCAAGCCTCTGTGCCCGGCATAGACACGATCGTTATCTGCTTGTAATGCTTCACATGTTTCTTTTAAAAAACTGGCTTCCTTGCGCAGTATTTGCATCTGTTGGAATTTTTCTCTATGCTCTTCTTCCAAAGCTTTGATCTCAGCCTTCTGAGCTTCTTTCAGAGTTTCCAGAGCTTTCAGCTTTTCGTCAAGGGCATTGTATTTTTTATCCAGGCGTTCTAATTCTTCCTGGTGCATTGCATTCATTGCTTTGTATTCTGCCTTGTGTGCTTCCTGAATCATTCTCAGCTTCTCCTGATACTCCCTGCGAATACATTGAAGCGCCTTTTTCGTCCCAAACATTTTGAACTTCCTTTTCTTACTTCTTATATACCTTTTTTGGCATCCCGTTTTTCTCGTTATGATCTGTATATCTCTGCATCCAGTTCCCAATGCCGCCTCAGGTCTACAATCCCCTGCGCATCTGCCGAATCCTTCACCCTGAATTCCAGCGCATTATAAATATAGTCAAACTTCTGCTCCTGCAAATCCTGAATCCCGATATCCACCAAATACCGGCCTTTCAGCAGATTCACTTTTTCTATCATAATGCGGACTCTGCCGTCTTTTTCAGAAAGGATACTTTTTTCGTTTTCTTTCCTGCCAGACAAAGCACTTGTACCAAAACAATACACACCGTCATCCCTTGTAATATTGATCACAAAATTAATCTGTTCTCCAACAAAATCCGCATGGTATTTCATACAGATTTCCATAGGTTTGCCAGCATATACGAAAACCGCGGGTTTTCCATCTGCATCGCGCACGGCTGCATCTGTAAAATAGATCTTATGGCTTCCTTCCCGGGCAGCGATTTCCGTACAAAACTCCGGCAGCTCTTTTATATCTGCTTCTGATTCTGTGCTGCATACGATTTCCGTATCCTGTGCTTTTTCCGCCTTCGAACGCATTTCCTGGAAATCAGCTTCTATTTTTTCCTCGCGCCTTTTTTCCATCTCCATCAGATATTCCTTAGAAACCTTACCCGGGCTTCCCTGTGCGCGCACCCTGCCATCCTCCAGCCAAAGCACCCTGTCACAAATACTTTCTAACTGTCCCATCACATGTGACACAATCACGACCGTCGTCCCTTTTACCTTGATCTCCTTTAGCTTTTCAAAGCATTTCTCCTGAAACCCTGCATCCCCGACCGCCAGGATCTCGTCGATCAGCAAAATATCGGCGTCCACATGGATCGCTACTGCAAACGCCAGGCGCATATACATACCTGAAGAATATGTGCGCACCGGATTGTCAATAAATTCTCCAAGCTCGGAAAAGCGGATAATCGCATCAATGCGCTTTTCGATCTGAGAGCGGTTCAGCCCAAAGATCGAAGCGTTTGTATAGATATTTTCCCGCCCGCTCATATCCGGGTGGAAGCCTGCCCCAAGCTCTAACAGGCTGGATACCCTGCCGTCCATTTCGATTGTGCCGTCTGTTGGGTACATAATGCGCGTCAGCATTTTTAGCATCGTGCTCTTTCCGCAGCCGTTCCTGCCGATTAGTCCGACCGACTCGCCCTTTTTCACCTCAAAGTCAATGCCGCGCAGCACCCAGTGCACTTCGTGGCGGCTGCGGCTTTTAAATAAGATACGTTCTTTTAAGCTGCTGCCTTTGTCATAATAGACTTTAAATTTTTTCGTTACGCCCGTTACTTCGATTGCGTTTTCCGGCTTCATTAAAAACTCCTTTTTCTGTTATCACAGCTCTTCTACAAAATTCTTTTGCAGCCTGGCAAACACAGCCGCCCCAACTGCAATCGACAGAATACCTACCAAAAACGCCCACAATAAATTTCCCAGATCCGGCACCCGCTTGTAATAAAGGATCTCCCGGTACGCCACCGCAACTGGAGTCATCGGGTTCATACGAAACACCGCCAGCAGGTCATCCGGTACAAAGCTGATGTCATACATCACAGGCGTCATATAAATCCACGCCATCATAAGAACCCCTAAAATATGCTCCAGATCCCTGAAATAGACCGTACATGCCGATACAACCATAGCAAAGCCAAGGCAAAGCACGTACTCAATCCCCATCACCACTGGCAGACAGACAAGCGCCCTTGCCGCAAACCCGTTTCCAGACACTGCAATCACTACAAGTACGACCACAAAGGAAAGCAGCATATTCACAAAACAGCTCGTTACGAACGAGATCGGAAGCACCTCTCTTGGGAAATAAATCTTTTTTACAAGGTCCTGTTGGCTGACGACCGCCATAGCGCCGCCGGATACCGACGAGCTGAAAAACACCCACGGGATCATCACCACAGTAAGGAATAAATAATACCGCTCGATGTCCATGCGGAAAATCCTCGAAAAAACGACGGTATACACAATAATCTGGCACAACGGGTTGATAAACGTCCATAAAAACCCAAGCACCGAGCTTTTATACCTGCCCCGCAGGTCTCTGCGCACAAGGCTTTTAATCATCTCCCGGTAGCCAAGCAGCTCTCTGCATTTTTTCCACATGATACGATTCCTCTTTTCTGGGCTTTTGCATGTTTGTTTACAAATACCCTGTTAAAAATAAAATCCGATAGGCAAGATCGTCCAGGCGTCTCTGCCTGTGTATGTTTTGATCGAAAACGAGCTTACGCCTCTTTTTATAATCCGCTCTGTATGCGCACAGCAATCCAAGGCGGTACGCATTTCTTTGATTGGGGGTGTCCATTTCTAAAAGCCCTGCATAAGCGTCCCGAAACAAAGCCGCCTGTCCTGACAGCTTATGACGCAGCCCGCCAAAATGCAGCACACGGTTTTTCCAGCGGGCGAATGCGTTTTTTTGCATTCCAATCTGGTTTCCCTCGTGCTGGCGGTACAAAATATAAGCGTTCGGATCATAGTAAACGCTGCCAAAGTACGCCGCTGTCAGATACATCCACCAGTCATGCAGAATCGCTCCATCCGGCAGGTGGTTTCTTACAAGCTCCAGCAGCTTTTGGTTAAATACCTGCGTACATCCGATGCAGATATTTTCCGTCAGCGCATTTCCAAACGAAGGCTTTATGGCATCACGGGACGGCAATGCCTGTTGTATGCGCAGATCTTTGGAAGCATAGATCACATTACTTGCATAAAGTAACGGACGCCCCGGATATTTTCGCTCCATTTTTTCCAGGCAGGAAACCGCGCGCGCCAGCTTTTCTTCCATCCAGACATCGTCCTGATCCGCAAATGCATAATAGCTGTATGAGTGGCCTGCGTGCGCCAGCAAGTGAAAAAAGCTTTTTGCCGTACCCAGGTTCTGCCCGGAATATGCCGACAGATTCGTGTGTTTTTGGGCATAATTTCTCAGGATATGACGTGTGCGATCGCAAGAGCCGTCGTCACGCACAAGGACGGATACCTGTACGCCCTTCTGCGACAGAAGGCTGTCAAGCTGCGCTGGCAGATAGCGTTCGCCATAATAGGATGACAGCAGTACTTGTACGCTTTTTGGTTTCTGTCTCTGCTTTTCTTGCTGTTTCATTTTTCTCCTGCAAACTGCATATAAATCCGCCGCATCTTACCTTCTACGATATTCCAGTCATAACCTTTTATTTTCTGCCTGTTATGCGCGCCATAGGAACGCCGCAGCGTCTCATCCGCACATACAAGCTCCAATGCATCCCGAAGCATCGGCTTGCCCGCAAACCGGATACCGCCAGCAGCGTCAATCAACTCCCGGTTCCCGCGGATATCCGATACGACACACGCAAGCCCCGCCGCCATCGCTTCCATTAGAGCAGCCGGAAGCCCTTCCTGGATGGATGGAAACACAAAAACATCTGCGTTGCGGTACAGCCGCTCCACATCCTTTTGAAATCCAAGCATCCGAACCCTGTTTTGCATACCAAGCCGCGCCGCCTGCCGAATCAGCCTGTTTTTTAATTTTCCCTGTCCGCAAATCAAATAGGAAATATTTTGGTTTTTGATTTGAGCAAGCGCATCCAGCACTGCCTGGTGGTTTTTCCTTCTGCTTAGTTCTCCGACGGAAAGAAGTACCACCGCATCTTTCGGAATCCGGTACTTCCTGCAAAACGCTTCCCGCTCCCCGTTCCGCCTTCCGCCCAAAAACCGCGCGGCATCAATCCCAATGCCTGGGATATAACAGGTTTTCCGGGCGTGTAAGCTGCGCTTTGCAAGCCGGTAATCCTCCTTGTTCACCGTAACCAGCACATCGGTCCAATGCGACAGCAGCCTTTCTACCGGATAATAAACCAGCCAGTTCCAAAGCGGCGCACCCTGATAAAAATGAAAACCATGTGCCGTATAGACAACCGGAAGCTTCCGCTTATGCCCGGCAAGCCTTGCCAAGGCTCCTCCAACCGGAGACTGGCAGTGCATCCACGCAAAGTGCTGCTCTTCCATCAGCTTTCGTATGCTCCGGTATGCCCGAATGCAGGAAAAAACAGAATACACGCTGCGCGGACAGTCCCACGGATGCACCGATACCTGCATGTGTTCCAGCTCTCTTTGCAGCTCATCAAGCGTCTTACGATCACAAGTATTGCCTTTTTTGAAATTACATGCCACATGCACTTCATAGCCAAGCTCTTGCAGCAGTTTAATGTTCGGCAGGTTAAACTGTCCGATCATAGACGCCACGGACGCAAGCATCAGTACCTTTTTTGCTTTCCTACGCTTCATTCATAATCTCCGCCACAGACTTCATAATCTTGACATACATAGAATAGCTGTCCGCCTGCTTCCCGGCAGACGCTTTTTTGACAGGCACGTCCGGCGAATGAAACATATCTAAAACCGCTTCAGACGGAAGCACCGCTCCCCAGAGCAGCTCATCCGCCCCTGCTTCCAGCGCCCCGCAGATGCTTACAAACGTCTCCAGGCTCATAATCCGCGTGCCGCGCTCAATATGCCCAAGAAACGACATGCTGATCCCGCATTTTTTCGCAAGCACATCCTGCGACCAGCCTTTTGCCTTGCGCACCTGGCGGATACGCATTCCCATTTTGCTGTAATCAAGTTCCTTCATACTTCCTCCAGTCTGCATCGAACAACTGTTTTTCGAAAAACATAACATTTTCGTATAAATAGTTGCGCATTACAAGGATCGTATCATAGATAAAAAGCCTTGAAAAATAAGGGAAAAACTCTGATTTTGAGACAACTAAGAGAAAAGAATACAGCCGTTTTTTGTTTTCTTTGTACTGGTATTTATTTTTCCTTGCTGTTTTAAAATATTGGAATTTTTTATAGATTATTTCTATTTTTCTTGGAATAAAACCGACAAAATTTAGTAATAACTGCCAATTTTTTTATTTATATTGCAAAAAAGAAAAAAGTAGTATAGAATACTTTCAGATAACAAATTATACGAAAATGTTATGTTTTAGAATTTGATATAAGAATTGTAACTGCCTCGGATAAGTGCTGCATTTTTGAGAAAGAGGAGCAAGGTTTCTGTCTTATATTCAAAACACAACATGCTCCCTGTTTAACAGCTATAAAGCTACACAACTGCTTCTATAATCGTTTTTTCTCCAATCCGAATCTCCCTTACCCCTGTTTCTTTTTTCTGATTAAAATTAAAACTTATCAAATATCCTTCTTTTTGGTGATAAAAATCCAGGTAATCTGCAATCTGCCGCTCTCCGCGCTGATGATATTCATTCCCGTGCCAGATCTTTAATTCCACAATAAATTGTTCGCCACAGTAATCAACAATCACATCTGTACGTCTCGCATCCCTCGTCTGCGCTTCAAGGTAATAATTCCCGACGCCATTGATAATCGGTTTTAAATACAGTAGAAAAAACCTGCGTCCGTTTTCCTCCAGAAACGATACGCTCTCCATACTGGTAAGCCCTGCTGCACACTGACTCCTCTGCCAAAAACAGGTTCAGTAAAAACATCTCAAAAATACGGTTTGCAATGGCAACCTTGCCGTTTTCTTCTTTTAGAAAACCAAACATCACACCCAGTCGAATGGATTTTTCTGCGGGGCTATAGGGAATCATCTTGCCCTGATACAAGATCTGCTGGATCATGCTGCGCAGATTCTCATAAAGGTCTAGCTGTTTTACCATACTGTCAAACAGAGGCACATTTTCCTTTAAAAGCAGCTTAACTGCTTCTGCAATCCCACTTTTCGTCCATACACATTTCATTCCTTCGAACTCCGCCTCGTATGGAATCTCTTCGTCCAGATATTTGCACACCACCGAGACAAGATAGGGATAGCCTGCGGTATATTCATAAATATACTGTGCAGCTACTTCGATATCCATACCTGTTTGCAGATCCGTCTCGTATTCTGCAAGCATTGCCCTGATCTGATCAGGTGAAAAGCTCATTGGCAGGCTGAATTTTGCCGCAACATTCCAGGGACTGTTATACTGGCGTTCTGTATCTGGGCGTATTACGCCTGCCAGTATCACAGAATAAAACACCGGTCTTTCTTCCCTGTTTAAGTAATATACCCGAAGCTGTGAAAGAAAGTCGACAAATACCTGATTATTGGATGCACTGTCCACTTCGTCAATAATCAGCACAACCCGCCTGTCAGATTGTTCACAGATTCTGCTGAATACCGCAAACAATTCCCGTAGTGTCCGTTTTTGAGAATCAAGTGCAAACTCCTCTAAAAACCCCGCCAGATGCGCCCCGTTACCAGCTTCCGCTTTTTTCAAGGCACTTTCCGCCATAGCTGCAAACGCACGCACAAAAGAGGACGCTTCCGCAAATTCCTCTGCTCCTATACACTGAAAATCTAAAGACAATACAAGATACTCTGTTTTCAAAAATTGCGCCAGTGCTATCAATGTTGTCGTTTTTCCATACTGTCTGCCACGGTTTAACACTACATATTTTCCTCTGTCTACATAAAGCCTCTTAATCTGCTCCAGCCTGTTATCCAGACGAACCATATAGTGTATCTGCGGCTTACAACAGCCCTCTGTATTAAAATATCGCATCCTGTATCCCTCCGTCCTGCCAAAAGCTTTCCGCTTCTTTTCTTACCATTATTATAACATTCTCCTGTCAGAGATGTAAAGTTTTGTGCGGTTCCATACCCGGCATCCACAGCAAGTCCACACAAGAGTCTGCTCCTCGTTTTCGCTGCAATGCTGTACTAGAGCGTGTTTGAAAAATCATTCCTGCCATCTGCATTCCCCACTTTGCGTGATATTTTCGCCAAATTCAGGTTACATAGCCCGCTATGCGCCCTTCATTTGGCGCAAATCTCCCACAAATTGTGAAATACATCTGACAGAAAGCATTTTTCAAACACGCTCTAGAGCGAACAAACCATATCGGGCTCGTTTGGCAGCACTTGCGAAGAACAGCCAGGAGAGAGGATAGGTACACTCTGGCAGCGAACTAGTTGCCGCGACCGTCCACAGCCACAACGTAGCAGCAGGATACCTAGCAATTCTTAGCATTCTGGAACGGACGCCGCCAGAGTGTACCTATCCTCTCTCCTGGCGTCCCTTCTTGTAAAAATTTACCAAAGTAACTCAAACTTGTTCGCTCTAATTTAGGGATTCTCATATTCACAAAGATACCCACCGTCAATCCATACTTCTTTTCCCTTAAATGCAAAGCCGTAAATGCGAATCCTGTCGCTGCTATACTTTGCCCCGAAAGCTTCTGCATACTTTTTATCTACAATCTGCTTTATCGCTGCCTGTGCCGTATCTTTCAGGCTTTTTTCCTTCTCCTGGTCAATTACTTTAAATTCCAGGATGATGCCGTCGTCTGTATCATGATGCGGTTGAAACAATACGTCATATCTGCCGAACCCGCTTTCCCGGTTCGAGGTTATTTCATACTTGTCATTCAAATCCACCATCAGACCCAGCATTAAGCCATGATAGAAGCGTTCTGGTTCGGATTCTTTTGACATTTTAGTTCCGGTATCAAAAAAACTGATTGTTGTCAGTGCGACTTTATTCATATATAGATTCATATTTTTAAGATCATGCAGCAGCATAGCTTTTATAAAGTCGTTATAAGGCATTTGATATTTCCCAAACCAGCCATGTATCATTTTTCTGAATACGGTAACTGCCTCGATATTTGTAAGTTCGAGCTCATACGCCACGAATTCCTCACCCAAATAGCTGCCAGCGTCATGAAAACGAACAATTTTCAAATATCCGCTGGCAAGAAGAAAGCTCCAGAGCGCATTCGAATCGTTTTCCAGTTGGTCAAAGACCACCTGTTCGTCAATGGCAGCTTTAAAAGACTTTCCTTTGAGCAGCTCCTCTACAATCATCTTTATTTCACGATTGCTTCCTTGTATCAGCTTTCCAACCAGAGTGTTAGAACTCGTATTTGCCCAGTAAGGTGCAAATCTCTTATATTTTAAATAGTTGATTACAGACCACGGATTATAAATATGGCTGCAATCGCCAAACCGAAACCCGTCATACCATCGTTTAGCTTCTTCTGCCTTGTCCTGTAAATGATACTCCGTAAGTGCCTGGAAAACTTCATTTTCAGTAAATCCAAACGCTGTTTCATACATCGTAGTCGCGGTCGTAATTACAACCGGATGATTCAAATCCGAAAACACAGACTCCTTGCTGACTCTAGTAATCCCCGTCATAAGCCCGCGTTCCAGATATGGATTTGTTTTAAAGGTTTCATTCATAAACTTTCGCATAAAAGCGACTAATTGATCCCAGTATCCGTTACTATAGGCTTCCTGCATGGGCGTGTCATATTCGTCCAGCAAAATAATGACCTTTTTTCCATAATACTCATATAAGTATTCAGAAAGCAGGTTTATCGATGCACAAACATCGCTTAGGTTGCCGCCGCCGCTTAAGAGTTTGTTAAATCTATCTTGATCTGTGGGTAAAAAGGAATCGCTCTTTAACAAAAAACGATGCCTGCGGTATTCGCGTGCAATCATATCACATACATCATAATAAGCTTCCTCATAATGGCACGCTTTTACATTTGCAAAACTTAAAAAAATAACAGGATACGTCCCCTGAATGCTTCTGTACTCCTCTTCCTCCCAAATGTCCAGGTTTTCAAACAAACTGCTTTTGTCTGCATGTTTGATGGAAAAGAAGTAATCTACCATACTCATAGTAAGTGTTTTGCCAAATCTGCGCGGACGGGTGATTAATGTAACTGAATCTTTATTTTCCCACCATTCTTTCAGAAAACTGGTTTTATCTACATAAAATATGTTGCCTTCGATCATTTTGCTGAAATCCTGTTCTCCTATTGCTATTGTCCTCGGCATAATCGTACCTCTGTTTTCCTATATTTTAAGCTTACTATACAATATCTTCTTTTAAAACGCAACCGGCTTTCTGCCTCCTGAAAAACCTGCATTTTAAAACTGTTCAAAACAGGAAACTCATGTTACAATAAGTCTGTACTACTATGAATACTCAGAAAGGATATTTTACAATGGAAGAACATATTGAAACGATGGAAGATTACAAAGAAGAGCTGGAAGCTTCTTTTCGCCGCATCTGTGAGGGCGATATCCTGACCGCAACGGTCATCGCGGTAACCGAAGAGGAAGCCACGCTGGATTTAAAATATTATGCGCCTGGCATTATTAAGGCTGCTGACTTAAGCGATGACCCGGATTACTCGATTCTTACCGACCTGCATCCCGGAGACGAGATCCAGGCTACGGTTGTACGGCTGGATGACGGAGACGGCAATATCCTGCTGTCCAAAAAAGAAGCAAACCAGATGCTTGGCTGGGAGAAGTTAAAGGCGGCTATGGAAGCAGAAACAGTGTTTACCGTACGTGTTAAGGAAGCCGTCAATGCCGGCGTAATTGCTTATCTGGAAGGCCTGCGCGGTTTTCTGCCAGCGTCGCAGCTAAGCCTTAACTATGTCGAGGATACGTCTGCCTTCGTCGGAAAAGACCTGGATGTGCGCGTGATTACGGTAGACGCGCAGAAGGAAAAGCTGGTGCTGTCAGCAAAAAGCGTACTGCGCGAGCGTGAAGAAGAAGCACGCAGACACCGGATCTCCATGCTTGTTCCTGGCGCCGTTGTGGAAGGCACCGTGGAAAGCCTGACAAACTATGGCGCATTTGTAAATATTGGCAACGGGCTGACCGGGCTGGTGCATGTATCCCAGATCTGCACACGGCGCATCCGCAAGCCTTCCGAGGTGTTAAAAACCGGACAGACAGTACGCGCAAAAATCTTAAATACGAATGATAACCGAATCTCTTTAAGTATTCGTGCGCTGGAAGAAATGACACAGGAAGACACAGAGGAATCCGCTGAGGCAATCGAGTACAGCTCGAATGAATCTGCTACTACTTCTCTTGGGGATTTGATTGCGAAGTTGAATCTTCGTTAGGGGTTTTTTGGTGGAAGGGACGCCAGAGGAAGGGGGTGCGGGGCTGGCTTCCTGTTCCTTTTCCAACGTCTCAGGAAGCCAGCCCCGCACCCCTTCCCCCGGCTGTCTTTTCCAAGTGTTAAGTAAAATAATTGTCTGTGGTTAGGTATTTCTTATTAAGGAAACAAAATACTATTAGGATGACACACTGTGCACAACTCTACATAGCTCTACTTAGTGTTCTTTTTTTGTTACACATGCAGAAACCAGCCGGGAGAGGGGATTGACACGCTCTGACGGCGTCCCGCATTTGAATAAAACACAACACAACTCAATTCTATACAAAAAAAGAAAGGCACCGCCAGAAACTCCACCGATATTTCCGACAACCCTTTCTTTTTTCAAACACGTTCTAAAACAAACCCTAACCTTCGAGCTTTTTACATGCCTTTTGAAAGAACTTTTCGTTCTCAATGATAAACCGCTCATGCGTTCCCTGCCCGATCAGGCCGGCTTCATCAAATGCCTGTACGTCAAATACGAGCTTGCGCCCGTCCACTTCGACGAGCTTGCTGGCGCAGCGTACCTTCATGCCTACAGGCGTTGCGGAGATATGATGGATCGTCAGCCCTGTCCCGACAGTGCCGCATCCTTCCTCCAGTTCTGCCTGTACACTTCTCATACAGGTCTCTTCCATCAGCGCTACCATTGCCGGAGTTGCATACACTTCCAGCAGTCCGCTGCCTAATACGGCAGCAGTCGTTTCTTTTGTCACTGTTTTTGTTATTTCATTACTGATTCCGACCGTCAGCATCACTATCTCTCCTTGCAGCTTCTGCTGCCTTCCACTCTTTTTATACTCTCGATAAATATTCGCCGGTTCTTGTGTCAATCTTGATCGTATCGCCCTGGTTGACAAACAGCGGTACGTATACCGTCGCGCCTGTCTCTACCGTCGCAGGCTTTGTCGCGCCTGTAGCCGTATCCCCTTTGACACCTGGCTCTGTCTCTGAGATTTCCAGCTCTACAAATAACGGCGGCTCTACTGCAAACACTTCTCCGTTATAAGAGCAGATTTTTACCATCTCGTTTTCTTTTACGAATTTCAGTGCATCGCCAATCGTTGCTGTTCCGATCGGGATCTGGTCGTAAGTCTCGACATCCATAAAATAGAACAGGTCGCCGTCAGAATATAAATACTGCATATCCTTGCGGTCAATCCGTGCCTGCGGGCATTTGTCAACCGGACGGAACGTCTTTTCTACAACGCCGCCGCTCTTGATATTTTTTAACTTTGTCCTTACAAAAGCTGCGCCTTTCCCTGGTTTTACATGCTGAAACTCAATAATCTGATAAATATTGCCTTCATATTCAATCGTAATTCCGTTTCTAAAATCTCCTGCTGAAATCATTCGATTCTTTCCTCCTTAAAACTGTCTGGGTATGATACCCACTTTTTCTATCATATAATAAAAAGTTCTATTTTTCAACTGTTTTTTCACGAAAAACCGCAATTTAAAACAAAACTGCCGCTCTTTTTTCATACGGATCTCGGCAGCCTGTTACTGTTGCTGTTCAATCGCATGGATCATATCGATCCTTGTCTGGTGTCTGCCGCCTTCAAATTCAGCGTCCAGATACGCCTTTACGATATCCTTTGCCGTCTCAATGCCGACGATCCTGGAACCAAACGCAATAATATTTGCATTGTTATGCTGCTTGACATAACGCGCCGTCGTTGTTTCCGAGCATACGGCTGCACGCACGCCTTTGACTTTATTTGCCGCAAGCGAAATGCCTACGCCTGTCCCGCAGATTAAAACGCCGCAGTCCGCTTCTCCTGCTGCAATGGCACGCCCTACCTTTTCCCCGATCTCAGGATAATTGCAGCTTTCTGCCGTATCAACGCCAAAGTTAATGACCTCATGCCCAAGCTCCTGCAAATATTTGACAAGCTCTTTTTTCATATCCGGCGACGCGTGGTCGTTTCCAATAATAATCTTCATTATCTTTCCCTCTCTTGTACTCATTTCTTACAGCTTTCCATCTATTGTGCTATTTTCCTGAAAGCTTCTGTTTTGCCTGCTTTTTCAGCCATTTTTTATAAAAAAACAATACGATTTTCTCAGGATAGCGTTTGATGATAATCTGAATCTCTTCCTTTGGATTGATCGGCTTTACCAACACAGTCCGAATGCCCGCAAGGTTCGCCCCCCAGATGTCCGTAAAGATCTGGTCACCCACAAACAGCGTATTAGAGGCGTCCGTCTTTATCAGCCGCATCGCTTTTTTATAATTTGCCGTACGCGGCTTATGCGCTTTAAATATATATTTTACTTTTATTTTCTCATTAAACATCCGTACCCGCGGCTCTTTGTTATTTGACAGCAAACAGCAGCGGTAGCCCAGTTTTTTTAAATGCGCAAACAGCTCCTGCGCACGCGCGTCTGCCGGCGCCCCATGCGGAACAAGCGTATTGTCAATATCAAAAATAACGCCCCGGCAGCCTTCCTGGTACAGCCTGTCAAACGCAATCTGCTCTACCGAATCCAGATACTGCGTAGGATAAAACATCTGTAGCATTCTTTTTCCCCTATTTATCCAATATTTTTTTCAGTTCATCCATAAACGTGTTAATATCCTTAAACTCGCGGTACACCGATGCAAAACGCACATATGCCACCGCTTCTAAATCCTTGAGCTTATCCATTACAATTTCGCCGATCACTGTGCTTGGAATTTCTTTTTCTTCCATATTAAAAATCACGGTCTCAATATCGTCCACCAGCTTGTTGATCCTGTTGACAGAAATCGGGCGCTTATGACAGGCACGCAAAATACCTGCCTCTATTTTTGAACGGTCAAACTGCTCTCTGTTATTGTCTTTTTTAATTACGATTAAAGGAATCGTCTCTACCTTTTCATAAGTCGTAAAACGCTTTTTGCATACGTCGCACATTCTGCGGCGGCGTATGGAATTATTATCATCCGCTGGCCTTGAATCGATGACTCTTGTATTATCACTGCTGCAAAATGGACACTTCATGTCTGCCTCTCCTCCCCGGCTTTTTCCTGCGTAGATGCTGGCCTACAAACACCTATAGGCTCAGTTTAACCTTTCGCGCCATGCCTGTCAACGGATTTTTACAATTTGTGTGTCGCTTCCTTTTCATCCACATCTACAAGGATAATTTCAGGACCGATTTTTACGACATCGCACCAGGGGATAAACAGCTCATATTCCCGGCAGAAGATTCCAAAAAAATGTCCCGGCCCCGGCAGGATCAGCGCACGAATGCACCCATCCTTTTCATCGATATCCAGATCTACCACATTTCCGAGGCATTTGCAGTTTTTCATATTAATGACGTTTTTTTCCTGTAATTCCCGCAGCCGCATACTGACCATCCGCTTTTTTATTACTATATGCATCTTGTGCGTACGTGCCACTATTGCAGCCTGCTTTTAAACATTAAATCGAAAGACAATTACGTCCCCGTCTTTGACTACATACTCTTTTCCCTCCAGGCGTACCAGCCCCTTTTCGCGCACCGCCGCGATGCTGCCGCCCGCAATCAGGTCTTCGTACGCTACGACCTCAGCGCGGATAAATCCCCGTTCAAAATCCGTATGGATCTTGCCTGCCGCCTGCGGCGCCTTAGTGCCGTTTTGAATTGTCCACGCCCGCGTTTCGTCCTCTCCCGAAGTTAAAAAACTAATGAGCCCAAGAAGCTGGTAACTTGCTTTAATCAGCTTGTCAAGCCCCGATTCCTTAAGTCCCAGCTCTTCTAAAAACATCGCGCGCTCCTCGTCGTCCAGCTCCGCGATCTCCTGCTCGATCTGCGCGCAGACAACAAACACCTCGCTGGACTCTTCCTTTGCCAGCGCGCGCACGCCTGCTACATGTGGATTTGACGCCCCGTCGTCAGCCAGGTCGTCTTCCTTTACATTTGCCGCATAGATCACCGGCTTTGCCGTCAGCAGGTTATACGTCTTAAACCAGGCATGATCGTCCTCGTCCTCACCGAGTGCAAATGTCTTTGCCGGCTTTCCTTCTTCTAGGTGCGCCTTGACCGCTTCCGCAAGCTTTAATTCCTTTGCAAACGTCTTGTCCATCCGCGCCTGCTTTGCGATCTTTGCAATCCTGCGTTCCAGTATTTCAATATCGGAAAAAACAAGCTCCAGGCTGATCGTCTCAATATCCCTTGCCGGATCAATACTGCCGTCCACATGCACGATATTTTCATCCTCAAAGCATCTGACCACATGTACGATTGCATCCACTTCCCGAATATTCGCAAGAAACTGATTGCCCAGTCCCTCCCCTTTGCTCGCCCCTTTGACAAGCCCTGCAATATCCACAAACTCAATGACCGCAGGCACGATCTTTTTGGACTGGTAAAGCGCCCCCAGCTTGTCAATCCGTTCATCCGGCACCGAAACGATCCCTACATTCGGATCGATCGTGCAGAATGGGTAGTTTGCAGACTCCGCGCCTGCTTTTGTCAGCGAATTAAATAACGTACTTTTTCCTACGTTTGGCAAGCCAACGATCCCTAATTTCATAATTTTCTATACCAATACAGAAACCTTTGTAAATAAAAGATTTCATCCTTTCTATATATTTTTTTCTACACCAATTTCTACACCAATTCTATATGATTTTAAGCATTTTTTCAATACTTTTCACTTCCTTTGCTTTACTCCTTTCCTTTTAAATCCTTTCCCATTATCCGGCTCCTTTCTGTAGAAAAAGCCTTAATACAGTAAATTATATATTACCACATAAGGCTTTATATTTCCACATAAATTTATATTTCTATCAGAACACACATTTTTGTCAAATATATGGCAATCTCTGATTCAAAACAGCGAATGTCTTTGGTAATAGAAAAAAGAAAGCCACCCTTGGAATCCGGGCGGCTTGTATGTTATAATCTTTGTGAATCTGGCAGCTTATGTGTCTGCCGCCCTTTTCAGTTCCCTTGTTACTCTTACTCTTTCGCCAATGCGATTTTGTCGAGCATTTCGAGGATTTCTTCTTTCTTGTAATCTTCTTTCTCTCCGCTGGCAAATGCCAACCGGATTTCGTATATTGTCGAGTTCTTTACGATTTTGATTTCCTTTTCGTTCAAAATTTCCATTTATTCTCCTTTTTCACTTTCGGGTTATTGTCATTTGGTTTCCCTCTTGACAATTATAATTATGCACTAACCCATCATCTAAAGCGAATGGAATTGCGCCCACAATATTTCAAAACTCCCTTCTTTGTAATAAGAAGCTTTGCAGTTGGGGCGGTGGCAAGCCCGCCCTTTCTGTTAGTCCTCTAAGTCCTGCTGAATTTCTTCAAGCATTATATCGAGTTTCTTGTTTCTTTCTTTCTCGTCTTCCTCTTTTCTTAATTCCTCTAAATCCCTTTTAAATCTTCTAAGCCAGCCTTTCCACTGTTTATCTGTCATGCTTAATACCTCCATTTATTTTTCCTCCTTTCGGGTAGTCAATCCTTGCCCTATTGACACTATTGCAATCTTCGTCTTCTAGAGCGTGTTATATCAGGTCTACTTTAATAGAAAGCCCTTCAAAAATCCCGGCAGGCACTTCCTCGCCAAATGCATACTGCTCCGCAATATCCTTGTCAAACTGGTATGCCATAACCCTCTTTTTTTCTGGATCGACAATCCAATATTCCCGCACCCCTGCGGACGCGTACTTAATCATCTTTTTTATATAATCCCGCGGCCTGCTGCTTGGCGATACGATCTCAATCACCCAGTCCGGCGCACCGTGGCATCCTTTCTCATCCAGCTTCGATGGATCGCAGATTACCGTAATATCTGGCTCCAGATAATTTTTCTGATCGGTATCATTTAAAAATACGGCAAAAGGAGCTGCAATCACCTGGCATTTTCCGTTGTTGGCTTTCAGAAAAGCTTTTATTTCATAATACAGTTCCCCGCTGATCCTCTGATGTGTCCAGCTCGGAGGAGCCATTTGATAAATTTTGCCGTCGATTAACTCTGCCCGTTCCCCGTCCGGCAGATGATAAATATCTTCAATCGTATACTCCATACGCTTTCTTTTCCCCTTTTAGTCCCGTGCCTCCACCAAAATCAGTATCCCATCCGCAAGCGCAATCTCCGCCTTGTCCTCTACGATCTCATTACTGATCCCGATCGAAGAAAATCCGCACAGCGTATAGCCGCACAGCGGATATCGAAAGCCGGTAAGCGTCACGCCCGTTACCTGTGTCGTCAGTGGGATCAGTGATATATATTTGCCGTACTGCTCTGCCTTTGTCAATATCGTCTTTTCACGAATCAGGCGGGTCCGGTTATTGGGGTCGACTAAAAAGCACGGCACTCCTTTGTCCATTGCAAAGCCAAGCAGCCGCACGGTGCCAAGCATATGGTCAAGCCTTGTGCCTGTGCCGCCCAAAATATGGATCTCGCTGCCGCCCCGATCCAGTGCGAGCAACAGTGCAAGCTCTGTGTCTACCGCGTCCTTTTCCGGCTGGTACTGGTGAAATAAAATGCTAGAATCTTTGCGCAGAGCCGCTATCTGCTTTGGATCTGCGGAGTCAAAATCTCCAAGCACTTCATTTGGGCGAAGCCCTGCCTGTATAAAAAAATGAATGCCGGAGTCTGCGGCAATCATATAGTCAAACTTCTGCTGACGGATATAAGATACTGCAAAAGAGGCATCCACCGTACCTCCTGTTACAATTAATGTCTTCATACGCAAATGCCCTTTCAGCTGTTAATACTTTTTTCGCTCTGCAAGCTCCATATATAGCTGCCTGTAGTTTTCATAGCGCACCGGATGGACGCTGCCCCGTTCTACTGCCTGCTTGACGCCACAGTCCGGCTCGCTGATATGGCTGCACCGCTTATACCTGCACTGCGGCTCATACTGTGCAAACTCGGTGTAATACTGCCCTAAGTCTTCTTTTTCCATGCCTGGCAAAAACAGGGAGCCAAATCCCGGCGTATCCATCAGATACGTCGTTCCTTCGATATGGACGAGCTGTGTGTGCCTGGTCGTCTGCTTGCCGCGGCAGATCTTGCGGCTTAATTCCCCGGTCTCCATAAGCGCCTTTGGCTGCAGCAGGTTTGTAAGCGTGGACTTGCCGACGCCGGAAGGGCCCGAGGCCGCCACGGTCTTTGCGTGCAGCGCAAGGCGCAGTTGCTCAATGCCTTCCTGCTCCTTTGCGCTTGTAAACAGTACCGGGCAGCCGCAGCCTTTGTAAATCTGCGCCAGCTCTTCCCGTTTTTTTGGTTCTAGCAGCTCCATTTTGTTAAAGCAGATTGTCACCGGAATCTGCTGCATCTGCATAAAGATCAAAAAACGGTCTAACAGATTCAGGTTTGGCTGCGGGTTTGCCGCCGCAAAAATAAGCAGCGCCATATCAATATTGGCTACCGCCGGACGAAACAGTTCATTTTTCCTTGGAAGGATCTTTTCTACGTTTCCGGTCTTTTCCTCTTCGTCGATTACCGCGATGTCCACGATATCCCCGACGAGCGGTTTTATTTTCTGCTGGCGGAATACGCCCTTTGCCTTGCATTCATAGACGCCGGATTCTGCTACATGTACGTAGTAGAACCCTGCAATCCCTTTTAAAATTTTTCCCTGCATAAACATTCCCTGCTGTCCGCTATTTTTGGTCAAACGTCACTGGCTGCTCCTGCGTCTGCGTATCACCGTCGTCCAATACCCACTCGATTTGAATCGTCCCGGTGCTTGTCGTAATCGTCTCCTTCGTCGAAATCACATATGGGAAGG
Source organism: Eubacteriaceae bacterium (assembly GCA_910574915.1). GTDB lineage: Bacteria > Bacillota > Clostridia > Lachnospirales > Lachnospiraceae > Eubacterium_J. The sequence goes on from CAJTCR010000003.1 coordinate 30,971, forward strand.
AGGAAATCGGTATGCCTGACCATTCGTCAACTACCGTTCCGTTGGCATCCAACAGGCTGATATTTGCCGAAATGACCGATTCGCTGTTTGCCGGCTCATTTACGCTAAAGTCCTTCATCCGGTACAAAATCTCTTCTTTGCCAAGGCTGACTACATAGTCTACCTTACTGTGTGCGTTGACACTGCTTCCTGCCTGCGGCGTCTGGCTGATAATGCAGCCTTCCGGTATCGTATCATCGTATGCCGAATCGATGTTGTTTCCTCGCTCCAGGTTGTTGTCCAAAAGGCGCTGTGCGGCTTCTGCTTCCGTGCATTTGCGCAGGTCAGGCACCTGCACCTGCTCGATGCCCTTGCTGATCGTAAGCGTTACGACATCTCCCTTTTTCACTCTGGCGCCTGCCTCAGGCGACTGGCGGATCACCGTACCCTCAGGCAGCTCGTTAAATTCATATTTGGACTCTGGGTTGACCTCTAACCCATGCGCTGAAAGCATATCCCTTGCAGTCCCTGCCGGATTGCCGGTAACCTTAATCATCTCAAAATCAGCCGGGCCGCTGCTGACCGTAACCTGAATGACCGTTCCCTCTGCCACAGACTTGCCTTCCTCGATATCCTGCTCTGCAATCAGCCCTTCCTCGTATTCGTCCGATGCTTTTGTACCAAGCCTGCGCAGCTCTAAGCCAATCTCCTTTAATTCGCTGCGTGCCTCATCCAGCTCTTTTCCAAGCAGGCTGATCATCTTTACTTTCTTTTCTTTTTCCGGCTTCTTTTTATCGTCCGTGTCCGACTGCATATCCGTGTCGGATGCTTCGATATCCGGGAAGGTGACATCCTCCTGCGTCTGGTTGTCTTTTCCGCCAAACGGAAACTTCACGCTGCCAAACATGCTTACGGCAAGGTATATAACAATGAGCAGGATAATTACGGCGGCGACAATGCCCATAATTGTGATCGCCTTTTCCATCTTCGGATTTAAAACTCCGCCTTCCTCTTCGTCCTCGTCGTCCTCGTCACGCAGCGGGCGGCGCTGCTTTGGCGCCATTTCCTGCTCTCTGACATGGATGCCTGCGGTCTCTTCCCGGATCTGGTTTACCTCGTCTGCGGAGATCATGCGCGTCTTATCCTGGATAAATGCCGGCGAAAACACGACAAAGTCTTCATCCGGGCTTACAAGCGCATGTCTTAGGTCTTCTAACAGCTCGCCGATCGAGACGTACCTGCGGTCGGCGCTTTTCTGCGTGCATTTTAATATAATTTTTTCCAGGCTGATTGGAAGATCCGGCACAAAGCTGCGCGGAGATTCCATTTCTTCCTGCAAATGCTGGATCGCAATCGCCACTGTCGTATCGCCGTCAAACGGCACCCGCCCGGTCACCATTTCATACATGACAATGCCGAGCGAATAAATATCGCTTTTGCCGTCCACAAATCCGTTGCGCGCCTGTTCCGGGGAAGAATAATGGACAGAACCCATCACATCGGAATGAATCGTATTGCTTGTCGCCGCGCGCGCGATACCAAAATCCGTCACCTTTACTTTTCCTTCGGTCGAGATCATAATATTCTGCGGCTTGATATCACGGTGCACAATATTTTTATTGTGCGCCGCCTCTATGCCGCGCCCTACCTGGATCGCAATGCTGATCGCTTCCTTATAGGACAACTGGCGTTTTTTTTCGATATACGTCTTGAGCGTAATGCCTTCCACATATTCCATTACGATATAATGAAAGCCTTCCTCGCTCCCGACATCATAGATATTTACAATATTCGGATGCTCTAACCCGGCTGCCGACTGCGCTTCTGTGCGAAACTTCGTAACAAAATTTACATCCTCGGCAAACTCCTGCTTTAATACTTTAATTGCCACAAACCTGCCAAGGACATGGTCTTTTGCCTTATATACATCAGACATGCCGCCTGCACCGACTACAGCAAGTATTTCATACCGGTCTGCTACAAATTTCCCTTGTTCTAACATTCTTTCACCTCATCAGCAAACGGATCTATGATAATGACAGAGATATTATCTTTTCCGCCGTTTCGATTGGCTGCCGCCACAAGCTGCCCGACTCCCTGCGCCAGATCCTTTGTACCTGAGAGGATCCAAAAGATCTCCTGGTCGTCCAGCATATTGGTCAGCCCGTCGGAGCATAACAAAATCCGGTCGCCCGGCGTTACGTTCACCTCAAAAAAATCTGCCTCGATGTCTTTCACCGCGCCTACTGCCCTTGTTATAATATTTTTATCGGGGTGGATTCTTGCCTGCGCCTGATTCATCTCTCCCAAACGCACCATTTCCTGTACGAGCGAATGGTCTTTTGTCACCTGTACGATCTCCCGGTTCATCTTGTACAAGCGGCTGTCTCCGACATTTGCGACATACAGGCAGTCCCCTGCGATAGTGGCTCCCACAAACGTAGTCCCCATCCCCCGCAGGCGCGGGTCTGCGGCAGACAGCGCCAAAAGCCCGGCATTTGCCTGGCGCAGTGCTGTCCCAAGCAGCGCAATCGGCCCGGACAGTCCGCTGCCTGCGACTGCCTTAACTACATGCTCTACCGTATACCTCGAAGCGAAGTCTCCTGCATTATGACCGCCCATCCCGTCTGCAACGATAAAAAGATTCGCAAGATTTCCAACCGGAGTCTCGGACGCATAGATATAATCCTGGTTCATTTCACGACGCATTCCTACATCTGTCATGGAAAATGCTTTCATCTTATTCGCCTGCCTTTCACACCGTTTCTGCCTGTTTCGCCTGATATTTCTTTCGTAGCTGCCCACATGCGCCGTCGATATCGCGGCCAAGTTCTCTTCTTATAGTAACATTTATTTTATTTTTTTCAAGTTTATTTTTAAAAGCCGCCGTCGTATTTTCGTCCGGCTGTTTAAAATCCCGCTCTTTTACCGGGTTTACCGGAATCAGGTTCACATGGCAGTTTTTCCCCGCCAGCAGCCTGCTTAACAGCTTCGCGTCCTCGTCGGTATCGTTGACTCCGTGGATCAGGCTGTATTCAAACGTGATGCGCCTGCCAGTTTTTGCAAAATAGTCGTCGCACGCCTCCATCACCTCAGAAAGCGGATACTGTGCGGCGACTGGCATAAGCAAAAGCCGCTTTTGCTGCGTCGGTGCATGGAGCGAAAGCGCCAGCGTGATTTGCAGCCTGTGAGCGGCAAGCGCACGCATCTTAGGCACGATGCCACACGTAGATACGGTGAGATTGCGCTGGCTGATATGCAGCCCGTCTTCTGCGCCTGCCAGTTCGATAAACCGCAGCAGGTTGTCCAGGTTATCGAGCGGTTCTCCGGTTCCCATTACGACGATATTGGAAATCCGTTCGCCGATATCCTGCGCGATCCGGTACACCTGCTCAAGCATCTCCGAAGGCTTTAAGCTGCGCACCAGCCCGCCGATCGCAGAAGCGCAGAACCTGCACGCCATCCTGCATCCAGCCTGGGAAGAAATACAGACCGAGTTGCCATGCTTATATTTCATTAAAACGCTCTCTATCATATTTCCGTCCGGCAGCGCAAACAGGTACTTCCTCGTGCCGTCGAGCCTGGATACTTGTACTTCCGCCGGTTTTAATACGGTAAGACGTGCGGTTTGTTCCAGTTTGTTCCGCAGGCTTTTGGAAAGATCGGACATTTCCGCAAAGCTTGCTGCCTGTTTTTGATGCAGCCAGGCAAAAACCTGGCGCGCACGGTACGGCTTTTCGCCAAGCGCCTGCAAATACACAGACAACTCTTCGTGCGTCATCGAACGCAGATCCGGTTTTTTAACAAATTCCGCAATATAAAATCCATCCCCGCCCCCTGCTTTCGGCAGAATCTGCTGTTCCTTAAGCAGCTCAAAATCGCTGTAGTTTTGCAAAAACCACGCTGCATTCTGTTCATTTTCCGCCCGGCTGATCGTGCACGTACTGTAAATAAGCTTGCCGCCCGGCTTTACATACTGCTGTACGACAGCAAGGATCTCACGCTGCAAGCCTGCAAGCTCCCTGATTTTTTCCGGTGTCATACGGTAGCGGATCTCTTTTTTGCGCCGCATCACGCCAAGCCCCGAGCACGGCAGGTCTGCAATCACAATATCCGCTTTTGCATACAGCGACGGGTCTGGTATCGTTGCATCCCACACCTGCGCCTGCATATTCGCAATCCGGCAGCGGCTGATATTTTCTTCCAAAAGCCCGACTTTATACGCGGTCAGATCTCTTGCAAGCACCTTGCCGGTGCCGTGAAGCGAAAGCGCTGTATGTATCGCTTTGCCCCCGGGAGCCGCGCATACATCGAGCACAAAATCATGCTCACGCGGCGCGGCAGCCGCTGCTGCAAGCATCGAGCTTTGATCCTGCACATAAAACAGCCCTTCGTCAAACGCCGACAGCGCCGCGATATGGTCATACCCTGTGATGTGCATGGCGTCCGGCAGGTTTTCTACATCCTGCACGGCGACGCCCTCTGCTTCCAGCCGTTTTCTCAGTTCTTCTTTTGTACAAAGGCTGGTATTTACCCGGATGGTAACAGGCGCGGGTGTCAAAAAGGCTTCCAGCAGCCGTTCCATCGACGCGAGGTCTTCCGGCTTTTCCCAGTCCAGACAAAGCTGTGCTTGCCACATCTCTATCATCCATACAGGAATGGAATAGCGAACCGATAAATACCGCGGTGTCTGCCGGATATCATCTGACGAACCGAAAAACGCCTGCCTGCTTTCGTAGATCCTGCTGATCTTTTCTTTGTTGCGGCTGATATTGCGCAGGACGCCGTTAACAAAGCCGCTTAAGTTTCGAAAGCCTTTTTTCTTTGCCAGGCGCACCGCCTCGTTACATGCCGCGGCATCCGGCACCGCATCCATAAACCGGATCTGGTAAACGCCCATCCGCAAAATGCAGAGGATCACCGGCTTTATTTTACGGACAGGCACACTGGAAAAACGATCAATCATATCGTCAATCTGGATCAGGTTTTCCAGCGTGCCTTCCGCAAGCCGTGTCAGAAAGGCGCGGTCTTTTTTGTCCAGATACTGGTATTTGAAAAGCACGTCTGCGGTGTCGCTGTATGCACCCTGTTTTGTCATATTTCGTAAAATGTCAAGCACCAGCTCCCTGGTATTTACCGTATCTGCCATTACTTCCCTTCCCCTTTTGAATGCTCTTTGTCGCTGTCTTAATCATTGTCTCTTCCGCCAAACAAAAGCAGCAGGCGCAAAAGCTGCAAAATAGCCGCCGCTGCCCCGGCAACATACGTAAGCGCGGCAGCTTTTAATACTTTTCTCGTATAAGGAAGCTCCTGCTCGCTTAAAATGCCGGTATCGCCCAAAATGCGCACCGCACGGCGGGAAGCGTTAAACTCCACCGGAAGCGTAACGAGCTGGAACAGTACGGCTGCCGAAAAAAACACAATGCCGATTTTGCACATCGTGCTTCCGGCGCCGCCAAGTACCATTCCAAGAATAATCAAAGGCCATGCTGCCGCAGAGCCAAAATTTGCCACCGGCACAAGCGCGCTGCGGATCTGAAGCGGAGAATAGCCCTTCTGGTGCTGGATCGCATGTCCGCATTCGTGCGCGGCGACGCCCACGGCAGCTACCGAAGAAGACCCGTAAACGTCGTCCGATAAGTTCAGCGTCTTGTTTTTCGGATTGTAATGGTCGGTCAGGCTGCCTGCCACATGCTGGATCCTGACATCGAAAATGCCCGCGCTGTTTAATACGCGCTGCGCTGCCTGCGCCCCGGTCATATTTGACCTGCTGCGCACCCCGGAGTATTTATGAAACGTCGATTTCACACGCATAGATGCTACGATTGAAACAAGCGCACCAATGACTACTAATATATATGTTGGGTCAAACGCATACCCATAGCGATATCCTAATGGCATATTTGCCCTCCTTTCGTTCCGCTAAAAACATGTTCCTGCCTGCAGCGGATACCCGCGCAAAAACGCGTCTGCGGGCATCCGCTTTTTTCCTTCAAGCTGCACTTCCAGCAGCGAAAGCTGCCCATCGCCGGTCTGTACAACCATGCCGTGCTTATCCGCATGGACAACCTGTCCCGGCTGTGCTGTGCCGGCCTGTATGCCGTCTGTGCCTGCAAGCACCTTTGCCTTCCAGATTTTTAACGTTTTGCCGTCCAGGGAAGTATAAGCGCTCGGCCACGGGTTCAGCCCGCGGATCAGCCGTTCGATCTGTACGGCTGGCATATGCCAGTCAATCCTTCCCATCTCTTTTTTAATCATGCCGACATGGGTGGCAAGTGCCTCTTCCTGCTTGGTGCGCGTCACCGTACCGTCCGCAATCTGCGCAACCGTCTGCACGCACAGCTTCGCGCCGGCATGTGCCAGTTTTTCAAACAGGCTTCCTCCGGTTTCCTCCTGGTCCAGCGGGACTTCCAGTTTTGCAAGGATCTGTCCGGTATCAATGCCAACATCCATCTGCTGGATCGTAACGCCCGTTATTGGTTCTCCGTTGATCACTGCCCACTGGATCGGCGAAGCGCCCCGGTATTTTGGCAGCAGGGAAGCATGGACGTTGATGCAGCCATACTTTGGCATTTCCAGAATTTCCCTGGAAAGAATCTGCCCAAACGCAGCTACTACAAACAGCTCGGCATCATACGTGCGAAGATGCGCAACGCACTCGGCGTCTTTGATCCGCCGCGGCTGGTATACGCCGATGCCAAGCTCCATCGCGGCGGTCTTTACCGCGGAAAACTGCACCGTTTTTCCCCTGCCTTTTGGCTTATCCGGCTGTGTCACCGCCAATACAATCTCATGCCCTGCTTCTTTTAGTGCTTTTAAAACAGGCACTGAAAAATCGGGCGTCCCCATAAACAGGATCTTCATTCCCTCTCACCTGCACTTTCTTTCTTCCTTATTCATCATCCATCACAGCGTCGTGAATCTCGCCGATGACGTGCTCCATATACATATGGCCGTCCAGATGCTCGATCTCATGGCACAGTGCGCGTGCTAACAGCTCCTCGCCTTCGATCTTATATTGTGTCATAGATGCGTCATACGCCTGCACAACGACGCGGTTTGGGCGCTTGACCTCCCCTGCCTTCCCCGGCAGGCTCAGGCACGCTTCGTCCCCGGTCTGTTCGCCTTCTTCTTCCAGAATCTGCGGGTTGACCAGCACAATCGGCCCGTCCCCGATATCAATCACCGCCACCCTTCTTAAGATGCCGACCTGAGGCGCGGCAAGCCCGACGCCGTTTGCCTCATACATCGTATCGAGCATATCTTCGATGAGTGTCTGCATATTTGGCGTCATCTCCTTTACCGGTTTGCATACTTTGTTCAATATCGGGTCTCCAGCCACCCGAATCTGTCTGATTGCCATGTTTTGTCTGCTCCTTTACTGTTTTTTCTTCATCTTTTTTTATATTAACCGTTCATTGGATTAAAGTCAAACTGTACGCTGACTTTTTTCCATTCTGTCAAATCCGACAGCCGTTTTTCCAAAAAATCTTTCACTTTTACCAAAATCTGGAGATCGGGATGCTTCATATATAATACCCTTCGGTAAATATCCTTTGCCTTTGCAACCGGCGGGTCTACAGGGCCGATGACCCTAAGCTGCTTCCAGACGCCGTCCGCGCCGGGCTTTTCCAGCTCTTTTTGAATCCATGCCGCAATCTGCTCCATACAGCCCGCGGCGTCTTCTTTTCGCGGGGACGCCGTTAAAATGTGCAGCATATGCCAGACGGGCGGATACTGCATCAGCCTGCGGTATAAGATCTCCTCTTCGTAAAAAGCAAGGTAATCCTGCTCCTTTGCCGCCCGGATGCTGAAATGGTCTGGCTGGTAAGCCTGTATCACCGCCATCCCGCGCTGCGCTCCGCGCCCGGCGCGTCCCGCCGCCTGCGTCACAAGCTGGAACGTCCGCTCCGCGGCGTGGTAGTCGCTGATATTTAAGGACATATCCGCGGCAAGGATGCCTACAAGCGTCACATTCGGAAAATCGTGCCCCTTGACGATCATCTGCGTGCCGACCAGGATATCCGCCTCGTGCCTGGCAAATGCGGACAGTATCGTTTCATAAGCGTCTTTGGAACGCGTCGTATCATAGTCCATCCGCAAAACCCGCGCATTCGGAAACCGTTTTTGCGTCATCTCCTGGATCTTTTGCGTGCCTGCCTTAAATCCTCCGATATAGCCAGAGCCGCACGAAGGGCACTGCTTTACCATCGGCGTCTCATAGCCGCAGTAATGGCAGACCAGCCTGCCGTTTTTATGCTGGCTTAACGATACGTCGCAGTGCGGGCAGCGCAGCACGCTGCCGCAGGCACGGCAGGAGACAAACCCGGCAAGCCCCCTGCGGTTTAAAAACAGCATGACCTGCTGCTTTTTTGCCAGACGGTCTTCGATCAGCTCCTGGAGCCTCATGCTCAGGATCGAGCGGTTTCCGGCGCGAAGCTCTGCGCGCAGGTCTGCCACTTCACATTCTGCAAGCGCCGCGTCCTGCGCCCGTTTTTGCATCACAAGCAAGCGGTATTCCCCGGACATGGCGCGGTAATAGCTGTCTACCGAAGGCGTTGCTGAGCCAAGGATCACGCTCGCCCCGGCAAGCCCCGCCCTTGCAATCGCTGCGTCCCTTGCGTGGTATTTGGGCACGGTTTCGCTCTTATAGCTGCTTTCATGCTCTTCATCCACAATAATAAACCCAAGATTTGAAAATGGTGTGAACAGCGCTGACCTTGGTCCGATCATAATGTCGATCCCGCCGTTTTTTGCCCGCTCCAACTGGTCTGAGCGCTCTGCGGGCGACAGCCTGGAATGCAGGATGGACACCCGGTCGCCAAACCGCTCGTAAAAGCGGCGCACTGTCTGAAAGGTCAGCGCGATTTCAGGGATCAGCAGAATGCACTGCTTCCCCTTTGCCGCCGCATGTGCGATCAGCTCCATATATACCTCGGTCTTGCCGCTTCCGGTCACTCCGTGCAGCAAATACGTATGCTGCCTGCCTGCGTCAAACTCGGCGGTCACCTGGCGCACGACATCCTGCTGGCATTCATTCAACTGCAACGCATAGTTTTTTTCTGAAATATGCGCAACCGGATTGCGGTAATACCGTTCCCGCTCGATACTGACGGTACCTTTTTCTTCCATGCCGCGGATCACTGCCGATGAAATGCCAAGATCCTTGGTCAGGTGCAAAAACGGCTGCGGAGAGCTTTCCAACAGCTTTGCCAGCAGCTTTGCCTGCGCGGAATAATGCCTGCGTACGCATTGTGCATACATGCTGCGTGCTTCCTCGTGCGTCACCCGCAGGCTGACCTGCTTTTTTTCCTTCTGGCGCTCTTTGCGCTTCACAGGAAGCACGGTCTTTAATGCCTGGTTCATCGTGCCGCCGCAGTTTTTATGCATCCACGCGGCGAGGGCAATCAGCTCCGATTCAATACAGACCGCTTCTTTTTCAATCGACAGCACGGGCTTTAGCTTTGCCACGTCATATTCGGGCGTATCGGTCAGCGCTACCACATATCCAGTGATCCGTCGGCTGCCAAACGGCACCACAACGCGCATCCCCTCGGAAAGCTCACCTTTTAACTGCTCTGGCACGATATACTGAAACGTCTTATCCAGCTTTTCCTGTGAAATATCTACGATTATATTCGCATACACCATTCATCTTTGCTCCGCCAGCACATCCGCGATCAAATCCCGCTCATCCATCGGATATTTTTTTCCTTTGATTTCCTGGTAGTCCTCATGCCCTTTGCCCGCCAGCACAATGACGTCTCCCGGCTGTCCGTGCGTAATTGCGTACCGGATCGCTTCTTTGCGGTCAATCATCTCCACATATGCCCCGTTTGTCTTTGCAATGCCTTGTTTAATATCGTCAATAATCGCCTGCGGCTCTTCAAACCTTGGATTGTCTGACGTAATAATCGTAAGATCAGCAAGGCTGCCTGACACTTCCCCCATTTCAAAGCGGCGCTGCCTGCTGCGGTTGCCGCCGCAGCCAAACAGGCAGACAAGCCGTCCTGGATGATACGCGCGCAGCGTCGTCAAAAGGCTCTTTAAGCTCATTGCATTATGGGCATAGTCGATCATAAGCGTAAACTGGTCGGACACTTTCACCATCTCGATGCGCCCCTTGACCCTTGCCTGCTTCAGGGCTGTTTTCATATTTTCCGCAGGGACATCAAAATGTCTGCACACCGCAATGGCGGTCAGGGAATTGTACACGCTAAATTCCCCCGGCACACCGACTTGCACATCCATCTCGCAAAGCCCCGCAGCATGATAGGCAACACCAAGGCAGCCTGGCGTGTGCACCAGCCGGATATCGTGCGCCCGCAGCCCGGCGTGCTTCCCGTTTTCAGCAATGCCGTAAGTCTCTATGCTGCAAGTATGCCCTTTGATCACATCCATAGCGTGCGCATCGTCGATATTGATAATCCCTGTCTTACACTGACGAAACAGCATCCCTTTGCAGGCAAGGTATTCCTCAAAGGAAGCATGTTCATTCGGGCCGATATGGTCTGGCTCCAGATTGGTAAAAATTCCAATGTCAAATACAAACCCGCCGACACGGTGCATTTTAAGCCCCTGGGAGGAAACTTCCATCACGCACGTATCACAGCCCGCGTCGACCATCCTGCGAAAATACTGCTGCACGAGGTAAGATTCCGGCGTCGTATTTGCCGCCGGGATTTTTAGTGTCCCAATCATCGTCTCAATCGTGCCGATCAGCCCGACTTTGTGCCCGGTGCTTTCCAGTATCGATTTGATCATATACGTCGTTGTCGTCTTACCCTTCGTTCCGGTTACGCCAATCGTCTTTAGCTCGCGCGCCGGATTGCCAAACCATGCCGCAGATAACTGCGCCAGCGCAAGCCTTGTATCCGCTGTTTTTAAAACCGCAGGCCCTGGCGGAACCTGCACCTGCCGCTCCACAACAATCGCCGCCGCCTGCCCCATTGCCTCCTCGGCTGCAAAATCATGTCCGTCAAACGAGGTGCCGCGGATACATACGAAAATGCATCCAGGCACCAGCTTTCTGGAATCGTACACAAGCGCCGTGGCTTCCCCGCAGACCGTCCCTGCAAGCAGCTCATATTCCATTTGTTCCGTTAATTGTTTAATTGTCATTCCATTGTCTCCCTGCATATTGATTGATTTGGTATTGCTCTCTATTATACAAATTTCCTTGGAGATACTCAAGTGCTTCTATAAAAACATCGCCATATAAATCGGAAGATGCACAACCCCGTCTTTGACAAGCAGGTCTTTCGTATATAAGATATAGGGCTGTCCGATTTTCCCTCCAAATTTATTCCTGAATTTATCCAAAGAAGAATGTTTTCGGTATCCCCCTGATTTTACCTCAACCGGGCAGATTTTTCTTTGCTTTCGAATTAAAAAATCAATCTCCATATTGTTTTCCCGGTGATTGGAATCAACCCTCGAATAAAAATACAGCTTATGCCCGCTTGTGCGAAGCTGCTGTGCCACAATATTTTCCATAATCATTCCTTCGTTTACATGCAGCCGGTCAAGCAAAATATCCCGGTATAACTCGTTATCCAAAAAAGCATCATCCATAAACGTATGCGAAATTAAAAGCCCGGTATCCCCCATATAACATTTTCGTGTCATATGCTCCTGGCTCATTGACAAGCCAACAACAGGTTCTGTCGCATTGTAGCAATGATTGACAACCATCGCTTCTGCAAGCCACATAAATGCATTTTCATAATCCCGGTACCTTGCTCCGCTTTTGATTCCTGATAATTTATACTTTTTTTCAGCCTTGGAAAGCTGGGACGGCAGCTCATCAAAAATCGCCAACACTTTTGCTTCATAGCCTTTTGCAAATTTTGTAATATCTTCCCTATACAGTGTTAAAATTCTTTTTTTGATCCGGTCAACCGCTTCAAAACTTTTTGTTTTTGTATAAGATTCTACTGCCTGCGGCATCCCGCCCACTAACATATACTGGCGAAAATCATTCATTACCCGCCGATGCATCGCCTGTCCCAATGGAACAGACTTATCTAAACAGTCTTTTAAAAACGGAATTGTCGTTTCATCTCCCAACGCCCACAAAAATTCTTCAAAATCCATAGGAAACATCTCTACATGTTCCTCTTCGGATGGAATCACAATATTTTCAATATTCATTCGCAGCGAAATCAAAGATCCTGTTTCCAGATAATCAAACCTTCCGTCAGCGACCAAATATTTAATCATCTCCCTGGCTGCCGGAAACCTCTGCACTTCATCGAAAATAATAAGAGATTCCCGCTTGTACAGTGTTTTTCTGTAATATACACCTAATTTCTGAAAAAACAAATCGAAATCATCGATATCATTTTCAAAAACCGCACGAATTTCTTTCGGCAAATGAGCAAAATCAATAAACAAATAGCTTTTATATTCATTTTTTCCAAATTGTTCTGCTATATAGCTTTTTCCGACACGTCTGGCGCCATCTAACAAAAGTGCACAGCTTCCCTGGTCTTTTTCCTTCCATTCAAGCAGCCTGTCGTAAATTTTCCTTTTCATAAAGCATCTCCCTTTCTGCGGCATCGCATTTTTAATATTATATACATAAAATGCATTTTCATACAAGCATATTCTGCACAAAAATGCACTTTCATTTTATTAATAATTACACAAAAAAGCAACTATGTACCATTTACAGAAAAAGCATTAAGAAATCCGCAGATTAGCCGATATTAATGATAAGAGCACTGAAAAAACGGATTTTGAAAGTGTCTCGTACATCATGCGCAGGATGTGGCAACCGTTGAAATTTACAACCAGGGAGGGGAGTAAAGCAGCATATGTTAATAGTTTATTTAAGATTGAACACGTGATTTTTGTAACAAGCCTTCACGATACTGCTTCCAAGCGCAAAGACCAGCAGAAACGTGAAAAGAAACAGCAGAAAAATTTTGAAACGCTCCTTCACGAAGCATGTGCCGATACGCAGAACGAGATTTCTTATTCGGCAAATGGATATACAAAAGACGGTACCGCGTTTCACCACTTTGAAAAACGCAGGGAGTATGTATACAAATGAACAGCCCTGCAAACCGATAAAACAAAAACAGGACTGCCATCGAATAAATTTCTGGCAGTCCTGTTTTTATGGCAGCACAGGCGGTTAAAAGAATCTGTCTATAATTTCCCCTACCGCTCCCGCATTATGGTCTTTTTCACACAGGTAATCCGCGGCTTCCTTTGCCTGCGGATGCGCGTTGCGCGGTGCAGCGCCGATGCCTGCGGCACGCAGCATCGCAAGGTCGTTGCGTTCATCTCCCGCGGCGACAGACGCCGTAACCGGGATATCCAAAAGGCGGCAGAGCGTTTCTACGGCTGCGCCTTTCGAGATTCCTGCCGGACAGTATTCCAGATACTGCTCGCAAGAAAAAAAGCTGTTCAGCACGCCTTTCGACCATTCTTCCTGTTCTTTTTGAAACCGTACCAGCCTGTCATGGTGCAAAAGGTCGGCAACAATCAGCTTTGCAGGCTCCTGCGTAAGCGTCTTTAGCACGTCCGTCCCGATCCTAGGAGCCAGCTTTGTATGATTGGTATAATAAGAAAGCTCCGGGGTATCTTTGTAAGTAAGCACCGTATCGTCGTTACGGTCATACGTATGGATGTACAGCCCGGCACGCCCGGCACGCGCAAACATCTCCCGCACAACCGAAAGCGGAATGGACGCATACGAAAGCACCTTGTCTTTGGACGGGTCATAGAGCACGCCCCCATTGTACGCTGCAATATAACAGCCTTTTTGATCAAGCCCAAACTGCTTTGCTACAGCACGCGCACTCGCAAGCGGCCGCCCGGTACAGATGGCAAAAAACGCCCCGCGGCTTAACATCTGTTCAATCGCCGCCTTTGTACCAGGCTCTATTTGTTTTTGATCGTTTAAAAGCGTTGCATCCAGGTCTGAAAATAAGATTTGATATGTGTGGTTCATGGTTTTCCTCTACACCCCTGGCTCCGCCGGCACAAACACCCGGTCTTTATAAGCCTTATCCTGCTTCGGCACTGCCTGCTCTGCTTCTTTGCTGAAAATCTCCTGGGAGTTGACAAGCACCTTGCCTCGTTTATCGATCTTTTCGTATGTACCGTCTTCCTGCAGCACATGTGCTTTGACGTTGTCTTCAAATTCTACATCAAGAATATGCAGCACTTTCTTTTTCAGCTCTTCATCCAGAACCGGGAATACGATCTCCACCCTGCGGTCTAGGTTGCGCGGCATCCAGTCTGCGCTGCCCATATAGACTTCCGCATGGCCGTCGTTGCAAAAGTCAAAGATCCGGCTGTGCTCTAAGAAGTTGCCGACAATCGAGCGCACCTGGATATTTTCACTGACACCCTTGATCCCTGTGCGCAGGCAGCAGATTCCGCGTACGAGCAGCTTAATCTGTACGCCTGCCACGGACGCTTCATACAGCGCTTCGATCATTTCCTGGTCACAAAGCGAGTTCATCTTTGCGCGGATATACGCCTGTTTTCCGTTCCTTGCATTTTTGGTCTCCCGTCTGATCAGCTTTAAGAACTTTTTGCGCAGCCAGATCGGCGCTACTGCAAGGCAGTTCCAGCTAAGCGGCTCTGAATAGCCAGAGAGCATGTTAAAGACAGCCGTCGCGTCCTCGCCGACCGACTCGGCACAGGTTAATACGCCGCAGTCCGTATACAGCTTCGCCGTAGAGTCGTTGTAGTTTCCGGTGCCAAGGTGTACGTAGCGGCAGATGCCTTCGTCTTCCCTGCGTACAACAAGCGCGATCTTGCTGTGCGTCTTTAAGCCGACAATGCCATAGATTACGTGGCAGCCTGCCTGCTCCAGCTTTTTCGCCCATACAATGTTGTTCTCCTCATCAAAACGCGCCTTTAATTCCACCAGTACGGTTACCTGCTTTCCGTTTTCCGCCGCCTGCGCAAGGGATGCGATAATCGGCGAATTGCCGCTGACTCGGTACAGCGTCATTTTAATCGCCAGCACCTGCGCATCTGACGCTGCCTGGCGGATCAGCTCAATGACCGGGCCAAAGCTCTGGTATGGATGATGCAGCAGGATATCTCCTTTTTGAATCGCTTCAAAAATATTTTCTCCCGGCAGGATCTCCGGCACAAGCTGCGGCGTATGCGGCTCATAGCGCAGATGGTCGCAGTCAGGCAGCCCGTACATTTTCATTAAAAAGGTAAAATCAATCGGGCCGTTGATATAAAAGATATCCTGTTTGTTTTCCACATGCAGCTCGTCTTTTAAAAATTCCAGCAGCTTTTTGTCAATGCCGTCCTCTACCTCCAGACGGATCACCTCGCCCCACTTTCGCTTTTTAAGCTGCTTTTGGATCTCCTTTAACAAATCCGGCGCTTCATCCTCGTCAATCGAAAAGTCAGCGTTGCGCATAATCCGGTATGGGTAAGCACACAGCACTTTATAGTTTAAAAACAGCTTTTCGATATTTTTCTCAATGACCTGCTCCAATAAAATAAATACTTTTTCTTCTGGATTTTTCGAAGGAACCGGAACCAGCCTTGCCATGCCGCTCGGCACCTGGACAGTGGCAAATTCCGGCTTTGCGCCTTTCTTGCCTTTTTTCTCCTTTTTCTCTTTTTTTCCGCCTTCCTTTTCCGGTTCCAAAGCGGTAGGCACGTCGTTTAATAACTCCTCATCCTGTCCGTCGTCCGGCTCCTGCCCCTTATGGTCAAGCAGCCCGCCCGTCCCTTTATATTCAATAACCGCGGCGATATTGAGCGATTTGTTGCGGATCAGCGGAAATGGGCGGCTGGCATCCACAGCCATCGGCGTCAGTACCGGATACACTTCATTTTCAAAATAGTCGTCTACAAACGCAGCCTGCTCTTCGGTCAATTTTTCATACGCGTCGATAATATAAATATGTTCCTGGTTCATCAGCGGCAGCAGCGAACGGTTGTACGTAGAATACTGCAAATTTACAAGCTCCCTCGTATCCTCATTGACCCGTTCGAGCTGCTTTAGCGCGTCCATGCCTGCAATATCCGCCTTTTTTACGCCCGCGTGCAGCATATCCTTTAAAGAAGCCACCCGGACCATAAAAAATTCATCCAGGTTTGAAGACGTAATGCTGATAAACTTTAACCGCTCAAGCAGCGGGATCGTCTTATCCCTTGCTTCGTTTAACACCCGCCTGTTAAACTTAATCCAGCTAAGCTCCCGGTTTTCAAAATATTCCGGTTTCCCATATTCAGTTGTCTTTTCCATGAAATCCTCCCTCTTTCTATGTATATACCCGTTTCTCTTTGATCACAGGCTTTAATCCGAAAATTGATTCAAAGGCGTCTGCTTTTGCCGCTAACAGCCCTTTTTCCAGGGCAATATCGTTGTTCGTCTCAATCGTAATCACAAGCTGTTTATTTTTCAGCACCGCCTTGACGTTTTTAAACTTCTGTCTGTGACTGCGGTCCATCGCGTTTGCCACCCGCAAAATCGCCGCCAGCTTTGCCACAATCAGATAGCTGTGCTGGTCCATACGGTCTGCAAGCTCCGCATAAGGGTCGAGCGGCGAAGAGTTATACAATACGACGCTTGCCACCATCTCCCGCTCCAAATGCGACAGCCCGATAATCTCCGTCGCCCGGATAATCTGGTACGCGCAGATTGCGCTGTTGGCAAGGCTGATATATTTTCCGCAGTCATGCAGCATGGCGGCTACCTTTAGCAAAAGCCGCTCCCTTTTTCCCATGCCGTGTACCTTTTTCATCGCGTCAAACAGCAGCGACGCCATCTCGGTCAGCGCGTCAATATGCTGGGAATAGCTCATATAACGCATAGACATATTTTTTGCCGCTGACAAAATATCATCCTCAAAATCATGCGCGGAATGGATAATTTTCTGCGACTGCGCATAGTCGTACGCAATGCCGTCGCTTGTGTCTACATTTGGGAACCAGATCGTCTGGGCGTGCATTGCCTGCGTCAGCTTCGCATATAAAATTACAGACGGCAGTACGAGCATGTCTTTTTCGTTCGACAGATTCAGTGCCTCTGAAATCTCCTCCACGCTCTTTTTATCCAGCTTCTTTAAAAAACTGATAAACCTGCGCGCCTCGACGACGTTTAAGTCTTCGCCGCCTTTGCTCAGCTTGCGCATAATCTCCGAAATATAATCCCCCATTAAAATTACATTTTTAATCTCTTCGCCCGGCTGCATATACTGCGCTAAAAATACGGCAAGCTCCTTGTCCACAAGCTCCTCTAACTGGTTTTCCAGATGCAGGACATTATGCTCGATATCCGAAAGCATCTCCATCAGCCGCATCGTACCGATCGCAAGGTGCTGCGTCGTTACAACCTTTCCGTCGACAAACAGTGTAATTTGCAGGCTGCCGCCGCCGACATCGATGACCGCCGCGCTGTCTTTAATCATTTTGTCAAATCCAGGTCTTGCCGCGACGCCCTTATACGTTAAAAACCGCCGTTCCGAATTGCTGAGCGTCGCCACATCAAGCCCGGTCTTTGTCTTGATCTGGTCTAAAATAAACAGCATATTTTTTGCATCGCCGACGACATTGCCCGCAAAGGCACGGTACTCTTTTGCCTTATAGCCCTGCATGATTTTCGCAAAATCCGCCAGTATGACGCACAGCTCGTCTACCAGATCAGAGCCGATCGTACCGGAGTGGAACGTATCCCTGCCAAGCTCCAGCCTTGTGCGGATATGGTCGATCTCACGGATCTTTTTTTTCCCGGACAGCTCAAAAATCTTAAGGCTCACTTCGTAGGAGCCGATATAAATTGCTGCAAATGTTGTAATTGCCATATGATGATCTCCTTTTAATAGTTTCCAAGCACACGTATGCTCTCACATTCCTCCGAAAGCCCCCGCAGTGCATTGGAAACGGCGCTTTCGTTCAGGTTTCCTGCAAAGTCGATAAAAAACCGGTACTGCCAGTTCGTCCCGTCCGGCCCGTTCAGCGGCCTGGACTGTATAAAATTCATATTCAAGTCATTATAAATAATATGCGATAATGCATGATATAAAGAACCGCTTTGATGCTTTACTTCCAGGCAGATACTCATCTTTGCCGCGTCCTTTAAAAATATTTTCCGGTTCGTGACAATGATAAATCTGGTCGAATTTTCACTGCTCGTCTGGATATTTCGTTCCAGAATTTTAAGCCCGTACAGCTTTGCGGTCAGCTCGCTGGCGATCGCCGCCTTATGCTTATTGCCGGACTTTTTCACCTTGCACGCCGCAACCGCGGTATTGCCTTCCGTCGCGCAGTCCCAGTCCTCATGCGCCTGCAAATAGCGTTCGCACTGGGCAAGCGCCTGCGGATGCGAATAAACGCTCGTAATATCGGACAGTTCCGCCTCTTTCAGCCCTAACAGGCAGTGCCTGATCGGTATAATCTGCTCGCCGACAATATAATTGTCGTACTCGATCAAAAGGTCATAGTTTTCCGCCACAACGCCCGCGGTTGAATTTTCAATCGGAAGCACTGCATAATCCGCCTGTCCGTCCCGAATCGCCTCCATCGCTTCCCGCCAGCTCTCCACATGGAAACTGTTTAAGCACTCTGCATCCGCGCCTCCGCCAAAATACTCGTTCATCGCGATATGGGCATACGCCCCTTCCACGCCCTGAAATACGATACGGCTGTCCTTTGCGCAGATCTGGTCTACCTGCGTAAACGCATTTTCCTCCCCGATCCCATGCTCGGTCAAAAGCTGGTACTGCCTCTTGCGGCTGATCGACATAATATGCTCAAACAGCTCTCTGATCCCATGCTTTAAAAAGCTGCCCGGCACAAGCGCGGATATTTTTTCCAGCTTGCTGCGCTCACGCTCCTTGTCAAACACCTTTTTTCCAGTCTGGATCTTATACTCCGCCACCTCGCCAGTCAGCTCCATACGCTTTAAATACAGCCTGGTAATCTCGCTGTCTACCTGGTCGATCTCGTCTCTTATTGATAATAAGTCTTTCATGTTGTCCACCTTGTATTTTATCTGTGCCCTCTGCGCTGTTGCCGTTTTCTATTCCGCACTGCTTTACAGCAGATTCCTGCTCATTCAATATCACTAAATAAGAATCGGCATACACGTTCGTTTTGGGCATTTTATACATAATCTATCATAGTACTTTCAGCGTAAAATTTCAAGTATTATTCGGACAGTATTCGAACACAAAAATAACCGCCCTTGCCCTAAAAAAGCCAGCGGTTATTTTTTTATGCAAAATCAAAAATCGACATCTGGTTCGACTCTGGAATCCCGCCCAAAATCCCAAGATCCCCCATCAGGTCTGCCACAGATTTGCTGACCTTAGAGCGCTGCCTGAAATCGTCCTTGGATAAAAACGGCCCGTCCTTTACTGCTTCCACCACGCCGTCCGCCGCCTTTTCTCCAAGCCCGTCGATTGCGCTTAACGCCGGCATCAGCTTCCCGTCAATAATCTGGAAATGGCGCGCCTTTACGATATTTAAGTCAATCGGCGTAAACTGAAAGCCTCTGGCATACATTTCCTGCACGATCTTCATATCCTTAATCGTATCCAGCTCTTTTTTGGTCAGCGTATCCCTGCGCTTTTCATAATCCCGCATAAAATGTTCCAGCTTTTCCCGCCCCTGGCACATCAGCTCATAGTTAAACGAGGTCGCCCGGATAGAAAAATACGCCGCGTAATAAGCAAGCGGATAAAACACCTTGCAGTAGGCAATGCGCCATGCCATCATAACATAAGCCGCCGCATGCGCCTTTGGAAACATGTATTTGATTTTCTGGCATGACCAGATATACCAGTCTGGCACGCCGTGCTCCTTCATCGCCTTGATCCAGTCCTCTTTAAGCCCCTTGCCCTTGCGTACCGATTCCATAATCGTAAATGACAGCTCGCTTTCTAAGCCCATCCCGATTAAATAGATCATAATATCGTCTCTCGTGCAGATCGCCGTAGAGATCGTTGCCTTGCCCTCTTCGATTAACGTCTGCGCGTTTCCAAGCCATACGTCTGTCCCGTGGGACAAGCCTGAGATGCGCACCAGGTCGGAAAACGACTGCGGCTTAGTATCGATCAGCATCTGAATGACAAACTCTGTCCCAAACTCCGGGATTCCCAAAGACCCGACAGTACAGCCGCCGATCTGATCAGGCGTAATGCCCAATGCATCCGTACTCTTAAAAATAGACATGACCGCCGGGTCGTCCAGCGGAATCTGCGTCGCATGGATGCCGGTCAGGTCTTCGAGCATACGGATCATCGTCGGATCGTCGTGCCCGAGAATGTCCAGCTTTAACAGGTTGTGGTCAATCGAATGGTATTCAAAATGCGTCGTAATAATATCCGTCCCCATATCGTTTGCCGGATGCTGGATCGGCGTAAACGAATAGATTTCCTCCCCCATTGGGAGCACGACGATGCCGCCCGGATGCTGCCCGGTCGTACGCCGGATGCCGACACAGCCTTGCACAATCCGGTTAATTTCACAAAAACGCTTATGAACGCTGCGCTCCTCGTAATAGCGCTTGACATAGCCAAACGCGGTTTTATCTGCCAGTGTACCGATCGTGCCCGCCCGAAACGTCTGCCCGGCACCGAAAATAACCTCGGTATACTTATGCGCCTTACTCTGGTAATCACCGGAAAAATTGAGGTCAATATCCGGCTCCTTGTTTCCTTTAAATCCTAAAAACGTCTCAAACGGAATATCAAATCCCGCTTTGACAAGCGGCTTGCCACACTTTGGGCAGACCCGGTCAGGCATATCGCAGCCAGAGCGCCCACTGTAAGATTTGACCTCCTCCGAATCAAAATCGCTGAAATGGCAGTATTCGCAGTAATAGTGCGGGCTAAGCGGATTGACTTCCGTAATTCCCGCCATTGTCGCTACAAAGGAAGACCCGACTGACCCTCTTGAGCCTACGAGATACCCGTCCTCCACCGATTTCCATACGAGCTTTTGCGCAATAATGTACATCACCGCATATCCATTGGAAATAATCGACGTAAGCTCTCGCTCCAGCCGCTTGTGCACAATTTCCGGCAGATCGTCCCCGTACATCTCATGCGCTTTGTTGTAGCAGATATCCCGCAGCATCTGGTCTGAATTTTCTATCACCGGCGGCGCCTTATCCGGGCGCACCGGAGAGATCTTTTCACACATATCGCAGATCAGGTTCGGGTTCGTAATTACGACTTCTTCCGCCTTTTCGCTGCCCAGATATGCAAATTCCTTTAACATCTCTTCTGTCGTATGCAAAAATAACGGCGCCTGCTCATCCGCGTCCTTAAATCCATGCCCCGCCATAATAATCCTGCGGTATTCCGCGTCTTCTGGATTTAAAAAATGTACGTCGCACGTGGCTACCACCGGCTTTTTAAAATCCTCGCCCAACTTTACGATCTTTTTATTGATCTCCCACAAATCTTCCTCGGAGCTGACCGGATAGCGCTCCTCACGGATCATAAACGCATTGTTGCCGTTTGGCTGTATTTCCAGATAGTCATAAAAATTTACAATCCGCGCGATTTCTGTCTGCGGCCTGCCAAGCAGGATCGCCTGGTACAGCTCCCCGGCTTCACAGGCAGAGCCAAGCAGCAGCCCTTCCCGGTGACGCAGCAGCTCGCTCTTTGGAATCCTCGGCCGTTTGTGAAAATATGTAAGGTGCGACATCGATACGAGACGGTACAGGTTCACCCGCCCATAGTCGTTTGTCGCAAGCAGGATCGCATGATAGGTCGGCATCTTCATAATCTGCCCTGCCGTCGCCTTTCCCTGCGCGTTTAACGCATCCAAATCGTCAATGCCGCGCTCGGAAAGCATCTGGATAAATTTAAGAAAAATCTCCGCCGTACACTCCGCGTCCTCCACGGCACGGTGGTGGTTTTTCAGCGAAATATGCAGCTCCTTTGCAACCGTATCGAGCTTAAACCGGTTTAATCCCGGCAGCAGATACCGCGCCATAGACACCGTATCCACAACGGTAAACGCACAGTCAAGCCCCAGATCTTCGCAGTTTTTCTGGATAAATCCCATGTCAAACTCTGCATTGTGCGCAACCATCACGCACCCTTTGCAAAATTCCATAAATTCCGGCAGAACCTGCGCGATCTCCGGCTCGCCCACAAGCATATCGTCCCGTATTTTCGTAAGCTCTTCAATGGCAAACGGCAGCGGCACCAGCGGATTTACAAACTGGGAAAAACGGTCAACAATCTTGCCGTCTGAAACCTTCACCGCGCCGATTTCTATAATCTTGTGCACATTCGGGCTAAGGCCCGTCGTCTCTAAGTCAAACACCACATACGAATCCGAAAGGCTCTGCCCTTTTGGCGCAAATACGATCTGCTTTAAGTCGTCTACCAGATACGCCTCCACCCCGTAAATAATTTTAAAATCCGCCCCGTCAGGAACCGCGTGGTTTGCAATCGGAAATGCCTGAATCGCGCCATGATCGGTAATCGCAAGCGCCTTGTGCCCCCAGGAAACCGCCTGCTTAATAATATCCCCGACATCCGAAATCCCGTCCATATCGCTCATCTTCGTATGGCAGTGCAGCTCCACGCGCTTTTGGGGGCTGGTGTCCATCCGCCGCTCTGTAAAATCAGGAATTTTTTTTATCCCGGCAACCGAGCCAAGCGTCAGCTCACTGTCAAAGCGGTCAAACGCCGTTACGCCCTTAATCTTTAAAAACGCGCCTTTTTTCACCTCGCCAAGCAGCTCTTTTAAATGCTCATTTTTGGTAAAAATCTTAATGACAATCGAATCCGTAAAATCCGTAAGCGTGACAATCACAATGCTCTTTTCGCCGTTTCGAAGCTCTCTCGTATCGACCGCAAGCACCTGCCCACGGATCGCGATCTCTCCCATCTCCCCTTCGATCTGGTCAATCGGCACCGCATGATCGTCAAAATCCCTGCCGTAAATCACGTCTGGATTGTCCGAGCGCCGCAGCGGATAATCTCTGCGCCCGCCTGTCCTGCCCGCAAACCTGCCGTTTGCCGCCGTACGCGCGCTGTCTTTTTCCGCAGCGCCTGCCTTTTTATCCCCCGCTTTCTCTACATTTCCAGCACGGGAAGCTTCCGGCGCACTTCCCATGCCGGACGCATTCGCATAACCCATGCCGGCTGTTTTTTCTAGCCTGTGCACGCCGCCCAAAATGCGCCGGATCTCACAGGCAATCTGCTGGTCGCTTTCCTTTTTCAGCCTGTTTTCCTTTTTCGGCTCAAATACGGCATCGATCGTAAGCATCATCCCGCAGCGGTCGCGCATAATCTTATACAGCACTTCCAACAGCTCATCCGAGCGGTTGCGCGCCACAATCGAATCCTCCAAATACAGCTTCATATTGCCTGCCCCGTCAAATTCCATTCTGGCACAGCGAAACAGGTTGTAAATCAAAAGGCTGTATACTTTCAGCTCTTCCAAAATGCTGTCCTTATAAATGTCCATCAGCGTCTGCGGCGTATACTGTGCAGAAAGCTGGTAGTGCTCCATAATCTTTACCGTAAGCTCCTGCCCCGGAAACAACTGGCTTTTGATACTGCGCTCCAACTGGAAGATCTGCTTTTTGGGAATCAGCCTCGTCCCATGCAGATAAATGCGCAGGCGCGTCCGCTCGCGGTTTGACACCACCCGCTGCACCTGCGTATCCGCCAAAAGCTGGCGCATCTCCCCGTTTACCTGTAATACCGGAAACACCTCAAAAAAATTTTTATCCATGCTCCTCCCATCAATCCCTGTCAGGCTCTTCGTTCCAATTCAGCAGCGCTTCGCGAAGCGCAGGCAAAAGCGCATCCTCCGGCAGCTTTTTTACAACCTCGCCATGCCGGATCAAAAGCCCTTCCCCACAGCCGCCCGCAATGCCGATATCCGCTTCTTTTGCCTCGCCAGGGCCGTTGACGACGCATCCCATCACAGCCACTTTTAAATCCAGCGGAATATCCGCCACCATATTTTCCACCTGGTTTGCAAGCCCGATCAAATCGATCTTTGTGCGTCCGCACGTCGGACAGGAAACAACTTCAATCCCGCCCTTTCGAAGCCCAAGCGTACGCAAAATCAGCTTTGCTGACTTAATCTCTTCTAACGGGTCGCCTGTTAACGAAACCCGGATCGTATCGCCGATGCCCTGGTGCAAAATCAGCCCAAGCCCGATCGACGACTTGATATTGCCGCTGATGATCGTTCCCGCTTCTGTAATCCCCACATGCAGCGGATATGCCGTCTGCTCGCAAATCAGCTCGTGGGCACGCACGCACATCAGCACATCCGAGGACTTAATGCTGATTACAAGCTTGTCATAGCCCATATCTTCAATCCGCTTTACCTGCCCCAAAGCACTTTCCACAAGCCCCTCAGCCGTTACGCCATGATATTTTTCCACCAGTTCCTTTTCCAGCGACCCGCTGTTGACACCGACCCGGATCGGAACGCCGCGCGCAGCCGCCGCGTCCACGACTGCCTGCACACGCTCCTTAGAACCGATATTTCCCGGATTAATGCGTATTTTATCCGCCCCATTTTCAATCGCGGCCACCGCCAGGCGATAATCAAAATGAATATCCGCTACTACCGGGATGTCCACCTGCTTTTTAATCTTAGAAAGAGCCTTCGCCGCTTCCATCGTAGGCACCGTGCACCTGACAATTTCACAGCCTGCATTTTGCAGCCTTAAGATCTGCGCAACCGTAGCCTTTACATCCTCCGTCCTCGTATTCGTCATCGACTGAATTAAAATCGGATTTCCTCCGCCAATCACGCGGTCTCCAATCTGAATTGTTTTTGTAACCTTTCTATTCTTACTCAAAGTAACGCCTCCTCAATCCTGCACGTATGTTCCTTTTTTCCTGTATGATAACTGATCCCAACCAAAAGAATGCGCTCTACTGCTTCTCTTTTTCATCATTATATTGCAGAATCGGGATCTCACTGTTGTGAATATTATGCAGATAAGATACGACTGCGTTCTCCCTCTTTGCAAGCGTCGCCTGCAATACTTCCTCAGAATTTCTGACCAGCTCCGCCACATATCCAAATTCCTGATCCTCCAGCGCATTCTCAAACTCGATCATAAGCTCTTTGTCCGGGATGCACAGCTCCCCCTCATAATAAGACAGCAGCCCATAAATAATCATTGCCGCATAAATCTCCTTGCGGTTTGCCGGGCTTTCCTGCCCTGCTGTATATTCTTTTTTAATATCGGCAAACACTGGCAGATGGTTCACCATTTTCACGATATCATCCCGGACTTCCCCGATATTATACTTGAGAAAAAACAAAACCTCATCCATTTTTCCAGTCCTTGTCCAATAACTCTGGCACTTTCCATTAATCAGCGCCAGTACAACCGAACGAGGATTATAGATTTTCCTTCCGCTGCCCGTCAAATACCCGTTATACCACTCTGCAAGCTCTCCGCTTCCCACAGCAGACTGTCTGCTTAAAAGCTGCTCCACCTCTTTTTGCGTAAACCCAAAATAGCGGTCAAATACAGAATCATTGAGCATCGTATATTCGTCAAACATATTGAGTGCCGAACCCACACTATACTTTTTAATCGGCAGCACCCCTGTCATATAAGCAAGCGCCACATACGGCTTATCCTTTAACAGTTCCCTTAAAAATTCCAGATAATCGCTCTGGTTTTCCAGGTACTTGTCATGACTAAAAATATAGTCCCATTCATCAATGATAAAAACAAACTCATCCCCCGCAGCCGCAAGCAAGTCCGAAAGCTTGCGAAAATGCTTTTGACTAAGCTTTGGATAAGCTTCCAGCAGATCCTCCCGAAGCGTTTCGCGAATCAAGCCCAGATAATGCGCATACGTATTGCCATCTTCCGGCAGACGGTTCATATTCATATGGATCACCGGATATTTATTTAAGTGCACCGCATACTGCCCGCTCCCCGCAATATCCAGCCCTTCAAACATCTCCCCCGCCGCATAAGCTTTTCCATAATACGCGCCAAGCATATTCAGCACCGACGTTTTTCCAAAACGACGCGGCTTTGTAATGCACAAATACCTGTTTTTCGTAAACAGCCGCTCATTCACCTTCTCAATCATACCAGACTTATCTACAAAATATTTATCACTGCGAAGCATCCGAAAATCCTTAAACGCCGCATCCGTATTTAAGTATACCGCCATAATCCACCCTCTTTCCCAAATACGCCTTTTCTTTTTACTACCTTACCATAATTGCCCCATGAATGCAATCCTTCGAAAAATGCTTGTATCCTCCTCGCATTCTATGATACAATCACCATATCAATTTTTCCTAAAAACCTCGTAATCCAAACAACAAAGCAGGAGCAGCCACAGCCATGAATAAAATGGATAAAAATAAAATATGCAGTTATTTAAAAAACAAAAACATCTGGTTTGAAATCACCGAACACAAACCCGTCTTTACAATGAAAGAGCTTGCAGACATCCCCTTTCCTTACCCGCAGGCAGACGCAAAAAACCTCTTTGTGCGCGATGACAAAAAGCAGCATTATTACCTGATTACGGCAAAAGGCGACAGACGTGTAAACTTAAAAAAATTCCAGCAGGCACTGCAAACGCGCCGCCTGTCGTTTGCCTCAGAAAGCGACCTGATGGAAATTATGGGTCTGCCGCCTGGGTCTGTAACCCCTTTTGGCTTGCTCCATGATACAAAGCATCTGGTACAGTCCTATATCGACCGTTCTTTTTTAGATGATCCCGGCATCATCGGGGTACATCCAAACGATAACACGGCGACGCTTTGGATAAAAACAAAAGATTTGGTTTTGATTTTGCAGGAATTTGACTGTGCCGTACAAGTGATAGACCTTATAAATCAAAGGATGTGTGATCTGATATGAATAAGTTTTTTAATGTCAGCGGTAACTACGTGTAGATCGCCAACCGTATTTTTGAAACACTGCTTTACAACCTCTTCCTTGCCATACCTAAAATCCAGCAGGAGACGCTCTATAACACTGCCCAAAAGGAAGGCGTTATTTTATGCTGTTTTTAAAGCCCATTATCAATGGAATCGGGAACTGCTATGTAGAAGCCGAAACAAGAAACCGGGAACGGACGGATCTGTTTGTTATTAAAACAAAGGTCTGATATGGAGCGGCAAGGCACCGGCAGGGCGAGGAGCAGTTGGCAAACTATTTGAAACACTATCATTTGGAACGCGGCTATCTGCTTACTTTTAACTTTAATCAGCAAAAAGAGATCGGAGTGAAGGAAGTTCTATTTGGGGATAAGGTTTTGGTGGAGGCGGTGGTGTAGTGGTTGATACCTTGCCTCTGCCTCAGATAAACCGTACCTTTGCAGGCATCTCACATAATGCACCAACTTTATAATATATTTCCTCACATCCTGTCGGCAGGTTAACTTTATCTGTGTACACATTTCCATGCCTGTCTGTCACTTCCACTGTCACCTCCCTGCTCGCTCCAATATCCGCATAATGGATCTGCATATATTCTGCATCCCAGTCTAAAACCGTGCCTGTCTCTCCATCCGCCTGCATATCATATATTCTGCTGCTGCGGAAAACTTCTGCCGCCTCTGCTTTCCGAAAAAGTTTATAGACATATCCTTCCATGCTTCCCGGATACTGTGCCACAGCATCATAATGCTGCGAAAACAACCCGGCAGTATCCAAAGAATGGGCAACCAACGTCGTGTAATTGTCTCTATGCAAAAATTCAAAAAATGCCTCATCCAGTATCCACTCAGGCATCTTTACCATAAACCCTTTGCGTTGCGCATAATATAAGGTCACCGGACTCCAATCCTCTCCTTCTATTACAACCAGTTCTTCTTGACTTGTCGCTTGATTGACAGACCTGGCAAGTTCCCTGGTTTGCTTATTTCCATATAAAATTCCGTCTATATACGGCCGGTTGCTTTGTACCTGCAAGCAAAGCATAACTACAAGCAGTATCCCAAAGCCTATTCTTCCAGTATTTCCTTCTTTCCAGACAGCCTCTTTAATTTCATACAGCAAGATACCAAAAAACATACATATAAGTGGTGAAACTGCGATCAAATAATAATCATGGACATAATATAGATTAAATAACGTAATGATTGCCAACATACAGGATATAAAGCTGTAAGCCAGCACATGGGCTTCCTGTTTTTTGTATGCAGCAACTCCCCCTCCTGCTAAAAGAGCCCAAAATAAAATACTGTCGCCAAAAAAGCAGTACAACCGCTCGATAATAACCTTCCAACAATTAAAGTCCAATTTCTGGGCAAGTGTCCCATAATTCCACGAATGCAGATTTTCAGAAGTTAGCCATGCGGTATATAGAGATTTCTCCTTTATACAGTCTGCATAATACGTCCACATGGCTCCTGCAATGACAGGCAGGATACAAACCAGTGCAAGCAACAGTATCCGCCTTCGGTTTTGTCGAAGATAACTGTAAACAGACCTGTTACCCTTCCATTCCCCTTGCCGAATTTCCCTAATAAACTGTGTAATAATTAAAAACATCAGTAGATATACATACGGAAACATCGTTGTTGCTTTTAGCAAGTATCCCAGGCATCCAAAAAATAATCCTGCCATATACTTGCTTAACGTTCCATGCAAAAGCCAACCATACAGACCCCAAACATAAAGCAGCGCAAAAAAGACAGACATATAATCAATCATTGCCGCCCTGCTCCAAAAAATATTAAACGCAGACAACAGGTATACACCACATACAAAAGCAGACGCCTCCTTTGGGATCAGCATGTCCGCTACCTTTTTAAGCAGTACGGCACTCAAATAAAACAGCAGCAGGCTGACCAGCCTGCAACCAAAGTCTGTATCCGATAGATTTAAAACACGCATCACAGCATATACTGCCGTCTGGTATATCGGACACTCCATCAAAACCTGCCAAGGTTCGCCAAACACAGGTGTCTTATAATGGAACAGGCTCCAGCCCTCCTGAAAATAGTTTTGAACCGTCATAGCTGTCTGCGTCTGTCTGAATGCGTGCAGATCATTGCCTATCGGAATGTCTAAGTTTATGACACGCATCAGCAATGATACAAACACAACGCTTCCAAATACTTTCTTTTTCTTTCTACTTTCCTGCTGCATAAACGGTTCCTCCATACCATATCCTTACGGTTTCAACAAGATCAGAAAACTCTGCTCCCCAAATATTTTTCCACTCAATGGCATCAATCGCAAATACAGGCGTACGATCCACCGTGACTGTGGAAAACTGCTTTTCGTCGTAAATGGCAAGAATCTGGGTATACATGTTTTTATTTCGTATCCCGCAAGTTTTGCTTCTTCAATTATCGCTTTTTCTGTAACCGGCGTGATGTGGTCATAAAAATCCCAGTATTTTCCGCCCACATACCGTATATTCGGTGTTAAAATCCACACCTGCCCTCCTTTTTCGAGCAAACGGTATTCCAATTCCAGCAGATGGCTAATACTGTCTTTTGTCAGATGTTCCAACAAATTGCTCATAAAAAACAATGATACAGTACCTTCTCCAAAGTGCCTGCCTAAATATTCCACCTTGCCAACCAGCGCATTTACTCCCTTGCCTGCATATTTTTTTACATCCGGGTTCACATCCAGTGCATATTTCCTGCAATTACAAGGAATGTGATTGATAAAGCCACAATATCCCGCCGCCACATCCACAATGCACGCTATATTTTTACCCCCCCCCTTAAGAAAATGTCGAAAATACAAGCAGATTTCTTCCCAAACAGCATCCTTCCTTTTTTTCTCACCAATCCCAAACCGGTTGTCATAGCGTTTTTTCATTTTGCATCCAATTCCGTTTCCATTCTTTTTCACAGCCATCCTCCTGTATACATCATTTTCATACCTGCAAAACCAGGGAACCACATTTTACCGCCCAAACCATTTCTTCTTGATACAATACACATACCAGTGCAGATAATGCGGCAGCCACTTCCACATATGGAAGTTCGACTCCCCATCTTCCCGCTCCGTCCATTCGGACGGCACTTCCATAATCCGGTAGCCACACACATACGCCTTTACTGTAATCTCCAGACCGATTTCAAAGCCCCCAGTGCTCTCAATTTCCATCTGGCAAAGCATCTGCCTGCGGTATAGCTTAAAGCTGTTCGTACAGTCATTCGTGGGAATCCCCGTAAGCAGGTGCAGGGAAACACCCGCCGCACGCGAAAACAGGCTTTTTATCAATGGAGCTCCCTGCTGACTGCCGCCCTTCATATAGCGTGAGCCACACACCAGGTCATACCCCTGTTCCATACAGGCGCACATTCTGTCTACTACATCCAGCCTGTCTGAGCAGTCCGCCATCACCACAAGCACCATCTGCGCTGTGGAAAAGCGCATTCCTGTCACGATCGCATTGAGCGCGCCGCTGCCAAGCTGGTTTTTGACAGGCACAATGTCAAACGGGTAGCTGTACTGGTGCTCCCGCAGGACAGGCAGCGTAGGGTCTGCTTCAAAATCATATACCGCAAGCACCCGCTTTGGCGTATGGATTTCACGCTGGATCTCATCAAGCAGGCGCAGGATGCCCTTTTCCTCATGATAGACCGGCACCACAATGTCCAGCACCGCGCCTGTTTTTTCTCCCCGCACTAAATATTCCCAAGGTCTGCCTGCCTGCATATCCAAGGCACCACCTCATCCAAAGTCGTCTCTAAGCTTGTTTTCGCTTCAAACCCAAGCAGTTTTTTTGCCTTTTCCACAGACGGCACGCGTTTTTGGACGTCATACGCATATGCCGGATCTGATACAAACGAAAGCGGCCGGTCGCCGTTCAGCTTCTTCCAGATCAGAACTGCAAGCTCCTTTACCGTAGTGGACTGTGCCACGGACAGGTTAAAGTCCTCGTTTACTGCCGCCTCCTTCTCTATGCAAAGGCGGATGCCTTCTGCCAGGTCGCCGCCGTACGTATAGTGCCGGATTTGTTCCCCGCTCCCAAGGATATGCAGCGGGTCCTGCCCCTTATACACTTTCTGTACCAGGTCAGGCACGACATGGCTCATCGCAAGCCGCACGTTCCCAGATAAGATCTCTTTTTCATTTTTTGCCCGCTGCTCCCCCGTCCCTACGCAGTTAAACGGGCGGATAACCGTATAAGGCAGGCGGTGCTGTTCCCACGCCCCTTTTGCAAAATACTCACATGCCAGCTTCTGGAACCCATAGGTTGAAAGTGGCGGCGGGCATTGCAGCTCATCCCCTTCCCTGCTCGGGAAGCGGCTCGCGCATTCATACACCATTGAGGAGGACAGCACATTGATCTTTTGCAGGTGCTTATGCTTATGCGCCCAGACTGCCGCGTCAAAGGTGGCAGCCGTAATGCGCTCGTTTTCTGCCAGAAGGCTGTAAGCATACGTATGGAAATAAGTAATGCCACCAATCATCGCAGCGATTGCCACCACCTGGTCACAGTCTTCCACCAGCTCCTTCATCAATGCCGTGTCTTTGCAATCCCCT
This sequence comes from Eubacteriaceae bacterium, assembly GCA_910574915.1. Classification (GTDB taxonomy): domain Bacteria; phylum Bacillota; class Clostridia; order Lachnospirales; family Lachnospiraceae; genus Eubacterium_J. Next base: position 62,384 of record CAJTCR010000003.1, read on the forward strand.
TCCACAAAATGATAATGCGGGTCATGGTCGTAGCTTTTTTCCACCCGCCCGTATTTGCTGTAATTATCAATGCCGACTACCTCATGGCCATGTGCTAACAGCTCCTGTACCAGATACCCTGCCACAAATCCGGCAGACCCTGTCACTAATAGTTTCATAATACCTGCTCCTCCTCTTTTTCGCCTTTTTTCGTAAACATGCTCCCTAACGTTGCCACTTCAGCCTCCCCGCAGCCAGAAAGCCCTGTGCAGGCGCCCCAAGCATCCAACACCATAAAGCCCTGCGCAGCACCCGAAAAAGCAGACCCGTCTGCAAGGGACGCATAATTTTTATGGTTGTTTAGCACAAGCAGGAGATTTGCTCCTGTACAAGCCACACCCAAATCTTCAAAACACTCTCCAAGTCCCAGCGCTTCCAGCTCTTCCCTGCGCGCTACAAAGTCATGGAGCCTGAGCCTATACCCTGCCTTATGCAGCTTCCTTGCGATATACACAGCGCTTGATCCCCTTAAGTCAGACGTTTCCGGCTGCCCTTTAAATGCCATGCCGCTTAAAGCAATCGTCTTCTTCCCATCCGGCTTTCCGGCATGCTCCTGCACCCAACCGACAACAAGATCCTCCAGCGACTCATTAAACCTGCGGGCGGAAAGGATAAATTCTTTACTGGCACAGTCTGGCATATTGTTAATCAGTATGTAGGCGTCCTTTTCCAGGCACGGCCCTGCCACAAACCCAGGCTTTGCAATATTGCTCCTGGCATACCCATAGTTTGCATGTGTAATCGCCAGGTCCCCATCCACCTGGAACTCCTGCGCCGCCATGCAGAACGCATTGCCAATCGCAAACGTCATGTCCCTATATGTATTGCAGTAAAGCTTAATCAGCTCCGCCTCCTCCAGGCTGCCCGCCTCCACAACACAAGGCGTCATCCGACGAAAGACCTTCTGCGCCCGCTCCAAAGCCTCTCCATTGTTCCCGCTTATCACCTGAGGCAGGTGCATAAGCTCCTCCACTGCCTTGCCTTCCAGCGTACGCTCCGGGCACATGGCAACCAAGAGCGCCTCCTCCTTTTTCCCACACATTTTTGCCAGGAACGGGAGCACTACCCTGCGGGTCGTCCCGACCGATACCGTGCTCCTTAAAATCACAAGCTGCGTCCCGTCATATACATGCTGCACCGACAAAAGTGCCGATTGGATGTATGCAAAATTCGGCGTTTTCTCCCCTTCCAGCAGCGGCGTCCCGACCGTAATAATAAACGCGTCATAGGCAATGCCTTCTGGAAACTCCTCTACGACATGCAGCGTCTTATGGTTGTGCCTGCGGATCAGTTGATCCAAGCCCGGCTCATAAAAATGGGCATGGCTTTCCTTAAGGCACTCCTTAATATGCGTATTTGTTTCTACACCATATACCTGTATCCCTTTTGCCGCAGCAGCGACCGCCAGGGTCAGCCCGACATATCCAAGCCCGATCATTCCTATTACCATTACTTCCTCCTTAACCAATTCGGTTCTTTTCTAATTGGTGATAGAAGCCGAATTACTTCCATCCACCGCTGTAAAATGTAACTTCCATCGTATCTGCATAGGAGCGGACTCCCTGCCCTGTCAATGCGATTCCTGCACACCCCCCCCGCACAAAAAATCCTGCTTCCCGGCATCCGCATCCATATACTTTTGGAACGTACTGCCATCCAATGCCAGTGCCCTTATGTCGATTCCTTCCTGCAAATTATTTAAAATAACCCTTCCTGCCTTCTTCGTCCCATCTTGGTATGTCACTTCCATACTGACTGGAAGGGTCTTATAAAACAGGTTTTCCAGTCTCCCTTTCAGCCCCTGCTTTGCTTCTAATTTCACAAAAGTACAATCTTGTGGTATTTCTATATAATCATCCACCCCGCACATAACCCTGCCAGTCTCAATAAGCTCCTTTTGCAACGGCTTTTCCCGCTTTTTTAACAAAAACCTTTCTCCCTCCGATGCAGCCACACAATAATTTTGATAAATCTTCTTCCAGGTGGCAGGCGCTTCCACCAGCGGAAACCTCCCGTCAATCGTATACAAATCCAAAATTACATATTCTGGCGCATCGCTGCCTGCATAAAACGCTGCATTCAGCCGGTCCAGATACGGAGTGTAAACCGTATAGTTCTGCAATAAAGGCGCTATCTTAAAGTTGGCGTTATCATAGCTTATATTCTCTGTTATTTCCCAGGGAAAGGTTGTATATGCCCCATCTGCGATCACTGCCATAAATTGTTTATTATGCTCCTGCAACTCACTGCGTTTCTGTGTGCAACAGTCATCGATTACTTTCGGCATTTGGAACAGGTTTGCTGACGCTGCCTGCAAAGCCCCTGCCCCTGTTTTCCCACTCCCCATAACCGGAAGCAATACCATAACACAAAAACAGCAGGCAGCCGCCTTTGACCAGGTATTTTGTACAGAAACACCCAGCCATTCTCCAAGATCTGCAAAAAATAGCAGCAGCGTACAAACCAGCAGCAGTCCCGCAACTGCCAGCAAATGGTGCCCGTCATTTCTTACAAACCCTTCTTTATACCAGAAAAAACAAGCCGGCGACAGAATCAAAAAACAATCCCAGCCCTTTTTCTGGTTTAAAATGGCATAAAACAATAGAAAAACATAACACAACACAAGGACAATCACCCACACATAATATGCATCGTATACATCCAGTGACATCGCCTGATTATATCCAAGCGAAATCTCAGCAGCAGCCCTGACATACCGAAACAGCGAGCGGACAGACGGGTGGTACACAAGATAACAAGCTGGTCCAATTAGGATGCAGCCAAAAAGAAAACCGACCGTTTTCACCGGCTTCTTTTGTACAGCCGCACAAAGGATCATAAAAAACAGCGTTGCAGCAAGCAGGATAGCTCCTGAAAACTTGAATAAAAAAATAACCCCACAAAAAAAAACTGCAATCCACCTGCTGTAAAAATCCTCATACTTATATACAAGCAGCAGCGCCGCTAACGTCAAAAAACATAAATGGATATCCGCTTCCCCGACAGGAAAGGCAAACACAACCAGCACACAGGCAAGTGCCGCCAGAATAAGGCTGTCTGCGTAAGTAAACAGACATTTATACAAATATGCCTGCATAACCGTAACCACAATCCAAAATAAAATTCCAAGATACAGGTTATTCCCCACAGACTGACAGCGTCCCAAAAATCCAAGCGGTCCATACGTAAAAAAATGGTCTTCCCCAAACTTTGCACCTGTGTTGTGGATATAATTTAAAGCAAATGCCCAGGATGGATCTAACCCTTTAGACAACTGAAAAAAATATACACATGGAAATGATACAAAATTAACTGTTAGAAATAAAATTTTTTTTATAATTGAAGGATAATCAAAATCCATTTTTCACTCCTTTACTCCTCTTCTTCAAATCCCCAATGATACTCGCTCCTTTTCCAGCTTCTCTTTCAATCCCAAATTCTCCTCATTCAACCTGTTAATCACATCCATCCGATGTTCAAGCTCCTTCGCCCGCCTGTCCAGTTCATCTCTACAGAGCTTTAAATCATTTTCCAGCACTGGCATTCGTTCATTCAGGCTGTTAATTACATCCATCCGGTGCTCAAGCTCTTTTGCACGCCTGTCTAATTCCACGTTGCAAGCATGCATTTTCGCTTCCAGTTCGTTTCTTTTATTTACCTCGTCCTTTTGTTTCTTTTCCAACTGTGCCAGCATACTTTTATAATCTTTATCGATATCGCACTGTGCCAGCAGCCTGACCGCCATCTGTTCTATATCTACAATAGAAAAAACAAATTTTATCATAGAAATATCTTTCCACTGCATCCCCGTAAGAAATAAATTGGGATCATCCGTCAGAAATAAAAAGTCATCTCCGATTTGATATTCAGCATTTGTACTGACTTCTTTGCCAGACACTTTTTGTACTTTAGTACCATCTCTTTCAAATAGGCATAGGCTTTCCATATGAATGCCGCTTTCACAGTCAACAGGATCAATACGGATATTTTTTATCTCTTCTGGATCGCACAGTGTTATCTTTATTTCTTTTTGTTCCCCACACAGGCTGACTGGCATTGTAATGCTGTCCTCTTCCATCCATCCCTCACCCCGGTCAAAAAACACCTGGCATTTATAATCCTTTGCGTGTGGTTTAATCCTTTTTTCTATCGTCTGTCCCTGCCTTATTACTTCTTCTTTTTTCTGGAGCACAAAAACAAACTGGTACACATCACGATAAATTCTTTTCTGCAATTCTCTTCGCAAAATGGCACTAACCTGGTGATAGTCCGCAGACACCTCGTTTTCGCCGACCGCTGAATATACCGCATCTTCGATCACCGGCACATATCCCGCCTGATCACAGCAAAATCTCAGCGTATGATAGGAAAACAAATGGATATGCGAATCATCCAGCAGTCCTACTGGCGTATAGTGAAATACATTGTTGTATAAATTAATCAAGATCGAATTGTGAGCTACATTTGGTACGGATAGGAGTACTTTCCCATCATCTTTCAGCAGCAGTTTTGTTTTTGCCAAAACCTTCTGCGGATCTCGTAAATGCTCTAAAACATCCGCAAACAAAATATAATCGAATTTTTTACACTCCCATTTTTCAAGCCACGCATAGCTTTCAATATCTCCAACAATCGTATCTTCCGCAAACTTTGCGGCCGACGCTGCCGCCTGTGCATCAATCTCCACAATATACACCTGGCAGCCCAACTTTTGTTTGAGGTAGGCTGTAGCCCTTCCTGCTGCCGGCCCAAACTCTAATACGGCAGAACCTTTCTCAATTTTATGAAGTATTTTGCTGAGTCCGCTTTCGTGTTCCAACACTAATTCAAAATCATATTTCACTCTATACACCTCTTAAAATATGCAATCGTAGGCACCAGCCCTTCCCGCAGTGAGACACGCGGCTTCCATCCGCCAAGCTCCTTTTGCGCCAGTGAGATATCCGGCTTTCTCTGCACCGGATCGTCCTTTGGCAGGTCTTTATAAATAATATTGGAATCTCCAGGTATCATCTCCAAAATCAGATCTGCCAGTTGCTGTATCGAAAATTCTGCCGGGTTTCCAAGATTCACCGGCCCCATAAATTCATCCCTGCCATCCATCATACGCAAAATCCCTTCTACCAGGTCATCCACATAGCAAAAGCTCCTTGTCTGTCTTCCATCTCCATATAAAGTCAGATCTTTTCCCTGCAACGCCTGCATAATAAAATTCGATACGACACGTCCGTCGGCAGGATCCATTCCCGGTCCATATGTGTTAAAAATCCGAATTACTTTTACCTGCACACCAAACTCTCTATAATAATCAAAGCAAAGCGCCTCCGCACACCGTTTACCTTCATCATAGCAGGCACGGACACCAATCGGATTGACATTTCCCCGATAGTTTTCTGTCTGCGGATGCACCTTTGGATCTCCGTACACTTCACTTGTCGAAAACTGCATTATTTTTGCATGATTGTCATGGGCAAGCTCCAGCATATGAATCATTCCAAGTACACAGGACTTAGCCGTATACGTGGGAGACTTTTGGTAATGCGGCGGGCTTGCTGGACAAGCAAGATTATAAATCTCATCCAGTCCATCCATATGAAAAGGTTCGATAATATTGTGCCTATAAAACAAAAACTGCGGATGCTCCATGATTTCTTTTATATTTTCGATCCGCCCGGTATACAGGTTATCGATACCGATAACCTGGTTTCCCTGCGCTAATAGCCTCTTGCATAAATGCGAGCCAATAAATCCGGCACCGCCTGTTACCAAGATCCTTTTCATGTTTCTGCCTCCTCATACTTCAACTGCACTGCGTTTCCCACACCAATCTGAAAATACTCAAATCCCTTTCTTTTTAAGGATGTACTGTCATATTGATTTCTCCCATCAAAAATTACAGGGTTTTTCAGGCGCTTTTTGATCTCTTCAAAATCTGGCTGGCGAAATTCTTTCCATTCTGTAACAAGAATCAACGCATCTGCACCAGCCAATACTGTATATTTGCTGTCGCAATATGTCACCCTTTCATTGTCTTTTAAATAGCAATTTTTTGCCTGTTCTTCAGCTTTAGGATCATATGCTTTCACAAACGCACCCTGCTTTGTCAGTTCATCAATAATAGTAATTGCCGCTGACTGGCGCATATCGTCTGTATCCGGCTTAAAAGCAAGTCCCCACACTGCAAACGTCCTTCCATCCAGCTTGTCCCCAAAACGCTTTCTCACTTTTTTGGGAATCAGGCATTTTTGCTCTTTATTTACCTCTTCGACTGCTTTTAAAATCTTTGTCTCATATCCGGCGTCGCTGCTTGTGCGGATCAAAGCCTGCACATCCTTTGGAAAACAGCTTCCTCCATAACCGCATCCTGCATAAATAAAGGAATATCCAATACGCTTATCACTGCCGATTCCAAGCCGCACTTTATTTACATCTGCGCCCACCCGCTCACAAACATTTGCGATTTCATTCATAAATGAAATCTTTGCAGCAAGCATGGCATTCGCTGCATACTTTGTCATTTCCGCGCTTGCAATATCCATAAAGATAATATTTTCATTATTTTTTACAAACGGTACATACAATTCCTTCATCATTTTTGCTGCCGCGTCATTATCTGTCCCAATCACAATTCTGTCCGGCCGCTGACAATCTGTGATCGCAGTTCCCTCTTTTAAAAATTCTGGGTTTGAAATCACATCAAAAGTAAGTCCGCTGTTCCTTAAATCCAACTGTGTTTGTATAGACTGCCTGACCTTTTGTGCTGTCCCTACAGGAACCGTAGATTTGTCAATCAGATACATATGGCGGCACATATGTCTGCCAATACTGTCTGCAACTTCCAATACATCATGAAGATCCGCACTGCCGTCTTCCCCCATAGGAGTGCCTACTGCGATAAAACAGATATTCGCGTCAGCAAGTGCCTCTTTAATATCTGCCGTAAATTTCAGCCTGCCTGCATGATAATTTTCTGATACCATCGCATGAAGTCCTTTTTCATAAATTGGAATCACGCCTTTTTTCAGCTTTTCCACCTTCCCGGCATCCACGTCCACACACCACACGTCATTGCCCATATCAGCAAGGCACGTACCTGTTACCAATCCCACATATCCTGTTCCTACTACCATGATTTTCATAACTATTCTGTCCCGCCTTTTACATACCTTAAAAATTTATTTCTTAATTCTGTATCCTCTAGCAGCCGTTCTTCTGGATTTTCTGTCCCTTTTGCCTTTTCTGCCTCCATAAAAATCAAAATCATCCAAAGCACTTTATCATTTCCCTGCAAGTGCAGAGATTCCGCTATTTTTATAATGTCTATCTCTTCTGTATCATCTGCTTTCAGCACATTTTGGTAAAATCTCTTTAAATTCGCCGCCCATACCCATGCGATTTCAAACAGCATCCACCTTCTATCTGACGAAATTGTATTGCTGCTATGGATACGGTACTGCAACAGCGGTTCTTCCAAAATCGCACACTCTGCTGTTTCTGCTGCCCGCAGTGCATAGTCCCAGTCGTGCGCAAAACGCAGTCCCCGCATTCCTCCAATCTTTTCGTAGAGCTCTCTGCGTATGAAAAAATTGCTTGTCGTTGCTATAAAATTGCCCATAATCAGATTTGCTTTAAAATCCGTTGGATCTTTTAGCGAAAGTTCTGGATGCGGCACCAGCCACGGCTCCATGTTTTTCCATCCTTCTTTTATTCCAAGGCGCTTTCCGTTTTCATTAATTACCGTTAAATACGTACAGGCAAACTCTGTCTTTTGATGCTCCTGCATATATGCAACCATCTTAGAAAGCCGTTCTGGTTCATATTTATCATCTGAATTTAAAATTGCCAGATACTCCCCTTCTGCCATCGATAATCCCCGGTTAATTGCGTGGTGCGCACCTTGATTTTCCTGTCCATACAGATGAATACGCCTGTCTGTATATGTACGCGCTTTTTTTACAGACAGGTCACTGGAGCCATCATCTATAATAATCAGTTCCCAGGACTGGTATGTCTGGCTGACGACACTTTGTATTGCCTGTGCAATATATTTTTCATGGTTATATAACGGAACGATTACAGATACCAACGGCCCTTGTGTCATTTTTATTTTCGCTTTCTTTTTCAAAAATCGCATGATAAAACCTCTCCCGCCTGTCTCTCCCCCATAAGCAGTTCTATATCCCTGGGCACAAGTCTTCCCCTTCCTTCCTGATATAGGCAGTTATCCGCACATTTGATAACTAATGCATCGGATACAAAATGAATCTGCTCATGGTTCGCATACGTTCCTTCTGCCAATGCAAGATCTACTGGATAATCTCCGCTGTGCAAGTCAGGGAATGTAAACTGCCACTGAAAAAAAGAAACTTCTCCTGCCTTTAACGCCTTTAAATAAACCTTTTCAAATACTGTGTTTGTTACGACCAATTCGTTTCCAAGAATATCCTTAATATTAAATCCAAGGATCGGAAACTCTATTTCGCGTTTCGCCACTATTTGCATAGCTATTCGGATCTTTTGTCCTGGCGTCACCTGAGACAGCAGCTTCCCCTTTTCGTCGGTCAGTGTAATCTTTGTAAAACTGGCTGCCTGATTTCCAAATGTCAATCTGCATGTATTATCTGCTGTTTCCTGTACAGGCAGATCATCAAAATCTGTCACATCGTATCTCATAAAAGACAGATATTGTTCGATCATCTCTCCGGGCGTTCCTTCTTTGTATATCTTTCCTTTGTCCATCCAGATTACGCGGTCACAAAAGCTGGAAATCGCTCCTGTATCGTGGCTTACGAACAAAACTGTCCCATTTTTTGTAAATTCCCGGATTTTCCGATAGCATTTCTGCTGAAAACGGACGTCGCCAACACTCAGCGCCTCATCTACAATTAGAATCTCTGGTTTTACATTTACTGCTACCGCAAAAGCAAGCCGTACAAGCATTCCGCTTGAATAAGTTTTAATCGGCTGATAGATAAAATTTCCAATGTCTGCAAATTCCAAGATCTGCGGTATACTTGCATCAATTTCTTTTTTAGATAATCCCTGAATCCTGCCATTTAAGTAAATATTTTCGATTCCATTTCTTTCTGCATCAAATCCTGCTCCCAGCTCCAAAAGCGCTGATACTGCACCGCTTAGGCAGATACTGCCTGCACTTGGCTGTAATACACCGGTAATCATTTTCAGCAAGGTAGATTTCCCAGCGCCATTGCTTCCGATAATACCTACCGTTTCTCCTTTTTTCACACAAAACGAAATACCGTCAACTGCCATAAAATCTTTGTGATAGCATCTGTTTTTCAAAAAAGCTTCTTTGATCCGGTCCACTGGCTTTTCATACAATTTATATGACTTTACCAGATCATGGACTTCTATCGTATTCATATGGCCTCCTTATAATACATCTGCAAAATGCCCTTTCATACGGTGCATCAAACCGCGTCCTACCACTAAAAGTACAAGTGTCACACCCCAAAACCAAAGCATCTGCACCCAATGATAAAAAAACCATTTTCCCTGAATCAGGCTCTCCCGATACCCGTTTATCACATAGTGAAGCGGATTCAGCTTATAAAGCCATGCATCTTGCTCTGCCACCATCGTATATGGCCACATCATTGGCGTCATCCACATCAGAATCTGCAAAATAATTCCAATAAACTGCCCGATATCTTTCATAAATACATTTAAGGTTGCTGTAATGTACGATAAAGCTAGAGCAAGCACTGCAAAGCAAAAGCTGAAATATGCCATATCCAGAATATGAACACCGGCAAAACGCCCGTATATACCAAAAATCACAAGCAAAATCACATTAAATACAACATTTAAAATAAATGAGGACAATATTTTTACCAATGGCAGTACTTCTATTCGAAATACAACTTTCTTTACAATATAACTATAAGAAGTAAATGCACTGGTTCCACCGTACCATGCATCATAAAAAAAATTCCACGGTATCATGCCTGCGGACAGCCATAAAATAAAAGGAACATCATCGACCGGATTTGACCGAAATCCGACCTGAAATACAAACCAAAACAGAATAATCGTAGACAAAGGCTGAATCACACCCCAAAAAATACCCAGATACGATCCTGAAAACCTGCTTTTAAAATCACTCGCCGCTAATGACAAGACCTGGCTTATAAGCTCCCGTTCCACCCTTTTGCAGCTACTTCTGCCCGGCATCACTGCTGCCTCCCTTCCTAGCATTTGTAAATGTCTGGTCATACTGTCTGCTGATCTGCCTGATTGAAAAATACTCCAGCATCCGGTCTGCACATTTTTTCGCATTTCTTTTATACTCTTCCAAATGCTTCAAAAATTTAAAAAAATTACTGAAATCTGATTCTGTCTCATCCAAAATCATCCCATTTCCGTATTTTTTCAAAAACCTTTTCGTATCGCCTGCGTCTGTAGAAAACACAGGTACTTCCATCCCCATTGCTTCAATGCAGACAATCGGCATTCCTTCAAAATCCGACGTTATTACAATACCATCCAGTACATACATCAGTTCTGGCACGTTTTTCACATAAGGAATCCTTACGACCTGCTGCATATGGTTTTGTTCCAAAAAATCATCTACTTTTTGTTTATATGGCCCGTCTCCAACCATAAGGAACTGTATATCCTCCATGCCGTTTTCGATACATTCCTTTACCAGCTTTAAATACCTGACCGGATTTTTTTGTTCCGCCAACCGGGCAATGTAAGAAAAATGTTTTTTATTTTGGTCAAGCCCATATTTTTTACAAATGGCAGCGTAAGAAAGCTCTGCTTGTTTTACTTTGCGAATCTGTGTATCGTCTACCGCCGGATATATGATATCTATTTTTTCTTTTGGGATATGATACTCATGGATAAATACATCATGGATAAGCTTTGTAATTGCAATATAGCGCTGAAAATTCTGTACCTGTGGATTTTTATAATATGCAATCCATCCCGCCTTCGTATCATATACATCCTGCGCTACAATCGGAACCCCGGAAAAAATCTGCTGAATCTGCGCCGTATGCTGTTCAAACCACGGCGAATTATTACAAAGCCATAACAGATCCGGCATAAATATTTCGTTCAGCTCATAAAATACTTCAAGAAAATGCGCTTCCTGTGTAATCTCCCGCAAGTCAAAAATATAGTTGCAGATCCCATTCAACTGATAATGCAACGAACCATGACGGCTTGTATGGTATTCCAGAGTAATCATACAAAAATCATATCTGTCTTTAAGCTGCCGCATTACCTCAATCGTATTTCTCTCAATCCCTCCGACAGCCAAAAAAATCGGTATTACAAATACAAGCGGTTTAGATCCCTTGCAAAATCCAAACTTCCTGCTGCTGATCCGAAATTCTGCATTCTGCTTCCCCAAGAACCCATCTTGCGCCGGCTGTACAAAAATACCTGCTTTTTGTGCATTGATATGGTTGTTCTCCACCTGATAAGCAGGCAGGCGCATATATCTCCCGCAGGCATTTTCCATCCATGCATATCCGTCTTCTTTTTTTAACAGTGCATGATAAATGAGTATGTCTGACAAGTCCTGGCACGCAAGCTGTGGATATTCAATATATGACTTTGAAACCAGCACATAATCAAGCACATGATTCAGCAAAGTATAAGCAACCTGAAGCATCTGTGTAATATCCAGAGGTTTGTCGGATGGTTCATACAGATAATCGGTATAGCCCGATCTCATATTCTCCGCATCCTGTATTATGACGTCTTCGCCTAAAACAGCGATCTGCTTCTGATAGGCTTGCAGCAGGCACTCTTTTTCAGCCAAAGGCAGCTTTCCTCCGACTCCGATTTGAATTCGTCTCTTTTGTCCATATGCATATGTAATTTTCAATGGTTTTGCATTTTTCACCTTGCATTCCATACGATGAAACATGCGTGCTGCTGCATTTCGAAATAACTTATAAACACCCATATTCTTCTTTAATGCTTTCACCCTCATTCTTATGCGGATGCTCCTATACGCCGCCGGAAGCTCACCTATCAAAATACAAGGATCATTTGTATTTGAAAAGTCATATGTCACTCCGTCTGTCTGGCAAGCATTATGCCAGGTTACAGTTGCAGCAACAGATGTTCCGTCTTTTAAAACAAAGCTCATCTCTGCCATTCTTGCTTTGCAGTAATCCTTTAGCGGAGCAATCCACAATTCTTTGATCCCCTCTGGCAGCACATGGACAAATAGCGTCTCAGAGTCATCCCAGTATACCCACTTTCTCGCTTCCTGTTCCCGAAACCCTTCACCAGTATTCCAATAGATCTCCTGAAACGGTCTTCGCATATACTGGCAGGTAAAATCTACCATCTGGCTTGTCCTGCTGTCTATGCTGTTTTCTGCTGCCACACTTGCCACTGTCCCATAAGCGTAATAAAACCGAAACAACGCTGCATATGCCAGAGAACATATAGATTTATCAGAAGGCTTATCGCTTCTTTGTATTTTTTTCTCAAATCCAACCACCGACTTTTGCGCTGCCCGGATACCTTTTTGTATGATTTTGCCCCGCAGCGAAGCACTTCCCTGTCTGGCTTTTTTGTATTTTGCAAAATCATCCATACAGTTTTCGACATCACAAATACACTGATCTGCCAGATCCTCATGCATATGGCTGAATGCGACAAGCTGTTTGCCGGCATTCATCTGCCTGGCACAAAATTTTTCCACACTGTCATACACATGGTAATGGTATGCCAAAATATCTGGATCATAAAAAATACGCATTCCTGCCTTTTGCAGACGATACCCAAGTTCAATATCTTCAAAACCGCATTTGTCAAACCCTGTATGAAAAAAATAATTCTGGCTGTGCAGCAATTCCGCAGAAACACTAATATTAGACGTATAAAAATGCCGGAAGTCCACAGGCTGGTAGGGTGGAAGCGCAATAAATCCAAACTGCTCACATCCTATTTCCGTAATATGCCGCATAAGGTGATTCATAGGTATCTTTGGATGCCAGTCAATCCTTCCAAGCGTTGCTATATAATTCCCATATTTTAAATAATTTTCAAAATGCCTGTTGACAAAATTTTCACTTGGAAATATATCATCTCCGGTAAAAATAATAAGCTTTCCCGCTGCAATTTTAAGCGCAGCATTCCTCGCCTTCCCAGCACCGCCTTTTTGATTGCGCAAAAGCTTTACTGGCAGGTCTTGTACAGACTGTATAATCGAAACCGTACGGTCTGTGGAACTGTCATCTGAACAAATAATCTCATATTTATATTTTGTTGCCCTGTCTGTTATTCTCCATGCATCGAATACCCGCTCCAACACATCTTCTCTGTTATGCGTGGCAAAGATCACACTTACATCCATATTTTTTCCTATGATTTCCACAGCAGTATCATTCTGCTGTTTTCATATTTTCCTTTCTGAAACATCCATAAATTATAAAAATCCCAAAATTAATAACAGCCGGCAAACAATATCATCTACCCGATTCTGCCTGTAAATCCCGCTATCTGTCGCCAGCCAAACTCTTTTCCAAAAGCTGTCCCGATAGATTAAAAACCGGTCCAGCAGTTTTTTATCTTCCTTGCACAGCGCGGGTAGCCCCTTATAAGCCCCTTGAAACACTTCCGCCTGAAAGGATCGCTTTCGTTTCATCTGCTGCATATGCAGCAGCCTGTTTTTCCACCGCTTTCTCCAACAGCTTTGCATACCAACCGCATTATTCCCATGCTGGCGGTACAGCATATATACATTCTGGTCAAAAATCACTTTTCCAAAATAAGACGCTGTTAAATACATCCACCAGTCATGCATTACATTTTCTCCATTCCCTTGCGGCAAATGTTTTCTGACAAGCAAAAGCAAGCTGCGGTTAAACACTTCTGTACATCCCATACAGATATTTTCCATCAGCGCGTTTCCAAAAGAAGCTAGCCTTAAAACTTGATACGCAAACTGTTCCTGCTGCCTTAGATCAGCAGATGCACAAACTACCTTTCCGGCATACAACAGAGGTTTTTCCTGCATTGCTGTCTGTTCCCGTTCCAGCTTTTGCACTGCCCGAACCAGCTTATCCATATACCAGACATCATCCTGGTCAGCAAATGCATAATAATCAGCTAAAACATCCGTCTTTGCTAACAAGTCAAAAAAACTGCCCGCTGCCCCTTTTCTTTTCCCTGTATAGACAAAAATATTTTCAAATTTTTCTGCATAAGCAGCAAGGATCCGCGGCGTACTGTCAAAAGACGCATCGTCCCTGATCAGCAGCGACACCCGAACACCTTCTTGCGCAAGAATACTATCAAGCTGCTGCGGCAGATACTTTTCACCGTTATAAGCAGACAGCAGCACCTGTACATGTTTCATTCTTTTATTTCCTATACGGGCATGTTTTGTTCAGCAGGCTGTTTTTCATATCTCATTGTCATCCATGCATATATTTTTTTCATCCTGACATCTACCACATGCTTATCATAGTTTTGTATTTTTTGCCTGTTATACCTGCCATACGCCGTCATGCGCCTTGGATCATCCAAAAGCAATTCCAGCTCCTTCGCAAGCATATGCGGCTTGCCTGGCGCAAACCTCCTGCCGCCTGCGCGGTCAATCAATTCCCTGTTCCCGCGAATATCTGAGACAAGACATGCTTTTGCGGCAGCCATTGCCTCCATTAGGGCAACAGAAAGCCCTTCCTGCCTGGACGGAAGTACAAAAATATCTGCATTTTGATAAAACTGAGCCGTATCTTCCTGAAATCCAGCAAAGCGGATCTGGCTGGCAATCCCAAGCTTTTGTGCCTGAGCACGCAAGCTGCGCTCCAGCTTTCCCTGTCCGCAGATTACGTAATATATCTCTCTGTGCGGCAAACTTGCTAATGCCAAAAGTACTTCCCGATGATTTTTTCTGCGGCTAAGTTCTCCAACAGACAACAGGATTACAGCATTTTGCGGTATTTGACAGCTTCTGCAAAATGCCTGGCGGTTTTTGCTTTTTGCAACGCGGCAAAATTTTTGTACCTCAATCCCTGCACCCGGAGTCCGGCAGACTTTTTTTGCTTTTAGTTTCCGCTTTGCAAACAGGTAATCTTCTTTGTTCACTGTAACGAGCACATCCGTCCAGTAAGACAGCAGTTTTTCCACAGGATAATATAACAGCCAGTTTTTTAAGGAAGCACCCTGATAAAAGTGGAAGCCGTGTGCAGTGTACATAACCCCGGTCTGCCTTTTGTGGGCAATGATTCTTGCATTCTTGCAAGAACGCCGCCTACCGGCGACTGACAGTGTATCCACAAAAACTGGTGCCTTCCTGTCAGTTCCCATAACTGCACAAACGCTTTTACGCATCTGCCTGCGGCATAAACACTTCTTGGGCAATCCCACTGGTGGTATACTACCTGCATTTTTTCCAGTTCCTTTTTAAATTTTCGAATCCGCCTTTGATCGCAGGTATTCCCTTTTACAAAATTGCACGCCACATGCACCTCATAGCCCATATCCAGCAACATGCGGATATTGCCCATATTAAACTGGTCAATCATAGAAGCAACTGACGCCAGCAGCAGCACCTTCTTTTTCTCAAGCTTCATTCATAATCTCCGCCACCGACTTCATAATTTTAATATACATAGCATAACTGTCCGTATCCTTATGCTTCGCTTCCTCCTGCATCCCAGAAGGCTTCCAAAGATCCAGCACCATATCGGAAGCATTCGCCACGCCCCACAGCAGTTCATCCGCACCCGCTTCTAGCACCTGGCAGATGCTTCCAAACGTCTCCAGGCTCATAATCCTTGTTCCCCGCTCGATATGCCCAAGAAACGACATGCTGATCCCGCACTTCTTTGCAAGCACATCCTGTGACCAGCCCTTTGCCTTTCGAACCTGGCGGATTCTCATTCCTATTTTTGCATAATCCAGTTCCTTCATCTTTCCTCCCCTGTGCATGTTAAAGACATTAAAAAAATTACGGACAAAAAACATAACATTTTATTCGAAATTGTTATGTTTTTAGCAGGCAGCCTGTACCTGTAAAACCCGTAAAAATCAATGCTTTCGGCAATTTTTTTAAATCTGGTAACGATAAAAAAGATGCAGCTACTGCAAAATGGCAGAACAGGAACCGTTGTTTTGAAAAAGAAAAGGCGAGCATATTTATCGTTAATTTTTCCTAAATAAATACAAAACAGGAAAGAAAAAATCGGCAAATACTGCCAATTTTTTCTTTCCTGTTGCAAAACGAATGAATATGGTATAGAATACTTTCAGATAACAATTTCGAATAAAATGTTATGTTTTAGAACAAAATCGCAAAAATCAAAACTTCAAAATGCGCTCAATATTTCTGTGAACAAGCGTTTCCAACGCTTCCAGCCTCCATTCCGGCAAATTATATTTCGAATGCCTCTGAAACTTAAAATCCAGCAGTTGTATCAGCTTTCTGCGTAAGCCTGCATCCAGACATGCCGCTGCAATCGGTATCCAGTCGTTCCCAATGCGCGGTGCCTTTGTAAGCAGATAGGTCTTAAGATCCGCAAAATCATCCTCCATCGCATACGGCAGCAGAGAAATATTGTGGTCAAATAAGGGCGCCATATCTACGATCGCCTGCGTATCGTTCTCTACTAAAAATCCAAAATTATTTTTGTGGCGGTCTTCGTTCACAATCACAGCATCGATTACAAACATTCGGCGAAATTTATCCTGCAATCCGTATTCGTATGCTTTGTTTAAGACAGATTTAATCGTAGAATTGCCAGGGTCGATGGATGTAAACGGAAGATATCCATAAGTTTCCGACGTAAAAATATCACAAACCGAACAGATTCTGCTGTTTACGGTACGAAGGTCATAAGAAACAAACTCATCTGTAAATTGTTTAATAATTTGTGCCGCATAGTACTCTGAATAAGGCTCCAGTCCTGCGTTTGCAGCGCCAGAGCTGCCCCGCTTAAGCATTCGGATCTGGCCGTTTTCCCGAATCCAGCATTTTGCAAACGATCCGTCTGTCCCATATTCCGGGCTGGTCGTTGAAAGCTGCCTCCCGTGCAGTCCGCCTTCAAATGCTGTCCTTGCGATTACTTCATTAAATGGGTGGGTATACAATGACACTTTCTCCCATGTCAACTCGCTGTGCACAGGGCGTACCCAGAAGGTATCCACCAAAGACAGTGCATGGGTAATATCGAGAAAGCCGCGCAGCGTATTGCAGCCGCTTTCCCGCAAAAGGCGCTCCATATTTTCCCGATGCTTTGGCGCACGCCTGTTTGTAATAAATACATCCAGGTCACGAATCCAATCAGGCAGCTTTTCATACTGCTCTACTACAGAAATCGATTCCAATGCATCGTGAATGCCAAAAGAAGCAACTTGTACATTTTTATTCATCAGCACGTACTCCGGTTTACAAATATCCGCAAATGCTGATCCAAACCCTTTCCTGTCCATTTTTATCACATCCCTTTGATTTCTTCCTGCCGATGCTCCCACCAAACTACCGAAATCTCCTGATTGCAGGCCGCGGCAGCCCGCACAAGCGCTTCAATGCCCGCACGCTCCTTTTTCGGCGCGTCTGTCAGAATCAGCACATGGTCATAAGCGCGGATCTCATATAAAAATGTCCGCCTTTCCTTTTCATACAGGCTTGGCAGCTCATACCTTGTGTGCAGCGGATACTGCGCTTCTTTAAATACCGCGATCGGGCTTCTGGTCGTTGCGTGAAACCAGACGTTTGCCCCGGCTTCTTCGATCATGCGCGCGAAAAAAATCGCCGGATACATAAACTCCTCTGTGCCAAGCACCAGCACGTTTCCTTTTGGCAGCGTAGGAAGCTGCCGTTTTACTTCTTCCCACAAGTGCAGGCACGCCTTTTCGTATGCCGCTGCGCTTAGCAGCTTTCTTGCGTCCAAACCGCCGGATACGGTATATTCCAGGACATGCGCCTGCCTGGGCGGCAGATCCTCTGGCAGCAGGTAAGTGCCTGTTTGTTTATACTGCTCCGCTTTTTTTGGATAATCGAAATGGTCTGTTTTTACGAGGTAAAACAGACGGATGTTCCTGTTTTGATAGCGCTGCTGCGCTTCTTTATCCATGCCGTTTAAAATAGAAGCTACGGCATACGATAGGTTTGCCTTATATTCTTTTTCCAGAGTAGAGATTATATTTAAAATCGTATTTCCGGTTGTCACCTCATCCTCGACAAATACGATCTGGCGGATCTTTGGAAGGATCGTATCTATGCCGTTTTTTACAAGGCGCTGCTCGGCTGCATGGCTGTGTTCTTCCTGAAAATATAAATAAGAAGCTTCTGCAAGCGTCTCCCTTGTCGTCTGTATATACCAGGTGCCAAGCTTTGCCGCAGCAGCCGCGCCGATTGCCGTTGCCGTTTCTGCGAATCCAATTAGGAGCGTCTGCTCTGGCACGGCCCATTCTCTGCACGTTTCTGCTAACTGCGCAAACATCGACAGCGCCTGCCCAGGGCTTACCGGAATGTGCTTTCCCTGCAAGCGGTTTAAGACAAGGTAATTTCTTTTTTTATTCTGTTCTCTTTTTGCAATGCTGACCAGATCCTGCGCCTGGTAGGTTCGTTTTTCCATATTTATGTTTCCTGCTCTTTTCTATATTTTTTGGAATTGTGCGTGTTTGCAACTATTTTCTTGACACACTCCCGCATTTGCTCTAACATTAACAGTATACAAAATACACAAAGGAGCATTCTGTTATGACAAATCTCAATGAACAAATGGTTGCTCTCGGCACGCAGCGTTCTGTGATCCGTGAGCTGTTTGAATTTGGTAAAATAAGGGCTGCCGAAATCGGCGCGGAAAACGTGTTTGATTTTTCGATCGGCAATCCAAGCGTGCCGGCACCGGCAAAAGTCAACGAAACCGCCGCACGCATTTTAAGCGAAATGGACCCGGTCTTACTGCACGGCTATACAAGCGCGCAGGGGGATGCGGGCGTACGTGCTTTGATCGCGGATTCTGTCAACCGGCGCTTCCATACATCCTATCAGGAAACTAACTTTTATATGACCGTCGGCGCCGCTGCCGCTCTGTGCTGCTGCTTTCACGGGCTGTGCAACGCCGGTGACAAGGTCGTTCTTTTTGCCCCGTATTTTCCTGAATATACCGTATTTGCAAAAGGCGCGGGAGCACAGCCTGTCATTGTGCCAGCGGATACCGAGGCTTTCCAAATCGACTTTGCCGCCTTTGAACAAGCGCTGTCGCCTGCCGTAAAAGCAGTCGTTGTCAACTCTCCGAATAATCCTTCCGGCGTTGTCTATGCGGCTGAGACGATCCAAAAGCTGGCTTGCCTATTAGAAGCAAAATCCAAAGAATACGGGCATCCGATCTATTTGATTTCAGACGAGCCATACCGTGAGATCGTATTTTCCGGCACCAAAGTCCCGTTTCTGCCTGATTATTACAAAAATACGCTTGTCTGCTATTCCTGGTCAAAATCACTGTCCCTGCCGGGCGAACGGATGGGCTATGTGCTCGTGCCGCCTGCCGTGGAAGACTCTGCCCAGGTTTATGCCGCGATCGCAGGCGCCGGGCGCAGCCTTGGCTATGTCAACGCGCCAAGCCTGTTCCAGCGGGTATGTGCGGCATGCGCAGATGAAACGAGCGATATTTCCATTTACGAGACGAACAAAAACCTGCTGCTAAAAAGCCTGCGCGAGATAGGATACCATGTCGTAGAGCCAGGCGGCACGTTCTATATGTTCCCGCGCTCGCTAGAGCAAGACGACGAAGCCTTCGCACAGCGCGCCAAAGCGCGCAACCTGCTGATCGTGCCAGGCTGCGGCTTTGGCTGCCCAGGGCATGTGCGGATCTCTTACTGTGTGCCGACCGAACGGATCGAGCGGTCTTTGCCTGCGTTTGAAGCGCTTGCAAAGGAATACCGCTAAAAATATAATCCAAAAACAGGGCGCCCCAAAAGGCAGCCCTGTTTTTCGTTAATCTGCAAGCGCAGCCGTAATAATCGCCATCGAATATACTTCTGATGCGTTGCATCCTCTCGATAAGTCATTGATCGGTGCGTTAAGCCCTAAAAGGATCGGGCCGTATGCTTCAAAATGCCCAAGGCGCTGCGCGATTTTATATCCGATATTGCCTGCGCCGATATCCGGGAAAATAAAAGTATTTGCATGTCCTGCGATTTCAGAGCCCGGACATTTGGTGCGTGCCACGCGTACCGATACCGCGGCGTCAAACTGCAATTCCCCTTCGATTGGCAGATCTGGGTATTTTTCCCTTGCCTTCATCGCTGCGTTTCGCATCTTATCGACGTCTTCTCCTTCGCCAGAGCCGTGGGTAGAATAGCTTAAAAACGCAACCTGCGGGTCGATGCCGAAGATTTTTGCACATTTTGCGGTCTCACCCGCAATCTCTACAAGCTCGTCTTCCGTCGGCTTGATATTGATCGCGCAGTCTCCCATCGCCAGTACTTCGTTTCCGCCCGTCGCAGAAGGGCGTACCAAAATAAAGCAGGAGGATACGATGCGGTTGCCTGGTTTTGTCTTTATAAGCTGCAACGCCGGACGCACTGTGTCTGCGGTCGAATATGTCGCGCCGCCCAGCAGGGCGTCTGCAAGCCCCATTTTTACAAGCATAGCGCCAAAATAATTCGTCTGCGACAGCATTTTTCTCGCTTCCTCAGGCGTAACCCCTTTGGATTTGCGCAGCTCGCAGAACATGTCCACCATCGCGTCCATATCCTCGTATTTTTTCGGGTCAATAATCTCTGCCCCGCGAATATTATAACCACAGTCCTCTGCTGACGCAATAATCTCCTCTTCGTCGCCGACTAAGATCGGATGCAGGAAATAGCTTGCCAGCAGTCTGGAAGCCGCTTCGAGTATACGCGGGTCATCTCCTTCTGTAAAAACAATTTTTTTCGGACTTTTCTTTAGAATGTTAATCATCTGTCCAAATCCAAACATAATTATTTCCTCCTGATTTCTTTTTTATTTTAATAAATTTTTTCCACTTTTTTTCTGAAAAATTCTTCCATTTCTATTAAAACACTAACTAAATAAGAAATCAATCCTTATTTTCACATGTTTCTGATTCAAAACATTGTGACCGAAAACGAATACGGCTTTTTCGACAGCACCGCTTTCCATACGGATGCTTTTTTCTGCTTTAACCCAAGATTTTGCTCTGTAATTGTAATGCCATCCTCTATCGTCAGCCGAAATGCCGTTTTTTTCAGCGGGAGCTGGCTGTGCGCGGCGGAAAAGAAATCAAACGCATATTCCTGTGTCTCCTGCTGCTTCCGCTTTTGTATACGGGCAGCTACCTGCACCGATTTCCCTGCCGGTATCGTAATGGTCGCCCTTGCAAACACCACACGTGTCTCTCCAAATATCCGTTCAAACACTTCTCTAAGCTCCGTGCTCTGATAGCGCTGCTGTAGCGTATTATAAAAGTCCTCCTCTTCCCCGATCATTGTCAGTGCGCGCAGTGCTGCTTCTGCATTTATGTACGGCGCAGCCTCTTCTCCGGTTTCCTCAGCCAGCGCTTTACAAAGCAAACCCGCCGCTTCCTTGCTGCATATGCGCAGCGCGTTTGTATAAGACATTTCCTGTCTGCGCATGTCATAGTCCAGGCTGCTTATATCTAGGCGTTCCACACAGTCCAGATTCGAATAATACCCGACCCGCGGTTCTTCCTCCAGGTTTCCGGTTACGATCAGCACGAGCTTTTTTTGCTCTCCCGGCAGAAAAAAGCAATGGTTGCTGCTGCCGTCCTCTCTTTCAAAAGAGTGGTCAAACCCATAAGTCAGCACCTTGGCTTCCTGCGAGCTGACCGTAACGCCTACAATGCCGGATGCGCCATCCTGCGCGTTTTCCTTAAGGCGGATATTGGAAAATGTGTACACCTGCACTTTTTGATTCCAGCCTGCTTCCTTTTCCAGCGCCTGCTCCTGATAATCTGCCTCTGCATCAAACAGTTGCTCATAATCCTCCATAGAAGACGTCTCTGATAAGTCCGCGCCCCGGTATGCGCAGATGCTTTCCCCTATGCTGTAGGAAATCGGAACCTCTGGTTCTTCTAACAGGCTAAGAACCGGCAAACTGTCATCCCATGCTTCCCGAAACGCCGTGACAAACGGATAAACGATTTGCAGCGTTTTATCAGCGTCCGATGTGTTTTTCATCTCATACGTATCTGCAATCTGCATCACCGGCAGCGGATCTGCCAAAATGTCTGCTTTCAGGCTGCGGCTGATACGCAGCTTTTGTGTATCCCCGGTTGCGGTCAGCGCAAAAACAGGGCCTTCGTATGCGTCATAGCGTGCCGGAAGCGCCGTTGCCTCATACCGGATCGAGCCATCGGATCCGGCGTCATCCCGTACCCCTTCCTGTGTTTCTTCGTTCGTACCGCCGTCAGACTGTATTCCGCTCTCCGGCGCGCCGCCAGTCGCAGCTTCGTTTTCCAGCGCATGATCTTGCTTGGCACTCTCTTCCCGTGCCAGATCCATTTCGGCTTCTTCTTTTTTTACCGTGCCATCAGACGCACCGCCGGCATAGCCGCCTTCTGTATGAATGCCAGTGCCGGGCACACCTAGCCTGGAATTTATAATCACATAATAGGCACCAAAAAACACGATGCACAGGCATGCCGCGACCGGGAGATATTTAAAATATCCGTTCAGCTTCTGCGCCAGCACGTTCCAGCGCGGCAGTTTTTTTGCCTGTGTGCCGGCCATTCCCCCGTCTGCCGCATCCGCGCTGTTACTGTCTTTGTTGCCCTGCACAGCTTCTGCCTGCTTGTTACTGTCACTTTCCGCCGTATCTGCAATGATCTGCTCCTGCGCTGCTTCCAGAATGATATCATCCGGTATCTGCTCCATTGCCTGAAACAGCCGTTCCCCTGCATTGTTTGTCATACCGTAATCCCTTCCTTTTCTAAAAACGCTTGCAGCTTGTTTCGGCTGCGCATCAGCGAAGACTTTACTTTGCTCTCACTCATGCCGTAATACTTTGCGATCTGTGCAACACTGTCCGCATACCAGTATCGGCGCACAAAAATAATCCTTGCATCTTTGGAAATCTCTCTTAGAAACCTGCCAAGCGCATCGGTAATCACAATCGTATCCGTGCGTGCTTCCTCTGAGGTATGGTCTGCAATACACTCTTTTAGTTCCTCATATATGACGTCCACGCTTCCCCCTCCCCGCTTGGAGGCATGGCTCTTGCGATAACGGTCTAAAGACAGGTTTCTTGTAATCTTTCCTAAAAATGCCTGAAAAAACTCCGGGCGCTTTGGCGGAATCACCATCCATGTCTTAAACCATGTGTCATTGACGCATTCCTTGGAATCTTCGTCGTCTTTTAAAATATTGTGCGCAATATAATAGCAAAACGAACCGTATTTCAGGTTTGTCTGGCGCAGTGCTTCTTCATCCCGCTGCCAGTACAGCTCTATAATTTTTTCATCCTCCATGTATTTCTCCCTTATCTGTAACAACATACAAAACAAAAAAAGCCTCTGGTCTGTCCGCCATCACCGATTTTCTGCCGTACAGACCAAACGCCTGATCCTATTTATTATTTTTGTGTTCTGATTTCTCACAAAGCACCCGGTTAACGATTTTAATAAACTGTTTTTCATCATATGGCTTTAAAATAAAATCTTTCGCTCCCAACTTTAGCGCATCTATAACGATCTGTTCCTGGCCGATCGCCGAGCACATCACAATCGATGCCTGCGGGTTGATTGCCATCAGCTTTTTGAGCAAAGTCAAATCCAGATTATCTGGAAGCGTAATATCCAAAAGCGTCAGATCCGGGTTCTTTTCCTGAAATATTTTTAAGGCGTCCGCAGCCGTCGCCGCTTCTACTATGTTTTCGTAGCCTCCGTTTTGCAGCGCTTTTTTTGAGATCATCCTGGCAAACCTTGCATCATCTACGACAAGAATCAGATCTTCCATGAATCCTTCCTCCCCTTATCCTTATCCCGTCCTTCTTTTGCGGCACTACCCTTCCAGGCAGCGTTCGTATTCGGACACCGGCATCGGCTTATAAAAATAAAAGCCCTGTGCATTGCGGCACCCGATCGAAAGCAAAAACTGCGCCTGTTCCATCGTCTCCACGCCTTCTACAATTACCTCAAGCCCCAGACGGTTCGCCATATCCACGATCGAATGCAGGATTACATTCCCTCTTTTGTCGTCTGTGGAAGGCGGCAAAAATTTCAGATCGATTTTCAGCACGTCAACAGGAATCTCCCGCAGCGAATTGAGGGAAGAATAGCCGCTTCCAAAATCATCCATCATCACATGAAACTGGTTTTCCCGCAGCAGCTTCGCCAGGTTGTAAAGCTGCATATTGTCCGATACAAACGCGCTTTCTGTCAGTTCAAACGCAATCAAATCATGCGGCACGCCAAACTGCGCCACACATTCCTTAATCTGTGCCAGCAGGTTTGGGTCATACAAGTCTGTCCTTGAGATATTGACGGAAATCGGGCATACTTTTTTTCCTTCGTCCAGCCATCTGCGGATCATCTCACACGTCGCACGCAGTACAAAATGATCCAGCTCGGAAATAAACCCGTTTTTTTCAAATACCGGCACAAACTCCCCCGGCGAAATAATTCCCTGCGACGGGTGAATCCATCGCACCAGCGCTTCCGCGCCGATAATTTTCCCGGTATCCATCTCGCATTTCGGCTGCAAATAGACCTGGAACTGATTCGTTTCCAGCGCTTTTTTCATCTCGGATACGATAATCTGCTCTGCGATTTCTTTTTTGCGGATCACATTGTCATAGTACGCGACATGGTTTACATAGCTGTCTTTTACCGTCCGCTGCGCCGAAGCAGCACGGTCCATCAGCGTAGACACCGAAATATGCTCCCTGCGGTCTTCCTCACACGTAATATACACGCCAAACGACATTACCATATCAAATTTCAGCGGATACGCACGAAGCGATAGCTGCAAAAAATCGATCAGTTCCGCAATCGCGTCCGCCTCCGTCGGCATACAGACGCAAAACACGTCCGAAGAGACGCGGCAGTAAGTACAAAGCTCCATCACAGGCCCCGCCCATTCCTGGATCTTTACGCCGATATAGCGCAGGATATTGTCGCCTTCTTTTGTCCCATACATCTGGTTAATCATGCGGAATTTGTCAATATCCATACGGATCACCGCATAGCTTTGGTCTTTCTGCGACTGGATCATCCCATCCGTCATATGTACAAAGCTGTCTAAGTTCGGCATATGTGTCAGAGGGTCTTTTGCCAGCAAAAATTTCAGCTTCTTTAGCGTCTCAAGCTCCTGCTCCGCATTCGTAAAGGTAATCAGCACCCGTTCCTTTTGTCCTCTGGCATCCGCATAGCAGACAAGGCTGGTGCGGAACCACTCGTAAGTGTGCGCCTCTACATAAAACCGCGCATCCATCTCCCGGTGCTCCCCTGCCTTTAAATCCGAAAAGTCAAAAAAAACTTCTGCCTTTTGAATGTCGTCCTTTAACACGACCTGTTTAAAATCCGCACCGTCTGCATGAAGCCAGCAGCCCTGCTGAATTTTCTCCTGCCAGTCCCCGTATACATACTGGCGCTGCGCAGGATCAATAAAGCACTGCTTTGTTTTCAGATTGTATTCCACGATAAAGGAATGTGTGTGTTCCAGTATCCTGCTGTCCCGAAGCAGGTTCGATTCCAAAAAGCGCTCCCGCTGCGACGGCTGCTGGCCTTTGCTGCTTTCCTGGTCCATGTTCATGCCCCTCCTCGTACGTATGCGTTTGTTCTATTTTAAATTTTAGCATCTGAGGGTAGTATTGTCAATACAGCAATGCTATTCGTCCCGCGCCTCCTCCGGCTTATGAAACAGCGCGTTTACAAACTGCTCCGAGTCAAATTTCTGCAAATCGTCGATCGTTTCCCCGACCCCGATATATTTGACCGGAATCCCAAGCTCTGACTGGATGGCGACGGCAATGCCGCCTTTTGCCGTGCCGTCCATTTTGGTCAGCACAATGCCTGTAATATCCGCAACTTCCGCAAACTGCCTCGCCTGGCTGAGCGCATTCTGCCCGGTCGTCGCATCCAGCACGACGAGCGTTTCCCGGTAAGCCTGTGAAAACTCCCGCTCTAAAATGCGGTTGATTTTCCGAAGCTCCTCCATCAGGTTCTTTTTATTGTGCAGCCTGCCTGCCGTATCGCACAGTAAAATATCCGCGTTTCTTGCTTTTGCCGCCGCGACTGCATCGAATACGACTGACGCCGGGTCTGCGCCTTCCTGCCCGCCGATCATCTCCACGCCTGCGCGGCTCGCCCATTCTGCAAGCTGCCCGCCTGCCGCTGCGCGAAACGTATCCGCTGCGCCGAGCACGACTTTTTTGCCCTGTGCTTTAAATTTTCCGGCAAGCTTGCCGACGGTCGTCGTCTTGCCGACGCCGTTGACGCCGATGACAAGCACGACGGCGCGCTCCTCTTCAAACCGGTAAGCAGTCTCCCCGACTTCCATCTGTTCCTTGATGCTGTTGATTAACAGCTCCTTGCATTCTGCCGGGTCTTTGATATGCTGCTCTTTGACCTTTTGCTTTAAGCTTTCAAGAATCGACTCTGTCGCCCTTACGCCTAAGTCGCCCATCACAAGGATCTCTTCGATTTCTTCATAAAATTCTTCGTCTATTTTGGAAAATCCCGAAAATACCGCGTCGATGCCCGCTGCAATATTATCCCTTGTCTTAGTAAGCCCCTCTACAAGGCGTTTAAAAAACCCTTTTTTTTCTCCCATAAATTCCTCCTGGCAATACACCTGCATTTAGCTTAAGTCATTTTCGATTAAGCTGACCGATACAAGCGTGGAAACGCCTTTTTCCTGCATCGTAATGCCGTATAAGCGGTCTGCCGCGGTCATTGTGCCGCGCCTGTGCGTGATTACGATAAACTGTGTATTTTTGGTCAGCTTATGCAAATATTTTGCAAAACGGTCTACATTGCTGTCATCAAGCGCCGCTTCGATCTCATCCAGCAGGCAGAACGGCGACGGCTTTAGATTCTGGATGGCAAACAGCAGTGCGATCGCGGTCAGCGCTTTCTCCCCGCCGGAAAGCTGCATCATATTCTGGAGCTTTTTGCCTGGCGGATGGGCGATAATGCTGATCCCGCATTCCAAAATCTCCTCATCTTCCGCAAGCTCCAGCGTGCCCTTCCCGCCACCGAATAGCTGCTTGAACGCCTTGTCAAATTCCCGCTGGATCTCTGCAAATTTTTCCGCAAACTGCCGGCGCATCCCGGTGTCTAACTCTTCAATAATACCAAGCAGCGTCTGCTCAGCCTGGATCAGATCGTCGTGCTGTGTCTTTAAAAATCCATAGCGCTGTGAAACCTCTTTGTATTCCTCGATGGCGTTGACATTGACGTCTCCCAGCTTTCGGATCTCTTCTTTTGTCTCCCGGATATGGCTTTTCGTTTTGGACGGGTCGGCGTAGCGCGTATCCCGCAGATTCAGCGCATGATGCGGCGTCAGCTCGTATTCGCTCCACATATAGTTTGTCTGGGATTCCTTTGCCTCTTCCAGCTTTTCCTTTTGTGAAAGCAGGCGGAAAATCTCTTTGTCCAGCACATTTTTATGTTCAGACAGCTCTTCTTGTTTTACAAAAAAACCTTTTTGGCGCGCCGTCATTGCTTCCCTGCGCTTTTGCTCTTCTTCCAGCTCCGTTTCGTCTGCCGCGTTTTTAGTTTCCGACTCCGCGATTCTTTGGCGGAGCTTTTCAATCTCCAGCTCTTTTTGCGTAACGTCTGCATCCGCGTCTTTCGCACCGCTTAACAGGTCGGACATCTCTTTTTCCAGCTTTTGCAGCTCTTCATCGGTACGCCTGATATTTTCCTGGACAAACCCTGCCTGCTGCTTTAACGCCGCCTCTTCCACCTGGATCTCAGACAGCCCTTTTGTATATTCCTGTTCGGATTTTAAATGCTCCTCCAGCTCCTTTTGCGCTGTCTGCGTCTGCTCCTTGATCCTGCTTTCTTTGTCTGCCAGCTCCTTAAGCTGTGCGGCAATCTTGCTGCACTCTTGTCCGATCTGCTGCTTTTGCTGTTCGATCTCCTTTGTCTCTGCCGCCAGGGATGCTGCTGCCTTGCCGCTTTCCTGCTTTTGCAAAAGCACGCGCTCTAAGTTCAGCTTTGCCGTATTGTGCTCTAAATATGCCTGCTGCATCACTTCCTGGTTTTTTTCCTGCTCCTTGCGCAGAAGCTGCTGCATAGACTCGTATTCCCGGATCTTGTCTTCCAGGCGCTTTCTTTGATCAAGAAGATCCTGTTCCTGCGCCTTTAGCTCATCGATCTCCCGTTTGCGCCCAAGCAGGTTGCTGCTGTTTTTAAACGCGCCGCCGGAAATCGAACCGCCCGGCAGCAGGTGTTCGCCTTCTAGCGTCACGATATTAAGCGAATAATGGTATTCCCGCGCGAGTGCAACGGCATGGTCGATCTGGTCTACGACAAAGATGCGCCCAAGCAGATATGCCATCACGCCATCGTACTGCGGCTCCGCCTTTACGAGCGTATTCGCCATGCCAATCACGCCCTCTGCGTCCAATGCGCGCTCGTTATAACCCTGCTTTCGCCCGTTCACGCTTGTCAGCGGCAAAAAGGTCGCCCGCCCGTATTTATTTTCTTTTAAAAACTGCACGATCCGTTTGGCTGTTCCCTCGTCTTTTGTCACGATATTCTGGATGCTGCCGCCAAGCGCCGTCTCGATTGCCGTTTCGTACTTTTTTTCGACTGTTAAAAGATCCGCCACAACGCCGTGGATGCCGGGCTCTTTTTCTTTCTGCTCCATAACGCGGCGGATGCTGCCGCCATATCCGTCATAGCGTTCGGCGATATTGCGCAGCGTTTCCAGCCTGGAATGCGTCTTATGAAACTGCGCCGCCGTCTGCTCCAGGTCGCTGCGCGCCTGATCCATGCCCTGGCGCGCTTTTTTGCGCCTGTCCTGAAAATCCTGCTCCGCCTCCTGCATCTGCTCCATGCGTTCCTCAAGCGCAAACAGCATCTGCTCGTTTTTTTGAATGACCGACGCAAGATCCGCCTCCTCGCTCATCGCGCGCAGCTTGCGCTGGTTAAGCTGTGCGTTTCGGATATTCGCCTGCTCCAGCATCATGTCAAACCGCTGCTGCTGGCCCTTTACCGAGCCTTTTTGATTTAGCAGTTCAATAATCTCATTTTTGCCGCGTTCGATCGTCTCGTTGCACAATGCAATGCGTGCGCGCACCTGATCAAAGCGTTCCTGCGCCTGCTGCCGCTTTTGCATTACCTCTTCTGCCTGTGTATCCAACGCGGACTTTTCGGCTTCATACTGCTGCCTGTCCGCACGCCTTTTGCCGCTGTCTTTTTCTATCGCTTCCTTGCGGTTTTGGTAATGCTCCTGCGACATCTGCGCCGAATGGATCTGTTCGCGCAGGACGTTGACCTCGCCTTCCAGCCTGCCTTTTAATACTGCCGCCCCGCTGATCCTGTCCCTGATCGCCGTGATCTCTGCTTCTGCCTGCTCTAACAGCCTGGACAGCCGTTCGTATTCCTCCCGCGCCTGCTCTAGCTGCGCCTGCGTCTCTTTTAACTGCGCGTCGGTAATGTCGTACGTTTCTGCCGTCTGCCTGCTTTGGATTTCGTTTTGCTCCATATCCAACAAAAACAGGTTGACTTCCATCACTTTGAGTTCTTCTTTTTTCTTAATATACGCCTTTGCTTTTTCTGCCTGTTTCTCCAGCGGGAGCACCTGGCGCTCAAGCTCGGTTAAAATATCGTGGATACGCACCATATTTTCCCGCTCATGCTCCAGCTTCTTTTGGGTAGCCGCCTTTCTGCGCTTAAACTTGACAATGCCCGCCGCCTCGTCAAACAGCTCTCTGCGTTCCTCCGGCCTGCCGCTTAAGATGCGTTCAATCTGCCCCTGCCCGATAATCGAATAGCCTTCCTTGCCGATTCCCGTATCGTAAAACAGCTCCGCCACATCTTTTAACCTGCACGAGCTGCCGTTTAGCAAATATTCGCTTTCTCCAGAGCGGTACACGCGCCTTGCGACCGTAACCTCTTCATACTCCACCGGAAGCACATGGTCTGCGTTATCCAGCGTAATCGAAACATATGCATAGCTGACCGGCCTGCGGTTTTCCGTCCCGGCAAAAATCACGTCCTGCATACTGGCGCCGCGTAGCTGTTTGGCGCTCTGTTCTCCCAGCACCCAGCGCACCGCGTCCGCCACATTGCTTTTTCCGCTTCCGTTAGGGCCTACAATGCCCGTAATCCCGTTGTGGAACTCAAACACGATCTTATTTGCAAAAGACTTAAAGCCATGCACCTCTATGCTCTTTAAATACATTCTTTCCTCCGCCTACTGCTGCCTTTTTGCCTCTGCTGCATGAAGCTTGATCAGCGCTTTGTATGCCGCCTCCTGTTCTGCCGCTTTTTTCGTATGCCCTTCCCCGGTGCTTGTCTTTTTACCCCCGATCCAAAGCTCTACCTCAAATTTTTTGTCGTGGTCTGGCCCGCTCTCTCCCGCGAGCTTATAGTCCATCGCGCCAATGCCGCGTCCCTGAACCGTTTCCTGTAAGATAGTCTTGCTATCATAAAAGAGCTGCTTATGCTCGATATCCGTCAGGATAAATTTCAGGATAAACTCTTTTGCACTAGCAAAACCACCATCCAGATAAATCGCGCCGATCACCGCTTCTAACGCATCGGATAAGATCGAGCTGCGCTTTCTGCCGCCTGTACGGTCTTCCCCTCTTCCAAGCAGCAGAAAATCGCCAAGATGCAGCTCCTTTGTGCAATAAGCAAGCGTCGGCTCGCATACCAGGCTTGCCCGCAGCTTTGTCAGCTCCCCTTCAGGCATCTGCGGAAAATTGTTGTACAAATATTCGCTCGCAACAATCTCAAGCACCGCGTCTCCCAAAAACTCCAGCCGTTCGTTATCTGAATGGCGCTTCATCCGCTTTTCATTTGCGTAAGAGCTGTGTGTCAGCGCCTGCTGCAACAGCCCCGCCTGTTTAAACTCATAGCCTATCACCTGCTGAAACTCCAACTGTTTTCTCATGCTTTCCTCGCTTTCCGTGAACAAGGGTGTTTTAAAACAACAGCGATCGTCTCAAAACACCCCTTTTCCATCAGTTTAATGCATTTTTAATCTGTTCTACAGCATCGCCGACAGTCGCGATCTTTTCTGCTTCTTCATTGGCGATCTCGATATCAAATTCTTCTTCGATGCCCATAATAATCTGAAATACATCCAGAGAATCGGCACCAAGGTCATCGACAAAAGTTGTATCCATCGTGATCTCTTCTTCATCCACGTTTAACACTTCTGCAATGATTTTTTTGATCTTCTCGAATTCCATAATGCTTTCTACCTCCTTTATCATTTTGCTCTATTTGGACTG
The DNA here is from genome assembly GCA_910574915.1 of Eubacteriaceae bacterium. GTDB lineage: Bacteria > Bacillota > Clostridia > Lachnospirales > Lachnospiraceae > Eubacterium_J. The sequence goes on from CAJTCR010000003.1 coordinate 93,807, forward strand.
CTGTGACGCAGGCGCTGCCGCGTTATTGAACTGGCGGCTGATTTTTTCGTTTATCTTTTGTTTGGAAAAATTCACGCACTGAATCACAGATTGTTTTACTTCTGACGCGTTCGAGCTGCCGTGGGTCTTTACAACAAGCCCTTTCAGCCCGAGCATCGGCGCCCCGCCATACTGGGAAGCGTCAAAGCCCTTTAATGTCTTTTTCAGCGCCGGCTTAATCAAAAGCGCGCCGAGCTTTGTCCGCACCGAGCTCATCAGCGTCTTTTTTACCTGCGAAAGCAGCATGGAGCTGGTTCCTTCATACAGCTTTAAAATGACATTCCCTACAAACGCCTCGCACACAATGACATCCGCTGCTCCAAACGGAATCTCCCGTGCTTCGATGCTGCCGATAAAATGAAGATCGCTACATGCCTTAAGCAGCGGCATCGCCTCTTTTACAAGCGCATTGCCTTTTTCTTCTTCTGCCCCGATATTGACGATGGCGACACGCGGTTTTTTCACCCCGACCACCCGCTCCATATAAATCGACCCCATTTTTGCAAACTGCACGAGCTGCGACGCCCTGGCGTCTACATTTGCGCCGCAGTCAATCAGCAGCGACACGCCCTTTGCCGTAGGGATCAGCGGTGCTAACGGCGGACGCTCCACCCCTTTCATCCTGCCTACGATCAACTGGCCGCCAGCCAGGACAGCCCCGGTGCTGCCTGCCGATACAAAAGCGTCTGCTTCCCCGCGCTTTACCATATTTAACCCGACGACAATCGAAGAATCCTTTTTCTTTCGAATCGCCGCTACCGGCGGCTCCGCCATCTCAATCACTTCTTCGGCAAATACAGCTTCCACACGGCTTTTGTCATACGGATACTTCCGAAGCTCTGCTTCCAGCGGCTTTTTGCGCCCGACGAGAACCAGCGTTAGATTTTTCTGCGCCTCTAACGCCTGCAGCGCCCCTTTTACAATCTCCCCTGGCGCATGGTCTCCGCCCATCGCATCGACGACTACTCTGACATTTGTACTCATAATGCCCTCCTGTTTTCCTACCTATGTTCGCAGTGACTGCCCGTAGTTTTTTAAGCCGTGTATGCCTTCCATACACTGGTAACAAATCATTTACAATATACTATATGTCTTTCTATAAATCAACACAAAATTCAAATCACTTACGTATACAAAACTAAATTTTATATTCCATAAAATTTCCGTTTTGGGTAAACCCAAAAGCAGTATATAAAAAGACTCCCATATCTGAGGCGGTAATCCAGATACTGCCGCACCCATACGCCCTTGCTTCCTCTGCAATCCGCGACAAAAGCTCTTTTGCGATGCCCCGCCTGCGGTATGCAGGATCGGTAAACATGCTGGAAAGTATGCCTGTTTTCCCGCTTGGGCATCCAAACGTAGGCGGCTTCTCCACAAAAGAAATCGCGCTTGTCGCAATGATCTGATCCCCGTGCGCGGCAAGCCAGGACACAAAGGTAGCGTCCGCTAGATGCCTGCGGTAATAGTCCAAAAGTACAGGCGTTTAATCAATGTGTTCTGTCGCCCCTTCTTCCCGAAGCTGGCTGATTCGAATGGCGATAAATGCCTCCAGGTCTTTTTCGGTTAATTTTCGATATTGTAATTGCATCCTGCTTTCCTCCCCGCCCTGTGCGTATAACGCAAAAAAAGACTTTACATCTTCTGTGCAAAAGCCTTGTTACAAAGCTGCGCAAAGTGTCTGTAAAGTCTTTCCTGCCATTAATCCACCGCAATGATCTCTTTTTTGTTGTATGTGCCGCAATTTTTGCATACACGGTGCGGTACCATAAGCTCTCCACATTTACTGCATTTTACTAATGTAGGAGCCGTCATTTTCCAGTTTGCTCTTCTTTTATCTCTTCTGCTCTTAGAAGTTTTATTTTTTGGACAAATAGACATCTGCTTACACCTCCTTAAACTTGTTAAACACATCTTGAAATGCCGCCATCCGCGGGTCTGGCACTGTCCTGTCGCAGCCGCAGTCTGTCTCGTTTAGATTTGCGCCGCATTTGGCACAGATTCCTTTACAGTCTTTCGCGCACAGCACCTTTGCCGGCCATGCAAGCAGGATCTCCCCGTATACAAGCCGGTCTGCGTCAAGCTGACAGCCATTCATATATTCCAGTTGTTCCAAACTGTCATCGTCCTTCACAGCATCCTCGTCTTCGGAGACTTTCAGGTTTTTTTCAATGACCAGATGCAGGCAGACTGAAACAGAAGCCAGGCACCTGTCACATGGAACGGATATCGTTACATCTGTTTCCCCCTGGATCAGCAGCCGCCTGTTCTCCACGTTCTTCAGATGCAAGGTGAATGGTTCTTTTTTGGCAATCGGAAAAGTCCCCATTTTAGATTCCACTGCATCCAGATCGATATGCACTTTTCTCTCCTCTTGTGCGTTTGCCGTGAAGCACAACGCTGAAAGGTCTAAAATCATGGCGCCTCCTATCCTTTTTGCCTGTTTTTTCAAACATACACGAAAAAAGTATAACCAACTGTGATTTATTTGTCAATAAGAAAAACAAATTAATTTTTGTCTGTCAGCCCTGCACCAGCGCAACCGTCTCTCTTGCAATCGCAAGCTCTTCGTTCGTAGGGATCACAAGCACCTTCACTTTGGAATCCGGCGTAGAGACAATCGTCTCTTCTCCACGCTTGCTGTTTTCCTGATCGTCAATCTGAATGCCTAAAAATGAAAGGCTGTCGCAGATCTGTTTGCGGATCACACCGTTATTTTCACCGACGCCCGCCGTAAAGCAGATGCAGTCCACGCCGTTCATCGCTGCCGCATAAGCGCCGATATATTTCAGCACACGGTAATTAAACACCTGCTGCGCGGTTGCCGCGCGTTCGTTTCCGGCTTTTTCTGCTTCTTCGAGGTCTCTAAAGTCGGAAGAAACACCGGACAAGCCCATGACCCCGGACTTCTTATTTAAGACATTTAATACGCCCGCTAAATCCAGGTTTTCTTTTTTCGCAATATACTCTACCGCAGAAGGGTCAATATCACCAGACCGCGTGCCCATCACAAGCCCCTCTAATGGAGAAAGCCCCATCGAGGTATCTACTGACTTTCCATTTTTCACTGCGCAGACCGAAGCGCCGTTTCCAAGATGGCATACAATCGTCTTTAATGACTCATACGGCTTGTCCAAAATTGCCGCCGCACGTTTAGACACATAGCTGTGGCTCGTGCCGTGGAATCCGTATTTGCGCACCGCGTAGTTCTCATAATACGCATATGGAACGCCGTACAAGTACGCCTCTTTTGGCATCGTCTGATGAAACGCCGTATCAAACACGCCCACCATCGGCGTATCCGGCATTAATTCCTTGCACGCGCGCACGCCGATCAGGTTTGCAGGATTATGCAGCGGCGCCAGATCCGAACAGGCTTCCACAGCCTGGATCATCTCATCTGTAATCATCGCAGAAGCTGCAAATTTTTCACCGCCATGCACGATCCTGTGCCCGACAGCCCCGATCTCCTCAAGGCTTTTGATAATGCCTGTCTTCTCATTTATTAACGCGTCAATCACCATCTGGATCGCCTGCTTATGCGTCGGCATCGCCGCCTCTTCGATTTCCTTTTCTCCGCCTGCTGGCTGATACACCAGCCTGCCGTCAATGCCGATCCGCTCGCACAAACCTTTGGCAAGCACGCCTTCTGTAGTAGAATCAATCACCTGGTATTTCAAGGAAGAGCTGCCGCAGTTAATTACTAATACCTTCATGTTCTTTCTCCTTTATACTTCAATATTTATTGAGCAATATTATAAACCTTGTTGGTGAAATATACAAGAACTGTTAAAAATTTGACAATTCAGTTCCCTTCAATCAAAACTTTTTTCCCGCAAAATGCAAACCCATATTTGCGAATGCTCTTTTCAGAAATTCCTTTTTCTATAAGCGCCTGCGCATACTTTTTTTGTTCAATCTGCTGCAATGCGCTTTTTGCAGTATCGGAAAGTTCTTTTTCTATCCTATGGTCTTGTACCTTAAACTCTAAAATAATGCCGTCTTCTTCCCGGTTTCTAGGCTCTAACATCACATCGTATCTTCCAAATCCGCTCTCCCTGTTTGACGTGAGCACATACCGGTCAGCCAGTTCCACCAAAAGCCCAAGCACAAATCCATGATAAAACCTCTCTGGTTCCGCAACAGACGCGTGTTTTCCTGTATCAAAGTAGCTAAAGCTGCTTAGGGCAACCTTGTTCATATAAGTATTCATTGCCCCAAGATCTCCTGAAAGCAGCGCTTTGATAAAATCAGGATAGCCGCGGGAAGCCCCCTGAAACCATTTTCGGATCATATTGTGAAACATCACCTTTACCTCAAAGTTCGTAAGCTGCAAATGATATTCCTCTCTCCACTCCCCAAAGTCAGACATATAAGGCAAAAACTGCTTTACTTTCAAATATCCGCCGGCAAGCAGAAAGCTCCAGACTGCCTGTTCATCCTCATCGAGCTGGTCATAAACAATCTGCTCGTCCATCTGCGCTACGATTGCTTTGCCTTGCAGCAGGCTTTCAAAATCTGCTTTGAGTTCTTTGCTTGCGCCGCGAACCAGTTCTCCTGCCAGGCTGTTTGAACTCGAATTTGCCCAGTAAGCGGAAAACCGCTTTTTATCCAGATAATTCAAAATTGACCACGGATTATAAAGATCGGTCTGGTCTCCAAATGTAAATCCATCATACCAGTTTTTTACCATCTGCCTGTTTTCTGACAGCCCAAACTCATCCAGGGCGGCAGATACCTCGTCTTGTGTAAATCCAAAACAGTCCTTATATTTTTGAGAAGTAGTAGTAACTACTTCAAGGTTATTCAAATCCGAAAATACAGACTCCTTGCTCACTCTTGTAATGCCTGTCATAATTGCCCGCTCCAGGTAAGGGTTCGTCTTAAATGCAGCATTAAAAATCCCTCTGATAAAAGAAACCTGTTCCCTCCAGAATCCATTCCGATATGCTTCCTGCATCGGCGTATCATATTCATCCAGCAAAAGAATCACTTTTTTATGATAATAGCGAGAAATATATTTGCACAATGCTTTTATGGAGCCGGACGCCACATAGTCTTCCATATCAGGAGAAATATTTTGAAACTCCATCTTTTCCGCTTCGCTGAGCAAATCGTTTTCCAGCAGAAAATCATACTGCTGATACAATTCTTTAATAATATAGCATATTTTTTTCCTCGTCTGTATATAAGAGGTCTCCTTTACCTCTGCAAAGCTGATAAAAAGAACCGGATAACTCCCGTGCATCTTCTTATATGTTTCTTCATTCCAGATATTCAGATGTTCAAATAAACCGCTTTCTTTGGCATATTTTACAGAAAAAAAATAATCGACCATGCTCATCGTCAGCGTTTTTCCAAATCTCCTTGGACGGGTAAGCAGGGTGACGTCGTCATGGTTCTCCCACCACTCTTTAATAAACTTTGTTTTGTCAATATAAAAGCTGTGGTTTTTTATGATTTTTCCAAAATCCTGCACCCCGATCGCCACTGTTCTTGGCATACGTGCGTCCCACCTCCTCAGCCGCTTTTTCCAAAAGCATATAACAAAAAAATTCGTTCGTCAATGCAAATCACAAAACTGTTCTATATACCCCGCTGCAACCCGGTCACACTTTTTAGAAAATCCGTGCTTTGCGTTTTTTATAATATGCAGCTCCACTTTCCGGTCAAGCTTTTTTTCGATCGTTTCTTTTTTATAAACCGCATACGCCTTTTTCACATATTTAAGATCCACAATCTTATCCTTCGTCCCATGTACAAGCAGCACATCGCCGGAAAATCCCAGGATCTCACAGTAAGGATTCATACGGATGACATCCTCCACATAGCATCTGCCAAGCTTCATCGCGCCGCAGCGAAACCGGTCCGGGATCTTCTTTGGGTCAAATTCCGCGAGCAGCATCTTTCCACGCCTGGCATCATAAGGAATGCAGACTGCCGGATAAAATAAAATCAGCTTGGAAACGATGTCGCTGTGCTTTGCCGCTGTAAGCGCCGACACCAGCCCTCCCTGGCTGCACCCCATCAAAACAATCCTGCCTGCATCACAGTACGGCATACTTTTTGCATACTGTATCACAGCTTCCAGATCCTTTACTTCTGTCAATACCGACATTTCCGTCGTCTTTCCGTCGCTTTTTCCTTTGATTACACAGCCGCCGCAAAAGTCAAAGCAGTACGCGGCATAGCCAAGCTTTGCCAGCTTTTTGGCGTACTGGCGCACCGTATCCTGATTTGCCATAAAGCCGTGGCTTACAATCGCTATCGGAAGCTTTGTGCCCGCAGGCAGGTACTGCGTGCCGCGGATCGTTAAGCGGCCTCTTTTACACTCGAACGCAGTAACTGTAATCTTCCTGTTTTTTTGCTTTCGCATCCTCTTCTCTCCTTTTTTATAAAATCTTCCATAAATAAAGTCCTGACAAAAAAGCGGCACCAGCCATAATAGCCAATGCCGCCAAACAATCCAATCCTATACAACCTGTCTCTTTGCCACAAAGATCGGGAAGGTATCTGTTCCTTTTAATTCTTTTCCTTCTGTTACGGTTACTTTCTTATCCGTAATAATATATTCTGCATCTACGCCTGGCTCAATAACTGTATCCTGCATTAAAATTGCATTGCGCACTTTTGCGCCTTTGCCGATTTTTACCCCTCTAAAGAGAATGCAGTTTTCAATCTCGCCCTCGATCACGCAGCCGTCTGCTACCATTACATTTTTCGCAGAAGCGCCATTGACATAACGTGTCGGGTTGTCGTCACGGATCTTTGTATAAATCGAGTTCTTCTCAAACAATGCGGACAGGTTCACATCATCCAACAGTCTCATATTTTCATCGAAGTAGCTCTTAAGATCTGTAATGCGGGCAATGTATTCCTGATATTCATAGCCCTGGATATTCAGCTCATTTAGCCTTGGAAGCAGGATATCACGCTCTAAGTATACGCCGCCGCCGATAAATGCCTCGTTTACCATCTTAATCAACTGCTCGCGCTCAAATACATAAATATTCATGGAGTAGTTCTGTACGCCCGTCTCCTGTGAATTGATATGGATCTTATTGACACGGTTGTGGTTATCTTCAAAATCCAGCGTATAGTACATCGCTTTGCGCAGATCGTCCGATTTGCGCAGGCCAGACGGCAGCTCTTCCTTTGCGTATACGGCTGTTACATCTGCTCCGCTTGCGATATGTTCTTTTAACAATGCTTTAAAATCAAAATTGAACGCAATATTTGCGTCTGCCATAATGACATATTTTTCTTTCTGGGATTTTAAAAATCCAAGGACACTGGCAATCATGCCGACTTTTCCGCTGTAAATGCCCGTGTTTTTCTGTGCGAACGGCGGGAATATATTCAACCCCCCGTTTTTACGGCTCAAATCCCATTCACGGCCGGAGCCTAAGTGATCGAGCAGTGAGAAATAATTTTCACGCACTAATACAGTAATATTGTCAATTCCGCAGTTTACCATGCTTGACAATACGAAATCGATCATACGGTAACGGCTTGCAAATGGAATGGATGCCATCAGCCGTTCATTTGTTAATTCAGATACAAGCTCATCATATACATTTGGGAAAATAATGCCCAGTGCGTTCGTATTGGTATTTATCATTGTTTATCACCATCCTTTACATTGTCACTGACCATAGCGTTTGGTCCGATCACAGCATTGTCGCCGACATAAACGCCCGAACCAACCGTTGCTACGCCTGATTCATCGCCTTCTGGCATCTGTCCGACAACTGCATTATTACCGATCACTACATTTTCTGCTACGATGCAGTGTTTTACCTTCGCACCAGCTTTGATGAGCGTACCGCCCATAACGACTGCGTCTTCTACTTCTGCACCTTCTTCGATCTTTACGCCTGCAAATAAAATCGAATGCTTCACACTGCCGGATATATTACAGCCGTCTGTAATCATCGAATTTTCCACGTAAGCGCCTGGATTGATCTTGTGCCCGGTCATACCGCTGTTGCGGCTGTATACTTTCCATTTTTCGTCAAACAGGTTGATCCCGCTGTGTTCTGGATCGAGTACTTCCATATTTGCTTCCCATAAGGAAGAAATCGTTCCGACGTCTTTCCAGTAGCCGTCGAAATGGTATGCGTACATATTCCGCTGGTCTTTTAACAGGTTTGGAATAATGTTATTTCCAAAGTCATTTTCAGAATTTGGGTCTTCCTCGTCTTCGATCAGATATTTGCGCAGAATATCCCAATTGAAAATATAAATACCCATCGATGCCAGGTTTGACTTCGGCTCCTTTGGTTTTTCCTGGAATTCTGTAATCTTGTCATTTTCATCCGCAACCATAAGCCCGAACCTGGAAGCCTCTTCCCAAGGCACTTCCATAACGGCTACGCTGAATTCTGCTCCTTTTTCCTTATGGAAGCGCAGAAAATCACTGTAATCCTGCTTGCAGATCTGGTCGCCGGACAAAATAATCACATATTTCGGATCATAACGGTCTATAAATGAAATATTCTGATAGATCGCATTTGCAGTACCTTTATACCAGTCAGAACCTGTTGCCTGCTGATATGGAGGAAGTACGTGAACACCGCCGTATAAACGGTCAAGGTCCCAAGGCTGTCCATTTCCAATATACTCATTCAGCACCAGCGGCTGGTACTGTGTTAAAATACCTACCGTATCAATCCCTGAGTTAACGCAGTTTGACAGCGGGAAATCAATAATACGATATTTGCCGCCAAATGGAACCGCAGGTTTTGCCAGCTTCTGGGTCAACGCATAAAGGCGGGAGCCCTGTCCACCGGCAAGAAGCATAGCAATCATTTCTTTACCCATTTTTTATCTCCTTTTCTATCCCTTTTAATCTTGCGCAGTCGAGAGCACATCCTGCAAAACATCCCTATGTATCGCAGATGCACAAATTTCTGCTGTCTTCGAAGCCAGACATTTATTGACATTTTTCACCATACAATAACTGCCTCGGCTTCCAATTGTTATCATTGTACATGATTATTTCATTTTTGTAAATAAAACATTGCAATTTTACTAAAAAAATTTTTGCTGTTGTGTGGAGACGTTGCAAAAGGAGTTGTGTGGTTATTCCCTTAAAACATTTCTGTCCCTGCATATGCGAATTGTTTCCGTAGCTGCCTTTCGTGTCATTCCATGCTGTTTTGTCTGTTCGTTAAAAACTTTGCAGAACTTGCGATAACCAGCCAGGGCGTACCCATCCCCTCTCCCGGCGTCCCTTTCCCAAAAGGCTGCAACATCAAGCAACAAGCCCCTCTTTTCTAAAAAATGCTCTTATGATATCATATACAACAGAAAACAAAAGCACCCCCTTCCAGACAAATTCGTGCAAGCCCGGACAGGATTTTTCTGTCACAATGCGATATCATCATAGACACAAGGAGGACGAAACAATGTCAATACAGCTTATTCAGCAGGCAATCTGCTTTATGGAAGAACATATTTGTGAAAACATCACCTATGCAGACGCCGCAAAAAGCGTGCATATGTCAAACTATAATTTTCACCGGACGTTCAGCTTTATCACCGGGATGACCGCGAATGAATACATTCGGAAACGGCGCCTTACACTGGCGGCTATCGAGCTACAGACAACATCCCATTCGGTGATCGACGTCGCCTATAAGTACAGGTACGAGTCGCCGGAAAGCTTTTCCAAAGCTTTTTCGCGGTTTCACGGTGTCACCCCAAGGCAGGCAAAACGAAAAGGCACCAAGCTTCATTTGTTTCATCCATTTGTCATAAAAATCATACTGGAAGGTGGTAATATTATGGACTACAAAATAGAACACAAAGAAAACCAGCGGTTTCTTACACTGGCAAAATCGTTTCCAAATGAAATCATCAATGACGACAGCGACCACAGCATCCCGGATTTTTGGACAGAATGCTCTGAAAAAAACCGGATCGAGCCTATGAAACTGCTTCGCGCTGCTGGAAAAAGAGATTTGTACGGCATATGCAGCCCTGTCAGAGAAGGCGAAACGCATTTCCGTTATGGCATCGGTATTCTGATTGACGAAGATACGGATACTGCGAAGCTGGAGCAATTTTGCAGCGATGGCTACTCCATCTGGGAAACAACGCCTGCTGATTATGCCGTATTTTCCTGTTTTGGTCCTGACGGCGACTGCCTGGGTGAGACATGGAGCAGATTTTACAAGGAATTTGTGCCGCAGACCGGCTATGAGCAAACAAACGATACCGACTTTGAAATCTACTATGAAAAAGGGGAAAGCGGGCTGTTCTGCGAGCTTTGGATACCCGTGAGGAAACATGAAACTCCAAGCCGGGCAAACTGATACAGTGCCTGCCACTGCTTCCTAGACACCTCGGTCGTGCCATAATAATCAAACTGCGGCACCGCTTTTTGAAACAGCGGGTATAACTCTAACTCATCAAACAGATCCGCATAAAGGCAGATGGAATCCTCCTGCCAATGCGGATCTTCTTCTTTGTATATCCTCTTTTTATTTTGCAGCCTGCGCATTTTCCGCCTGCACAAAAATCCTGACTGCGTCTCCATAATACCCGGCGCCCGTTACAAGCTGCGTAGACTGTTCATTCACCATACTGCGGTTATAAAAGTGAATATGCCCGGCAAACACCGCCGCAACCGGGCTGTCCGCAGCAAATACCGCATCCAGAAGCTTCTGCGTCGTCTTGTTTGGCTTACATGCCGTCTCACCCAGCAGCACCCGGCACCTGCCCGCATTGGACAATCCCCAGACTGCATCCGCCTGCTGCTCCAGCGCGGAATGTTCATACTGGGGCTGCAGCGGCACATGCATCACTAAGATCACAGGCTTCGTCCCTTTTAAATACGGCAGCAGCGCCTGCACCGCCTTTTTGTCAAACTGGTTGTTTTTATCATTGATCCCCGCCACAATCAGGTCATCGTATTCCATTAACGTATACTGCTCCGTCGTCTTTGTCAGCGGAAACAGCCGTGGAAAATATTTCCGATACGCCTTTTTGGAAAAATATTCTTCTCCATATTCAAAATCATGGTTGCCGGTCACATACAAATACGGATGTTCCAGGCGCTCAATCTCTTTCTGCACAAAATCAACCGACGCATACATCGCAGAGTCCGTAATATCCCCCGCAAATATCGTAAGGTCATCCTTGCCCTCCACCGATTCCGTCACCAGGTTATGAAACGTACGCACCGCGTTCTTCCCGCTCTCCCGCTCAAACGCTTCCCTGCGTGCCTGTGCCTTTTTTAACAGCGCAGGGTCACGCGCATCGCACAGGCTGATATGCGTATCCGCAATCAGCAGCATACGATAATCCCTGCGGATACCAGAAATTGTAACGGTCTCCTCCTGAATCCGCACACTGCCCGCCTGGTCTGCTTTTTTTGCCGCCACGAAAAGGCAGCAGACTGCGCAGGCGGCAAGGACAGACTGTATGATTTTTTTATTGATCCAAATTGCCTTCATTTTTTCTTTTTTTCTCCTTGTGGGTGTATTTTATCTTAAATATGCCCGCAAGTCAAGGCGCCTTGGTCATTCAATTACAAGCAAGGTCATGGCGCACCATTTTTCTGACCAGCTCCTGAAAACTCGTCTTTGTCGGGTTCCAGCCCAGCTTGTCCTTTGCCTTCTGCGGATTCCCCCAGAGATTTACCACATCTGTCGGACGGTAAAATTCCGGGGATACCTCGATTAACACCTCGCCTGTCCCTCGGTGAATACCGACCTCAGAAAGCCCTTCTCCCTTAAATTCCAATTCGATGCCCGCCTCTTTGAACGCATATTCACAAAACTCTCTAACAGAATGCTGCTCACCGGTCGCAATTACAAAGTCTTCCGGCTGCTTATGCTGCAAAATCATCCACATGCATTCCACATAATCCTTCGCATATCCCCAGTCCCTAAGGGATGACAAATTTCCAAGATACAGCTTCTTCTGCCTGCCCTTTGCAATCCTTGCCGCCGCCAAAGAAATTTTTCTCGTTACAAAGGTCTCGCCGCGCCGTTCCGATTCATGGTTAAATAATATTCCAGAACAGCAGAACATGCCGTAAGCTTCCCGGTATTCTTTGACAATCCAATACCCATACTGCTTTGCAGCCGCATAAGGACTGTATGGGTGAAACGGCGTATCCTCATTTTGCGGAACCTCCTCCACTTTTCCAAACAGCTCTGAAGTAGACGCCTGATAGATCCTGCACTTTTTTTCCAGCCCGCAGGCACGCACCGCCTCTAGTACGCGCAGCACGCCGACAGCCGCGACATCCGCCGTATATTCCGGCACGTCAAAGCTCACCTGCACATGCGACTGTGCCGCCAGGTTGTAAATCTCATCCGGCATAACGGTTCCAATCACTTTTACAAGGCTCATAGAATCCGCAAGATCACCATAATGCAGGTGCAGCCTGTCTTTGATATGCTCGATTCGTTCCATCTTTTCTATCGAAGAACGTCGTACCATTCCATGAACTTCATAGTTTTTCTCTAAAAGCAGTTCCGCCAGATAGCTTCCATCCTGGCCTGTCACACCTGTAATCAACGCTTTTTTATTCATCGCAAGCAACTCTCCCTCAATTATGCAATCTGATTAATCTTTCATCCACTGCGCCCATTTTTCCCGATATTCCTGCGGACGCATATTTTCATACTCCTGAAACAGCCGGTAAAACAAATCCTCATTCCCAATCCCGGATTCCCTGATCACTTCCGTAACCGGCAGTATCGTAAAGCGAAGCTGCTCTTTTGCAGCATTAAACCTCCGGCTTAAAATATAGTCCCGAAGCCCGATGCCAAAGCGGCTTAAAAACATCTCTTCCAGTTCCTGCCCGGAAACGCCAAACCGCTGTTCCAGCATCTGCACCAGCCTGTCTTCCTTTAAATTTGCATTGATATATTCCCTGGCACCCTTTAGCAGATCCTTTTCGCCTGTCTTCCCAATGCACAAAACAGCCAGTTGCGTCAGCAGGCTGTGGATTTCCAGTTCCGGGACATGCTCTTTTACATCCCGCAATACCTGCTCCAGCATCCGCCGTATTTTCGCCCCATCATCAGGCAGAAACACCGGCTGCTCATGCCGCTTGCGAAACATGCCGTAAAACTCCCTGGCACAATTTCCGTTAAAATGAATCCAGGCAAGCTGCCAGGGCATTTCGCTGCTGCTGATATGCGTAAATTCCTGCTGGCAGTCAATCCAGATGCACTCCCCCTGATGCAGCTCATAGCTCTTGCCTTCATAAGTAATGCTCCCTTTTCCATCCAGCACTTCAAATATCAGATAAGAATCCAAATTTTTTCTTCTGCATACATGCGGTATCAGGCTTTCCAGCGTTCCTGCCTCTTGTACGTACAGCAGATATTTTTTTGCAAAATTTCCCGCCGTATGCAGCACCCGGTCTGATCTCGTTTTATGATTGCCTTGATCTGTCATCATTGATCTTCGCCCTCCAGTCTTCCAATGTCTCCTGCAATGTCTGCACCAGCGGGATCTGCGGGCTCCATCCTGCCGCCTGGCGCAGCTTCGAAATATCCGCCTCCACCACTGGCACATCCACCGGACGAATCTTATTCGGGTCTGTCTTAATCTGGATCTTGGCCGCCGACAAAGACAGAATCAAATCCAGTACTTCCCTGATCGCATATGCATATCCGCTGCCCACATTGTAAGTCTCCCCCGCCTTTCCATGCCGAATCAGCAGGGCATACGCGCGCACCACGTCCCGCACATCTGTAAAATCCCGCTTTGCCGCAAGATTGCCGACATACATCACAGGCTTTTGCATTCCTGCTTCAATCTGCGCAACCTGCCTGCAAAAATCAGAAACTACAAATATTGGCGCCTGTCCCGGCCCGATATGGTTAAACGCGCGCACCATCAAGACATCCATATCATAAGCCTGTGCATAAATACTGCCGATCATATTCTGGCAAGCCTTTGTCGCTGCATAAATATTGCCCGGCCTCAAATGGTTTTCTTCTGTAACCGGTACTTCTTCCAGCCGAATCCTGCCATATTCTTCTCCCGAACCAACGAGCAGAACCTTCGGCTTATAAAACAGCTCCCGCACTGCGTCCAATACATAAATACAGCCCTTTACATTGACATCCGCCGTAAGCCCCGGATTTTTCCATGCAACGCCAACCGAACTCTGCGCCGCAAGATGGAAAATACAATCCGGGCGTATCTCATACAACAGGCTGACAATCTCTTGTTTCTGCAAAATATTAAGGTCATGGACATGCGCATACGCGATCTTGAGCTGCTCGCCTGGCAGCTTCGACACATGTACCTCCATCCCGTGATTTTCCCGCAGCTCTTTGGCAAGATAACTGCCGACAAACCCTGCCGCACCAATAATAAATGCTTTTTTCATCGTTCCCTCTCACGCACAGTCCCATCCTGATAATTCTGGTAATTTTCCAAAAAATCCTGATAAGCCAGCAAAATCCCATCTTTCAGGCACGTCTGATAGACCCATCCAAGCTGTCTTGCCTTACTGACGTCCAGCAGCTTACGCGGTGTTCCATTTGGTTTTGACAGATCCCAGCGAATTTCGCCCTGATAGCCAACTACCTGTGCCACAAGCTCTGCCAGCTCTTTTATGCAGATTTCCTGTCCGGTGCCTGCATTTACCGTCTCATTCCCGGAATAATTGTTCATCAAATACACACACAACTGTGCCAGATCATCCACATACAAAAACTCCCGCAGCGCACTCCCGTCACCCCAGCAGGTAACAAACGGCTCCTGTGCCTGCTTCGCCTCATGAAACCGGCGGATCAGCGCTGGCAGCACATGGCTTTTTGTCGGATGATAATTATCGTTTTTCCCATACAGATTTGTCGGCATAACCGAAATATAATCCGTGCCATACTGCCTGTTCAAAAATTCGCAGTATTTTAGCCCCGCTATTTTTGCAAGCGCATAAGCCTCATTCGTCTTTTCCAGCGCCCCGGTCAGCAGGCTGCTTTCCTTGATCGGCTGCGGCGCCATGCGCGGATAGATGCAAGAAGATCCAAGAAACTCCAGCTTCTTGCAGCCCCACTTCCAGGCAGCATGAATCACATTCATCTCCAGTACCATATTGTCATACATAAAATCCGCCAGCGCCTGTTCATTTGCCAGTATACCGCCCACCTTTGCCGCAGCAAGAAACACATATTCCGGCTGTTCCCCCGCAAAAAAATCCTCCACATCCGCCTGCCGGCACAAGTCAAGCTGTTTGTGCGTGCGTGTCAGGATGTTTGCGTATCCCTGTTTTTGCAGTTCACGTAAGATGGCAGAGCCTACCATTCCCTGGTGTCCTGCTATGTAGATTTTTGATGTTTTGTTCATATGTCGCTCTTCTTTCTCTTTCATAAAAAATGTTTTAAAATTTATTCCATTGCCTGTTTTATTCTTTCTTAATTAAATAATAGGTGACACTGCATGGCAGTATTTTAGCAGGCAGCTTTCGTCCCAAAAATAAAACATATTTTCCTACTCCAATATCCTGCATTCTTTCTATTTTTGCTCTTCCTTTTAAGGCACTACGAATAAGTCTCTCCAGGGATTTTGGTGAATATTGATATACTTTATCGAACTTCATTAATTCACACATTTTTAGCATTAAGGGAAAAAACATCACTTCCAAACATTCAAACCACCCGTTGACAGTTGATTCGCATATGATAAGCTTTCCTGAAGGCTTTAGAACACGAATACATTCCCTCAGCGCACGAACTGCATTTTTCTTCGTTTCAAAATAAGAAGGTACAGCCAAATGATGGATCACTTTTTGAACGATAACTGCGTCATAGACATTATCCTTAATGTTTTTCATATTCATAATATCTGTCTGAGCAAATGCAATATTAGGCACATTTTGATATTTTTGCTTTATTTTTTCAGAAATATAAATATCCGCGCATAACAATTTATTTAACTTTTTATAATCATAGTTAAGGATTCCACCATTTCCAATATCAAGCACTACCCCCCCCCAATCCGGCAAATCGCTGTTTATCAGCAAAGCTGATCTTTTATAATATTCTGCTTCCGCATCCATGATTTCTGAAACATATTCATGATGATTTCCATCAAAATATTCCCAAAATTTATCTTTGGATTGGCTCATAATTTCGTCCTCCTAATCGTTTGCTTTCTTTTTTAATACAATGTGCCGAAGAAAAATACCAAGCAATCTTTTATCTTCACTTAGCTGCAACTGATCCGGTGAAACTGTACGATCAATCTGAACTTCGATCCTATTTTCCCCTTTAACCAGCATATTCTCATCTATGAAGGTATCCTGTAAAGACTGATCCTGATTGACTTTAATATCATCAAGCTTATTGCCATTGCATGTGACATGAATACGATAATCCGGCTGAAAAGGATAACCATCCCATGTGATAGATATAGGATCTCTTTCTTTCAAAGATATGGATATCTCAAAACGATCCTTTGTCCAAATACCTTCTTTTTCACTCTCCCATAATCCATCTTGTACATGTTCTGCATAATTCCCATCTGGCAAAAAGGAAAGATCCATAGTATTGCTAAGATCATCAAACTCTGCCTCGCATAATGTAATATGCCTGAGAAAGATTCCGAGCTGCCTTTTGTCACCGCCCTGACGCAGTTCATATGGAGAAACAATATTTTCAATTTTAAAACAAATCGTATTTTCACCCAAAACCAGAACATTTTCATCAATTATAAAATTTCCCAGTGTCTGATCATCATTGATCCTGACATATCCCAAATCCCTGCCATTACAAGACGCACGGATTTTGTAATTCTTTTGAAAAGCCTGTCCATCCCAAGTGATACAAATATCTTTTATTTCTTTCAAACGTACAGACAAAGTAAAGTCATCTGTTGTCCATAATCCGCCTTCTTCGCTTCCCCATAATCCATCCTGTATAAATTTTTGATAATTCCCCTGCTCCATAAATGAAATCTCTGTTCCATTCCAATCCAATAGCTCTGCTCTGCGAAAATACTTTTGTAACCTACGAATGATCTTTTGCAGGGAAAAATAACTGTACTTTTCAAAATCCGCTGTATGATATGCATATTTTGGCATCTCATCCTTTTCTTCAAAAGATAAATTCTCAAGATATGCATCCAGATTTTTTGTCTTAATTTTAATCAAATTATCACTGCCTTTTGAAAACAAAACATTTGAAAACTGTATCTCATTTGATCCAGGTATGCATTTCAATATTTTCTCACGTCCATCCGGCATTGCAATAGTAATCCTATTTTCCGAATTACAAACAAAGTTAAAATACACATCTTCAATCTGATCCTGCTCTGTATAAAATACCAATTCAGAATTTGGGTTCTGTATTTTTCTGCCTCCGAATGCATAGTTTTCATCATCCAGTCCAAAAAAAGATAATGCCCCTAGATCCTGCCGATTTAAGCAAAAAGGATATGACAAGTCTAATTTCCTTACTGTATATACTGGATTTTCCAGAAGCAATTCTCCGTAAAACCTGATTGCATCTGGAATTACAGAAGAATCAATCGTCACTGTATCTTTATCTGGAAGTCTGTCCTCTAAGCCCCATATGTACCCTTCTATATCCTGTGCCTTCACATCTGATCCTGCTGTCATTGCCAAGGCTGCCAAACTATCCCAATATACACCACCGCTGATATATATATCATCACCACTCGTTTGTTCCAAAAGTTTCTGTAATTCATTCTGATTGTTTCCAATTACATTTGCATAAGCATGATATCCACTCTCTACGGTTGCGCTGCAAGCATAATCCCAAGCCGATACATTGACCCCTCCTCCTATAACAAACAGCATTACGGCAGACATGAGACAATTTTTTATAAATTTATACTTTCCTGCTGTCTGTTCTGTATCATAAAGCCAAACAATAACCATCACAATAAAAATATAGCTTGTATTCAACATTGCCTTAAATGTTTTATAAAGATCATAATGATATAAAAATACAAAATAAAGGAGTCCATATGATATCAGATAGCTTTCAAGCAATACACGTTTTCCTCCAGAAAACTTTTTAAACACATACCGAACCATTCCCAGCCAAATTCCTGCTCCAGCTATGAATAATATGATTTCCGAAATCTCATAATTGCCAAAAATACCTATTGTATGCACATTATACAAGCCTATACTCTGTAATATATATCCAGGCTTTATGTCCCATCCGGCAGTTACATCATTCATAAAAAATGCCGCCATGACCGAAGTATAATATCCCCTTGCAAAAATAATTGCCACCGTTGCCGCCGCTATTAAAAAATCCAAAAATAATACTTTACACTGATCTTTATAAACTGCAAACATAGCAACCAATCCAATTATCATTGGCAATACTACAACAGGTATCATTTCTCCATAGGTTGCGGCAAGCCCTGCCGCAAAAATACCTAACGATATGGATTCTTTTACTAAAACTTTCAGATTGCCTGCAAGCCATAAAAATATCGCACTAATCATTATGATAAGGCTTATAGATGCCATTTGTCCGATAAATCCCTGATAAAATATGTACTGAAAATTACAATTAAAAAAGAAGCAAATCCCAAAAGCCAAATATAATCTCTTTTGTTTAAAAAAGAAAGAAGCAAGCCCCGCACCGGCAATTACAAACAGACTATATAAATAAATAGAAATAAGACTTGCTGCATTAAAAATGCTAACCCGAAATACAAAAGAAATATATGCAATCCAATAATCAATATAGCGGTTTTGAATATCCATAACCATACTTGACATCCTGCCAAGACTGTCTCTAATATAGGATACGCCATGATATTTAACAGCATTACTGCCCGCCGCATATAAAGCAAAATCATGATTCTCTAAAATAACCGGCAATTCCCCTCCATTATTTACAATTCCAGGAATCGCAAAATAAATCGTAACGATAGCAATAATGAAACAACATAATCCTGTTTTTTTATAATCTATGATAAAATTTTTTCGTTTGTATACAATAACAGCGATATCAACAATTATGAAAAATACTGTTAAAGGAACTGCAATTTCTGATACCGAAAATTCCAAACAGTTTAAATAGAACATAAAAATCATTCCTATGCTCAGTCCATAAAGTGGACATGTAACTGCCCGATATCCCTTTGTCCTGAGATTTTCCAAAAAAATCTGAAAAGGGATACCGTATATACAAGTAATCATATAAAAAATAAACAAAATCACTATATATTGAATCATGATGTCTCCTTACCATCCCTTATTGTTGTTATAACAACGTTTATTTTTTCTTATTGAAACGAATATACAACATCCAAGAAAGAATATTCATCAGCAGCAATAAGAAAACAGCTAAATATGACAATTTTCTTAAAACAGAAAATACAAATGGAAATTCCACCGCATAGTCTATAAAATGATGTCCGCTTTCTACATAAAAAGCCAATTTTCCACCATATCCTACAATCTCATCCTCATGCAGCCTGCTGCCGTCCAAATATACTTTGTTATATCTAGCGGATTGGATATTCGTGCTTACAAATATTTTTTTGTCTGTATCAAATTCTGTTCTTTTCGTCAGTCCATCCAAACTGACTGGTATTTTCACTTCCATTAACTCATTTGGAGGTGTTTCATCTCTTGATGGAATACAATGATCACAATAAGCATTGAGTCCATAAAATGTTCCAGGAAGTGAAGTAACAGGTTCCTTTTCAACCACAATCTGATTTGCTGTTGCTTGTGCATGAACCATCTGAATCAAATAATTATGCCCGCCGAGTGTTACGCAAACAATCAAAATAACCGCAAAGTTCTTTTCACAATCACCGAAACTTCCGCTGCGCACCAGTACAAATAAATTATAGCAGCACCCAAATACAGCAAATAGGTCAACATAAGCAATCAACCTGTATGAAAATTGAATATGTCTAAAAACCTTACATAAAATACTCAGCAAAAATGGTGACTTCGTTGCACTGCATACGAGCATCATAATACTCAATAAAAACAAAATGCCTGCAACTCCCTTTTCTTTAGCAGCAGCCTTCTTCGAACAAACTATCCATATACAGGATGCCGTATATAATATCGCTAACGGCATATTTATCTGCAAATCGAGATAAGGAGTAGAAACATCCCTAAGCCCGCTCATCAAGGATCTTGCATCCATCGGAAATGGCAGCAGCCTGGTCAGATAATTAGAATCCAAATATGGCGCAATATCTGCAACAATGCCTGTTCCTTCATTGATGGAAAGACGTGATAAATTGTTAATTGTAACATACAGCCAGGGACTTACCGCAGCTATGATCAATGCAGCTTCAAAAACTGCTGCCGCCAAAAGGATTTTTTTACACCACACCTGCTTGAACACGATTGGCATTGTAACCAGTATCATGCAAATGCACATTACCCCCCCCCCACTCCGCTGTGATAGGATGTGTGCCGAGCATAAATGTTGCACTAAACGCAGAAAATGACCATAGCCCCAATTTCATAATCGCAGGTTTCTTGAAAAGTGATAAGATCCAACTGCCAACTGCAAGATACATGCACAATAACGCATAATATTCTGTTATGGCATTTCGTGAGTATAAATTTGTCAAAATATAAGGATTGCAGATAATTAAAAATGAAATCATCATTGCATAGCGATATCTCGTGTCAATTCCAATTTTTCCTAATATGTGAACAAAAATTTCACTATAAAGAAAAAAGATCAGTGTAAAAGCAATCGTTGAACTCAATACATAAGCGATTGTGGTGCTCCCAACAATAAAAGTTAAAAACCCCATAACTTGATAAAACAGATATCCATAAAATTGAGGATAAGCAATTCCTACTATATCCGTTGTGTTAATTACAATCGGAAATCTGCCGTTATTTTTAAAAAAATCCGCATAATAGGCAATTTCCCATGTATGATTTACATAATCAACATAAAAAAATTGATATATCATAAAAGGAATTAAAAAACAGACTGAAAAAATGCTTCCGAAAAGAACTCTCCTTCTAATTTTTTTCAAATTTAACTCCTCCGTCACACATTGCTTTTTTTTGCCAGCACTACATTCCTGATTCCAAACGGAAAATGCATCTTTTCCACGATTGCATTTTCCATACCCATAAGCAGGTTGCCAAGCACAGAATCTTTTGTCGCCTCATTATCCTTTGCAAATGTTTTTCGCTGATCCATTTCTGACATTCGTCTTCCGCAAACCTGATTCCAACGCTTTTTTAGCGCAAAAAAAGGATAAATTGACGTACCTATATAATTTTCATATAGCACCTGAAATCCAGCCGCCTGGACTTTCCTTGCCAGCTCCTTCTTTTCATACCTGCGCTTATGAAAAATAGATGCATCGTAATAGTCATATAGTTTTTTACCATAAGGTACTACAAAACAGACTACTCCTGTATGCTTCATTACCCTGTATATCTGTCTAACCGCCTTTTTATCATCTTCGATATGCTCTAATACATTTAAACAAACAGCCGCATCTATCACCTGATTTTGAAATGGTATGTCTTTCAAATTCATTTGAATATGCATAATGTCATGCTCATTTTTATAAGAGCGGTATAACCCCCCCCCGCATAAATCACAGGCTATAAACTGATTCCCCGGAAAATGTTCCTTTAAATCCGCAATCATATAACCAGAAGAAGCTCCAAAATCACAAATAAAATGATTGCTGCCTTTTGTTATATACGGCTGTAATAATCGCATTGCTAATTTTCTTTCGTAAACATCCAGAAAATGATTTTTACTGGAATCCTCACATATTTCTTCTAATGAATCATCCCAAGAAGTTTCCTGATTTTTATTTTCCGAATCTATAAGCCCACGTTTTGCGTGTATCACACCTACCTTTTCTCCGCCTGGCAAATACCATCCGCCGGCATATTTTTCGGGTATTTCTTTCATCTTAACTAAATCCAAAAACTGCATTTTATTCTCCCCTATTTATGAAATACCTGCTTTTCTTTTGCTATATTTTCAGTTTGATCTACAATATACAAAGGCCTGCGTTTCACTTCATCATAAATCCTGCCAATATACTCGCCCAGAATACCAAGGCAGAAAAGCTGTATACCACCAAACAGTGCAATCAATATTACAGTTGTAGAAAGCCCTGGTGTCAAATTATATTTTAAAAACACCTTCTGTACGAAATACCAAATACCAAGCAGCACACCTGCTCCTGCGGCAAAAAATCCTACGCCAGACATTACCTGCAACGGCTTTGAAGAAAAACAGATCAGGCCATTTAATCCAATTTTCAATGAACCGGTAAAACGATTGTACTTCCCTTTTCCCGAAGCCCGTGCATCCCTTTGGTATTGAACTGCTGTCTGTTTAAATCCAACCAAAGCAACCAGTCCCCTTAAAAATCCATGATGCTCATTTAATGTCCGCAGTTGTTCTATCACCCTGCGGCTCATCAGCCGAAAATCTCCTGTATTGACAGGTATCTCCACCTCACCCATAGCATTAATGACCTGGTAGCCAATCCTTGCCACAAGCTTCTTAATAAATGTCTCCCCTTTTCGATTTGTCCTTTGGGCATAAACGACATCATATCCCTCTTTCCATTTGTTCACCATCTCTGTGACCAGCTCCGGCGGATCTTGCAAGTCCACATCTATTACAACGCAGATATCTCCGTCACAATTTAAGATTCCCGCCATTGTTGCCGCTGGTTGTCCGAATCGCCTGCTGAATTGAAGCAGGCGGATGTTTTGATTACGCATAATATTTTTTTTAATCACGCCATATGTCTGATCAGGAGACGGATCTAGGCAAAACAAAATCTCATACCTGCATCCTATCCTCTCCACAACACCTTCCATACGTTCCAGAAACGGATCAATCCCCTTTTCCTCACAATACACCGGTACTACTATTGATAATAAATAATCTTTATCTTCTGACATACGTTTCCTCATTTTCTGTAAGCTCTATTTTAAAATAGAAAATCCAAGGCTTTCCCCATCCCTTGCAAACATCTGCACTGTTTCCAATGAAAATTGGATAAGGTCTTTGCCGAAATTTGGTAGTTTAGACAGCAGATCATTTGTTACTGTAATAATGTCTACTCCACACCGGTCTGCCTGTATAATATTAAACACCTCCCGGCAGCTTGCCCACAGACTCTGTGTACCTGATTTTTGTTTGCATATATCTGCTGTTTCCTTCATTATCGGCTCTGCATCTACACCTGCATCCATAATTCTTCCCGCAAATACAGATACAATATTCTGTGTACCTTCTGCTAATGCATCTACCGACTGCTGAACCTGATTCACCGTAAAGACGGCTGTCACATTCAATTTTATACCATCCGCTGATAATCTTTGAATCAGAGGAATGCTAGACTCTCCTTTTGTATTCGTAATTGGAATTTTTACATACACATTATTACCCAAAGCAGCAATTACTTTTGCCTCTTTTTCCATTGTCTCAAAATCATCAGCAAACACTTCAAAGGATAACGGCAGATCGGGTATTGCCTTTACTACCTCTGCGGAAAACGACACATAATCGCTCACGCCTGCTTTCTTCATCAACGATGGGTTTGTTGTAAAACCTTTGACAATCCCTTTTGCGTATTCCGCTTTCATCCCATCAATATCTGCACCATCTGCAAAAACAGCAATCTTTAAATCTTCGGCTCTCATCTTACCTATCTCCTCCTTTATACAATCGCATTTACCAGCAAATGCCAAATCACGCCCTGCCATCCTTCCGCATGAGGCGTAATCCTTTTTTCATCCACAACTGGTATCAAAATACAAGCATCTGATACTTCTTTTGCATATCCACCGTTTCTGGATACAATCGAAATAATTCTGGAACCTTGAACTTTTGCAAGCTTTAAAGCATTTACAATATTTAAGGAAGTTGTTTCGCTCCCTCCTCCTACAGAAAATACCATAACAGCATCCTGTTTCTGAATTCTGGATGTTTTCAGCCACTCACAAAAGGTTGTTTCCCATCCTTCATCATTTGTCCTTGCCGTTAATTCTGAAACATTATCTGTTGGCGCATACGTCTCAATGCCGCCGATTTTTCTGAAATCATTTACAGCATGGGATGCATTTGCAGCGCTGCCGCCCACACCTAAAATAAATAACCTGCCTTGTTGCTCCCGTAATGTTTTAAGAATACTGATCGACTTTACTATTTCTTCCCGTGAAATCTTATTTACAATTTCCTGTGTTTCTGCCAAATATTTGTCCACATATTCTCTGCTCATTTTTATCGTTCCTTTCTTTTCAAATCTCTTATTCATCCCAGGCAAAGCCTCTATCTGCTGGAAGGATGCGACGCAGTGTATAAATATCACTGTCCTGTATCTGATTCAAACGTGTATGCAGATCCATCCATGAATCCCACACCGCACTGATTAACCTGCCTGTAATCCCATCACTCTTATCAGAAGCAAGGTATACACACAAATCAGCCGGAACCTGCAAGTCTGTTCCTCCTGTTTGAAGCTGCTGCACAGCTTTTACATATTCTTTGCCTATTACTGTTTCATCCACGCTGAGGATATCTGTCAAAAGCTGTGTATTCATAGCTCCTGGTGCAACTGCATTGATATCTATGCCGTCCTCTTTATATTCCTGAGCAAAATTTTCGGTAATCCTGACAACTGCCGCTTTCGATGCTGCATAAGCACTAAAATACGGTCTGGGCGATGCTGCGCCCCCACCTGACAGATTGATAATCTTTCCGTATGTCTGCTTTTTCATATGTGGTATCGCGTATCGTATCATATGTACCGTTCCATACAAATTCACTTCAACCGCTTTTTTCCATTCATCCATATCTACTGTATCAATAGCACCTTTTGCCCCATGTATTCCCGCATTATTCACTAAAATATCAATTTTTCCAAAATGCCGCATACAGGTACTGCATACTTGTGCCGCATCTTCTTGCTTTGCAACATCTGCCTGTATTGGAATCACCTTGCCAACATACTTCTCTTTATCCTGAAAAACAGAAATGTTTTTTTCTAATTCCCGCATATTCCTTGCACAAACAATTAAAGAGGCTCCTTCCTCAAGAAAACGTTCTGCAATTTTATATCCGAGTCCACGGCTCGCTCCAGTAATAATTGCTGTTCTGCCTTTTAACTTCATTCTGCGCCTCCTTTTGGTAATTTTTCTGAAAATTCATACAGGCTGTTGCAAATTATCTTGGGTCTATTATTTTTCAGCCTTCCACACATGTCGCATTTCAAATCTCCTATCAAAACTGTCTGTAGCCCAATACGATGCCCTGCCAAAATATCCGTATAAGAATCACCAACCATATAAGACTTTTCCAAATCAATATGATATGTCTCCAATGGTCTTTGAAACAATCCTGTCCGCGGCTTTCTGCAAGCACACCGTTTGTTCAAAAATGTTTCTCTTGTATAAGCCGTCTTTTTTTCTGAATGCGGACACATAAAAATACCATCTATTTCGCATAGGTTTTTAACCGACAGATCCAGCAGATATTGATTGATATCATACAGCTTGCCTAATGTCGTCTTTCCTTTTGCAGCAGCCGGTTGATTTGTAACAACAAAAATATAATATCCTTTTTCTTTGATTGCTTTAAGCGCCTCCAATACACGGTTCCGTAAAGAAAACTGGCATATTTTTAACGGAGATTCTAATTCTTCTGTATCTTCATTAAATACAATTTCATTCACCACTCCGTCCCTGTCCAAAAAAACTGCCGGTCTTTTTTCCAGGAAGCGCTTCTTTGCGTAATCTTCAAATTCTTTCAAAGACTCTGGCGTACCAATTTCATAAAACCTTTTATGCACAAGACATGCTTCCAGTTTCTTTTCTACAGATACCAAATTCTGGATATCCGCCACATCAAGAAAACATCCCTGTGTATAATTCTCAAACAAAGTACGTTCATAAATACAGACACCGTAATCAATATAATTCATCTGCAAAACAGTATGCAGCTTATCGTATAATATAATCTTGCCGTCCTGGTAAATCACATTGCTTTTATCCAGCATGTTCTCATTTTTCAATATTGTCATAAGCGCTTTGGCACCAGATTTTTTTCCGATATAATACCGGTAAAGTACCTCTGCGTAATCAATATCCATAAAGGAATCTCCATAGACTACCATAAAATCACTTTTCAGATATGGCAGTGCCTTTCTGATTGCGCCACCTGTTCCTAACAGCTTTTGTCCATCATAGGAATAAGCAATGTGAATCCCATAGGAAGCTCCCTCACCGAAATATTCTTCAATCATGTGCGCATAATGCCCTACACAAAAAACAAAATTTTTAAATCCGGCACTTACCAGCAACTGTAACTGATATGCAAAAAATGGTTTTCCATTTACATCTACAAGCGGTTTTGGACAATGGCATGTATAGTCTTTCAGCCTTGTCCCCATCCCGCCCATCATAACAACTACCTGCACATTCGCCGGCTCTAGTAAATCTTCCAATTTTTCCATACTTCCTCCGGCATTATCCAATAATCTTCGCACCCTCCATTTCAAACCGGAACCTGACTTCCTGCATTCCTGCTTCCCTTAACACCTTGCGCAGCCGAATTTTATCCTCCGCATAAAACAACATAAACCCACCACCGCCTGCACCAATCAATTTTCCGCCTTTTGCACCATTTTCCATTGCAAGCTGATACCATTCATCCATCTTAGGATTTGACATTCCTCCAGACCGTTTTTTCTTATACTCCCAATGGACATTCATGATCTTTGCAAATTCTTCCAGATTTCCTTCTTCAAATGCCTTCTTACTTTGAAGTCCAAGCTCCTTGACAAAATCCAGATTTGCCACCATACTGCTATCATGTTCTTTACTCCTCTTATCCTGCTCTGCCAAAATTGTTGATGCAGATCTGGAGTATCCTGTAAAAAACAGCAATAAATGATCTTCTAAATTGTATAATGTTTCATCACTCAAGCTCAACGGGTCTACCCATACATAACCATCCTTACGAAAGTCCATACAAGTAATCCCACCATATGCTGCAATATACTGATCCTGTTTTCCAATCGGTTCCTTTAAGCGCTCCATCTCAATTTCACAAGCTTCTTCTGCTAATGTCCTTGTACTGACAATATCTCCTTTATAAGCATGTAGCGCTTTTAGCAGTCCGATCGTAAATGTACTTGAAGACCCAAGCCCTGTTCCCGCTGGAATATCTGCCATAGAGCAAATCTCTAATTTTTTAGGTGGTATATCCAAAAGCTTAAGCGCCTCTCTTATAATAGGATGCTGGATTTCTTCTAAGGATGTAACCCGTTCCTGTTTGGAATATTTAATCAGCATTTCTTCTCCAAAGGTTTCATGCACCAGTATGTATACATATTTGTCAATCGCTGCGGATATTAGAAATCCCTCATGTTCCTTGTAATAGGACGGCAGGTCTGTCCCGCCTCCTCCTAACGATATTCTTAACGGACTACGTGCAATTATCATCGTGATCTCCTTCCATATATTTTTTCGACGATCTTCAATGCCTCATATGCATCCTCAATACCTCCCATACGCAAAGGAGCACCAGATGCAATCGCTGATACCATATCTTCAAATTCCATCTTCCATGACTGATCTCCTCTTGGATATTCATAAATTACGGTTTCTGGCGGGCCCATCTCAGGCAGCATTTTATAGTATGACAGCTTTTCTGTCCCATAACTGCCGCCTATGCCTTCCACTGCCAGTTTTGCTTTTTCACAGTAAATTTCAAAAGAAAACATGTTTTTCCATTCTGTACAGCTCACCTGTAACCACGCCGCTCGTTGATCCGCTTTTTTCAGGCATAGGAATCCATTGTCATCCACATCCATATCCCAGAAATACGTTGCCGCAAATCCATCCACTTCTGCAAAATCACCCATAAACCAACGTGACAGGTCAATCAGATGTACTCCCTGGTCGATTGTCTCTCCGCCACCGGACAGCTTTACATCTGCACGCCATTCCCTGTCATACCCCACTCTGCCCCCATGCCCATACCTGCCTCGTATAAACATAATTTTTCCAACATCTTCAAGCTCTGTCAGTTCTTTTGCTTTTAATAATGCCGGATGATATCTGTGATTAAATCCTACTTTTACTTTCAAATCCGTTCCTTTTACTGCATCTATAATCGGCTCTAGCTCTCTGGAACTAATTCCTCCCGGCTTTTCCACAATCACATGAATCCCATGCTTTACCGCATAAAGTGTAATGGGTGCCAACTGGTAATTCAATACAGCCACAACGACCATCTCTATCTTTCCGCTTTCAATCAGCTCTTTATAATTATCTGTCACAAAATCACATTTTACTGTTTCAGCCAATTTCTGCGCCTTTTCTATACATACATCACAAACCCCTGTCACCTGATGAGGAGAGTGCACAGCTTCTGCGCGCTTTCCTCCTATCAAGCCACATCCTATAATTCCTACACGCATTATTTTCTCCTTATCTGCGTACTTCAAATACCCATTCATTCTTTTCCAAAAAATCAACGGTTTTCAATATACCATCTCGGATTCCATATTTGGGCTTCCAACCAAGAGAACGCACTTTACTCGTATCCAAATAAATAAATGGATTATCACCGATCCATCCTCTTTCCCCGCCTGCATAAGTATATTTTGGTTGCAGCCCCATCCGCTGTGCAATCCATGAAGCAGAATCATCCACCTCACAATATTCGTCTGTCCCCAGATTATAAATATTTACCTGGTTCTTCGCCTGTCCAATGACTGTAAAAATTGCATCCAGGCAATCCTGCACATACAAATATGATTTTTTCTGTTTTCCATTGCCCAGTATATGCAAACTCTGCGGATTTTCTTTCAGCTTTTTATAAAAATCAAAAACATGTCCATGCGTATACCGCTCTCCCAAAATAGATACAAAACGAAAAATATATACTGTATATCCAAAACCTTGTGCATATGCTCCAAGCATCCCCTCACATGCCAGCTTAGAAGCACCATACAAAGACGTCTGCACTGGAAAAGGTGCCTGTTCAGGCGTTGGTATCACTTCTGCTTCACCATAAACAGAACCTGTAGAAGAAAACCCTATATTGCTGATTTTATTTTTTCGCATAGCTTCCAGCACATGAAACGTCGCAACTGTATTCTGCTCCAAATCCTTCTTTGGATGCTCGCAGCCCATACGCACATCTGCATTTGCAGAAAAATGAAACACAAAATCACTCCCCTGCATCGCATATGCCATTTTTTCTTCGTCCAGCGTATCTCCTACCACAAGTTTGAATCTGCTGTTTTTAGATGCCTGCTCCAAAAACTCTCTTCTTCCTGTAGAAAAATTATCGTACGCGACTACCTCATCCCCTTTGTCAAGAATCCTGTCTACCATGTTTGAACCAATGAACCCGGCGCCGCCTGTTACAAAATATTTCATATGTATGCCTCCATATATTTTTGTCACTTTTTCTAATCGCTGAATCCTCCATTTATTCTGCGGTCAGCTCCTTTTCTCGTTTCTGTCCTTTCAAAAATAATTTTTTTGATAGAAAACTATATACCAGCAGTATGCTTGTTGCTCCCGCTTTGCAAAGCATTTTTCCTGCCTGTACACTGTTTACTGCATCATTTCCTAGCAAATAAAGGTATATAACGTCGTAAAAAAACCACAGAAAAAACGTATTAATCAATAATCCTATCAGGCTCAAACAAACAAATACAGCAAATTCTTTTTTTCTGGACCAGCCATCCTTATGGTCAAATACGAAATTTACGCTCAACCAATAATTTGCAATCATAGAGCAGAAATAGGAAGCTATGTTTGAAGCAATATAGTGAATATGATACATACTTAACAAACTAAATACAGCAAAATCAATGATCGCTGTTATAACACCTGTTAGGCTGTATTTTAATATCTGTATAAATAAATTCTTCATATGGTATCTTTCCTGTTTTCCTACCTATTTCGGATACAATGTCATGCCTATTGCAATATTGCAAAACTGTAAAGGAATTGGTATCGGAAAATATCTTTTATGTTTAATAACAAAATATTTTTCTATCTCTTCGATAATTTCATACGGCAAATTAATATGCTCGGATTGAATAAACCATTTATAATCCATATGATACAAGCGATGAAATAAACGTTCCGCGCTTATTTTTCTGCAAACTGTATACGCAAGGCTCCCTTCGCATGGTATCACAATATGTGCTACCCCCCCCTTGTTAATACACGATGCATCTGTTTGACCGCTTCCGGTAAATTTGGCAGGTGTTCTAATACATGAATTGCTATTACCCGGTCAAAGCATCCTTTCTCAGCATATATTTCCTGACAGTCTCCCACTATGGCATTCACACGAGGATACTTTTCCTTCAATGTTTTAACTAAATTTTTTCTTAGTTCCAAAATTGCATAGGACTGAACCTCCATATTTTCAAATGGAATATGGCTGCCAATCCCTCCACCGATTTCTAATGTCTTCCAAAATTTTTTTCTTTTCTGATCTTTTTTAAAAGCCTTCGCAGGATAATTTTGATTAAAAATCTCTACTGCTCCAAATTTTTTCGGAAGCGCATCCAGCCACTGATGGAAAAAATCTTCTTTTATTTCTTGTTGCTTTTTATTTAATTTGGGCAATTTTTTTGGCCATTTTTCAACCGTTTTATTTTTCATTCTCATCCTCTCCCGTTTATGATCTGTTTCCGATACACATCTAAAACTTTCCGCGCAGTCAGCTCCCAAGAAAACCTTTTTGCATTGCTAAATCCCTTTTCCACATAAAACGCATATAATTCTTTCTCTTCCTCTAACCGCAGCATATATCCTGCAAAATTCTCCCAATCTGCCGGTTCCACCAGCACTCCTGCATCTCCCACAATCTCTGGTATGCTTGTAACTTTGCTGCTGATCACCGGCTTCCCAAAATTCATCGCCTCCAGCACCGGCAGCCCAAATCCTTCATACCAGGTAGGATACAAAAATGCAAAGCAGTTCCGATACAAATTCGCCAGTTCTTCATCTGAAACATACTCTGTTACGATCACATCCTGTGCCAGCCCCAAAGATTCTATTTCCTTCGTAAAGTTCTCCTGCAGCCATCCATAGCCGCCGGCGATGCACAGCTTTTTATACTCTTTTGACTGTTCCTTATAGCGCCGGTAAGCTTTTAACAGTGTCCCGTAATTTTTCCTTGGCTCGATCGTTCCGACTGACAGAAAAAATGCGCCCTGCTTTAAGCAGAACTTTTGCAGTACCTGCCGGTCTTCTTTTTCGGTTAAGAGCGTGTCCCGGTTTCCGCAGTAAATGACCTCTATTTTGTGTTCCGGCACACTTGGGAAAAAATGCAGCAGGCGTTCTTTTGTATATTTGGAAATTGCAATCACCTGATCCGCAAACAGCATCGCATCGAGCGTTCCCTGGTAGCAAAATAGGCGGTTTGCTTCCGTCGTATATTCTGGATGGTCCATAAAGCAGACATCATAGATCGTAACGATCTTTTTTGCCGAAAGATCTTTTGGATAGCGAAAATTGTTAGCGTGCACAAGATCCAGCTTTTTCATCGTGCTGTCCTCGTCGCTGAAATTTTTCACTAACTTTTCCTCAAAGTTTTTCTTCCGGATTCTTGTAGCATGTTCGGTGGTATGCGGCCTGTAATCATAAAACCACGGCAGCAGCGTATATTCATTTTCCTTGTCTATCTTTGCAAGCGCCCGGATAAGCTGATCTGCATAAAATCCCGTCCCGGATTTATTTTCACAAGTCTGGCTGATGTCAAATCCTATTTTCATTCTCTGTTCTCCTGATTCTGCCGGCTGCTACTTCATAAAATACCAGCAAATCAAGTTCTTCCATGCATTCTTTGGAATGTATTTATAATGCTTTAAAAACTCTTTTGCTGATACTTTTGCAAGCATATGTGCAAACTGCGGATTGGTACGCCCCATCGCGGTTCTTGGGATGCGCATTTCATCTACGATGACATGCGCCAGGTTGTAGATCCATTTTTCGTCTGCTTTTCCCAGATTTTTTTCCTGCATGGAAAGCATTTCTTCGTGTACTTTGCGCCTTGCGCCAAGCGTCTTATTGTCCTCATAAAGGCGGGAGCCTGCCAGTATTTCATGCAGTCGGTAAAAGCTTTCGCCTTTTCCAAGACGCAGCCAATAGTCGTAATCCATGCAGTACTGCAGGGAATCATCCAGATATCCGTATTTTTTCGTCAGCGTTTTTCGAAAGAAAAGCGCCGGCTGGCAGATATAACAGACTTCCTTCAAATGCTCGTAATTAAAATCCTGCGTATAGTACGCTTCAATCACATTGTCTTCTTCATCTATATGATATGCATCGCCGTATACCACGTTTAAATGCGGATATTTTTCAAATACAGAAAGTACCTTCTGCAAGGCGCCCGGATAGTAAATATCATCCGAATTCAGCCAGCCGATAATCTCTCCGCTGGCAGCTTTGATGCCTTTGTTCACAGCATCTGTCTGTCCTTTGTCTTTTTCGCTTTTCCACTCGATTCGATCACCGTATTCCTTTAAGATAGAAACCGTCTCATCGGTGCTGCCGCCGTCCATAACGATATACTGAAGGTTATCTACGTTTTGTGACAGTACGCTTTCAATCGTACGCCGGATATATTTTCCCTGATTAAACGACGGTGTGACGATTGTGATTTTCATTGTTTTACTCCTGTCAATATATTTTCTTATCCGTCTGCCTGTATTTCCAGAGCCGTTCTCTTGCCGTCTGCTTCTTCGACTGCTATTTCATGCAGCATCATTCCCAGCTTTCTTTGATCCGCATTTTTTAATTTTACTGCCGGTATCCATGCTTTTGCCACTGTCAGTGAGATACAGGCACGATCCTGGCGAATGGTTTCCCGGATCAGAAGCTTTTTGCCGGCAATCGCCGTGTAAGTTTTTTTATATTCATTTTCCTGGTAAACAAGCCTGGTCTTTTTTCCGGCAAAGGAAGGATACGTACCTTGGATTTCCAATGTGTTTCCTTTCTTTCCTTTGATAAAGATTTCTATCTGCCCGCTGCTCCATCCATCCTGATAGACGCCAAAACAGCCTTCCTGAAATCCATGCGCCGCATGATCTTCAACCGTTTCCCGAAACAGCTTTAAATACTCGCTGACCATATGGTCTGTTTCAAATGCTTTCAGCTTTTGGTCATATTCCAATCGGATCGTGTCTGTCATTTTTGCACGATATAAAAATGCAATTCCATCATAAATTTCATCTGGCTTTTTCGGATTAAAATAATGGATACTGCTGCACCCAATCTCCGGCAGGCTTGTCAGGCTGCTGCAAGCGATCGGCTTATACAGATGCATCGCTTCCACAACCGGAATCCCGAAGCCTTCAAACAAGCTAGGATAGATCAGCCCCTTTGCCCCGTCCAAAATGCTGTACAGCTCTTCTTCCTTTAGATATCCGGTGATCACCACCTGCTCGCGGATATAAAGCCGCTCCAGCAGCTTTTCATAATACTGCTTTTGTTCCAGCGGATTCCCGGTCAGTACTAGTTTTGCCTGTTTTTGTTTTGCTGCATACATGGAAAAAGCATTTAATAGCAGCTTGTGGTTTTTATGCTCCCAGAAATTTGCCGGATAGACAAGATAACTGTCTTTGGTTAAGCAAAACCGCTGCAAAACAGAATCGTCTTTGGTTTGAAAACGGTTCTGAATCGCTATGTAGATCGTTTTTGCACGGTCTTTGTCAAATCCATACACGCTGCAAAAAGTTTCTTTTGTATAATTTGATATACATGCCACTCGTTCCACGCGGTTTACAATATTTTGATAAAACTTTTTTCTGTGCGCCAGCTCTCCCGCATCAAAAAACTGCGGGTAAAATTCATGCTGGATATCTAGGATCGTGCTGACCGTAGGAATCCCCTGCTCCTTTCGCGCCGCCGCTCCAAAAGGGCAGAATAAAAGGTCTGCACGGTTCGCCTTTAGCGTATTGCGACGTTTTAAAGAACGCATGATTTTATCAATGATCCGGTCAGCGCGCGCTATCCCTGTATAAGTCCTGCTGCCTTCTATTTGGATCAGCCTGACCGATGCAGGCAGTATTTTCTGCAAATAATCCCTGTTCCATGCGCCGCATAAAACAAGTACCTCGATGCCCTGCCTGTTTGCAATGCCTGTGATTAATTCCACTGCAAAGCCTGCTGCACCTCCTGCGCTTCCGTCTGGACGGATTGGCAGTACGTCCACTGCAATGATCATGTAGTTATCCTCTATTCCTGTTTTGCTTTTGTTTTGCTTCCCTTTCTTTTAGCATCTTTGTAAGGCTTTGAATCTGTTCCAGCCGTGCGCTGCGGTCTGCTTCGCTTTCTTCTAACATCCTTGTAAGGCTTTGGATCTGTTCCAGCCGTGCGCTGCGGTCTGCTTCGCTTTCTTCTAGCACCCTTGTAAGGCTTTGGATCTGTTCCAAGCGCGCACTGCGGTCTGCTTCGCTTTCTTTTAGCATATCAGAAAGGCTCTGCACTTGTTCTAGGCGTGCACTGCGGTCTGCTTCGCTTTCTTTTAGCTCCTCTGCCATCTGCTCAGCCTGGTGCAAACGTGCCATGCTGTTTTCCCGCTCAGCCTGAAAACTACACACTGCATCCTGCTTTTGATCGAACAGCGCGGTCATCGCTTTGATCAGCCTTCCGCCTGGAACAGCATTCAGGTAACGGTCAATTTCCTGCGGTTCATTTATCTGCATAGGCTCTTTTGACGCAAAGAAAAACATATCATAATCGTCGCCGAAAAATGCCGGCACAAATTCTATGTGCGTAAATCCGACCGACGTCAGCAGGCGTTTTACTGCCGCTTTGCTGTACAAATATATGTGCTGTTCTTCCCTTAACATTCCTTTAAATCTCGGACATTCCTTTTGCATCTGCTCATAATTCAAACGCGGGTTAAAGCATGGCGTCTGCATACATAGCACTCCATCTTCTTTTATGCTTTCTGCACATTTTTTCAGCAGTTCATATGGATTCATCACATGTTCAAGCACATCAAATGCCAAAATACTGTCATACATCCGGCTCTTTTCCTCAAAACTGCCGCAATGTACCTGGATCTTTAATTCCTGTTGAATATAGCTGCAAATCCAAGGACTCAGTTCATATGCCGTCTGTTGATATCCGGCATATTGCAAAGCATAGGACAGTTGTCCAAGCCCGCAGCCGATTTCTGCCACAACAGCCCCTGGTTTTACATATTTGAGGATATACTTTAGCCAGTAAATCACGCGTTCTTCCAGATACAGGTCAATGACTTCACTCAAGGTATTCTTTCCCGCAGCCTTTGTCATTACAGATTCCCAGTAATTCCTGCCATAATAACCGTTCTCGTCCTTTTGAATCTCAAACATGCTGCTTTCAAAAGGATATTTGGAAACCAAAGTACCGCAGTCGTCACATCGGTTATACTGTTTCGCGTATTCTGACAGATTTTTATTTCCACACCAGCATTCTTCCATGTCTACCCCTTTCGCTCCTGGCTGATCCAAATGTTCCCTTTCAGGTCGCAGATTCCATGAAACATATTTTTCATAGGCATCCCTGTCTTTTTTTCCAAAACCGCAATCCTTCCTGCATGAATCACTGTTGCAAGGCGCTCCATCCCTGCATTTACTTCTTCCTGCTGCTTATGCATCCGCACATCATACAATTCCCTTTGGATCGTTGCGCATCCCGCTTCGATCGTATATTCTCCGACCTGTAAGTCCAGCTTGACCGTCTGTAAGCATCTGAGCCTTGTTCCGGCTTTTACATGGTCTGGAAGGTCTGCGTAAATTTGCAGATTGTCTTTTCCATGCACAATAATCCCTTTTTGATTTGTCAGTACAATTCCTGTCAGCGGCAGGCAAATGTCCGTATGGACTTCAATTTCATAATATAAATAGCAGATTTCCCCCTGCGCAAAGCTGCTTTTGGCATATCCGTTTTCATCAAACGCGCCGACTTTTAATACGTTTGCTTTTCCATTGGAAATCTCGGTTGCCTTGGATAAATCAAAAAATACAGGTTCCTGCAGGCTCCAGTGATTCGGAAACGATATGCAGCCTGTTTGCTGCGCCATTCTGCCGCTTTCTTCTTCTGGCTCAACTGCATCCACCGATACCGCCTGTGTCTGCTGCTCCAGCAGGTAATAGCGCTTGACCGCTTCTTTGCTGTCCCCAAGCATCAGTGCTTTTGACTGGTCTAAAAGCAGCGCCCGGTCACAAAACTGCTCCACCTCATTCATCCCATGACTGACGAGGATAATCGTCTTTCCTTCTTTTTTTAATTCTTCCAATCTCTGATAGCATTTCTGCCGAAAAAAAACGTCTCCGACTGCCAGCGCCTCGTCAATCAGCAGAATATCCGCGTCTACATGAATCGCCACTGCAAAGGCAAGGCGCACATACATGCCGCTGGAATACATTTTCACAGGCTGGCGCGCAAACTCCCCAATATCCGCAAACTTTAAAATCTGCTCGATCCTTTGTGCCGTCTGGTTTTTGGAAACACCCAAAATTGCCGCGTTCATATAGATATTTTCATATCCTGTGCTTTCCGGGTCAAATCCGCTTCCAAGCTCCAGCAGCGCCGCAACCCTTCCATTGACTTTGATTTCCCCGGAAGTCGCTTTTAAAATCCCAGCCAGAATCTGGAGCATCGTGCTCTTTCCGCTGCCGTTTCTGCCGATAATTCCAAAGGCTTCTCCCTTTTTTACGGTAAAGCTCACATCATCAAGCGCAATAAAATCACTTCCTGTATGACAGTGAAACAAATGATATGCCAGCCGTCTGGCTGGTGTATCAAACAGCTTATATGCCTTTGTGACGTGTTTTGCAATAACCGCCGGCTGTTCTTCCTGCTTATATGACATCTGCAAACCCCTCCTTTGTACGCATAAATACCACATACCCAATCAGGTAAACCGCAAATGCCGCCGCACAGGAAACTGCATAAAACGACAGGTTTAACGGCGTATGATACAGCACCACATTTCTGAAATTTTCGATGATATACGTGATCGGATTCATCCCGCAGACTGCCCGGTAATTGTCCGGTACGGCTTCCAGCGGAAAAAATACAGGGCTAAGATACATCAAAACGGTTACGATGACGGAAATTACATTTCCCACATCTTTTAAATATACCGATATCGCGGCAATAAACAGCCCGGTTCCGCAGGCAAGCACAACCAGCGGAACCGCGGCAGGCACAACCAGGTACAGCACAGGTGAAATGCTGTGCTGCAAAAAAAATTTTGCTGCAATCAAAATCCCATAACTGACCGTACAATGGAACAACGCGGAAAGCGTAAGCACTACCGGCAGGAGCTCCAGCGGAAAGATCACCTTTTTTACATAATTTGCATTCGACACAATCAGCGTTGTCGAACGGTTCATCACCTCTCCCAGCAGGTTAAACGCGCTCAGCCCGCAAAACAGCATAAACGCAAATTCATACGTATCCCCCGTATCTATCTTCCACTTTGCCTGAAATACTTCGCTGAATATAAATGTATAGATTCCAAGCATAAAGACCGGAACAAGCATAGACCATAAAACCCCGAGCACAGAGCCCTGATACCTCTGTCTGATATCTTTTTTTACCAGCTTTCCAAGCAGATAGCTGTTTGCATATAGTGTCTTAAGCATCGTTCTTCCCCATTCTGCCGTCCTTTAAAATCCTTTGCTTCCACGGATACAAAAGCGCGAACAAAAGCCGTTTTGGTATCCTGTGCAAAAATCCCGCAGGGTACTTTGCCAGTATTTTTGTAACTGCCCAGTGCATCGGCACCCTGCCATAATACTGCTGTAAAATGCGGACTGCCTCATCGATATGCACTGCCTGCATCGTGGCGGTTTTTGTCTGCGCATACATCCTTGTCGCGCCGATATATTCCTCCAGCATTCCAAACGTATACGTCTGCGCAAGGCGAATCCAGTATTCATAATCCAGGCACATCCGCAGCCGTTCATTCAAAGCTCCCGTTTGTTCATATGCACTTCTGCTAAACAGGACGCTTGGCTGGCTTAAATAACAGCGGTGCCCCAGTGCCGCGCGGTCAAACGCTTCGACCGGATATTCCCCTGTAACCTTCCCATTTTCATCTATAAAATGAGACCGCCCGTAACAGACTTGGAAACCGCTGCTGTCTGCAAAGTCAACGATCCTTTTCACCGCATATTCGTCTTCATACACATCGTCCGCATTCAGCCACATCAAGTACTTGCAGCCGCCTAGTGCCTGTATCCCGCTGTTAATCGCAGCCGCCTGCCCGCCGTCGGGCGCGCTGCGCCAATAGCTGATATGTGCTTCATACTTTTTGATAATGGAAAGCGTCTGGTCTTTTGATCCTGCATCCATAACAGCCAGCGCAATATCCGTATGCCTTTGATTTGCAATCACGCTGCGCAGTGCCGCTTCGATATAAGTTCCCTGGTTCAGGCTTGGAATCACAATCCCGACTTTTTTATCCATCTGCTGCTTCCATCCTATTGATTCGTCCGCCGTTTTACACGCGCATTTTGATATGCCTGAAATAACAGCCGCCGCATACCGCAATAACAGGTGTTCCAGTCACCCGGATCATATTTTTTTATCTGCTGCCTGAGCCTGCCATATGCTTTCTTGTGGTTTTGATAGTAGAGAACCTGGCGGCAGATTCCTCCTGCATCATCCTGCGCAAAATATATGCAGCATTCGCCTGCTGTTTCCCTTGTCACTGCCATATCCGCCGCCAGCACCGGAGTACCGCGCTGCAACGATTCCACTACCGGCAGCCCAAAGCCTTCCGTATAACTGCAAAAAACCAAAAACTGTGCATGTCGGTATAAATAAGAGATCTCATCGTCTCCCATGCCGGAAAACCATAAGATCCGTTTTCCATAGTCTGGATGCTGCTTCATACGCTGCTCAAAGCATTCCATATTCCATCCCATAGATCCTGCAAACACAATGCTGTATCCCATGTCCCGCAGCCCTTCGTCATAGGCTTGCAGCAGCAGCTTGTGGTTTTTTCGCGGCTCAATCGTCCCTGTCATCAGCAAATACGGCATACAGCCTTTGACTTTTGCAGAAAAGCTGTGAAAGTTCCGTTTTTTTCGTACTATCTTTTTGATCGGAACATCCGGCTGAAAGTCTGCACCCAGCGGGACAGCCGCACACGACGGCAGTGTGCATCCTACTTGATCTGCCAGCTTTTTTAATTCTGCCGCCGTTGCCTGCGCATTTACAATTATGGCATCCGCATACTGCAAATGCGCGCCGATATAATCCATAAACAGGCAGACGCCCCGTTGCAGGCAGTACTGCGGATGTGTCACAGATATAATGTCGTAAATATGCGCGACAATGACGGCGCCTTGCTTTTTTATAAGCGGCAGCAGATAGCTGCGCCTTACTCTGCTCATCCATGCGGCATCCAGATCAAAAAATACGGTTCCATACCTGATCTCAGACAAAGATACCTTTCGTTTTGCCGAGATCTTCTTTTTTATACTGCCATGCCCGCTGCAAAAATGTACAAATGCCTGCGGGTCAATCCGGTAATAGCAGTCCTGCGCGGCATGATAAGAAAGCAGCACGGCTTCCACCGCTGGGTCCGCAAGCAGGCGCAGTGTAATTTCACGCGTTACCCGCTGAATGCCAGTTAAAAATGCGGACATCGCAAGAACGCTCACATCGATATAGACTTTCACAAAAACACCTTCCTTACAATCCTCTGCAACGGCAGCGGCAGCTTTTTTCCAAGCCTT
This sequence comes from Eubacteriaceae bacterium, assembly GCA_910574915.1. Classification (GTDB taxonomy): domain Bacteria; phylum Bacillota; class Clostridia; order Lachnospirales; family Lachnospiraceae; genus Eubacterium_J. The sequence goes on from CAJTCR010000003.1 coordinate 133,572, forward strand.
CGAAGACCCGGCTTGTCCGTCAGCCCATAGCAAAACCCAAACACCAGACAGCCAGTCCCCCTGCGGCGGTAGGCATACTTGCCGCCGATAAACCGCATCCGGTATAGGGCAGCCACGCTGGAAGCGGAAATCTTTTTCAGCAGTTTTCGTTGAAACGCAGCCGGATTCATGCAAAAAAAAGCACTCCATTTGTGATACTCTTCCTGCTCTGGAAGCCGATGGTAGACCGCAGTGTGCACTGCCTGGTAAAATTCCAGATTGGATAAATGCCTGTAGCGGCGCACATCCACAACCTGCGGGTGCGTGCCTGTATTATATAAAAACGCCTGCTTTTCATAGTCCAGTTTTTTTCCTGCGCTCTTGTAATTTTCAGACACGATGTTATAAATTCGTTCATAAACCTGCATGTTTCAAATCCTCTTTTTATGCCGTACTTTTGGCTTATTTTGATCAGCCAGACTGGAAAACAGCCTGGTATACTGTCTGACAATTTCACAAAGCGCATATTCTGGAAATGGGATTTTTTCTTCCGGCAGCGTAAGCGCATACTGTATTTTTTCCTTCCACTCCGCTGCTGAATATGGATCTTCCACATAAACGGCACGGTGCTGTGTCACTTCTTCCAAACAGGCGCACCTTGTCATTACAACTCTTTTTCCTCTGCGCATAGCTTCCACAGGCGGCATTCCAAATCCCTCGAATACGCTTGGAAACAAAAACAGACGGCAGTTCTCATATAAGCAGTCCCGCACATTGTCAGGCACATATCCAGTCAGTACTACTCTGTGTGCAATCCGGTACGCACGAAGCTTTTGCCGCAAGCCTTGTTCCCTGCCGACACCGCTGATTACCAGGCGGACGTGAGGCAGTTGCTTCATGACCCGTAAGATCGTATCCAGGTTTTTATGCGGCAGCATGGAACTGACACAGTAAAAATATTCCATCCGCCGGACGCCATACATGCGTTCGATTTGCTCTGGAGATATGCCGGACGCCCTCGTTACAACCGGATTATAAATCGTAACTGCCTTTTTTGCTGCAAACGGAACATATGATGCGAGGTCGCTTCTGACCGCATCTGATATCGTTACAAGCTTTGCAGATGTCCGTGCCGTCCGGTACCAGGAATATTTAAAAAAACACCTTTTTGCCATCGAAAAATATGCCGGATAATGCAGTGCCTGAAAGTCATGGATCACACTCACATACGCGGCACGGCTGATATGTGCGGCTGGTTTACTGTATACTGGTATCAGCATTACATCCACATGCCATCTTGCCGCAGCCGCATCCAAATACAAGTTTTCCCATAACATACGTTTTATCCGGCTCCCGGATGCTACCTTACAGATTTGCAAACGCATATGCGCGGTATGTGCATATTTCAAAAAGCTGCGTGCATGGTCCTTTGCTGCAAACAGCACATATTCATTTTTCCGGTCATAAGCTGCAAATCCATCCAGCAGATTCCTGATATAAGATTCCGTGCCTCCGCAGATACCCGTCCGTACCCAGAGCAGATCAATCCCAATGCGCATACCAGCCTCCCCGTTTTGCCATATCCTTATCCAAGCAGCCATTTTGCCGCTTCTGTTATGATACACTCGATCAGATACCATCTGCTGTAGCCGTTTGCACGGTAACAGTATTGATATCTGTCATAAATACGCCGGCACATTATAAAAATGCCTTTCTGGTTGCTTGCTCCTCCCATTGTAAAGTCTGCCAGCACCTGTTCCACTGTCACAATCTTTACCGGAAGCGTCCGCATCTTTAAATAAAATCCATAATCGTCATGAATCCCCAAATTGGCAAACAGATACTTTTTATACAGCCCGGATTTTACAAACATCGCGGGATGGTTCCAGTCTCTGGACGTCTGAAACCTGCGCTGCCTTGCTTTTTTTATAAATGAATGACCGCTGCGCCTGTAAATGCGGACACTGCCAACCATCAGGTCGCACTGCTGCATACGAAATGTTTTAAGCACCGTTTGCAGCGCGCCCGGTTCATACCAGTCACCGCTGTTGATAAAACCGATCACCTCTCCGCCGGCAAGCCGTATGCCCTTGTTCATAGCATCGTAAATGCCGCCGTCCGGTTCACTGACTACATCATACAAAATACCCTTTTCTTTCATCTTCTGGCAGTAGCTTCTGGCGACATCTGCCGTGCCGTCCGTACTTGCGCCGTCGATAATCCGGTATTCCAGCCTGATGCCTGTACAATCCTGCGCTAAGACCGATGCAATCGTTGGGACAATCTCCTTTTTGCTGTTACATGATACTGTTATAATGCTGATCCTGACTGTCATGCACTTCCCATAATCTCAGCTACGGACTTCATAATCCTGATATACATGGCATAACTGTCCACATCTTTTTTCTCACGCTCGTTCCACAGCTCCTGCATCACTGTTTCCGAAGCTTTTGGAATCCCCCAAAGCAGCTCATCCGCACTGGCATCTAACGCTTCACAAATACCGTTTAATGTTTCTACGCTCATAATCCTCGTTCCCCGCTCAATATGGCCGAGAAATGACATGCTGATGCCGCACTTTTTCGCGAGGTGGTTCTGCGACCACCCCTTTGCCTTGCGTATCTGCCGGATTCTTGCGCCTATTTTCCCATAATCTAATTCCTTCATCGCTGATTCCTCCATCCTGCATTCACTGTATCTGCCGATTGTATTTGAATGCCCGAAAGAATTTCATTTTTAGAAACATAACATTTTATAAGAAAATGTTATGTTTTATTTGTATCGTTTAATTCCACAAAACCACTGAAAAATAAGGAAAAATTCAAAATCAGGCACTCAAATTACAGTCGGAAATAAATTAGAAGCAACGATTTGTATTGTTGTATAAAGATCTTGTTTTTTGGAATTTATATATGAATTTTAGAATTTATTTCTTTGAAAAATTAGTAATTAATAACAATTTTTATTAAAGTATTGCAAAAAAAGAAAGATTAGTATAGAATACTTAAAGATAACATTTTCTTATAAAATGTTATCTTTAAGAACAATTATCGTGTAATAAACAACTAGAGCACATCCAAAGGCATCTAACTGCCTCCTGGTTCTTACACTCTCCACCCAAACCTCTTAAAAAGCTGGTCTAATTCGCTTTCACTAATAACACGGTCATCTGCGCATTGCTTAATATATCCCATCACTGAATCTTCGTGCAATAAATAAGTGATTTCGTCTTCCGCCAAATACGCCTGTTCTAACAGCTCTATTTCTTCCGCTGCATATGGGCGCAGCGCACGGATCTGTTTTGGAACGGCAATATCAAAATCAATATACATCACTGCTCATCCTTTCCATTTGGTTACGATTTGATTACGATCTGGTTATATTTTGCATGATCCTAAGTAAATGCTGATACCTGCACAACAAAATCTCTTTATAAAACCTTTTCTGCACATCTGATAATTCACAGACAGATTCTATAAACGCAGTCACAGCGTCCATATCTATCCTATGTAAAATACGGCATAACGCATCTGTGCATTCTGTATACCTTGCGCTTTCGATTACCTGAAATGCATTCAGCCTTTTGCCATTATCACCCAGTTGATAGCAGGTATATGCTTTCCAGGCAATATTTTCCATATCAGAAGCATTTTCTAAAAACTTCTTCATTTTCTCATCATCCCATTTATCATTAAGGCAATTCCCATTATCATAAATTGGAGCAACACTATGCATTTTTTTGCCTCTGTCATAAAGTAGTCCCCAATTTCCATTGTTGCGATCCTGATTTCCAATAAATGCATCCACAATAAACATTTCCCAAAACTTTGGTATCGCATCATTGACTTTCTGATAAAACGGATGGTGCTCCAACACTAATAAAATCTCTGATAACTTGGCGCCATCACCATTTGTCAAATTGCCGTCAGCATCTAAAAATGCCGGTTCAAAGGTTGTCTTAATATCACAAAACTCCTGTAATATCACATCTGGCTGCGTAAAATCTTCGCACAAGACAACTATTTTTCCATTACGCTCAGCTAACAATGTTTGATGCGCTTTTATACCAAGCATCTGAAAAATATGGGAACCGATATATTCACATACCGGACTGTTGGAATAACTTAAAACCACATTTTTCAGATTTTTATTTTTTAAATTGCCGGGAAATTTCAGCAGATAATTTTTGTCGTTATAGATCACTCCCAGCTTATTACATGCCCTTCCTCCATAGACAAGATAACTTATTTCTATTTTATCAGCATCGATTCTCTGTGAACAACAATCCATAGCTTCTCCTTTTATTAACCGATCTTGTGGCTGTATTTTACCGTACATGCATCCACAAGTCAAGCAATATAAATCGCTCACGTTTTGCCAAGCCATTCGAAAAAAGGTTGACATACCAAAAAGATCCCTATAATATAGTACTATTCGATTGAACCTGACAGATCCCGGAGAAAATATACTATGAATATAACTGGAATTATAGCCGAATACAATCCCTTTCACAACGGACATGCCTATCAGCTTAGGAAGGCGAGAACTGAAACAGACGCGGATTATATCATTATCGTTATGAGCGGAAATTTTGTACAGCGCGGCGCCCCTGCGCTTTTGGATAAATATACGCGCACCAAAATGGCGCTTTTGGAAGGCGCAGACCTGGTGATCGAACTGCCTGCCATATGGTCGTCGGCAAGCGCTGAGTATTTTGCAGGCGCAGGCACTTTTTTGCTTGACCGCCTTGGCTGCGTGCAGACACTTTGCTACGGCTGCGAGACTCCGCCCAACAACGCATCCTCTGCACATGTGTACGAACACATTTTATTGCTGCTTAAACAGGAAACGCCGCTGTACAAAAAGCATCTGCAAAATGCCTTAGCATCCGGCGCAAGCTATGCCCTTGCAAGGCAAAATGCCCTGTTATCCCTGCTGCCGGATTCCGAACACGACGAAGCGCTGGCTCTTTTGCAAAACCCGAACAATATTTTGGCATTAGAATACCAAAAAGCACTTGCCCAGGCATCGTCTGCGATTCGGATTCACCCGGTACTGCGGCAGGGCGAAGGATACCACTCTGCGCGTTTATCCAAAGGCTTTGCCTCCGCCACCGCCATCCGCCGGTATTTAGCCAGCCGTCCTGAAACCTCCTGCACAAAACAGGAGCCTTACAGCTACGCCATGCCTGCTTTAGCGCTTGCGCTGCTTTTGGAATATGAAAACAGCAATCCATTTTTATATGAAAACGACTGTTCTCATATGCTGCATTACTGCCTGCTCAGCCATGCAGCAGCAGGATTTGCGGGCTTTGCCGACTGTACGCCGGACATTTCCAACCGGATCGTACGGCACTTAAATGACTATACCGGATTTTCCGACTTTTGTACGCTGTTAAAATCCAAAAACATCGCTTATACGAGAATCAGCCGCATTTTAACGCATATCCTCTTAGATATCCGCCAAAGCGACTATGCCTGCTGGCGCAGCCGTTCGTACGTGCCCTATGCAAACGTACTCGGCTTTCGCAAAGACGCTGAGAGCCTGTTTACACAGCTAAAAAAGCATTCCGATCTTCCGCTTTTAACGCGCGCAGCCGATGTAAAAAACAGGCTGTCCGCGGATGAACAGGCGTTTTTTCAGAAAAATTTATTTGCCGATCACGTCTACCAGGCGCTCGTTTTTCAAAAAAGCAGAAAAAGCAAAAAACAAGCATTGCGCCGGCAGATCGTGATTGTCTGATTTCCTCGTATCATGCTGCTGCGCGCGGTTATAAAACCCCTCTGTCATAATCCCGCAGCAGTTCCTCTGCCTGCACATAATTGTACCCGGTTTCTTCCATAAGATCCTCAATAATCGCATGATCCTGTAAACAATGCTTTCTGCCGCTTTTAATCATCCCTGCTACTCTGCCAAAAAAGATGCCGTCCTCATGTCTTATTTCCAATAAATCCTCAACTGTTATTTCATCATGAATCATCTGAAACACCTCTCCTCTTTCTTTTATAAATGCGGAAATCTCATATTGATTGTCACTGTATTCATCTAAAACTGCACGTATTGCTTTTCCCTTTTCGCAACCGCTCTGAATCAGTGCCACAATCTTTCTGACCAGATCAATATACTCTTTTAATATCCCCTTGGCATTTTTATGATTGATAATACGCACATGTAGTTCCATCTCCTTTGTCTGCATACAAAATACGTTTTTTAAATACAAATCTTCGGAAATCAAGCCGCTACCTGTATATACGACATAAAATTCAGGAGCTGGCAACGGTACGATCCGGCTGCCATATAACAGCTTCATTTTATCCTTTAAATAACGACCATATTGTTCTGCCACATACAAAAGCAGCCTTGTTGGCATATTCCTGTTGATCGTGGACTGATGCTCTGCCAAAACAAGCAGACGATTTTCTGCCAAAATACAGGCATCGTTATATTTATCAACCGTAAAAATATTTTTTAAAGTAATAATCTCTATATCCTGTTCTCTGAGCGTTTGCTTTTCAGGATGCAGCGCCTGAAACAACAACAGCGCATACCTTTTATCCTGAAACAACGCTGTAAAAAATGTATCCTGATAGGTTCTATTATACTGTTTTCTCAAATCCTTTTCCAGCAGTTCTTTGCTTTTTCTAGCTTCTTTCCTTCTGATAAAAAGCTCTTCTGCTTTTCCCTTTTCTTTTTCCATTTTTTCTCCTTTATCCATCTGCCTCTGGTTTCGTACAAAATTCCTGTATTTCTATCCCACCCTCTTTCACCCAAATGCGGATCTGTCCCGCGTTCATTGTGTATTTTACACTTCCGCTGTAAGTGCGCATATGAAATACCGCTTCTTCACCCGGATGCCCGTAATCATTTTCTTTCGCGCAGGAAACTGCCGACACCAAAGGCTTTAGCTGCATCAGCAGCTCCTGTGCGTTTGAATGCTTCGAGCCGTGATGCGCTGCTTTATAAAAGGCAACTGGCAAGAGCTTGTGTTTTAACAGCAGCTTTTGTTCTTCCTTTTTGGAAATATCGCCAGAAAAAAATCCGCGAAATCCCTCGTCTTCGTACAGCAGCACCAGGCTGCTTGCGTTGCGGTCGTTAGAAAATCCGCTGTTGTCCGGTGCCAGGCACGTAAAAGATGCGGTCTCTTTTTTTAATGCCTCGCCTGTTTTTAAATGCCGCACCGGAATCTGCTGCTCCAAAAGCAGCTCCATCACGCGCTCGTATGCCTCGTCTTTTACTATGCCTTCCGCCAGTACGACTTCTCTGATCACATAGCCGCTGCCGGCAATTTCCGTAAATCCGCTGATATGGTCTTTGTCCAGGTGGGAGAGGAACCAGCAGTCAACCGCCGCCACTCCCTGCGATTTTAAAAACGGCAGAATCCGGTAAGCTCCTACCTGTTTGACGTCAGAGCTTCCCCCGTCGATCATCACGTCCATTCCGTCGCCTGTATGGATATAGATCCCGTCGCCCTGTCCGACATCCAATATGACAGTTTGTGCCTGTTTTGGAATACGGATCAACAGCAGCCCCATACAAACTGCCGCACAGACCCCAGCCGCTTTTTTTGCCGCACGTATCTGGCTGTGCCCAAGCCCTGCGAGCATACAAATGCATACGAAAAGCACGATGATATATCCCGCCATCTGCCAGATCCGCGGCTGCCCGGTTGCATACAGCGCGCCCGGCAGTTTTAAGCACAGCTTTCCGGCAGCGGAAAAACCGCTAAGCAGCAGCGAGCACACATTTAAAAGCCCCTTCGCAGGCAGCGCCAAGAATGCCAGGTGCCCGCCGTACGCAAGGCATCCAAACGCTCCGCCAAACAGCCCTGTCAACAAGACCACGCCCATCAGCGGAAGCACAAACAGATTCAGCAGTACCGCATAGACCGGAATTTCATAATAGTACCATGCCGTCAGCGGAAGCGTCAGCATCTGCATCGAAAGGCTGATAAGCACCGTTTCGCTTAGCTTAAATCTGGGCTTGTATATGCGGCAGATTTCCTTTCCAAGCAATACGCCGCCCACGGCTGCAAACGAAAATTGGAATCCGGCAAGGAAAAGGCTGCGCGGGTTTTCCAATAAAATCCACGCGGCTGCGGCTGCAAGCGCATTGGCACTGTCGTACGCCCTGCCGCAGCACGCGGCGCCCAGGTAAATGCCAAACATAACTACCGCGCGCGCCGTGGAAACGCTCATCCCTACCATCGCGCCAAATAAAAGCAAAAGCCCCATTGATCCAAATGCCGCAGCCGGATAAGACTGTCCCATTTTGCGAAAAAGCCCAAATGCCGCCGCGCCCAGAATCGAGATGTGCAGGCCGGAGATCGCCAAAATATGCGCAATGCCGCTGCGCTGGTACAGCTCCTTTGTTTCTTTTGAAAGCAGCGTTTTTTCTCCCAGCAGCATCGCGCACAGCGTGCCTGCCTCTTCTTCCCGCATTGTCTGCTTATATACGTGCACAAGCTTTTGCTGCAAACGGTACAGGCATTCCTGCAAACGGCTGGTATCGTCATTGACAACCTGATACTTGTCCTTGTCTGCATATATTTTCAGGGCATATCCCTGATTTTCATAATACGCACGCTCGTCAAAGCTGCCCTCATTGCGTGCCTCGTTCCATAATTTTGTTTTCCCTGTAATAATAATGGTATTTCCGATCACTGGTTCACCGGATGTAAGATCTGTATAAACGATAAGATTCCCGCAGAACCGAATGCCCTGCGAAGTGTTCAGATAGCTGTCAGCAAGCCAGACTGTCCAGGAAACCGCCTGATTTCCCGCCTGATGCGGCTGCTGTACGCCATATTGATGTTGTTGTAATTGTACTGGTTGCTGTTCTCTTGCCTGTTTTTTTGTAATTCTTCCCTGTACAGATACTGCCTGGCTGTCTGTAATGCCTGCCGACTGGAGGCGCAGTGCCTGTGATACGGCATTCAGCCGCATGACGCCTGTGCAAAATGCCACAAGAAGCAGTCCTGCCGTGCGCAGCTTTCTGCGCGCTGTCGGCTGCCTGCGCACAAAGCCCCAGACAGACAAAGCTGCCGTAAGCACTGCAAACACAGGCAGAACCAGCCGGCATGTGCCCGCTTTTTCATACGCAGACACCCCTTTTGCCGCCACGATCCCAAGGATATACAAAACGACAGGCTGACAAAGATACCTGTCTGCCACCCGCTTCTCATCCCCCTTTTATTCTTTTTGTTCCTGATCCTTCACATCCTGTACAACGACTGACCTGCCGTTGCCAAGGTCTACATAGCTGTAATCCGCCCGGTACATCTGTGCCAGTTCATAATCGTCCCGGTATTTCCCGCTCGTGTCTCCGTTGACCGAGATCTGCACGCGGTCAATATTTTCAAGCGACACAAGAGAGTTTACAATCGAATAGATCACGACCGGCTCCTGGATCTCATAATTGTGGTTTTTAAAGTTTTCGTCCAGATTGACATAACAAGAGCCGTCTACAACTGCTACATTGATAAGTTTTGTCTCCGCCGGAATCGTCCCTTTTGCTTTCTCACTTTTCGGGCCGCCGATCAAATGCTCCATAACAAGTTTTTCCATTGAAATATTGCTGTTGTAATAGACTTCCTGTGTTTCTTTGACAAGGCCGTCTCCCGCCTCATTTGCAAAAAACAGGTCAATCGTCGCGTTCTGATAGGAATTGATCTGTTCCCCCGGATTTTCCACAAAAGAATCCAGCGTCATCGCACCGACCACCTCTCCCCTGCTGTCTGTCAAAGGCTTGCCTTTTACCGAAAAGCAGACGCTTTCGATCCCGTCGACTTGTGTCATTGTCTTTACGACTGCAAGGCGGCATAAAACTTCTGTAATCAAGTCCATTTTATCATACGAGCTGCTAAAGTCCAGCTTTAAACAGTCCTGCTCGACTTCCCACGACAGGATGCTGACCCCTTCCGGGATCGCTTTTACATAGTCAAGCGTATCCGTATCTGTCCCAAGCTTGTCTAACAGCTCCTGGATCAGCCCGTCTACCGACGCGTGCTCTGGTTCATACCCTGCCTGTACCGTCTGTGTCTGTTCACTATCCACGTAGCTGATCTGGTACGGGTAGTCCTTTCGTTTGGAACCGCACCCTAACAGGCTGCCTGCGATGACAAGCACGGCTGCCAGCAGTAAAGCCCTGTTTGCGCCCACTGTCTTTCCTGCCCACATCGTTTGTTGCCCCTTTCTGTCAAAATATATAATTTAACGGAATCCGCACATTAAAAATCGTACCTTCGCCCTCTGTACTGAACGCTTTGATCGCCCCGCGGTGCATCAGCACGATGCTCCTTGTCAGCGCCAGTCCAAGCCCCGTACCGCTGATTTCTGCCGAATGCGACTTATCCACGCGGTAAAACCGCTCAAAAATACGGTCCAGAGACTCTTCTGGAATGCCTATGCCGTTATCTTCGACTTTGATATAGAAAAACTGGTGGTCTGCATTGAGTGAAACGTGCACCCAGCCGTTTTCCGCATTGTACTTAATGGCATTTTCCACGAGGTTGGAAATCGCCAGCGTCAGCTTCACCTCGTCAACCTCCGCGGTCACTGGGCGAAAGCTTTCAAGCACAAGCTCCACATGCTTTTGCTCTGCAATCGGGCGCAGCCGTTTTAAAATAAGCTCCAGCAGTTCATTGATATTAAGCGCTGCAATATTCAGACCGTCCGCGGACTTATCCATTTTCACAAGCGCCAGAAGGTCGGTAATAATCTTATTTTCACGGTCGATTTCATTCGTAATATCCTGCATAAATTCCTTATACAGCTCAACGGGCACATTTTCCTGCCCGTTTAAAGAATCCGCCAGCACCTTCATCGACGTAAGCGGCGTTTTCAGCTCATGGGACACATTCGAGACAAATTCCTGCCTGGAATCGTCTAGTACTTTCATCCGGCTTAGCAGCTCATTCGTCCGTTCGCAGATCAGCTCCGTCTCCGAATACGAATGGATCATCAGCTCGTCTTCTCCGTAGCCCGCCTGGATTTCATCGATCGATTTGGACAACTGGATAAACGGCTGCGCCAGTTTTGACGCGATAAATACCGCCAATACCACGCACACGACCCCTGCGGTCAAAGACACAATCGTTCCGATCTGGCTTAAATACGCGATATGCGTCTGCGTAGAATCCGTAGACACGCTGACCAATAAGACACCGATCACTTCGTCCAGTGACGGCTCGCGCACCGGCACCGCGATCTCAATAAAGCCGTTGACTGCGTCATGCTTTGTCACATCCTGCCCCTGCACGCATTTTACGACTTCCTCGGAAATAATAATCTTGTCGCTGTCAATGTCAAACGTATCTTTATGAATGCGCAGCGCACGGTCGATCACCAAGATCCTCCCGTCATAAATATTTGTGAGCTGCTCAAACTCCTTGTTAATAATCTCGTTTGCATTGTCATCCAAATATCCGTAAGATGAGATCTGGTCTGCCAGTATTTTGGACTGCGACAAAATATCTACCGTCCTGACCTGGATCGCGCGCTTTTCATAGCCGCGGATCACAAAAAACTGCATAATCAGCATCGGCGCAAGCCCAAACAGCAGCAGCACAAGCAGCAGGCGGAACTTTAAGCTTTTCAAATAGTCAAGGATTTTTTTATTTCTGTTCCTAGCCATGATAATAATATCCGACTCCCCATTTGGTATGCACATATTTCGGCTCGCTTGGATTTTTCTCGATCTTTTCACGCATCCGTCTGACATGCACGTCTACCGTCCTGACGTCGCCTGGATAGTCCGGCCCCCAGACAATATTAAGCAGCTTTTCCCTTCCGTACACTTTATTTGGATTGCGCACCAAAAGCTCTAACAGCTCAAATTCTTTTCCCGTCAGGTTCACTTCCCGATCCTGGATAAACAGCCTGCGGCTTTCGCAGTCAAGCCTTAAATCGCCGTCCTCGATCATATGCACGCGTTCCTCTACGACTTTCTTTTTGCCCGTCCTGCGCATAATCGCCTTGATCCTTGCCTTGACCTCCAGGATATTAAACGGCTTTGTAATATAGTCGTCAGCCCCATATTCAAGCCCCAGAATTTTATCCATATCGTCGCCCTTTGCCGTCAGCATGACAATCGGCACATCGGAAAACTCCCGCACCCGCTGGCAGACTTCCATCCCATCGACCTTTGGCAGCATCAGGTCTAACAGGATCATATCATAAATACCGGCATTTGCCTTTTGCAGCGCTTCTTCGCCGTCATAGGCACAGTCCACCTCCATGCCGTCCTGTTCCAGACTGAACCGGATTCCTTTTACTATCAGCTTCTCATCGTCAACAACCAGAACCTTCTTTGCCATGCTAACCTCCATCGCTATCGTATCACTTTTATTTTATCCTGAATCCTCGCATACACGCCTTCACCGATCCCGCTTACATTCATAATCTCGTCCACGCTCGAAAACCCGCCGTTTGCTTCGCGGTAAGCAATAATATTTGCCGCCTTCGCTTCACCAATCCCGTTTAATGTCATAAGCTCCTGCGCCGTCGCAGTATTCAGATCCATACGCCCATCCGCCTCCTGCGGGTTACTTCGCGCATTCTCTGCATTCTGCTGTCCGCCGTCTTTACCGAAAGGCTCCTGCTTACCAGCCGCTTCTTTATACTCTTTTACGGTAAGCACCTCGATCATCTCGCCGTCCTCGATCTGCTTTGCCTGATTCAAGCCCTTTGCATAAGCGTTTTTTTTAAGTCCCCCGGCAAGCGCAACCGCCTCATAGACACGGCTTCCCTGCGGCAGCTCAAAGACGCCCGGATATTTTACCGCGCCGCAGACATAGACAAAACAGGTCTCCGTCTCCTTCGGCTGTTCGTCCTGCTCGTTTTGCCGGATCTGCTCTTGCTGATCCTGTGGCTGGTTTTCAAGCCCTGCGTCTTCTTCCTGCGTATCCTGCACCTTCGCTTCGAGATACATCTGTGTATCGCCCTTCGCGGCGCATCCGCACAGGCTGACAGCGATGCCTATGCAAAACATATATGCTGCTTTCTTTATTTTATTCATATGCATTCTCCTTTTCCTTTATCCAAAAAATGGAAAAGAAGTTCCTCAATGCCTATCGTTACCATTTTAACGAAATTGCAGGGGTATTTCAATAGAATTTTTAAATCTTTCGAAATATTTCAGAAATGCAGAACTGGCAGCAGGAAGGGACGCTGGGAGAGGGGATCGGCACACCCTCTCCCGGCTGTTCTTCGCAAGTGCTGCCAAACGATCCCGATATGGTTTGTTCGCTGTACTAGTACAGCATTGCAGAAATACCGGTGAATTTTAAATACACAGCAAAAAACAGAACATCCCTGGTTCTTTCTCCCAAAGATGTTCTGCCTGTAAAAAATCCTTTACGACACAAACGTATCCAGCACGCGCGTCAGTTTTTCTGCCATTTCCTCCACATCCGCCTCTGTAATTACAAGCGGCGGCAGAAGCCGCAGAACATCCGTACCTGCCGTAATCATCACAAGCCCTTCTTCCAGCGCTTTCGCACAGATCGAAGATGCCGGCTTTTGTGTTACAATCCCCTGCATCAGCCCCATGCCGCGCCGTTTCGTCAAAAAATCATAGGTTTCTACGATTTGATCCAGCCGCTGTTCCAGGCAGCCGCTAATGCTGTTTACATGCTCTAACAGGTGCCTGCTTTCAAACAAGTCGAACACTTTGCTGACCGCTGCGCCGACAAACGGATTGCCGCCGTACGTCGTTCCGTGATCGCCAGGCGCAAGTGATTTTTCAGCGACCCGCTCCGTCATTAAAAACGCACCGACCGGGACGCCGCATCCAAGTGCTTTTGCCGTTGTCATAAGATCCGGCTTTACACCGTAATGCTGCCAGGCATACATCTGCCCGGTACGTCCCATGCCGCACTGGATCTCGTCTAAAATAAGCAGGATATCGTTAGCGTCGCAAAGCGCGCGCACGCCTTCTAAAAATGCCTGGCTCGCCGGATGAATCCCGCTTTCCCCCTGAATCGTCTCCAGCAAAATCGCGCATGTTTTGTCTGTAATCTGCGCTTTTACGCTTTCCAAATCATTCAGCTTTGCAAAGCGCACGCCGCCCATCAGCGGTGCAAACGGCTCCTGGTAATGTGCGTTTCCGGTTACCGATAAAGCGCCGATGCTTCTTCCGTGAAAAGATCCATGCATTGCGATGATCTCATGTCCTGCATGTCCGTCTCTTGTGTAAGCATATTTTTTTGCAGCCTTAATCGCGCCTTCCACTGCTTCTGTCCCGCTGTTTGTAAAAAAAACGCGGTCCATCCTTGCAGCTTTTAATACTTTGTCCGCCGCTTCTGCCACCGGCACGTTGTAATACAGGTTTGACGTATGCAGCAGCTTGTCGACCTGCGCTTTTAACGCGTCGTTAAACTCCTGCACGCCGTAGCCAAACGCCATCACGCCGATGCCTGACGCAAAATCCAGATATTCCTTTCCATCAGTATCATACAGATGCACTCCTTTTCCATAGTCAAAGACGACTGGAAAACGGTTGTACGTATGTAACAGCACCTGGTCAGCCTGTTTGATGCATTCCGTTTTATTCATGATAAAATTTCGTCTCCTTATCTCCTAAAATCGCAGTCCCGATTCCTCTGTTTGTAAAGATCTCCAAAAGCAGGCAGTGCGGGATCCTGCCGTCCAAAATATGCACCCTGGACACCCCGTTTTCAATCGCGTCCATGCAGTTTCCAAGCTTCGGCAGCATTCCCCCGCCGATAAAGCCGCTGTCAATCAGCTTCCTTGCTTCTGTGACCGGCAGCTCTGAAATCAGGGTCGACGGATCTTTCGGATCTTTATACACCCCTTCAATATCGGTTAAAAAGGCAAGCTTTTCGGCTGATACTGCCCTTGCAATCGCACATGCCGCGTCGTCCGCGTTAATATTGTAGGTCTGGTAATGGTCGTCTAAGCCAATCGGTGCGACAATCGGCAGGAAATCTTTTTCCAGAAGGTCATATAAGATCTTTGGATTGACTTCCCGGATATCGCCCACAAAGCCAATATCTTCACCGCCTGCATATTTTTTATCTACCTTAAGCATCCCGCCGTCCTTGCCGCTGACGCCGACTGCCAGCACGCCAAGCTGCTCTACGAGCTGTACGAGCGATTTATTTACCTTGTTTAACACCATTTCGGCGATCTCCATCGTCGGCTCGTCCGTTACCCGCAGCCCGTTTACAAACTTTGGCTCCATACCGGATTTTTCCACCCAGCGGCTGATCTCCTTCCCGCCGCCGTGCACGATAATCGGCTTAAATCCGACTAACTTTAACAGTGTCACATCCTCGATCACACTGCGCTTTAGCTCCTCATCCACCATTGCGCTGCCGCCGTATTTTACAACGATAATCTTGCGGTTAAAGCGCTGGATATACGGCAGTGCTTCAATCAGGACGGACGCCTTTTTTAACAATTCATCCATAGAACGGTCTTCCATTTTCACTCCTTCTTTCTGTTAAGCTTTCCTATCGGTTAAACTTTGTAATATTTGTCGTATTAAGCGTAAAATCATAATAGTTTAAATCTTCGCGAAACGTCCATCCGACGCTTTTCCAAAAATGGTTCCCGACTTCGTTTTGCTTAAACGCAATCAGCGAAACCTTATTAATCTCTTCTTTTTGCAGCGCCTTCATCGCAAAGACTGCCATCGCCTTTCCAATCCCTCTCTTGCGGTAATCCTCATGGACGCAGACATGGTAAAAGCAGCCGCGCCTTCCGTCATGCCCGCACAAAATCGCCCCAACCACGCGCCCTCGATCCAAAGCCACGACGCTTGTACAAGGATTACGCTTTAAAAACCGGCTGACCCCTTCCCGCGAATCATCAATCGAGCGGATGCCAAACCCGCGGATCGTCATCCAAAGCGCGCGGACGCTGTCATAATCCTCCAGCTTCATTTCCCGGATTGTAACCTGCGGCGTTTTCATTTTCACATCTTGCTGTATTTTTTGTCCTGTAGTTTCTTTTTCCATGCACATCGATGTGCCCTTTCTATTTTTACATCCCATTTTGCATCTCATTTTTGCCGCACGCGCACCTGCCCGCGGACAAATCTCTATTACTATAATATAAACCGCTCAAAAGTACAAGCATTTTATCCTCTTTTTTGCCAATTTGTGAATATTTATGCATATTAATCTGTTTTATGCAGTGGATTTTTTACAATTATGCATAATGTGTTGCTTTTTTACATAAGGGGACGCCGTAAGAGAGGATGGGCACCCTCTGGCGGCGCACGGTCTCGGCAATGACGAAAATAGAAGGTTCTGTATTCCGATTTCTGACCAAATGAGGCACTAATACTAGAGTGAACAAATTTGAGTTACTTTGATAAACTTTTACAAAAAGGGACGCCAGGAGAGAGGATGGGTACACTCTTGCGGCGTCAGTTCCAGAATGTTAAGAATTGCTAGGTATCCTGCTGATACGCCCTGGCTGTGTCCGGTCGCGCCACCTTGTCCGCTTCCGGCTGTCCGCCGAAAGCTATCGGTGCCGCTTGGCTGCGCCCCTAGTTGCCCCGCAGAATACCAAGCAATTCTAAACATTCTTCCAAAGCCGCCGCAAGAGTGTACCCATCCTCTCTCCCGGCTGTTCTTCGCAAGTGCTGCCAAACGATCCCGATATGGTTTGTTCGCTGTAGTACTAGAACGAATGAAACAAACTATACGTTGCAACACAATCCCAATTATTTTCATACAAAACAAACCAGATCGAGCTTATTTTCGTAATATTTTCGAAAAACAGTCTGGATAGTAGATCGATATACCCCGTCAGCGTCTTTGGAAAATGGTTAGAATGCTTTAGTATTCCGCAAGAAAACCAGAGACGCTGCTTTCGTGACATTTGCGAAAAACAGCCAGGAGAGGGGATTGGCACGCTCTGGCGGCGGCTTTGGAAGAATGATTAGAATCTCTTAGTATTCTGCAAGGAAACCAAGGGCGCAGCCAAGCGGCACCGATAGCTTACGGCGGACAGCCGGAAGCGGACAAGGTGCCGCGACCGTCCACAGCCATAGCGTACCAGCAGAATGCTTAGAGATTCTTAACATTCTGAAACGGACGCCGCCAGAGCGTGCCAATCCCCTCTCCTGGCGTCCCTCCACAAAAAAGCAACACATAACCCAAATCCCGTCTTTCATCCCATATAGAATATTTATTAATTTTTTTGCATAAAAAATCACTTGCGTTTCCAGGACAAGTGTTGTATATTAATAGAATCGATTTGTAAACAATCAAAAGATTCTATTTTTCAGAAAGGATGAAACTACTATGAAAGAAAAAGTTGTCTTAGCCTATTCCGGCGGACTGGATACAACAGCCATTATCCCGTGGCTGAAAGAAAACTATGACTATGAAGTCATCTGCTGCTGCGTGGACTGCGGGCAGGAAAGCGAGCTGGACGGGCTGGAAGAACGCGCGAAATTATCCGGTGCTGCAAAATTATATATTGAAGATATCACAGACGAATTTTGTGACGAATATATTATCCCATGCGTGCAGGCAGGCGCTGTATATGAAAACAAATACCTGCTCGGCACATCGATGGCACGTCCTGGCATTGCCAAAAAATTAGTGGAAATCGCAAGAAAAGAAGGCGCGAGCGCAATCTGCCACGGCGCTACCGGAAAAGGCAACGACCAGATCCGTTTTGAGCTGACGATCAAAGCGCTTGCCCCAGACCTTAAGATTATCGCTGCATGGCGCGACGACAAATGGACGATGGACTCCCGTGAATCCGAGATCGCATACTGCAAGGCACACGGCATCGACCTTCCGTTTTCCGCAGACAACAGCTACAGCCGCGACCGCAACTTATGGCATATCAGCCACGAAGGGCTGGAACTGGAAGACCCGGCAAACGAGCCAGACTACGACCACTTGTTAGTTCTTGGCGTATCGCCGCAAAAAGCACCGGAAGAAGGCGAACTTGTCACAATGACCTTTGAGGCAGGCGTTCCAAAGTCCATAAACGGCAAACAGATGAAAGTATCTGACATTATCCGCGAGCTGAACCGCCTTGGCGGAAAACACGGCATCGGCATCGTCGACATCGTAGAAAACCGCGTAGTCGGCATGAAGAGCCGCGGCGTATACGAGACTCCTGGCGGAACGATTCTTATGGAAGCACAAAAACAGCTTGAAGAGCTTGTTTTAGACCGCGCAACAATGGATGTCAAAAAAGATATGGGCAACAAAATGGCGCAGATCGTATACGAAGGGAAATGGTTTACCCCACTGCGCGAAGCAGTACAGGCATTTGTCACATCCACACAGGCATATGTGACCGGAGAAGTAAAATTCCGCCTTTACAAAGGAAATATTATCAAAGCCGGAACGACCTCCCCATATTCTTTGTACAGCGAATCACTGGCAAGCTTTACGACCGGAGACCTGTACGACCACCACGACGCAGAAGGATTTATTACACTGTTCGGGCTGCCGTTAAAAGTGCGGGCAATGAAGATGCAGGAAACCGAAAAATAAAAAATAAAAAGCCAGTTTTTTGGATAAAGGTGCCGCGACCGTCCACAGCCACAGCGTAACAACAGGATACTTAGGGATTCTTAGCATTCTGGAACGGACGCCGCCAGGGAAGGTACATCCTCTCTCCCGGCGTCCCTTCCTGTAAAAATTCACCAAAGCAATTACTATCTAAAAATCTCCGTCTCCCCCAACCGTATCCCCGCAATTTCTTCCAAGCTGACCGGAACCTTCCACGCAGCGCCATATTCTCCAGACACCTTTCCGCTTTCATCCAGCAGAATCGTCTCTTTAACAATCTCCGCTTCCATGCTTCTGCCATCGCGAAGCAGCAGCTCAATCCTAGGAAGCAGAATCCGCTCCTGAAGCATCGGATCTTTGCAGACATATCCCAAATCGCCCGCATAGCGCATTGAAACGCCCGTCTCAGAAAAACAGATGTTTGTCAGGGCGACTTCTGTTTGTTTTTTGTCCTGCTCTTGCTCGTCTCGTCCCTGGTATGCCTGTATCACTGTATCTGCAAGCGGCATCGTAACCGCGTTTTTTGCGTTCGGCACTGTAAACCGGAATTTCCACCTGCCCTCCTGAACCAGCACCTGCTCGTCTCCCTTATTTTCAAACAGTCCATCGAGCACCAGCGTCATCTCCCACGTTTCTGTGTCAAACAGATCCGGCGGATCAAGAAGGCTTAAATTGGATTTGGAAGGGCTGCCGTGGGAATACAGCATCTGCAATGCACCGTCCTCGCCGACTTCTTCGGACATCACGCCAGAGCCGCCTGCTTCTTTTCCATTAATTTTTATTTTCCATTTTTTAAAATAGTAGCGCGACTGTTCGGAAAACGGGATGCCAGTTACATTTACAAGTATCCATGACCGTTCCCTGCCGCTTAAATAAGAATCCAGTGTCACGGTTGTTCCTTCCTTTGTCACACTCTGTCCGATCTGCAAGCTCAGGCTTTCGATCGTATGCTGCTGCACGCTGCTTAACTGCTCACCGGTCAGCGCCGCCCATTTTTCTGACAGCCACGCCTGGATTTTGGTATTTTTTGCACCTGCAATCGCTGTGCTTGTGACTGTCAAAAGTAAGGCAATACACGCTGCCGCGGCTCCCCAATGCCTCCTTTTTGTTCTGCTTTGTTTCTCCATACCAGAATCAGGCACGCCGTTTAAATGCTCCCCGCCATCTGCTTCCTGGATAAACCGCTCGTCCACTGCTCCCATGCCTTCTAACAATTCTTTTGCATTCATAGATCAATCCCCTCCCTTTCCAAATATCCGCGAAGCGCTTTCCGCACCCGGTGCAGGCGCGTTTTCACCTTGCTTTCACTGATGCCATAGAAAAGCGCAATCTCCCGTATCGAATCTGCGTACCAATAGCGGCGCATAAAAATCATCCGGCTTTGTGCGGGCAGCCCTTCTAAAAAACAGTTTAACATGCCGCCAATCTGCTCCGCTTCCATCTTAGCTTCCACTTCCTCCGCTACGCCTGCCTGCATCCGCACCCCTGACAGGATCTTGTTCGCTGCCGGAATGCACTCTTCCATTTCCTTCGTCAGCACAGCCAGGCACGCCTGCCGCTTTTTTGCCTTCCTTTGGTCGATCCTGTCAAAGCAGAGGTTGCGGCAGATTTTTGCCAGATAAGCGAAAAAATATTCTGGCTTGTTCGGCGGAATCGTATTCCATGCACGTAAATAAGTGTCGTTTAAGATCTCCGCCGCATCCCGTTCATCCTGCGTAATCTGCGCGGCAAGCCGGTGCAGCTTCGCACCATACAAAGAAGCTGTTTCAAAAATCGCCTGCTCATCGCGTGCAAAAAATAGCGTAATAATCTTCTCATCCTCCAACTGTATCTCCTCCTGTCTTATGTTTGCATGTAGTCTTCAGTCTGTCAGACGGAAAAACGAAAAAAAGGTTACATAAAAATCAAAAAAAGAAACAGGAATAAGCAGCCATGCATAGCTTACCCGTTTCTTTCTCTATTTTCCACACAACGTTCCAAAATATCCACGCCGTCTCGTATTTGTTTTTCTGTTAAATTTCCAAATCCAAGCAAAAGCACCGGATTTTTATCCGGCTTCTTCTGCCCTGCAAGATAACACCCAGACATTCCCTGCACACGCATTCCAAACGCCCCTGCACGCGCAGCAATCTCTTCTTCTGTCATCGCAGCGTTTAATTCCACCGCCAGATGCAGCCCCGCATTGCCGCCATAGATCCGGTGCACCCAGCGCCTGCCTTTTAACAGTTGCAGCAGCAGGTCATGCTTTCCTTTGTAAATGCCGCGCATTTTATTTAAATGGCGCTCAAAATATCCCTGCTCCAAAAAATGACAGATCGTCATCTGCTGCATTCTGGATACCGTCGACGCGTAAAACGCACAGGTTTTCTCATACGCCTTTAAAAGCGGCAGCGGCAGCACCATATAGCTGACCCTTGCCGACGGCATAATGCTGTTGGAAAAAGTACCCAGGTAAATAACCCGGTCAAACCTTGCCATTCCCTGCAAAGACGGAATCTGCCTGCCTTTGTAACGAAACTCGCTGTCGTGGTCATCCTCGATAATATACCGCTGTGGCACAGCCTCTGCCCAGGCAAGCAGCTCCAGCCTGCGTCCAAGCGGCATGACCGTCCCAAGCGGAAACTGGTGGGAAGGCATCACATAAGCAAGCGAGACGCCTGTATCCGGTATTTCCCTCACCAGCATCCCGTCTGCATCCATCGGCACCGCCTCCACCCGGCAGCCGCTGTTGCGAAACGTATGATACGCCTGCAAATACGTCGGGCTTTCCATTGCGGCTGTACGCGGTGTGCCTAAAATCTGCGCCAGCAAAAGCAGCAGGTATTCATTCCCGGCACCGACGATCATCTGCTCCGGCTCGCAGCGCACCCCTCTCGCCCGGTATAAATAGGCACAGACCGCCCTGCGCAGCGCGTATTCTCCCTGCGGGTGCCCAGGCTCCAAAAGCGTCTGTCCCGTTTCCAGGCAAAGCAGCGCTTCCCTGGCACACTTGCGCCAGGCATTGTAGGCAAACGCATTCGTATCGATTTGCCCAGGCAGAAAATTATACAGACAGCCCGCATTTCCAGCCTCCTTTACACTGCTTTTTGGCTGCCTGAGAGGATTTTCCAAAGGCGCCATACTTTGTGCAAAATCATAAAGCCCTGCTGCATCGCACACATAATAACCGCTGCCCCGTTTCGCCCGGATATACCCTTCACTGACAAGCTGTGCATACGCAGCATCGACCGTACTGCGGCTGACCTGCAAATTCGCCGCCAAAAGACGCGCAGACGGCAGCCTTTCCCCACAGGAAAGCCTGCCGCCCAGAATATCCCGTCTGACCGATTCATAAATCTGCTCATAAAGAGAAGCCTTCGCATGCGTATCCAGATCGATCAACAGCTCATTCATGTCAGCCCGCTGCCTCCTCCTCTGCTTTTTTCGCCGCAAGGATCTCGTCTTTTAACGTCAGCGCCTTATCCTTAAGCTTTGACGAAACGCCCCTTGTCTGCACAATATTGCCGCAATAGCGCGTCGCAAGGTCATACTCTTTAAAATGAAAGCTCATCACTGCAAGCAGGTAGTCAAACGTATTCTGATCCATGCCGCAGATCGGAAAATCCTCCTGCGTCGCTGCTTTCGACAGCGAATCGTACGCCTGCCTGTAGTAACGCTCCTCCTTTTCCTTTAACTGCTTATACGCATCTTCTTCCAAAAGGCCCGGCTCCGCATCTGCCTCTTCCAGCCTTCCTCTGATCAGCCATGATAGCTGCAAGCACAAATAAGCCTGTTCACTGAGCGATACTTCCATCACCATCGCGCAAACCAGCGCCAGCTCATACTGCCCCATTGCCGCTGCATAGTCCATGATTTCCCCATGAAACGGCTCCCGCTGCATAAACTGGGAAGTCACCTTTTCCCGCAGGCGCTTCTGCTGCAAAGACGTAAGGTGTTCAAAGTTCTTCAAAGGAGCTGAAAACCCACAGTACGGACACGATGTCACGCCATATTTTAAGGAATCAATAAACTGAAACCGCGGCCGTAAGTCCATATCCGGCTCTTTTCTGCGCAGCTTGCTGTTTAAGATCCGCAAATCCTCAAACTGCCCCTCACAATTTGTGCATGTAATCTTTTTCGCATATACATACTTCTTTTCTTCTTCCACATTATATAATACAGACATATTTTACCCTTTCTTCTCCTCAATCCGGCGCTGCATCCAAACCGCCAATATGTTTTTGTTTCCAACATCATGCTCCGCCTGCCGGCAGCTTAAACGAGCTTTTTAACGACACAATCCGGTTAAACACCAGATGATCCTTGTCTGAATCTTTTGCATCCACGCAGAAAAACCCATTTCTGACAAACTGGAAGCTGTCATATGCCTTTGCATCTGCAAGGCTCTGCTCTACATAGCATTTTTTACAAATCAAGGAATTTGGATTCAGGTTCAAACTGCCGTCCTCTTTATTGTAGACTCCTTTTTCCTCGTCGATCAGGTTTTCAAACAGGCGCACCTTAGCTTCCACTGCAAAAGGCGCCGCCACCCAGTGAATCGTGCCTTTTACCTTTCTTCCGTCCGGGCTGTTGCCGCCCTTAGAAGCCGGGTCATACGTACAGTGGATCACAGACACTTTGCCGTCCGCATCCTTTTCAAAGCTTACGCATTTGACAAAATAAGCCTGCATCAGCCGCACTTCGTTGCCAGGAAACAGGCGGAAATATTTTTTCGGCGGCTCCTCCATAAAGTCCGCGCCGTCAATATACAGCTCTCTGCAAAACGGCACTGTGCGCATACCAAGCTGCGGGTTTTCCATATTGTTTTCGACGCTAAGCTGCTCGACCTGTCCCTGCGGATAATTGTCAATCACAACCTTTACCGGATCAATCGCCGCCATTACACGCGCCTTTTTCAGCTTCAAATCTTCACGCAGGCAGTATTCCAGCATCGCCATATCCGCCGTAGAGTTTGCCTTGGAAATGCCGCACAGCTCTACAAACCGCTGTATCGACTCCGGCGTATAGCCGCGCCTTCTAAGCCCGGAAATCGACACCAGCCGCGGATCGTCCCAGCCGTCCACAATCCCTTCCTCCACGAGCTTTTTAATATACCGCTTGCCGGTAACGACATTGTTTAAATATAACTTTGCAAACTCGATCTGCCTTGGCGGATGCGGGTATTCCAAAGCGTTTACCACCCACTCATACAGCGGCCTGTGGTCTTCAAATTCCAGCGAGCAAAGCGAGTGCGTAATCCCCTCAATCGCGTCCTCCACCGGATGCGCAAAATCATACATCGGATAAATACACCACGCATCCCCGGTATTGTGATGCGTCATACGCGCCACACGGTAAATCACCGGATCACGCATATTGATATTCCCCGATGCCATATCGATTTTCGCCCGCAGCACCTTTTCTCCGTCCGCAAACTTTCCGTTTTTCATATCTTCAAACAGTGCCAGGTTTTCCTCCACACTGCGGTTTCTGCTCGGATCTTCCAATCCAGGCTCGGTCAGCGTCCCGCGGTACTCCCGCATCTGCTCCGCGCTTAAATCTGACACATATGCAAGCCCTTTTTGAATCAGCCTGACTGCCGCTTCATACATCTGCCCGAAATAATCCGACGCAAAATATAACCGGTCCTCCCAGTCAGCCCCAAGCCACTGAATATCCTCTTTAATCGACTCTACAAACTCCGACTTTTCCTTTGTTGGATTCGTGTCGTCAAAGCGCATGTTAAACTTCCCGCCATACTGCTTTGCAATCCCATAATTTAACAAAATCGCCTTTGCATGGCCAATATGCAGATAACCGTTCGGCTCCGGCGGAAAACGCGTATGCACCGTATCACATACGCCTTCTGAAAGATCCTTATCGATCTCCCGTTCAATAAAATTCCTGGATACACTTTCATTTTCCATTTTCCAACATCCTCCTGTGTTACAGCCAGCCTTCTGCAAACCGAAAAACCAGCCGGTTTACCTAACAGAGTAACACAGCTCATTTTTTACGTCAACCGGCTTTTCTATTTTATCCTGTTTTTCTGCTTTTTTTGCAGTGATTTAAACATATTCCCCCATTATCCGCCGCACAGCGCCCAGGTACGAGCGCCCAAACAAATTCAGGTGATTTAACATATGATACAGGTTATACAGATCCTTTCGTCTGTCATACCCTTCCTGCAGCGGCGCCGCTTCCTTATATGCCGCGTAAAACCGCGGCGAAAATCCGCCAAACAGCTCTGTCATCGCAAGATCCGCCTCCGCATGTCCGACATATACCGCCGGGTCAATCAGCCAGGCACAGCCGTCATGCCCCGGCATGACATTGCCGCTCCACAGATCCCCATGCAGCAGCGACGGATACGCAGGCTCCGCCAAAAGCTCCGGTATCCGCTCCAGCAGGCGTGCCGCATTCCTTTTATCCGCCGCGTCAAAATAACGATCCGCCCATGCAAGCTGCGGCTTTAACCGGCAGTCGCGAAAAAAACTGACCCAGTGATCCCTGGATGAATTTTCCTGCACAGACGCACCAATATAATTATCCTGCACAAACCCGTAGCGCCCGCCTTTTGTCCATGCCGACGGATCCGCGCGGTGCATCGCCGCAAGCTGCCGTCCCAGCGCTTCCCAGTAATCCGCCCTGCGCTTCCCGCTTTCTAAAAATTCCATCAGCAAAAACGAACAGCCGCCCTGCGCGTCATCTGTCCCGCAGCAAAGCACCCGCGGCACCGAAATCGTACCCGTGTGCGCGATCGCCGCAAGCCCCGCCGCCTCCGCTGTAAAAAAGGCAAGGTTTTTCTTTGCGTTTGCCTTCATAAAAACAGGCATCCCATTGTTTAACGTAAGCCTGCGCGCCTCATTAATATCGCCGCCCGCCGTATACTGCGCCTGCACCACTTTTGTGCCGGAGCCAAAAAGCGCGTCCAAAGCGCCCTGTAAAGACGAAAACTGTTGTACTTTGCTCAACATGTACTCCTCCCTGTCCCCTCCTCAAGCATCCTGTCATACTCCTGCCAGGAAATATATTTCCCGCCCATACTTTTTAGATGCTCCGTATAAAACTGGCAGTCAATCATGAAAACCCCCTTTGACTCCAGCCATTCACAAAAAGCAATCAGCGCCGTCTTCGACCCGTTTTCTTTTTCCGAAAACATGCTCTCTCCAAAAAAACAGCTCCCTATGCAGACCCCATAAAATCCGCCCGCAAGCGCGCCGTCTTCAAACACCTCCACACTGGCTGCATAGCCCGCTTCATGCAGGCGGCAGTAAGCCTCCTCCATTTCATCCGTAATCCACGTCCCTTCGGCAAATTCCCGTTTGATCCGGCAGCGGTGTATCGTATCCGCAAAATCTCTGTTTAACGCCATCGAAAGCTCATGCTTTTTTAAATATTTACGCATGGAACGGGAAACATGCACCTCACCCGGAACAATGATAAACCGCTCCTTCGGGCACCACCACAAAATCTCTTCCCCCGGCTCGTACCACGGAAAAATCCCATGCGTATAAGCAAGCAAAAGCCTGTCCACACACAAATCCCCGCCAACCGCAAGCAGCCCGTCCTCCCGCGCGGACGTCGGATGCGGAAATGCAATTTCATTTTTACTCAGACGGTAAACTGGCACTTTCTTCACTCCTTTGCACAATCGTAACCTCAAACCTCTTCCTTGCAGCCGTCAGCGTACACTTTCCGCCCTGCTTTAACGCCCCAAACAGCATTTCATCTACAAAAAGCGGCTTGATCTCACTGCGTATCACGCGCTCAATTTCACGCGCTCCATATTCGGTGCTGACGCCTTTTTCCTGAACCAGCTTTTTCGCCTCCGCATCTACTGTCAGCTCTACCTGCCGAAGCAGCAGCATCTGTGCCAGCTCTCCCAGCTTCTTTTCTACAATCCGCTCCGCCATCGGCGCATTGATGCCGCGAAAGACGACGATTTTGTTTAAGCGGTTGCGAAACTCCGGCTGGAACACCCGTTTTACCTCTTCCAATACCACATCCGCGCTCGTATCCTCACCCAAAAAACCGATGCCCGGCTTTCCGATCCTGCTTGCTCCGGCATTTGAGGTCATAATAATGACCACATTGCGAAAGTCTGCCTTTCTGCCCTGGTTATCCGTAAGCGTCGCCGCATCCATTACCTGCAGCAAAATATTGTAAATATCCGGGTGTGCCTTCTCAATCTCGTCCAACAGCAGCACTGCATGAGGGTTCTTGCGGATCTCCTCTGTCAAAAGCCCGCCTTCCTCATAGCCCACGTACCCTGCCGGAGCACCGATCAGCTTTGCCACGGCATGTTTTTCCTCATATTCACTCATATCAAACCGGATCAGCCGTACGCCAAGCTCTTTTGCCAGGCATTTTGCCACCTCTGTCTTACCGACGCCTGTAGGCCCTACAAACAGCAGGCTCGCCAGCGGTTTTCCTTCCTCCAAAAGCCCCGCCCTTGAAAATTTCACTGCGTTTACAACCTGTGAAACTGCTTCCTCCTGTCCAAACACAAGTCCCGAAAGACGCTGCTTTAGCGTCTTTAAACGCGCCGTTTCATCGCTCTCCACAGCCTGCTTTGGAATCCGGCAGATCCCGGACACAATCTCATCAATCAGCCCTTTGCTGACCGTCTGCTGTTTCCCGTCCAGCGGATGCATCCGCCGGTAAGCGCCAGCCTCATCGATCAGGTCAATCGCCTTATCCGGCAGAAAACGTTCGTTGATATACTTCGCGCTGACATCCACCGCATATTCGAGCACCCCGCTTTCATAGCGTACGCCATGATACTGCTCATAAGTATCCTTAAGCCCTTCCAAAATCTGCACGGCATCCGCCGCATCCGGCTCCTTGATCTCAACATTTTGAAACCGCCGCACAAGGCTCTTGCTCTTTTCAAAATGCTTTTTATACTCTTCAAACGTCGTCGCACCGATAAACCGGACATGCCCCGCAGACAAATATGGCTTTAGCATATTGGAAATATCAAAGCTCCCGCCGTTTACCGCACCGGCGCCTACGATATTGTGGATTTCATCGATATATACAATCGGCTTTTCCTCTCTGGCAATGCTTTCCATCACTTTTTTGAGCCGTTTTTCAAAATCCCCGCGGTACTGTGTCCCTGCCAAAAGGCTTCCAAGATCCAGCGAAAACACCCGCGCCCCAAGCAGCGGCTCTGGCACGTTCCCTTCTTCTAACAGCTTTGCAAATCCATACACAATCGCTGTCTTTCCTACTCCCGGCTCCCCGATATGCAGCGGATTATTTTTCTCCTTGCGGCATAAAATCTGCATCGTCCGCTCCAGTTCCTCCTTCCTGCCAATCAGCGGATTGCACCCTTCCAGGCTGTCATTAAAGCAAACCGCATACCGCTGCCAGTAACAGCCCTTTGCACCTCTTTTTTTGCCTTCCTGTTCCTCTTTTTCTTCCTCTTCTTCCTCCTCTTTTTCTTCCATCTGCCTGTCTCGTTTTTTTGTCTTTCGTCCCTTCTTTCCCGCATATTCTTCTTTTTGCCCGCTTTCCTGAGCGGATGCTTCCCAATCAAATTCCTCCCGTTCCAGCTCTGGCTCATCTTCTTCTCCAAGTACAATCATTTCCTGCAACAGCTCCGCCTGTTCAATTCCCTGCACGCGCATATAATACACCGCATAGCTCTGCGTCAGCCCATACAAAGCATGTACCATATGGGTCAGCTCCATAGCAGGCCTGCCGCTGTTTTGCACCGATGCCCAGGCATCCGCCAGCAACTGTCCCGCACTATGCGTAAACTCCGGCACACGCTCCTGCTGCCCCTCTTCCTCCGCACAAGTCTCTACATATTCCTCCAGATAAGTCCGAAGATCCGCGTCCAACTCCGCCAGCGTGCCGCCGCAGTTTTCAAACGCCTGCGCAAATACTTGATTCTGGCACATCACATACAGCAAAAGTTCCGGTGTCACATACAAAAAATGCGCCTTCTTCGCAACGAGCAACGACTGCTGCATAAGATCCGCCACTTCCTTTGATACCTCAATCTTCATTATGCCTCCTCCACCGTCATCCGAAACGGAAAACCTTCCTGTTTTGCACGCGCACAAACCGCTTCCACCTTCGTCACCGCAATATCATAAGGATACGCGCCAACCGCCGCTTTCCCACCCTGGTGCACAAGCAGCATCAGCCGCTCCGCTTCCAACTGGTCTTTATGAAAAATATCCATCAGCACCTCCACAACAAACTCCATCGACGTAAAGTCGTCGTTGTGCATGATAACCTGATAATGTTTTGGTTCCTGTATGTTTAATCTTGTTTTTTCTCTTGTTTTATGCTTTACGGACATAATTGCTTCCTTTCGTTTTCATTTGATTTTTAACAGTGTTTCGCAAGACTATTTGACGTCTTTTTGATTCGTGATTTATTATATCTCAAATATTTGATTTATTCAATGCGGCAAATAGAATTTGGCTGGTCAGCCATATGAATAAAATCAAACAAGAGGGAGTAAAAACTCCCTCTACGCATAGTGATTTCTTCCACAAAATCAATATCCAACTATAATCAACTAATGCTCAAAACCCTGAACAAACTCTCTCATCTTTTCATAATAATGTCGTATATTCATACATGCATTTTCATACTGCAAATAATCCGTATCGCAAAGATAGTCCAAATAATCATCTACCGCCTTTAGAAGTACCTGCATATTCTTCCTAGGTAAAACTTTGCCTGATAGCTTTCCCTGCGGCGGCAGGCATATATTTTGTATCCCAAGCGCTTCATTAACGCCGTTTCCTCTTGCATCTTCATTGATTAATACCGATATTTTCCCCCTGCTAAGGCTATAAATATGTGCATGTACCCGAAACCCGATATGCAAATCACAGGCATCATAAACACTGAACCCTTCTGTACTGCCAGAAATGTCCTTACATCCTAACTGGTATTTCTCCCAAAAAAGAGGATTTCTCAAGGCCTTTCCTCTGTCTTTTATCCCTCGGTGAAATATTAACCGTATCTTTGCTTTCGGATATTTTCTTCTTAAATGGACAGCAAGCGGCGCCAGCATCCATTTATGACTTTTAAAGGCAGCATCCGAAATACAAATATTCGAAACATCTGATTTGATCTGTTTTTTGTCCACATGCAGCCCTTCTATAACATCCAGATCATACCATGCAGGACAGCCTGTCATGCTATATTTATGAAAACCCAGATTTTTCAAAAAACGAACGGTATACCAGTCCCTGCACCCTAATCCCCCCCCCGAAATTTTCCGCATTCTTTACAAACCGGATCATACTCTCTGAAAGCCTTTGCTTATAAATGCTTTGGTCTGATATATCCTTTCCTTTCCATCCCCAACCCATAATCACCACTGGAGTTTTCAAGCTGGACAGGTCTGAAACAAAAGGCACTGCATCAGGATACAGATTCTTTTGATAACCTGGCCCTCCTCCAAATACAATCAAATCATAAGCTCGCAGTTCCTCCTGCCTGCCTTCACAGGAAATATTCCTTTTCCATACATCTACCTGCGCCTTTGGAAGATACTTTTCCAACAGGCGCAGACACCTTTGCTCAATCAGGAAGTCACCCGCATTCACATATGCGCCGCTCATTAGTGCAATCTTCATTTTCCTGTCCCTTCTCCCGCCAGTCCAATTTCATCCATCATTGTTTGCAGTGAGTTCTCTTTCCAAAAATCTTGTTTTTTCATTTTTCCCCATTTATTTTCTTTTATATACTGCACTGCTTGTTCAGCCGAATCGATATACCTTGCGAACCCTTCATCCACTAATGGCTGCATAACACTATAATGTCCAACCTTTAAGACCAGCGTCTGCAACTCAAATCCAAGCCCTTCATAAATTGCCGTAGAATAGACGCCAATCTGCACGTCACTGATTGCAAAATAATCATAGATATTCTTTGCACCCTGCCCTGCCACTTCGACCCGGCACGACTGTAAATATGCATAATCCTCCTTCCAGGTTTGGTATTCCGCAGGATGCAGTTTGTATATGATCCTGAATTTTTCAGATGGCAAGTACTTTGCCATCTCAAATGCCAGCCTGCCTAAATATGTACCAACTGTCCCTTGGGAAACAAATAAAATAACCTTTTTTTCCTTCTTTTTTGCCTGCTTCTTATATTCTCTTACCTTTTCTTCAAATAGCGGATACCCTGCTGCAATGATGCTGTCCGCAGTCAGCGGCACATGCAGTTGTTTTTTCCAAAAATCAGAAAAAAGAAACATCCTGTCTGGAAGCTGTTTCACCCTGGAATGCCCGGCATATTGGTAAGCAGCATGTTCCGCATAAATCGTCCCATGCTGCAATTCAATCGTAGGTACACTATATTTTTTTGCAATCTCATTAATAATCATGTTTTGCAGGCAATAATATACTACTTCTACAACCACCTTTGGATGAATCCTACAAAACAGTTTTTCATATTCCTTGTATTCTTTTTGGTACAACATGATCTTTTGAACCAACAGCTCATAAATTGTATCATCCTGTGTTTCAAATAGATACGCTTTCCGAAACTCTGCAAGTGGTGCTGCCATCTGTTCTTTCACCTCCTGCATAAGCTTTCGGTATTTTTTCGTGTTTACGAGCTTATGTATCATTGCATAGAGATTCCCCTTCACTACAATATCGTCTACATATAAGACCCGCTGGTTTCGGACAGGCTTAAAATGACGGTACTCATAAGGCTTTTCCAATGTTATGCTGTTTTTATACTGTTCAGACAACCTTTCTGTATAAATGCATTCGTAATACCTGCCGCTTTTTACTCTTCTTTCATGACATAAAAATAAAATATCTGTATGTTCCATATCTATTTTGCGCTTCCATGTCGAATGTAAGACAAGCCCTGCTACCAGCCTGGTTTTCTGTGCCACAGTATACTTTTTCTTCTTATGCGGGTCTGACAGGCGAAGCCCCGAGGAACAGATCATATAATTCCAGATGGTAAACCGTGCATAAACCCAATAACACACACCAGCAGCAGACAATTCATACAAACGGTATTTCTGTTCAATATCTAAAAATTTTTTTATATCCATTTTTTTGACACTTTTCCCTTCTATTGATCCTTTTCCCCCTGCTTTGCTTCCTATCACAGTCCGTAAAGCATCTCTTCTTTTAAAACCGTATCCTGTTCCAGACTCTGATTCAATCGCCTGCCGACCACCATATCCATATGGTCTGGCGGGATGCCTGTGCCTGGCCGCTTACACGTGAGCATTTCCCTAGTAAGCTTTGTACCAGCCGCTGCTGAGCACGCGAGAACCAAAGAGCGCCTCGCTTGGTGCCTTGCCATATTTTCTGTTTCCATACAGTCCAGACACCCGTTCCCACGTATCTCCTCAATAAAAGAAATTCCCTTTAGAATTCTGTCTGCATCCGTTGGGTCCATAGCATGGTAATGATCATTTCCCTTTAACTCCTTGTCCAATGTAAAATGCTTCTCAACTACCAAAGCCCCTAGGATATATGCTGTTTTTAATACATCTGCGCACATATCCGGTTTGGTATGATCTGAATAACCAATGACAGCATCTTTATACTTCTCCTTTAATGCGGCAATTCTGTTCAAATTCGCATGACCATATGGCGTTGGGTATTCTAAGACACAGTGCATCAGACAAAGTGGCTGGCAGTTAACCCTGCGGATCGTTTGCAGCGCACGGTCAATTTCTTCCTCCTTTGCCGCTCCCACAGATACAAGCATAGGCTTACCCTTCTTTGCTTGATATTCAACAAACGGCAGGTTGTTTAGATCCGAAGAAGAAATTTTATAAATCTTCACCATCGGCTGCAAATAATCTGCGGCTTCATAATCAAACGCAGTAGAAAAAAACTCAATTCCAACAGAATCACAATAATCTTTTAATTGCTGGTATTCTGCCCTCCCAAAATGGTCAAATTTAGAAAACAGCTCATACTGTGACAGGCAGGGTTCTTCCGATGTATCCCAGTATGCAGGTGAATTTTTGGAAGCAAGCGCCTGCGCTTTATAGCTTTGGAACTTTACCGCATGAATACCTGCTTCCTTTGCCTTTTTGACCATCAGCTTTGCTGCATCCATAGCAGAGACATGCATTTTTTTTGCAATGTCATAATAATTGACGCCAATTTCTGCAATCAGCGTAAATTTGCCGGATAATACCCGGTCAATTACTATACTACTCATTCTCATCTTCCTTTAATATTAACTGTATGACCCTATCTATCCCTTTCGTCAGGTCGTGCCGCAGCATCAGCTCCCGCATTTCTCTGCGGATCTGAGGAGTTTCTACAAGCCAGCGGAATGTACGCTCCAACGTCTCATCTGATACATGCTTTCCAAGCCCAAGGTTCATAAACCCGTTGTGCATCTGTGCAAATGTATGCTTTGTCTCCCGTTCATTCTGTGCCATAACAATCGCCGGCACCCCAACAGATGCAAGCTCATACACCGTCCTTCCCTGTGACGTAAATGCAAGGTCCGCCTGCATAAAAGCATCACTGATACGCTGGGTATCACGTTCCACACAGATCCCTTCTTCCATCTCTTCTCCTATGACTCCATCTGTGCAACTGTACCCTATGCCGAGTATAAAATGAAAGCTAATACGCGGATAATCTTTATGCAGGCGTTTTGCCAGTGTATACACTCGCCCGGTAAATCCTGACGCATCCGTCCCGCCAAAGACAACAACAACCCGCCTGACCTCCTTATGGAACACGGCAGGCTTTGCCATAAAAAACTCATCTTTTAGGCAAACATATTTTTCTCCCCAGTAATAGCTTCTCCCTCTTTTTCCATCTTCATATAAGGCATTAATAACAATATCTGCGCAATCCGCGCCACTTCCCAGATCCTCTATCGCAACAACACGCTTGACATACTTTTTCAGCTCTTTTACAAAATCCTCTTGCGTATCCAAGCAGTCATTAACGACAATATCCGGCTTCCATTCCCTGACAAAACAAAGGTACTCTCTATCATCCAGCACAGCCTTTACCTTCATATGTGCTTCTTCCAGCTTCCGAAGTCCTTCCTGGTGCTCTTTTTTTGTAACAAAAACGATTTCATGCCCTGTCAGATTGTATGCCAGCGTCAGGCAATGGTAAATATGGCCCATGCCAATCTGCTTATACCCATCTGCACGAAATAGGATTTTCTTTTTCTTTAATTCCTGCTCACAAATCATCCAGTCTGAAACATCGTCAATATCGACAGCTTCCTGCTTAGGCATCTCATAGACAGATACTTTTTCCCCAATCCTCGACCCCGGGCTGATACACTTTCTCCTGGCAATCAAAAATGCCCCTGTTTCTTCATACCTTGGCGGTAGCTGCTGGCGATTTTGACGCTTTTCATAATCTTGTTTGTACCCCCCCCCCGCTCCCTACACTCCATGATAGATGAGGCTTATTTACCACACTGATATAAGTATCGTATGAAGATTTTACAAAATCTTCAAGTGCATGGGACAGCGTCTGGACTGACAGCAACGGTGAAGTCGGCTGTAGAGTAACTACCACATCATAAACCGTACCTTTTTCCTGTTCCATCCACGTTAATGCATCATAAATCACTGGATCTAATGTAACGGTATCCAATGCCAGTTCGCCAGCCCTCTGAATCGCCCGCACCCCATACCTTCTGGCAATACTTAGGATCTCTTCATCATCTGAAGTGACTGCTACATCATCAATGAGAGGACATTCTGTTGCATGTTTAATTGCATAATAAATTAACGGTTTTCCATTCAAAAGACGGACATTTTTGCGTGGAATGCCTTTTGAATCCCCACGCGCGGGAATTACTGCAAGTATCATCTTTCTACCTCTTTTCTTGATATCATATGTATTACTTAGAATCCTATCCAATATCGTATTTGATCCTGATGTCTGCTTATAACTACAACAACTGCAACTATATAGGCAAACAGCAGTAAATACCGAAAAAAATCATATTTGTATAATACCAATGAAACACAACTTAACATCACCATT
The DNA here is from genome assembly GCA_910574915.1 of Eubacteriaceae bacterium. Taxonomy (GTDB): domain Bacteria; phylum Bacillota; class Clostridia; order Lachnospirales; family Lachnospiraceae; genus Eubacterium_J. The sequence goes on from CAJTCR010000003.1 coordinate 168,030, forward strand.
AGCAATATCACAATTACAATAAATTTTTTATCATACAAATCCGCATTTTCTTTTATAAATACCCTAACGATTCCATAATGGAACAGCAATAACACAAAATATCCAACTGTAGTCGTATATGCCGCAGCAATATACCCATAACGCGGAATCAACCATTGATTTAAATATAAATTAAGCATTGCCGCACCTAATGTACCAAACGATATTGTGAAAGTCTGCTTTGCAAAAATTTCGATGTTTACATACATTCCATATATAAATTGAAACGAACATGCCAAAATAACAGGAGGCATCACATATTTTGCTTCATAGTACTGTTCTCCGCCTAAAATCCATATTAATTCAGGTGCAATTAAATATACTCCTGCCAGTAATCCCATAAATACACTTATATAAATTTTAGAATTTTTTCGGATTGTCTTCTTATCTTTACTATCCATATGGTCATACAACCACGGTGTCCATGCCTGATTCATAGAGGTCCACAACAATGCTGTCATTGTACTTACTGTATATGCAAGAGAATATAATGCCGTTACTTCACTTCCGCAATAATGAGTAATCATAATACGGTCTGAATTACCTAAAATAATTCCAGCTAATGCATGCGGCATCAACGGTATAGAAATTTTGCACCCATATCTAACACAATTCCAAGATAGCCGTTTTCCATCTGCCAGCACTACAATCCACAAAATAAAATGCAAAATAGTAACCGGAATCAGATGACCACATATTCTTCCTAATATCTTATTCTCCATATGTAAAACAAATACTATCGAAAGCGTAGTACGGATTATTGCAGAGCTAACGGAAAAAAATACAAAAAATTTATATTTTCTATAAATACGATGCTTTATCTGAAGAAATGAAAATGCAGGTAAAAACAACAAATATAAAAATAATATCCGAATATATTCAATTTCTATGGAAAAAAGTTCCATAAAGTATCTTTGATTTATTTCAATACAAATATATATACTTATAGTCACTATGTTACTAAATATTAAAATAGAAGACAGATACTCATTAATTCTGCTATTATAATCATATTTTGCTCTTGCTATTGATGACCCCAAATCCAATGTCACTAAAACTATCAGTATCCCTTCCCAAGAAGTAAAATTACTAAATTCCCCAAATTCACTCTTGGACAAGATCCTTGTAAAAATCGGTGCAGATAGCACAGTGACTCCCTTTGCAAAAAAATTACCAATCACATACCAAAATGCAATTTTAACTGTAGATACGGTTAATTCATGATTTAGTCGCTTATATTTATAATTCTTTATGAAGCTGAACATTATTAATGAAATTTTCCTTCCTGTTTTAGCTTCCAATAGTGTTCCTTATCCCGGTAACGGAATACTTTTGCTGGATGTCCTCCAGCAACTGCACATTCTGGTATATCATTTACTACTACACTTCCTGCTTGAATCACAGCACCTTCTCCTATTGTCACACCACCAAGGATCATTACGTGATCCCCAAGCCAAACATTATCTTTAATTTGTATGTCCCTAAATATGTAAGTACTGTCATAAGGAATTGCATTTCCTTTATCATAGTTATGATTCTGTGTAATCATAAGGCACCCCATCCCCGAATGAAAATTATTCCCAATTCTGACAATACCCCCCCCCTTAATTTTTAGTCCATTAAAATTCACATTATTCCCTAAATAAGTATTTTCTCCTATATCCGTCCAATGATTTACTCTTAGTAATGTGCCGCATTCTTTCGACTGATATCTTACATATGCATTTAATAAAAATCTTACAAGCTGTTTTAAGATAATCACCTTAAACCTCCCTAAAAAATAAATGTTTCAACCTTCTAAACAAGAACATATAACCTCTCATCTGCTTTTCATCCATTCATTTATTTTATTTACTTTATATAACAGCTCACATGCCAAGAACCATTTTCTTCTTATACATTGTGAAAGAATCCTCTCCTTACATGTAAAATGATTAAGATTAACCTTTTTCATAGTTTCTTTAAATGGTTCCATATCACACATCTTTAAAAATTCTGCTTTTCTGTATTTATATTTTCGTTCATTTGAAAAGTGGCAAAAATTTAATACTGTACATGATCGCATATGTGTTGCTATACGCTCATAATAGGCTTGCATCATTCTTTCATCATCCTTATGGCTGTCCATAAATATTTTCAAATATTTATGTATTATTTGAAATTTTTCAACAATATCTGGCTGATATCTATGAGAAATGGACCTATCATTGACTCTATAATTATAATATGCTTTATTTACCACATATCCTTTTTTTGCAAAATCGTATACCTCCAAATTAAATAACAGATCTTGTAATTTAGGTAATGCTTCATTAAATCGTAAGTGATTCTCTTTTAAAAAATCTAAACGGTACAGTTTATCCCATACACTAACCGCATCCATTGTATGTATATTAAATCGATAAGGTCCTAACCGATTTAAAGTTGCGCACTGTAATTCCGAAAATTCTTTTTTCTTTATCTCAAAGTCTGTTCTCAGATGCTTCATTTCCTTAACATAGCCAGGATACATATATCGATAAGAATAAAACAACATATCTATATCTGAATCTAAATACGGTGCAAGTTGTGTGCACATATTATAGTCAATCCAATCATCTCCATCTGCAAAGCAAATCCACTCTCCATTTGCATGATCCAAACCATAATTTCTTGCTGCATTCGCCCCTTTATTCTGTTGATTTAAAATTCGAATCCTGTTATCTTTTTTTGCAAATTCGTTCATGATTTCATAACTATTATCTGTCGATCCATCATTCACTAAAATAACTTCTATATCTATGTAATCTTGCCCACAGATACTTTTTATGCATTTAGAAATAAATTCTTCCATATTATAAACTGGAACAACAAAGCTGATTTTACTCATTGACTTTCTCCTTCACATAAACGAAGTGTATAATTAATTGCAGCACTTTTTACCAATACATCTCCCTTTATATAGTAAACGGTAGATAGTGCGTACCTATACAAAACTGGAGCAAACCTGTAAGATAGAAACAGATTTGCTCCAGTCTTATTTCAATTCATTCTTACCAGTCTTCCGGCAGTTCTCCGGCAGGCTTGGTGACCAGGGGAGCAGGTCATCCAGAAAACTGCGGTCTGTATCATCCAGA
>CAJTCR010000004.1 GCA_910574915.1 Eubacteriaceae bacterium
AAAAATATAAAATTTTTATAAACTCAAAAAAGCGAAAAAATACAACAACTCTATGCATTTAAAAAAAGCTCCAAACTCCAGTATTTATAAGGAGTCCAGAGCTTTTTTTACTCAATCATCTGCAAAACTCAGGATACTATAGCACAGGTAACTTCTGGATGCAAGCATTTTTTGCATGATTGTACGCCCTGTCTTTACTGCCTTGTCAGGATCTGCGCGATCTGGCGGAAGCTTGAACCTTTTTTAATCTTATAAGTTCCTGGCTGGAGCATATTGTCGTAATCGTTGTCTCCAAGGAACGAATTAAACTCGTCCGCGCTGTCCACAAGCCCTGCTTCAAATACTTTTGCCGATACCATCCTAGATACGTCCCCGGATTCTATCACGATCTCTACTTCGTCAGAATGATTGTCTGGCTGATTGTTAGACGGCTTGTTTGTGGACGGTTTATTTTTATTATCTGATGTTTTATCATTCGATGGCTTATCATCCGACGACTTGTCGTCTGCTGGCTTGTTATCGGATGACTTGTCGTCTGCTGGTTTGTTATCGGATGACTTGTCGTCTGCTGGTTTGTTATCGGATGACTTGTCGGTATCTTTCTTGCCGCTGTTGTCGTTTTGCGAATCCTGATTTTCGTTGTCGTTTGTATCTGGCTGATTCTGGCTGCCTTCACTGCCCGGATCAGATGCCTGTCCGTCGCCGCCTTCGGACGGCGTATTCGGATCAGTGGCAGCATTGTCGCCGCCGTTTGGATCTGGCGGCTCGGTAAGGGGATCGGCATCCGCTTCGCCGCCTTCTAAGTCTGTGGAAGAAATACCCGGCGCAGCATTGTCGTTCAGTGTCCCTCCGCTGTTTTCCTGCATCACCATGCCTAACTTCATTGCGCGCCGAATCACTTCTTCATCGGAGATATTATCATGAAATAAAAACGCGATTGACAAAATCAGCGTCGCTGCGATTACACCGATTCCCGCCCCGCGTAAATAGTATTTAAATCTCATTTCAGTTAGTCTCCTTTATAAAGTCCCAGGATCAGGCGCACTTCTCCGACTCCGAGGCCCAGATTTTTGGCAATAGCCACCGAATCCCTTCCCTGCTCATAGAGCCTTATAATCTCGTCCTTCACATTGACTTCTTTTTCTTCTTCCTGTGGTTTCGAAGCGTCCGCGGATGCAGCCTCTTTTGCGGTATCGTCATCTTTTGCGCCTTCTTTTTGCACCGGTGACGCCGGTACTGGAAGATTAGAGCCTGACGGCTCTTTTGCAGGTGCCGTAGCAGATGCAGGCTTTGGTGCGGATGGCTCTGCCGCTGCCGTCTTCTGGATCTGTGCTTGCTGGCCGATCTGGTTTTTCAACTGTTCGATAAAGCCATTCGTCATCTCCTCTTCCTGCCTCTTCAAATCCGAAAGCTGCTGTGTAAGGCTGGATGTAAAGTCGGTCAGCTCCGTATGCTTGTCATTTAACATACTGTATAAAAACATAATCTCATTATGTGTTTTATTCATTTTTTCAATTACGGTATCCGAATATTCGTTGATTGCCATAATTTTTTCGTTTGTCTGCTTTTCCAATGCGCGCTCGGTACGGTCTTTGCTGGCATCAATCGTGTCCTCTACGATCTTGGTCACTCTCTGCTTTGATTTTTCCAGCTCGTTTTCCAGCATCACGCCCATTTCTTCTTTGCTCAGTTCTGAAATATGCTGCAATTCATCCGGCGACAGCTTTTCCGCCACCCAAAAGCTTGCCAGGATAAATCCCATCCCGGCAACCAGTAAAACAATCTCTATGATAGTCATTCAAATACCCTCTGCACCTTTGTCATATTTTAATGTCAAAGCCGCCGGACATCGTCATTTTGACCTTCACACTGCCGTCCGGCAGATTCTCCTTCTTATCTTTTTTCTTTTTTCTGCGCTCGCCAAAATATTGGTTTGAGCCCTTTTCCTTCGCATCAAACTTTTTCTGCTCATTGTCCGCATCGTCTTTTTTATGGACTTCCTGTGCCTGGCTCTGCTCTTTTTGCTGTTCGCGGATCTGAATGTTTTGCTGTTCGATGGCTGGCTTTTGGTTTTCCTGATGCCTGAGCGCACTGACATCCTGCGTGTTTTGTATCATTCCATTCAAATGAACCGGACGTACTGTCATTTTCTCACCTTCTCTTTATTTCCTTGCTAATATATCCATATAAGGCCCCATTGTCCGCTGCATTTTGGACAGTGCCTTTGTATGGAGCTGCGATATCCTGGATTCGGATACTTCCAAAACCCTGCTAATCTCTTTTAACGTGAGATCTTCATAATAATACAATAAAATAACTTTTTTTTCTTTTTCCGTCAACTGCTCCATCGCTTCCTGAAGCTTTTCCCGAAGTTCTGTCTCCTGCACCTGCTCTTCAGGCTGGATAAAGTGGGAATTGTGCCTGGCATCCATCACCGGTTCGGTACCTTGTTCGATAAACTCGTTTAACGATACAATATTGGTTACCTTAAGCTGCGACTGCCACTCGGTCAGTTCATCGCCCGTCACGCCCAGTTCCCTTGCCACTTCTTCATCCAGCGCTGTCTTGCCGGTCTGCATTTCGACTTTTTTGATCGCCTCATCGATCTTCTTTTGTTTTTGCCGCACAGTACGTGGAATCCAGTCCATTTTTCGGATCTGGTCTAAAATGGCACCGCGGATTCTGAGGCTTGCGTACGTTTCAAATTTTACTTCTTTGTCCATATCAAATTTATCAATGGCGTCAATCAGCCCGAATATTCCATAACTGACCAGATCATCATACTCCACATTATAGCCAAGATACATGCTCAGCCTGCCCGCAACGACCTTCACAAGCGGCGCGTATTCAAGGATAATCTGCTCCCGCAGCTCTGGCGTCTGCTTGATCTGATACATCTCCCAAAGTTTTTCTTTTGAAACCTTACTCATGTTAAACCTCCAGGCAGTTTTTTATTTGTTCAAGCTTCCTGATCCTCTTCGATAAATTCCATATCTTCGATAATTTCTCCATCTGTAAACCCCAGATCATCCGCCGAAATAAATTCCTCATCTAACTTTGATACACTCATATCCAGTATGATCTTGATTACCACGCCCAGCACGAAAAAACCTAACAGTACAAAAAAAGATATACGAATAAAATATGAAAGGCTGAAATCATTCACATACGATATAATGCACATTACAAAAGCAGCAAATAACGTAACCATTGCAGGAATTTGTTTTGTCTTCATAAAACTCCCCCAACTTTTAGATTATTTTCAGCGGCTTACCCACTGATTTTATGTAATACTCTCCCGTGTCGCAATGCAGCTCTACGGTTCGCCCATAGTTAAGCCCTGTATCTTCGGCGATCAGCCGTATCCCCAGCTCCCTCAGCTTTTTTTTGGAAGCAAGCGCATTTTTCTCTCCGATGCTGCCGATTGTATCCGTCCCGGATACTTCGAACATTTTTGCCCCGCCGGCAATCTTTGCCACCATACGCGTCCTGCCTGCGCCGGCACGAACCATACGGTTTACCAGCTCTACAATTCCGGTATCCGCAAACTTGGCAATGTTTGAATTATTTCTGATCTTTGTACTGTCCGGCAGCATAATATGCGCCAGACCCCCAATTTTCGTTACCGGATCATAAATCGCAATCCCTATGCAGGAGCCAAGCCCCAGCGTTGTGATTGCATTCGGACTTTTGCATATATTTAAGTCCGCCATTCCAACTTTTATCATCTGACTCATCTGTTAGCTCCCACCCTACCTATACTTTTTAAAGCATGATTCCAAGTGATGTTAAGATCTTGTCATAAGAATCCAGCTCCGGCAAAAGGATGAAATACCCTTCAAAAACAGTCTCACCCCCAAACGATGTCTCGATCAGAAGCGCATTATCCCCCATCTGTCCAAACTGAATCGCTGGAATGCTCAAGATGGCGCCTGCCATATCTACCGCGATATAAGGCACTGTCGGCGTAATATTCAAATTTGTCATAGCGGATAATGCGGAAAGATACGCTCCCGCAATAATATTTCCAATCTCTTTCATTGCGGACAGGTCCATTTCGTCAAACGGCGCTTTATACGCATCGTCCCTTCCGAGCAGATGGTTGACCAGGTTGTGCGCGTCATCCATTTTAAGCAGAAACATCAAGCTGCCGGAAATATCATTTTGTACGCCAAGATAGATACCAACGATCTCTTCCTCTTCGGAACCAATTGCCGTATTCAAATCCTGGACTCCCATCAGCTTGACATTAGGCACTTCCATGCTCAGTTTGATGCCAAGCATCGTTGCAATCGCAGTCGTTGCATTCCCTGCCCCAATATTACCGATTTCCCTTAATACGTCAAAATACATACTGTTTATTTCGTCAAACGTAAATTTGCCCATATACTTCTCCCTGCATGAATTGAGTCTAACTGAATATTCTTCTGAAACATATAAGATATAGTGAGACGCACCAGTCCGTCTCACTATACCTATCTATCCCTTATACAGTCTCATGTTCATCAATAATCGCATTAATATCAAATAAGGAAACGAGCTCGTCGCCGTTTTTGCCAATTCCATTGATAAACATTTCTTTTGCTTCCCTGGAGCTGTGTGAGAGTTTGTCAATCTCATCCGGCCCAAGGTTGATGACTTCTTTTACCTCGTCAACAACAATTCCAAGCGCATCCTTTTGTTCAAATTTTAAAATAATGATCCGGGAAGCACCTGTGTATACATCATCTTCTAACCCCATCTTTCTGCGGATACTCATTACTGGAATGACCTCGCCGCGCAGGTTGATCACACCTTTAAAATAAAACTGTGAGGTTGGCACCCTTGTAATTTTCTGCATTCTGACAATATTATCGATATAGCTGATATCGATTCCATACTGTTCACTGCCGATCTTTACAACTATGTACTGCTTTTTTGTTGCTTCTGTTGTCTCTATATATTCCACTTTTGGCACCTCCCCTTACATCAATGTATTCACATCCAGGATCAATGCGATTTCACCGTCACCCAGAATCGTTGCACCGCTGATAATCTTACTGTTGCTGATAAACTTGCCAAGTGATTTGATAACGATCTCCTGCTGTCCCAACAGGTTGTCTACGACAAGCCCTGCCTGTTTTTCGCCTTTATTTACAATTACAACCGTAAGGCTCTCAGGCTCGTTTTCCGGTTCGTCGATCTCTAAAATCTCGTTTAAGCGGATTAATGGAATGACATTGCCGCGCAGGTTAATCACTTCCTCAGCCTGCACATATTTAATCTCGGAAACCGGCACATCTTCAATCGTAATAATCGAACCAAGCGCAATCGCAAACAGCTCATGATGTACTTCTACAAGCAGCGCCTGGATAATCGCCAGGGTAAGCGGAAGCCGTACAATAAACGTAGAACCTTCGCCAAGCTTGCTCTTTACCTCCACGTCGCCGCCGAGCGTCTCAATATTGGACTTTACAACGTCTAGGCCGACCCCTCTGCCGGATACGTCTGTGATTTTCTTTGCCATTGAAAAGCTTGGCATAAACAGAAAATCGATAATTTCCTTCTGGCTTAAGTTTTCTGCCTGCTCCGGCGTTACGAGTCCGCGTTCGACTGCCTTGCGCTTTACGGTTTCCGTATCAATGCCGTTTCCGTCGTCGCCGACTTCGATTACGACATTATTGCCTTCCTGATATGCCTTTAAGTTGATCGAGCCTACTTCCGGCTTGCCGCGTTCCTTACGCAGCTCTGCGCTTTCCAGTCCATGATCGGCAGAGTTACGCAAAAGATGCTGCAACGGATCGCCGATCTGGTCGACAACGGTACGGTCTAACTCCGTATCCTCACCGGACATATACAGCTCCATCTTTTTATCTAATTTACGCGATAAGTCGCGGATCATACGCGGGAATTTTGCTACAACGCTTTCAATCGGCACCATTCTCGCTTTCATGACAGATTCATGCAGGCTGGTCGTAATACGCTCCAAATATTCGATCTGGTCACGGAACGACTGGCTCTGTGTCCCATCACCGGAATCACTGGAGCTAATGGAAACAAGGCTGTTCTTTGCAATAATCAGCTCGCTGACCTGGTTCATCAGCGCATCCAGCTTTTCGATATCGACACGTACGGTACGGTTTGCCACTGGCTTGTTCACCGGCTTTCCTTTTGTAGTAGCTGCGGCAGAGCCTGCGGATTTTGCCGGCTCGCCTTTTGCCTGCACGGATGCAGGGGCTGCAACCGCAGGCGCTGCAGCTTCCTGGGACACTGCTTTTTCCTCTTCGTGCTCTTTTTCTTTGCTTGCTGTATCTACCAGCATCTCATATTTGATCTGCTCTCCAAAAACATCCTCTATCTCGGAGACTGCCTTGGCAGCGGATAAAAATTTATCGACGCCTTCCTCATCGGAGGTAATAATAAAGCTGAAATCCAGGTCAAATTTTTCATCCTCAATATCCTGCGCACTCGGCTGGTAGACTACGATCTCGCCAAACTCTTCGATCGCCTTAAATACGAGAAACGCCCTTGCCGCCTTTAACAGGCATTCTTTCTGCACATATACGGTAAATCCAAACAGCACCTTGCCGCTGTCCTCTGCATTTTTCAGCATTTCACGCTCCGCTTCGGAAAGCCCGATTGCCAGGTATTTTTTCCCATGTGCCCCTGCCGCGGCATCCTCAGGATGCGCTGTCTTTTCTTCCGGTGAAGCAGCAGGCACCTCCTTTACAGCCGGCGCGGTATTTCCATTTAAAATGCCGTTTAACGCCGCAATAATGCCTTCGTTGTCATTCGTCCCTTCGTCGGACGTCTCTTTTATAATATTCAAGTAGCCTTCGATCGCATCCAGGCACTGGAACAATACGTCGATAATATCGCCGTTGACCTTGATCTTATCGTTGCGCACCTCCTGAAATACATTTTCCATATCATGTGTCAAATGCTGCATCCGCTTAAAGCCCATCGTACCAGCCATTCCCTTTAAGGAATGCGCTGCACGAAAGATCTCATTGATGACGTCATGGTCTTCCGGCTCATTTTCCAGCGCCATAATGTTGTCACTAAGGCTCTGGATATGCTCTGCTGTCTCATCAATAAATATCTCAAGATACTGACTTACATCCATCTTATTTTACCCCCACTTGATTAATTATTCTTTTGGGAATATTCGTAAGCGGCACTACTTCATCGACAAGCCCTGCCTCCGCAATCGCTTTTGGCATCCCGTATACCACACAGGTCGGCTCATCCTGGGCAATCACATAGATCGGCTTGGCACGGTTTAAATCCCTGATCCCGTCTGTCCCGTCTGCTCCCATGCCCGTTAAAACCACGCAAACGATCTCATCATATGAGGAGCGGCGCAGGGATTTATACATCACATTGGCACACGGGCGCAGCCCGCCGATTGCCGGAGCATCTGACAGATGGATCTTATGGGTGCCGTCTTTTGCCGCTACAACTTCCAGATGGTAGCCGCCCGGAGCTACATAGACGCATCCTTTTTTCAGGATATCGTTTTCCTGGGCTTCCTTTACCTGGACTTTGCTCAGCTCATTCAAGCGCTCTGCCATAGACTTGGTAAATCCCGTCGGCATATGCTGCACAAGCACCATTGGCGCGTCCATGTTTTTATCCAGGTACGGGATCACGCTTTGCAGCGATTTCGGGCCTCCGGTCGAACATGCGAGCGCAATCAGCTTTTGTCCGCCGCCTGCGGCAGGCGCTTTGCGCGGTACTGTCCGCGTGGAGCCTGCGGTACCCGCCGCGGCATTTGCTGCTGTAGCGGCTGTCGACGCACGCGCCGCGGCTGCCGAAAGCGCTGCCCTCGCGGCAGCAGACGTCGGCTTGGTTGCAGCAGCGCCCGGCTGTTTTGCACCAGCAGGCGTCCCGGTTTTTCCTCCCATCGGCTTGATTAATACCGGCTGCACAAGCGAAGCCTTTGCCTGCTTCGACTGCGGGAGTATAGAATTTAACAGTTTGCTAAGATCCGTACGGAATTGGATTCCCTTTGCCTCAATGATATTTTCCGGCTTTGTAATAAAATCGATCGCGCCATATTCCATTGCCTGTATCGTGATGCTGGCGTCCTCTTTTGCCAGAGAGCTGACAACAACCACTGTAGCACGAATATTCTCTTTTTGCAGTTTTTGCAGAAGCTCCAGCCCATTCATCCTTGGCATGTTAATATCCAAAAGCACCGCATCGTAACTGTTGTTTTTGATCTTCTCGTATGCTTCCAGCCCGTCTCTGCATGTATCTGTCGCTTCAAACTCATTACCTGAATTGATTATATCACATATAGCCCTTCTCATGAGTGCAGAATCATCTACAACTAAAATATTTTTTTTCATAACGCATCAGAACTTCTTTCTCTCTCTTTTCGAATTATAACGTTCTCTGTCAGTAACAAATGCTATTTAAAAAAATTATAAAACAACTCCTTAATTCCCTGGCGGTCAGGCTCAATGTTCGGCTCTCCTTCAATCAGGCTTAACGCGAGGCGCTCAAATGCCTTTGCTGACCTTGCGTTCGGCGCGGTCATGGAAACGATTTTCTGCGCGCGCACCGATTTTTCCAAAAGTCCGTCCTGCGGGATCGTACCGAAAAAATGCACTTCTCCCTGTAAAAACTTGGAAATCACAGAGCTTAGCTTCTCATATACCGCCTGCCCGTCATCCACGGATACCGTACGATTCACAACGACTTCAATATTTGTGCTGTGGCGGACAAACCCGGGATTTCCATACAGTGCCTTAATTAACGAATAAGAATCTGTCAGAGAGCTAGGCTCAGGCGTTAAGACCAACAGCACCTCCGGGCTTGACGATACAAACTCCATCACATTGTTTGCGATGCCTGCGCCTGTATCAATCAGTATAAAATCCGTCAGCCCATCCAACTCCGCTAGATTGTTGACCAGCCTTGAAAGCTGGTTCTTTGTTAAATTATTCATCCCGGTAATCCCGTTTCCGCCGGAAATAAATCCGATCTCCATCGGGCCTTCGGTAATGATTTCCTCCATCTTCTTACCGTGGTAGATCATATCACTCAGATTATATTTCGGGATCGCGCCAAACATAACCTCAACATTGGCAAGGCCCATATCCGCGTCAAAAATAATGACTTTTTTTCCAAGCCTGCGAAGCTGGACAGCAAGGTTTACAGCGATATTTGACTTTCCAACCCCGCCTTTCCCACTTGTTATCGTAATAACCCTTGCTTTGGATACGGAACGGGGCTGCTTTGATTTTACCACGTTTCTCAGTTGTTCTGCCTGATCCATACTCAATCCCCTCCAAGTAATTTCTTAACAATCTTTTGTGTATCAAACACCTCTATATCATCTGGTACATTCTGTCCATAAGTCGCATAAGAAAGGTCTGCCCCCGAATATAGATGGATATTCAGCAAGTTGCCGTAACATGAGGTCTCATCCAGCTTGGTAAAGATCAGCTTATAATCTGCAAATGTCTGATAGATATCGCACATTTCCTGCAAATCACGGTATTTTGTTGTTGCACTTAAGACCAGATATACCTCAGCCTTGGAATCGGCAGAAAGCCCGCCGATCAGTTGTTTTACATCTTCGCACTGCGCTACATTTTTATGGGAAAAGCCTGCCGTATCGACAAGGATCAGGTCATATTCTGACAAACTGTTTACCGCGTCCCTGACCTCTTCCGCCGAATATACAATCGTTAACGGCATATCCAAAATATTCGCATATGTCCGAAGCTGCTCTGTCGCCGCAATGCGGTAGGTATCCGCCGTCAAAAACGCGACTTTTTTTCCTTCATCGACTTTGTAGCGCGACGCTACTTTTGCGATGGTAGTTGTTTTCCCAACACCGGTCGGGCCGATAAAAAATGCCACCGTCGGCCTGGCGTTTGCAAACTCAATCGGCTTTGGCTGTCCGAATTTCAATACGAGCTTTTGATAAATATGCGATAAAATATAGTCAATATTGCTGCCTTTGTTTGTAATCTTTTCTAACTCATCCAAAATCTGGTTGGCATATTTTTCGTCTACTTCGTTGTCTAAAAGCGTCTGATAGAGCATTTTTACAAACGAAAACCCTTCCTGTGCCTGGTCATTTGCCGCGCCCATGCCTTCCTCCTGATTTTTCTTTTCCGCCGAAATACGGTCTTCCAAAAGGCTTTGCAGGCTGTCTAAGCGTTCCTCGATCGCTGCGGTATTCGCAGGCGCATGTGCAAATGTGCCTGCGTGCGCGCCTGACTGCGGCTTTGCATATTCCGGCGCCTCCCCGCCCTGCGGCTGAAGCTGCTGCATTACACGTCCTGCCGTCTCATTCATGCGGCTTTGCGCCCCCATCGGGATACGGATTGCCTCGTCCGCAGCCAGGTTAATGCTCTCTGGCTTTCTTGCCTGCGCCGCCGCTTCCTGCGGCGGTGCCATATTCACTTTATCAGATCCATTTTCTTCAAGGGCTGCCGTCACCTCGTAAACGATTCCTTTAAACGCGCGGAAAACTCCTTTTGGCTTGACTGTCTTGACGCTCATAATCACGACATCCTGCCCCATTTCCTTTTTCGCTTTTTCAATCGCCTCGCTCTCAGTCTTGCCCTGAAACTTATTGATTGTCATTTATGCTGTCACCATCCCTACTGACTGTAATTCCACATTTGAATCTATTTCATTATAAGACACCACGATAAGGTCTTTAAAATATTCCTCTGTCATTTTCTTAAAATACATACGCACAATCGGTGAGGTAACAACGATCGGATTTTTGCCGAGATTTTCCAGCTTCGCGATCTCTGCCTCCACAGACGCCATAATCGACTTTGTCCGTTCTGGATCGATCGTTAAGTATGCCCCCTGCTCGGTCTGTTTTACCGACGACATAATCTCCTGCTCGATATTCGGGTCAAGCGTAATCACGCTGGTCGCCTCGTTTGGCATAAAGTAGCGGCTGGAAATCGCCCGCTTTAACGCCTGGCGCGTATATTCCGTTAAGACGTCGGTATCCCTGGAAGTCGCCGCATGGTCGGCAAGCGTCTCAAAAATCGTAAGCAGATCGCGGATCGAAATTCCTTCGGCAAGCAGGTTTTGCAGTACTTTTTGAATCTCTCCAATGCCAAGCAGCTTTGGTACAAGGTCGTCGACCAGTACCGGGTTGTTTTCCTTTACATTGTCGATCAGGTTTTGTACATCCTGTCTTGTAAGCAGTTCTGCAATATGGCTGCGGATCACTTCTGTCAGATGCGTCGCGATAATGGAAGGCGGGTCTACGACGGTATAGCCAAGGCTCTCCGCCCGCTCTCTCTGGCTCTCCGTAATCCAGATCGCCGGTAAGTGGAACGACGGCTCAAACGTAGGAATCCCTGTAATCTCCTCTTCCACATAACCCGGATTCATCGCCATATAGTGGTCAAATAAAATCTCGCCCTCTGTAATCTGGATGCCCTTGATCTTAATAATATACTGGTTCGGATTGAGCTGGATATTGTCGCGCAGCCGGATAATCGGAACGACGGTGCCAAGCTCTAGGGCAATCTGCCTTCGAATCATTACAACGCGGTCAAGCAAGTCGCCGCCCTGGTTGACATCCGCAAGCGGGATAATCCCGTAGCCAAACTCCAGCTCGATCGGGTCTACCTGCAGCAAGGATACGACATTTTCCGGCTTTCTGATTTCTTCCGCCTCTTCCTCTGCCTGTGTCGTTTCCTCCTCGATCGCCTCGACTGCCATACTCTTGTCCATACCTCTGCCGACAATAAAATACAACAGCCCAAAGGCGATGAACAGCCCTGTATTTAACGGCGTCGTAATGCCTAAAAAGGCAAGCGCAAAACCGACTAAGTACAGTACCTTTGGAATACCAAACAACTGTGATACAAGCACTTCGCTGAAATCCGCCTCTTTCGAAGCTTTTGTTACCAAAATACCAGTCGCAAGCGAGATCATCAAAGACGGCATCTGAGACGCAAGCCCGTCGCCAATCGTTAAGACGCCGTACTTTTGCAGCGCGTCCACCGCTTCCAGCCCTTCGCGCGTCATGCCCATAACCGTACCGCCGATCAGGTTAATGCCGGTAATTAAAAGCCCTGCGCCCGCATCACCCTTTACGTACTTGGTAGCACCGTCCATAGAACCGAAAAACGCAGACTCCATCTGTATTTTTTCACGGCGGTTTCTCGCTTCCCTGTCATCGATCGCGCCTGTATTCAAATCCGCGTCAATCGCCATCTGTTTTCCAGGCATCGCGTCCAATGTAAAACGTGCCGTTACCTCGGATACACGCTCCGAACCTTTATTAATAACTACGAACTGGATAATGACCAGAATAATAAAGACAATGGCACCTACGATGATATCATTGCCGCCGACGAACGCGCCAAAAGTTGCAACGACATTTCCAGGATCGCCGGTTGTTAAGATCAGCCTGGTAGAAGATACGTTCAGCGCGATTCGAAAGATCGTCGTAAATAACAGCAGGGTCGGGAAAAACGACATGTCCAGAACCTCCTGCACAAACAGACAGTTGAACAATACTACAAGCGCAATCGAGATATTCAGCGCCAGCATCACGTCCAACAACTGGTTCGGGATTGGTACAATAAAGAATACAACTGCCGCCAGTAAATACAGCGCAACGCCTACATCCGCTTTCTTCATTTCTGACCATCCCACCTTTCCTTCGTATTTTCAAATATGCCGCCGTTTCCGGCTTCGATCTGTTCTTTCATTTTTTCACTTCTCTTAATTTTATTCTAAATGCTTTCATCAATGCCAATTAATAAACCAAACTGCACTGCACCCGACGCGCCAATTTCCACGCTGCCGCCTGGTACAGCCTTTCGCCTGTTATGTATACTGATTGCAGGGCTGCTAAAAAAGCAGGTGCATCTTTTTCTAGTTTTACCGCTGTTATATTTTTTACAGCTTGTTCTTCATACGATATACCGCTGCCAGTATTTCCGCCACCGTCTGGTAAAGCTCCGGCGGAATCTCCTCTCCAATTTCTACATTCGCGTACAGCATACGCGCCAGCGGTTTGTTTTCCACAATCTCTACTTTTGCTTCTTTCGCTTTTTCTTTAATCTGGAGTGCCAGGTAATCCGTACCTTTTGCAAGCACAATCGGTGCCTGCGCCTCCTCTGCGTCATATTTGAGCGCCACCGCATAATGGGTCGGGTTCGTAATAACGACGTCCGCCTTTGGAACGTCCTGCATCATACGCCTTTGTGACGCCTCGCGCATCCTCTGGCGCTGTTTGCCCTTGATCTGCGGATCGCCTTCCGCATTTTTGTATTCATCCTTGACCTCCTGCTTGGTCATCTTCATCTCGTCTTTAAATTTCCATTTTTGATAAATAAAATCTACAATCGCAATGACAAAATAAGCCATTGAAATCTTCATGCCCGTATCAATCACTACAGAGCCTACGAGCATAATTGCCTGCATCAGCGACATACTGTATAAAAGGAGCAGGTTCCTTTGATGTTCCATAATGGAAGAGTATGCCACCCACATAATCAGGCCGATTTTTGCAATGGATTTTAACAGCTCCACAAGGGAATCCTTGGAAAAAATACGTTTAAATCCATTGATTGGGTTAAATTTTTTAAAATCCGGCTTTAACGGCTTTGTCGTCACCTTCCACTTAACCTGAAGGATATTGATTACAACCATCGCCAAAAAGCCGACTGCAAAAAACGGCAGCACCATCAGCAGCATATCTAAAATCGCCGGCTGCAAGATCTGCGATACCGCCCTGCCAGTCATTCCTCTGCCGTTTTCTTTGACATACTCAGGAATCCGTTTGTAAAACGTTTCAAACGAACCGATCAGGCCGTTGCCAAGGCTTGACATCGTAACCTGTAACAATACAAACAGCAGCAGCAGCCCTACCGCATTATCCAGTTCCCTGCTCTTTGCAACCTTGCCGTCATTTCTGGCATCCGTCAGCTTTTTCGCGGTAGGTTCTTCTGTTTTTTCCCCGCCTTCCCCGTCTTTGGCAAACCATTGCAGATCCAGCGGCATATACCACTCTTTTTTACTATTCACCAGCATACATTCCTTTGACCATATATACAACCATGCGCTTTATCTCCTGTGCCACAGAGCTTGTTACATCAGACAGCAGCATTACCGCGAAAAACATGACCGCCAGCCCGATCAGCACCTTTAGCTGCATACCGACCGCAAACATATTCATCTGCGGAGAAACCTTTGCCATAATTCCAAGCACACAGTTGACAATCATCATGCAGGCAAATACCGGCAGCGTAATCTGAAATCCAAGAATAATCAGAGCCGACATATAATCCGTGATCCCCTTAAGCAGATAATCCCACTGAAACACCTGCTGGCTGATCGGCAGCAACTGGTAAGATTCACAGATTGCACGCAGTACATATTGGTACATATTTGTGGCAAGCATCATCAGCATAACCATATAGTTATAAAAATTGCCCGTAATACTTTCCTGCATCTGCGTCATCGGATTAAACTCCTGCGCCATAGAAAGCCCTACCTGCATATCGATCAACGCACCCGAAAACAAAACAATAGAATTACAGATACTGGCTGAATAACCAATCAGCAAGCCCGTAATTCCTTCCTTGATTACAATAACTCCATATTCCATTATACCTGTGTAAGCAAGGTTCTGATCCGGCAGTACGCCCGTCAGCAGAATCGCAATACAGCCTGCCATTCCGATTTTTGTCCGTGCCGGGACACCTCTGATATTAAAATAAGGCGCGACAAACACACAGGCAGAAATTCGGACTAAAATCAACAGGAAATATTCAAATGTTTGTAAGGAGTACGTCGCACTGAACATGATACATTCCTATCCTAATCAAACATATTTACTAAAATCAGACCACAACTGCACCATAAAACCAGACATATTGTTTAACATCCAGGCTCCAACCAACAGCATAACCGCAAATACAGCCAGAATCTTTGGCACAAACGTCAGCGTCTGCTCCTGGATCGATGTTACCGTCTGAAAAATACTGATAATCAGGCCCACAATCAAAGACGTAAGCAGCAGCGGCGCCGATGTCAGTATAATCGTATAAATAGCCTCTCTGGATATATCCATAACCTGGCCTTCTGTAAGCATAAAACTCCTCCTCTACTGTTTGCGCAAACCTAGTAAAAGGTCTCCACAAGCCTGCCAATTACCAGATTCCAGCCGTCAGCCAATACAAACAGCAAGATCTTAAATGGCATAGAAATCGTTGTAGGCGGAAGCATCATCATACCCATCGACATTAATACGCTCGATACGACCATATCAATTACGATAAACGGAATATAAATAATAAATCCGATAATAAACGCACTGCGCAGCTCACTAACCACAAAGCTTGGGATCAGTACTGTCGTCGGAATGTCTTCCTTTGTTTCATACGTGATACCTGCAATCTCACAGAACATATTGATATCTTTTTGCTGTGCTGTACGAAACATAAATTCGCGAAACGGCACTTCTGCCTGCTTGATCGCTGCTTCCAACGTAATTTCGCCTTTGTCCAGCGGCCGGAGCGCATTCTCATTTACCTCTGTAAATGTTGGTGCCATAATAAACGCTGTTAAAAAAAGTGCCAGACCGACCAACACCTGATTTGGCGGTGATGACTGTGTGCCCAGCGCCGTCCTGACAAAATGCAGGACAACGATAATCCTCGTAAAAGAGGTCAGCATAATTAAAATCGCAGGTGCCAATGAAAGCACCGTAAGCACGACCAGCATCCGAATCGGAGCGGAAATACCGCCTTCTTCATTTGGCCAGCTAATCCACAGCCCGTCATTATAATCTGGATCAGACGCTTCCTCGCCTCTTGCAGAATCAAAGCTGCCGACATTATCCCGCGCGGCAGCATACGCCTGCCCGCGCATACAAAACACCAAACAAATAGTAAGCGCCACTATGGCAAGCATAAATGACGCCACGCAATATTTTTTCTTTCCTGTACTCATTCTTACAATCTGCCTTATTTTTTTGGAAGATGCTTTTTCACTTTGTCAAGAATGTCATGGAAACTTTCACCCATATCGATGTTGGGCAATGCCGTATTCGAAGGCACCTCCGGTTTTAGCTGATCCTTGGTAAGTTCAGCCAGTTTTTCAATATGGTCTTTGCTCACTGCAATGACAAGGTATACATCTCCTGCTTCTATAATCTGTATGTAGCCATTTGCTGACACACGCATTGTCTCAATAATCCTAAGATTCTGGCTGCCTTGCATCTGCCCCCGCTGATACTTTGCAAGAAAGCGTGTAGTCAGCAAAGTAAGCAGCAATACAAGGACAAATAGAATCAGAACCCAGATCAGTTGTCCCAGACTTTTCCACATGGAGACACCTGAAGCTATGAGCATCATATTAACCAACTACTTTTTTCACAGCTTCCAATACTCGCTCTGCCTGGAACGGCTTCACAATAAAGTCTTTTGCACCAGACTGAATCGCTTCGATAACCATTGCCTGCTGGCCCATTGCAGAACACATAATGACACATGCATTTGCATCTATTTCTTTGATTGCCTTTAACGCCTGAATACCATCCATCTCCGGCATTGTGATATCCATCAGTACAAGATCCGGTTTCGTCTCGTTGTACTTTTCAACAGCCTTCACGCCATTTTCAGCTTCCGCGGCAATCTCATAACCATTTTTGGATAAGATGTCCTTGATCATCATTCTCATAAAAGCTGCATCATCACAAATTAATACTTTCTTTGCCATAATATACATTCTCCCTTATTTTCTAATATTATTGTTTTTCTCCTTCTGGAGATTCTTTACCTATTATAACATAAAACAATAAATGTTAGCAAATTATTTTATAATTTCTGTAATCCTAACACCAAAGCTTTCTTCGATCACTACTACCTCGCCTTTTGCAACATACTTGCCGTTTACAAGTACGTCGATCGGCTCTCCCGCGATCTTGTCCAATTCAATAATTGTGCCTGGTGCAAAATCAAGAATTTCCTGAATCGACTTTGTTGTCCGCCCAAGCTCAACGGTAACCTCCAGCGGTACGTCCATAATCAGGTCGATATTTTCCTTTTGGAAGATTGCCGGATTAAAGTCACCCGAAAAACTCTGGAACTGCGCCTGCTGTACATTCACTGGCTGCCCCATCATCGGCATCTGTCCCGGCATCATTGGCATCTGCGCTCCTGGCATCATCGGCTGTCCCATCATCGGCTGCTGCGGCGCTGCCTGCATCATTGGCTGCTGCGGTGCTGCCTGCTGTGGCGGCGCTGCCTGCGGCTGCGGCGCAGGAGCAGACGGTGTGCTCTGTACATCCTTTGTCATATTGCTCTTGACGCTTTCACACATCTCTTTTGCAAATGAGATCGGATACAACTGCATAATCGTACTGTCTACCAAATCTCCAATTTCCATCTTAAAGGAAATCTTAATAAAGTCTCCGGCAAGAAACTCATCAATCTCTTTTTCATCCAGGCTGTCCTTTAAATCAATCAGGTTTGCTTCCGGCGGGCTGATATCGATGGTCTTATCCAGCATCGAAGAAAGAGAGGTCGCAGCGGAACCCATCATCTGGTTCATCGCTTCGCTGATTGCGCTTAAATGCAGCTCGCCTAGCTCTCCTTCGGTATTCATGCCGTCTCCGCCCATCATCAGGTCTGTAATAACCTTGACATCCTGTTCTTTTAACACTAAAAGATTGCTGCCATCCAAGCCTACGGTATAGGCAATGCGGATAAATACACACGGCCGTTCATACTGATTTACGATATCGTCCCAGGTAGCCATATCCACAACCGGGGTAGAGATATCTACTTTGTGGTTGACCAGGGAAAACAATGTTGTAGCAGCCGTACCCATACTGATATTTGCAATCTCACCAATTGTATCACGTTCTTCCGCCGTAACCTGCGTACCGCCCGAAGCAGATGCATCGGGAGCGGCACCCGGCATATCCCCGCCGTTTTGAAGCAGCGCCGTGATCTCCTCCTGTGATAATACTCCATCCATAATCTACTCTATTCCTCTCTAATAATTGACGTTATCCTGACTGCATAATCATCACCAGATACACCAGGAAGCGCTGTAAACTTTTTCATGCTTCCGACATAAATACTCAGTTCATCTTCCACCTTTGTATCCAGACGAATAATATCACCCACTTGCAGCCTGGCAAAATCACTGATTGAAAAAGCACTGTTGCCCAACACTGCTTTGACAGGTATCGGAGCTTTTTCCAGCAGGTTTTCTACCATATCGCTGTAGGAAATCTCCTCCTTTTCCTGCTGGCTGGAATACCAGAATTTTGTATTCAGCTTATCCATCACAAGATCGAGCGTAATATAAGGAAGACAGACGTTCATAAGCCCTTCTACCTCTCCGATCTTAATGTTGATCGTAACGATCGCGATCATTTCGCTTGGTGAAATAATCTGCGCAAACTGTGAATTGGTCTCTATACGCTCCAGACGAGGATTGAGCTGCACAACATTTTTCCACGGTTCCCTCAAAAGATTGACACAGACTGTCAGCAGTCTTTCAATAATTAAAAGCTCGATCTCTGAAAACTCCCTCGCTTTTGCCAAAGGCTCTCCCAAACCTCCCAGCATCCTGTCTACCATTGCGTATCCGATATTTGTCGCCATTTCCAGCAAAATATTTCCCTTTAACGGCGAAAAATTAATTACGCCTAAGAGCATCGGATTCGAAAGCGAATTGGCAAACTCCGAATAAGTCTGCGCTTCCGAATTGACTACTTCCACCTGTATATTTTTCCTTAAATATACAGGAAGATTTGTAGACAGCAGCCGTCCGTAATGTTCAAAAATAATCTCCAGCGTTCGAAGATGTTCTTTTGAAAACTTAGAAGGCCTCGCAAAATCATAATTCTTGACTGCTTTTTCCTCTGTATCTTTCATTTCATCTACGTCGACCTCGCCGCTGCTGAGTGCCTTAAGTAGATTATCTATCTCACTTTGAGACAGAACGTCAGCCATGAATCTCACCACCTGTCATTTATTTTTTGAAAATTGTTTACTGGTAATTTGTTTCAGAGAAATTCACAGCAACGATAAAATCTGAATCAAACAGTTCCTGCATCTGCAAGAGCATGTCATTGCGGACTTTTACCTGTCCTTCCGGCGAACGTACTTCATCATACGTATAATTCAGAAATGTATTCGAAACAATCTCCTGCAACAGGACTTCCCTTCCTTCCTGTTCAATCTGCGGAGCTTTCTCTTCGTAATCACTGTCTGTTTTATCCATCGTAATCGAAACTCTCGTAACGACATAATGATCCTTGCCGTCCGTATCTCTCTTTAGTGTAAACGTCTTTACATCTTCTCCGGTCAAAGTCCTGACAGACGTGTTGTCTACCGGGATCGTATTCGCGTTATATACTTTTCCGCCTTCCAGTTCAAGCTCAATCGCGCTGCTTACTTTTGTAATCAGCTCATTGGACTGCTTGGCAGCCGGCACAAGCGTAATCATAATTACTGCGGAAAGCACTACATTTACAAATACAAGCGCCATAATCAATACAGACATTAAATTTTTCTTCATCTGTTTCCCCATCCTTTTACTATTTATTCCATTACAACAATTCTTTTTTTATTGACTTTCCATTCTGCCAGCCTGTGGCTTCCTGTCTGTTAGCGCTGGTCAGAATTAAACGAATTCATTACCTTGATCTCGACCCTCCGGTTTTGTGCGCGTCCTTCCGGCGTCCCGTTGTCTGCAATCGGTACATAATCCCCACGCCCGGAAGATTTGATGCTTGACGGGTCAATCGGCGTCGTATTGCGCAGATAATCCGCTACGGAAAGCGCACGGTACATCGACAGCACATTGTTATCCGGGAAACGCGCATTGTGAACCGGCACGTTGTCCGTATGCCCTTCGATCTCAATCGTGTGGCTGTTAAATTTCCGCAGAATCTTTCCGATCTTATCTACCAGAGGCTTCGCATCCGCCGCTAAGTCCGACGAACCGGAAGCAAACAAAATCGCACCGTTTAACGTCATCGATACATACTGCCCGTTAAAATCCACTTCTACCATATCCTGAATGCCGTATTTGTTTAACAGGCGTTCTACTTTGTCTGCCATCTGTTCTGATTCGCGTATTTCGGCTTCTGCAACCATCTCCTGCGCTTCCTGCTCGGTAATCTCGGTATCTTCCATACCTGCCACCTGGTTGTCGCTCTGGTCTTTGGAAGCTTCTATGCCCTCTTCCATTCCTTCGCTGTCCGCAAAGCCTTCTTCTGGAAAATGGTTTGCTCCATCGTCGTCTGCCAATGTATGTAAAATATCCTTTTCCTCTGCATCCGACTTGCCTTCCCCTGAAGTAGTTGCCTTTGGATTGAAATACACATCGTATTTCTGCATCTGGTTAATGCCTGCCGAAACCATATTGCCCTCTCCGACTGAAGAGCCGCCGCCATTTAAAATACTGTACTGGCTTTGGAGCGATGCAATCAACTGCTCAAACTTATCCTCATCGACCGATGACATTGAAAACAAAAGTACGAAAAAGCAAAGCAGCAGGTTCATCAAATCGCTAAATGTCGCCATCCACGCAGGCGCGCCTTGTGGTGCTTCTTCCTTTTTTTGTCTAGCCATATTTATTCACCGCCTTCACCGCCAGGACCGCCGTTTAATCCTTCACGGACAGTCGGAGCCAGGAAGGATTTCAGCTTTTCTTCAATGACACGCGGGTTTTCACCTGCCTGTATGGACAAAAGCCCTTCCACTGTAATCTCTTTTACCATCATCTCGATATCATTGTTGACTTTCAGCTTGGACGCCGTAGGATCACAGAGCCAGTTTGCGATCACGGAGCCGTAGAACGTCGTTAACAGCGCAACCGCCATGTTCGGCCCGATGGAATTTGGATCACTCAAGTCCTTTAACATCTTAATCAAACCGATCAGCGTACCGATCATACCCCACGCAGGGCCTAACGCGCCCCACTTTTCATAAAACGCAATCACTGTCTTATGCCTTGTTTCAATACAAGAAAGGTCTGTTTCCAAAATCCCGCGCACAAGCTCTGGGTCTGTACCGTCGACCACAAGCATAATGCCTTTTTTCAAAAATTCATCTTCTACACCGTTTGCTGCTTCTTCCAATGCAAGCAAGCCTTCTTTTCTGGCGATATTCGACATACTGATAATATTGCGGATCGCCTCTGCTGCATCTGCCTGCGGCTGCTTAAACGTCAGTGCAAATGCCTTAAAAGAATTAATCGTATCCGGCAGCTTATTACAACCGATAACGCCGCAGAGAGAACCTCCAAGCGTAATCAGTACCGAAGGGATATCGACAAAGGAATCCCCGATAACGCCGAATTGGAATGTCATAAGGTCTTGGTTGAACGTCATACCGAAAACCATCATGAGAATACCAACTACAAGTCCAAATAAAGTTGCTATATCCAATTTTTTTCACCTACCATTAAATTTTTCTCTTGTATAACATTCCTTATGTACGCCTAGGCTTGCTCTGCCTGGCCGCGGAATATTAGACAATCATTTAATATTTTCCTTCTATATAATATTACTAGATTTTGAATCTCTTGTCTACTTTCTTTTACAATTATTTTTTTTCCAGATAAAAAAGAAATGACCGTATCAGGAGTCTCCTCGACGAATTCGATTTGATCTGAATTAATCAACAGTTTTGTATCGTTTAGTCTAGTTACTTCAATCATTGTTCTGCCTCCTTATGTGGCTGTACGACGAAGTGAAATGGCACTTTGCAGTTTCCCGGCTGTAGGGATGCCGCTGTATTTTGTGGGCAGACGCCGCCTGGCACAACTGCCCCATTGGGAAAGCCTGCAAAAAGCAGCGCCTGCCCACAAAATACAGCGGCTGGTTTTTCGCCGGGCGTTTTCTATTGCCTTTACCGCCCGGCGTCCAGCCGTTGTATTGCCGTTGTCTATATACGCATCAAATAAAATGCGTTGTTCGTAATCATTATCTCTTAAGATTTACAAGCTCTTCCAGAATGCTGTCCGAAGTAGAGATCACACGGGAGTTTGCCTGATAACCACGCTGTGTCGTAATCATCATTGTAAACTCCGTCGCAAGGTCTACGTTGGACATCTCCAGCGTACCGCTGTCGATCGTAGAACCGTCGGAATCCATCTCCACGCCGATGCCGTCAAACTGCCCAGAGTTCATCGTCGTACGGTAGCAGTTCTCACCGATGCTTTCCAAACCGGAAGCATTTGCAAAACGCGCTACGGCGATCTGGCCAAGCAGCGTCGTATTGCCGTTGCTGTAGCTGCCGTAAATCATACCGGACTGGTCAACCGAAAGGCCGATCATGGCACCAACACGCTTTCCTTCGCCTTCTCCTGCATTGCCCGGCGACATCGCCCCTGTAGAAGACCCGCCGTTGGAAAGATTCTTTAATGTAGAAAAGTCGATCTCAATGTCGGAGAACTGGTTGCCTTCGGTACGATAGTTAGAAAGGCGCAGCGTCTGTGATTTATTGCCGTCGGAACCGATATAAGTCAAAGAACCGTCTGCTGTGGAAAACTGTATTTCATAACCATCTTTTGCAGGCGTTACAACCGTATAAGACCAGGCGCCTTTTTCACCAGGTACATAACGGATTTCTGCATCGACCGGCAGCTCTGTTGTGAAAACACCCAATTTATTAGCTTCTGAAGCAGATATATTAATATACCCCTGTGATAAATAGTTTGTCAGAAGATCTGTATTTGTAGCAGTTAATAATTCAGCAGGGTCTAATAAATCCGTTCCTGTTCCAGGATTCTCCCATGCGATCGTCTGAATTTCACCTGTAGCCGGATCTACTGTAATCAGTGCCTTTGGATCGCCTCCAGGCAGATTCGTTTTTTGCAAATTATATTTTTCTGCCAGCTTCTTCAAAGTATTCCCGCTTACTTCATAGGTATTAGCAGCAGTATCTGATTTAGAGATCTGTCCGCTTTGAATCATCTGTTTCAGTTCATCTTTTGCATTTGTTATTTTTTGAATATTATTGCTGCCATTTACATTAATCCAATCTCCATATTTTGTTTGATCTAGCGTAACTTCTGCTCCGCTGGTATCAAACACTTTGACCTCCGCCGGAGCCAGTGGATTTCCATTTGGATTTACCTTAATCCGTACAGTCAGACCTGACGGCAGATGTTTTGACTTATCATCCGGCCCAAGTATTTCATTAATGTAGTCAGATGTATAATTATAAAGCAACGTCTGATCGGTAGGATCTGCTGTCTGATTTGCCAGTGCTCCCAGCGAATTGCCCATACCGTCGGCTACTTTATAGCTGTCTGTAATATCCACGCAGCTACCCTGTCCGCCGCCAAACAAATCAGCAAGCCCGACTGTATCATCTGACAAAATGGATTTCCCGTTGCTGTCTATAATATCAGCCAGGTTGATCGTATATTTGCCGTTTTTCGGGTCACCGATCTTTTGTGCCGCAAATTTCGCTGTATAAGAATATCCTAAATTATCATAAAAGGTTAAGTTCATTGCATAACCTTTGTCTGAATTTACATTGGAACTGTTGTCATCCAAAATACCGGTACACATTGCTTTTGTTGTATATTCTGGATTGGACGTCTGGTTGTCTGCTGACATAATGCGCAGCGGCGTTACCGTATCTTTACGGATATTTCCATTTGCGTCTACCTGCCAGCCCATCACCTGGTATCCGGTGGACTCCATACAAAGGTTGCCCGCGCCGTCTACATAAAACGCGCCTGCTCTTGTAAATACATTTTCTGTTCCGGTATTTACAATATAAAAGCTTGTGGAGTTTTTATCAGACAGCTTTAAGTCAAATGCTTTTCCGGTGGACTCAGATGCGCCGCCGGTATCGATATCGACAGCCGTAGATGCAAAGGTAGCGCCCAAACCGATCTGTTTGGCATTGACGCCGCCTTTGCCTGTCTGGACATTTGCGCCAGAGGCAAACGACATATTCTGGTACATCATCGTACTGAACGTAGTACGGGAAGATTTAAACCCGACTGTATTTACGTTTGCAATATTATTACCAATAACGTCCATTTTCGTCTGGTGGGTCTTAAGACCTGATACCGACGAATATAATGCTCTCATCATAATGTAATGACCTCCTGATTCTTACTGAAATATTTGCGCCAAATAAATGCGCATGAGGCGCTGCGCGGCTTTTTCTGTCAGTCAAAAGCCGCGGCCTCCTGATAGGTCCGGCCTATATAATCACAGCGCCGTCAATGTTTGTAAAGATGCTTTCGTCTGCTTCACTTTTATCTAACGCTGTTACTACCGTTTTATTCGGTATGTTTACGATAAATGCCAGCGAATCGACAATAACCAGGGAATCCTGGATTCCTTTTTCGCCTGCTTTTCTGACACCCGACTCCAGACGTTCGTTCTGTTCTCTGGAAAGGCTGATGTTGCGATTTTCTAAGCGCATGGAAGCGTGCTTGGAAAATTTCAAAGCATTTGCCTGCTTGTACTGGCTGGTCTTTCTTAGCACTTCCTCAAAAGATACGCTTAAGCCTTCGGCTTCGTTTTGAGCAGCATCATTTTTTTGTGTCAGATACTGATCCGTCATCTGTTGTATGGAAGTAAACTGTTTTTCGATTCCGTTCATAATGTCAACTCCATCCTTTTGCCTGATATCCAAAGCCTCCCTGCGATGTCTATCGTGCAAAGATTACGGCCTGTTAATTTCCTGCGGCGTCTGTGCTGTTATCCGTGTTACTGTCTGTATCGTTATTTGTATCATTATTGTTACTGCCGCTGCTTCCCTGTCCTTTCAGTTCTGCCAGGATCTTATTTAAAATATCAGCGATATCGTCAGCTTCCCCTTCTGGCTTTATCTTATCAGAAGCTTTTTTCATTGCTTCTTCGACTGCCTGATACTGCTTGATAATCTCTTCGGCTACATTCTTGCGCTGCTTGTCGCTCAGCCCTTCGTACAGTTCTTTCGCTTTTTCAAACTGCTCGCTGTATTTTGCAAGCGTTTCTGCATCTGCTTCTTCGATCTGTCCGGTAGCCGGCAGGTTATTGACGGTATTCGTAAACTCGGTTGCTTTAAACGCGTCAATCCGGTTTTCTAACGCTGTAAGTTTGTCAAGGTCTGCCTTTTCCACAAAATGCTTCTGCGTCTCGGTCAGCTTTTCATATGCTTCACGCGCGGATTTTACAAGCCCTGCATCCTGAATCGTCACATTGTTTTCATCTGGCAGAAGCTGTATCATTTCGTGCAGCTCTTTTGCAAGAACCGCGCCCTCATAGTATTCCTGATCCGATACGGTATCCAGCTTATCGATGTCATAGAGCTTATCTCCTACGGAAATCTTCGTCTTGCCGTCCTGGATCGTAACATAATCGACCTTGCCTCTGACAAAACCATTGTCGCCGTCGTTAATAAACACATACTTGCCGACTAAGTCGTTTGCGGACTGCTTGGTGAATGCCTGCTGCATACTGTTTAAGGATTCTACCATAGAAAAGGTTGCCATCTGTGCCACCCATTCTGTGTTGCTTGTCGGCTCTAACGGGTCCTGGTACTGCATCTGTGCTACTAGAAGCTGTAAAAACTGCTCCTGTCCCATTGTATTGCCTACATTTTTTTTCGATCCGTTTTTTTTGGAAGAAGATTCTGAAGTATCCTCTACTATTTTTCCATTTTGGACTTCCTGAATAATCGCCATACAGATTCTCCTTTCTGTCTAAGCTTTAAAGTCTACATTGTTGCCGTTATCGCGCATCATCTGTGCAACAAGCGTCTCTTCTTCGGACATTAAGCCGGAGATGCCGTCTAAGTCATTCACGCCGCTTAAGTTAATGCTGCGCCTGGAATGCCTGCGGTTATTTTCTTCCTGCTGTCTTGCCTGTTCCTCCTGACTGTGCGCGTCACGTTCTAAGTTGCTCTCAAATTCATGTGTGCCAACGGACACTTCCACCGCGTCGACTTTAATGCCCTGCTGGTTTAGGTTATCCTTTAAAATAGCCGCCTGCTGTACGAGCGCTTCTTTGATATTTTCATTCTGCGCGGTTAACTGTGCGGTGATCGCGCCCTGCTTTTCGGATACATGCAAATATACTTTTCCAAGATTTGCCGGATTCAACTGCATTTCAATGGATTTTACATCTTCGGAAAGATTTACTCTCGTATATTCTACGATCTGGTCAATCACATCCTGCATATGAATCTGCGGAAGCGGCGCTTCGGCGGAAAGGTTCTGCGGTGCCTGTACGTTTCCCGCTGGTTCCTGCTGGTGTACGTTCGCATGAAAATCAAAACGCGTCTGTTCCTGCGGCTTCTGATTTTTGGTCAGCGCATCTGCCTGATCCTGCGTCTCCTGCGGCTGTGCCTGCGCATTTTCCTGCTGTGTCTGATTTTGCGCCTGCTGCGTCTGCTTTGTTTCCTGCGGTTGTGCTTCGGTAGAAGCGGCATGCGGTGTATCCTGCGCAGCTTTTGCCTCTTCCTGCGGCTGTGCCTGTGCCGCCTCGTTTGTCTGTACGGCTTCTGTACGCGGCGTTTCCTGTACCTGTGCGGATTGCTGTCCTTCCTGCGGTACTGCTTCCTGCGTAACAGCCGTCTCCTGTGGTGCCTGCTGCACCGGCGCATCGGCTGGCTGTTCCTCTGGCAGCATCGTTTCGATCGGCTGCTCTGCGTTTTCCATTGTTGCCTGAACCTGTGTCAGCAGTTCCTCCATCGACATGCCAAGCTCCTGCAATAAGTCTTTGGTAATTGCGGACGCATCCTGCATTACTGCCTGGAAGTTCTCGTTAAACAGCATCATTCCAGAATTTTCACTGCCCGTCAGCTCTACTGCAAGCGCAACGAGCTGCTGCGGGTCAAGCAAATCTGCCTGCGTCAAGCCAAGCAGTTCCATTGCCGCCTCAAGCTGTTCTTCGTCGACGCCGAGGTTTTCTTTGAGGCTTTCCTCAATCTGTGCAGCGGCTTCTTCGACTGCTTCATTGACTGTCTCTGTATCCGCCTGACTGCCGTCTGTGCTTGTTACTTTTTCGGCATGTGCGGCAGACTGATTCTGATACTGCTCATATTGCTGTTTGACACTGCTGTTGCTGTCTGTAGCTTTTGCCTGCGGAACCGCGTTCTGCCCTTTTGCGGACTGTGCCGTCTGCCCAAAGGCGGAGTTTTGTTTCATATAATTGGTAAATGTACTTTGCAGCTCCTGAAGCTTTTGTGGTTTTGAGCCGGACACACCTGTAACGGGTGCTGTCTCCGTGCCCGATGTTACAACTGGTATTGCTGGCATCTGTTGCCTCCTTTCTGTATACTGAAACATGTTATTTTCTTTTCCGGCATCCTCCTTTCTGCTTGTGTCTTGTATGTATGAGTACGATTGTACTCTTTGAACCAATAATGGATGACTGCCTTTTATTTTATTTATCTATCTTTTGGACGGCTCTAACATCTCTGTCAGCTTCGCTGCCGTATCCTGGTTCATCGCAGCGAGAATATCGCCTCTGCTTGACGCAGACATCTTTTCTAAGATGCGCTTTACGAGCGAAAGGTTATCCGTCATCGAATTAAAGATCGCGGCTGCTTCTTTTGCTTTAATCGAAGAATAGGTCTTGACATAATCGTCTACCTTGCTGTCGTATTCCTGCTGTTCAACTACTTCTTTATATAATACTTCTGCATTGTCAGGATTAATTGCCGCGTAAAACTTCTGGTATTCAGCGATATCCGGCGCTTTGTCGCCAAAAACGACTTCTTCATAAAATTCCTGGCGCAGCGCTTCAAACTCGGCTTCGTTATCGCGGTATTTTTGCAGCTTGCGCACCTGAGACTGCAATTCTTCGATCTGGGAGCCGCCGTCTTTATTTGCCTGCTGTACGCTGTCTAACTCTCCTTCTAACTCCTGAATGCGGGCAATAGCTTCTTCTAATGTCGTATATGGATAATCCTCGTTTTCCGCTTCGTCCGCCCTTACTTCCGGCAGGATTTTATTAACGTATGGAACATCCTTTAAAATTGGATACAATACCGTAGAGCCAAATCCTCCGACATCCAGCCTTACTAACAGTGCAAGGATTCCCAGCCAGATCGCGATAATTACGATTGTCGCAACCGCAACAATCAGCTTGCCGCCGACGGTCTCTTGTTCTTCCACCATTTCCTGTTCCTGTTTTGCAGCCTTTTTTTCCAGCTTCTTTTTCTTTTTTTCTTCTTTTTTTCTTGCTTTTTCCTGCTTTTTGGCATCTGCCTGTGCCATTGCTTCTTCCGGCATTTAGATACCCTCCTTATGTGCTTTCCCCGTGATATGTATAGCTGACAAGCTCGTTGACTACCTGATTTTCTTCATAAGCCACTTCCTGCTTAAATTCTTCAAAGGCACGTTCCCGCAGCTTTTCAAAGGTCTTGCGCTCGATCATCATCTCATTCAGCTTTAACCGCGCAGCTTCTACCTGTTTTTCCGCGGTATGGACAACCATCATCTGCGCGCGGATTTTAGACTTCATAATATCAATCGACTGTTTGTTTTCCTTAATGTCCCGAATGCTGATCGTTCCGTTGACAAGGTCTACCGCACGCTTTTCATACATAGAGCGCTGTGTAATCAGCATCTGCAACGCGCCTTCTTCCTTGCGCAGCCTTGCATTTGCCTGCCCGTATGCGATTTTTGCCTGGCTCTCCAGCTTTAATTTGATATCTAAAATGCTTTGCAGCTTAAATATAAACTTTGCCACTCATCTGACCTCTTTATTTTAATCGTGAAAAATTGCTTCCAGACGTTCCATAATCTCGTCAAATGTAAACTTTTCCATTGTCCCCTGCATTAAAAACTGATTGACGGCATTGATTTTTTGAATCGCATAGTCAATCGCCACATTGGAACCGCTTTTATAAGCGCCAATATTAATCAGGTCTTCTGCTTCATCATAAGTACCAAGGACATTGCGCAGCTTTCCGGCAGCGCTTTTGTGATCGTCTGTGGCAATCGCGCTCATACATCTGGATATGCTGGCAAGCACATCGATCGCCGGGTAATGGTTTTTCTGCCCCAGCCTTCTTGATAATACAATATGCCCATCCAGGATACTTCGTGCCGTATCCGTAATCGGTTCGTTAAAATCATCACCGTCTACGAGTACGGTGTACAGCCCGGTAATCGAGCCTTTGTCGGAGTTTCCGGCACGCTCTAACAGCCTTGGCATCTCCGAATAAATACTTGGCGGATAGCCCCTTGTAACCGGAGGCTCCCCGGACGCAAGGCCAATTTCACGCTGCGCCATGCAAAAACGGGTCAGGGAGTCCATCATCAGCAGGACGTCTTTGCCCTGGTCTCTGAAATATTCTGCAATCGCGGTCGCCGTCTTTGCCGCTTTATTACGGATGAGCGCCGGCTTATCCGAAGTCGCTACAATGACGACGGAGCGCTTCATGCCTTCCTCGCCCATATCATTTTCAATAAACTCACGGACTTCACGCCCGCGCTCGCCGATTAAAGCGATGACATTGATATCCGCCTTTGTATTGCGTGCAAACATTCCCATCAATGTACTTTTTCCGACACCGGAGCCTGCGAAAATACCAATTCGCTGCCCTTTGCCGACGGTAATCAGCCCATCCACCGCCTTTACGCCGAGTGAGAGCACATCCCGGATAATAATACGCGACATCGGGTCCGGCGGCATCGCGTCGACCGGATACTCTTTTTCTAACGCAAGCTCTTCTACATCGGTCGGCCTTCCAAGCCCGTCTAGCGTATGCCCTAAAATATTGTCGCCTACCATCACCGACAGCGGACGCCCGGTGTTTTCCACAATGCACCCGACGCCGATGCCTTCCACGCTTTCAAACGGCATCAATAAAATATGCTTATCGCGAAATCCGACGACTTCTGCCATAACAAAGACGCCTTGCTCTCTGTCAATTACAATCCGGCACAAATCATTCAGCTTGGCGTCCGGCCCTAACGACTCAATCGTCAGTCCGACGACTTTTGCCACCTTGCCGTAGCGGTTAAAATAATTTTTATCCAGTAACGTAATATATTTCTGGTATTGTCTTTTTATGACTCCATCCACGTTTCTATCCTCAACTTATGTATGATCAATTTGTACGATCATTCAGTCCATACAGGACAGCGCCTGCAAATCTTTTGTCAGGTTTGCAAGCTGGATCTCCAGCCCGCACTCAAATAAGCCTTCGTCCGTATCAATCGTACACTGCCCGGACTGCATGGATTCGTCCATAATAATGTCCAGCGTAACCTCGCCGCCGATTTTTTCTATAATTTCCTGCTTGTGTTCCGACACCTGCGCATAGTCTCCGGCACTTACAAAAATACGGAACTCTCTGCTGTTTTTAATATTCTGAACGGTACGCCGGATCAAATGCAGCAACACGCTGCGGTGGTCTATAAGATCTGTATGCAGCACCTGGTCAAACACCCGGATCAAAACATCCATAAGCTCCGGTTCCATCGTATGCAGCCTGTTCTGGTAGTCCTGCTCCTGCTGCTCACGAAGCTGCTGCAACTGGGCGCGCATTTGGTCTTCCTGTGCCTTTGCGCGCTCCATGCCTTCTGCATATCCTTGTTCCCGCGCTTTTTTTCTGGCAGTTTCTTTTAAGTTTTCCGCTTCCTGCACCGCTTTTTTTAAAATCGTCTCTGCATCGGCAGTCGCTTTGGAAACAATCTCGTCCGCCTGCTCTTTGGCTCGCTCCACATAGTCAATCTCAAGCTCTGGAGGAACTTCCACACTGACCCCGAACAGCCCTTCGGAAAACTCGGGCTGCGTATCGTCCGGTGCGCCTTCTGACGCTTCGTCCCCGGACTGTTGCTTTCGTTCTTCCATCCGCTGCCTTTGAAGCTGTGCCTGGCGTTCAAACGTCAGCGCGCTCAGCTTTTGCTCCAGCAGCTCGTTATAATCGATAATACGGGTATAGGCTTCCCCTTTGTTTGTATTCACATGTGCTTTGTACAAATTAGACAACGATCTCGTCACCTCCGCCTCTGGAAATAACGATTTCAGCGGAATCTTCCAGCTTACGTATCACAGCAACAATCTTCTGCTGTGCTTCTTCCACGTCCTTCATTCTTACCGGGCCCATAAATTCCATATCTTCCTCAATCATAGCAGCCAGACGCTTGGACAGGTTCTTAAGGATCGCGCCTTTGACTTCATCATTGGAGCCTTTCAGTGCAATCGCAAGGTCGCTGTTTTCTACGTCACGCAGCACACGCTGGATCGCACGGTCGTCCAGCAAAAGGATATCTTCGAATACGAACATCTTTTTGCGGATCTCGTCTGCAAGTTCCGGTTCTTCGACTTCCAGCGTCTCCATAATATGTTTTTCTGTACTCCGGTCTACGGTATTTAAAATATTTACGATTGCATCGACACCGCCGACAATCGTGTAATCCTGGTTTGCCAGTGATGCCAGCTTGCGTTCGAGCACGCTTTCTACTTCCTTGATTACATCCGGCGAGGTACGGTCCATCATTGCAATACGCTTTGCTACGTCCGCCTGTTTTTCCGGGTCCAGCGATCCGATAATCATAGACGCCTGGTTTGGAGACAGGTAGGACAAAATCATAGCGATCGTCTGCGGATGTTCATCCTGAATAAAATTCAGCACCTGACTTGCATCGGTCTTGCGCACAAATTCGAACGGACGCACCTGCAAGGATGCTGTAAGCTTTGTAATAACCTGCTGTGCGCGTTCTTCGCCGAGCGCTTTGTCCAACAGATCCTTTGCATAGCCGATGCCGCCTTCTGATATGTATTGCTGTGCCAGACACACCTGATAAAATTCATTGATGATGTCGTCTTTGAGCTGCGGCGCGATACTTCTCGTATTCGCGATCTCAAGTGTCAGCTCTTCAATTTCATCTTCTTTTAAATATCTGAATATACTTGCCGATTTTTCCGGTCCCAGCGCGATCAGAAGAACTGCCGCCTTTTGAAGACCACTCATCTTATCTGCCATGTCTCTCCCTCAATATTTCTTTATTCCCAGTCCTCATTCAGCCAGTTGCGCAGCAATGAGGCAACGGCTTCTGGTTTTTCTTCTACGAATTTTTCGATCAGTACTCTTGCTTCGGATTTTTCTTTGAAACCGATATCTTCCAGATTTTCTTCTTCGTTTTCCTTCGTCGTCTGCAATAAAGTCTCTACCGATAATTCCGGCTCCAGCTCTGGAGCTTTTTCTTTTCTTGTACTCATAAACACTACAAATCCCAGTAATGCAAAGATCAATACAGCAAGTAAAATATCCAAGTAATCGGAAAGTGTCCGACCGCTTCCTTCAGAAGGAATAAACAGCGGTTCCTGGTACGCAATTACCGAAATGCGCTCTGCATCGATCCCGGTCGCTTTTGCGATCACATCGATGACATCTGCTTCTACTTCCTGTCTCTGCGCGCCCTGCCCTTCAATCTGCGCACGGTACTCTTCAAAAGTCGTGCCTTCCAGGGTGCCGTCATTTTTCAGTACGTCTTCGTCATATTTTATGTAAGTCCGAAGCGTTACGCCTAAGGATGCGGTATCGTACAAAATATTGCCCATGCCGCTTTCAGTGTTTGTAATCGTTTCATTTACATTATATTCTCTTGAGGAATCAGAGGTCGTCTGCTGTGTCTGTTCTCCGTCCTGGAACATATAGTTGCCGTCTTCCCCGTTTGCATCAGTTCCCGGCACGCCTGCGGGTCCAGAGGTCGTCTCTTCGTCAAAGGTCGCGTCTTTTCTCAAATATCCTTCGTCCCTGCCGTCCGCTACATCGTATTCTTTCCTGCTCGTGCTGGACTTGTCAAAATTTAATGGCAGGTTCAGTCCGACCTCTACGCTCTGGTACTGTCCGGTGCCAAGCAGTACGTTTTTAATCTCGCCCCTGACCTTGTTTTCCAGCTTCTGCTGAAAGGATAGCTGCGAGGCTGCCATAATGCCGGACGCGGTTGTGAGTTCGCCGCCCATGCCTCCTGAATACAGCAGGTTTAAATTGCTGTCCATAATCGAAATATTGTCTGTCGTCTTGTTGCCAAGCCCGGTCGCAATCATACGTGCCAAACCAAGCGCCTGTTCCTCGCTCATCTCGCCGTCAAGTGTTAAAAACACTTCTGCAAAGGACTCTTTTTCGCTGGCGATCAATGTCCCGTCATCCGTGGGAATGTCCAGCATTACATTTGCCTGCTCTACATTTTCCAAAGTCTCTAAAACAGTCGCGATTTTATTTTCCTGATACTCCTTTACAAGCTTCGCCTTGTCTGCCTCTGTCGTACTAAGGCTGCCGCTTAACAGCTCTTTGAGCTTATCGTCTTCGGTAACGATCGCATTAGAGCCAAGCAAAATATTTGCCGCTGCTGAATCCTGTTTTTTTATGGAAAAAGTCAGCCCGTTTTCTGATACTTCATTATAAATGTTCGCATCGTCCAGCAGCGTCTGCACGGTAGATGCTTCTTTTGCGTTTTCACAGATTTTAATGACAATCATCTCGGGCTTTGTCAGCACAACAGTCAGGATCACAGCCGCAAGCAGCACGACAAGCGCCGAACTTGCAATAATCATCTGTTGTTTTTTCGTGAATTTTTTCCACCATTCTACAATACTGTTTAATAACTCTTTTATTCTATCCGGCATTTCAATCCCACTCTCCGTATTTCTATCTCCTGATCCTGTTTCTTCTTCCAGGCACACGCCGTCTACCGCCTGGCCTTCCAGGACTGCTTTTTATTTGCTTTGTGCTTAGATCTGCATCTGCATAATCTCTCTGTAAGCCTCTAACAGCTTATCTCTGACTGCCGCCGTATATTGCAGCGAGATATTTGCCTTTGACTGCGCAATCAAAAGGTCATGCGTATTTTCGGACTGTCCCATTGCAAACTGGATCATTGCCGACTCCGCGTCGTTATGTAAGTCGTTCGTCTCATTTACCATACCAAGCGCAGACTGAAAGACCGTCTCAAAATCTTCGATATTTTCCTGCGCCGCGATATCAAACTGCTTCTGCGCTGCCGCAAACGCCTCCTGCGCCGCCGCAGATCCCGAAATACTTGCTACATCCATTTTTGTCAACTCCTGCTTTTATTTTTCTAAAGTGTACTTGTATTACTTGCCAATCTGCAAGCCTGACTGCGCCATCGACTTGCTTGCCTCAAACGCTGTAATATTTGCCTCATAAGCGCGGCTTGCGTCAATCAGGTTCGTCATCTCTGTTACAAGGTTGACATTCGGGTAAGATACATAGCCGTTTTCATCGGCGTCAGGATGTGCCGGATCGTATTCCATAATAAAATCCGTCGTCGTATCTTCCCTGACGGATACGACCTTTACACCGTTTCCGATATGGCTGCCGCGTTTTCTGCTCTCGGTCAGATAGCGGTCAAACCGGTCTACGCCCCTTTCCTGAAAGGTAGTAACCTTACGGCGGTAAGTCTCGCCGTCTTCTGCTCTTGTTGTATTTACATTTGCAAGGTTTTGCGCAATCACGTCCGCGCGGAACTGCTGTGCGGTCATCCCCGACGCGCTGATCCCAAACGATTGAAATAATGACATATACTCATTCCTTTCCGAATTTCATTTTCTTTTCTATTTGCCCAGTGCCGTACGCATACGCGAAAATTCCTGTGAAATGCTGTCCGTAAGCGCCTGATAGCGAAGCTGCTCCGAGGCAAGCTCCACATTTTCCGTATGCATGTCTACATTATTTTCATCCAGGCGGTAAGAAAACGACTCCGCCGCCATGTCAATCTCAGACGTCGCCGTCAGACGGTCCAGATTCATATTATGTATCTTTTTATCCAGATTCCGGTTGTATTTGGAATCTAACAGCTCCCGCTCTAACAGGGACTGAAAATCTACGTCGTAACGTTTAAATCCCGGCGTCGTTGCATTTGCGATGTTGTTTGCAAGCGTGCTTTCCCGCAGCCAGCTTGCATCCGCAGCTTTATCCAAGACGTTAATATAATCAAATGCAGATGATTGTAACATATGATTTCCTCCTGACTTATTTTTTTCGACTATTTCAGCCGTTTTCTCATTATCTGGCGCCCATAGCCATCTCATTGTATCTTCTTATTTCTACTCTATCATACATTATAATTAATCACAAGATTTTTACAAGAGTATTTTTGCTCGATATTCTATTTTTTTTGTCGAAGACCTGCCAGTATTATCCAAGCCAGGCAAAAAAAGGAATCCATCCGCATTTCGACGCTCAGACCCCTTTCTGATTTTTGCTTTTGACCGCATCCAGCTCCGAAAATACAACATCGTTTACAACTTTAATATAAGTCCCTTTCATTCCTGAAGAACGCGACTCAATCACACCTGCACTCTCAAATTTGCGCAGCGCATTCACAATGACCGAACGTGTAATGCCCACGCGGTCTGCTACCTTGCTCGCTACAAGAATGCCTTCTGTTCCGTTTAGTTCATCAAAAATATGGATAATTGCCTCCAGCTCTGAAAATGACAGCGTACTGATCGCTGAACGGACAATCTGGATCTTTCTCGTCTCTTCTTCGCTCTCTTCATTGACAGAGCGCATCATTTCAAGCCCTACAACCGTCGTGCCGTATTCACACAAAATAATATCGTCAATATCATACGGATCGTCGCTGCGGTATACAAACAGTGTGCCAAGACGCTCGCCCGCAATATCGATCGGCGTAATAATTGCCGCGTACTTTCTTATATTATGTATAAATCCAAGTGTTTCCAGATTCACATTCTCTTTTGTAGACAGTATTCCAAGCAGACGCTCATTTAACATCGCGTCAATATGTTCGCCGACTTCATCCACGATCAGCTCTGAAATCTCCGCAATCCCACTGCACCGGCTCGTGCCTAGAATCTTGCCTTTTTTACTGATAACAAGGATATTGGACTGTAAAATATCCGTCATGACTTCACAGATGTCGTTAAATACTACTTTGGATGAACTGTTATTATGGAGCAGCTTATTAATTTTTCTCGTCTTATCCAGCAGTTGAACACTCATTACCGAACTGCACCTCCCTTTCCGCCGGCATGATTTAGGGCAGAAGCATAGCTTTTTCCCTATTTGGAATTATCATAACATTTTTTATCTGATAATTCAACCAATTTGTAAAATATTTTCTTAAATTGTATGAATTGTTTGGATGTGCGCGGCGCAGGAGCCAAAAAGAGGTGCGGATAGCACCTCTTTTGTCACATTTCCTCGTCTTCTTTCTTTTTCTTTTCCTGTACATAACCGCACTGTGCGTCCGCACATACTTCTTTGCTGCCTTTTTCTACCATATAGCCGCCGCATTTTGGGCATTTTTCGGCAGACGGCTTCTGCCATGACATAAAATCGCACTCGTCCGGGCCTGCTTCGCACCCGTAAAAGCGCCTGCCTTTTTTTGTCTTGCGCACGACAATGTCCTTGCCGCACTTTGGACATGCCACTCCGATTTTTTCCAGATAAGGCTTTGTATTGCGGCAGTCAGGAAAGCCCGGACAGGCAAGAAACTTTCCGTGCGGTCCGTATTTAATAACCATATTGCGTCCGCATTCCTCGCAGACCACGTCGGTCACTTCGTCAGCGATCTGCACTTTTTCCAGTGTTTTTTCTGCCTTTTCGACGGCATCCTCAAGATCCGGGTAGAAGTTGCTGACGATCGCTTTCCAGTTGATATCGCCCTCTTCCACTTTGTCAAGCAGCATCTCCATATTTGCCGTGAACTCTTCATCTACAATCGTGGAAAATGCCTGCTTCATAATGCTGTTGACCGCTTCTCCAAGCTCTGTTAAATGCAGGTTTTTGTTTTCTTTGAGCACGTAGCGGCGTGCCAGCAGCGTCGTAATCGTCGGCGCATATGTGCTTGGACGCCCGATGCCGTGTTCCTCAAGCGCCTTGACAAGCGCCGCTTCGGTGTAATGAGCCGGAGGCTGTGTAAAGTGCTGCGTCGTTTCTATATCTTCTAGCGTCAGTTTAGAAGATTCGTCAATGGATTTTAACAGCATGTTGTGGTCGCCTTTTTCGTCTTCATCGCTCATATATACCGACATAAAGCCGTCAAATACCACTCTTGACGCAGAGACGGTCAGCCGGTAGCTGCCCGCGCCGATTTTCACGCTCGTCGTCTCATACTTTGCCGCGCTCATCCTGCTGGCGGTAAAGCGCTTCCAGATCAACTGATACAGCCGGAACTGGTCTCTGGAAAGCGATTCCTTGACCTCTACCGGCGTCCTTTTTATATCCGTCGGCCGGATTGCTTCATGGGCGTCCTGGATTTTGCCCGCCTTTTTCTTTTCCATAGCCACTTCTGCGATATATGCTTCTCCGTACTGGCTGCCGATATATTCCCTCGCCTGGGCGTCCGCCTCTTCGGAGATGCGCACCGAATCGGTACGCAGGTAAGTAATCAGCCCGATCACGCCTGCGCCTTTGATTTCGACTCCTTCATAGAGCTGCTGCGCCAGACGCATCGTTTTTAATGTAGAAAAATTCAGCACCTTGGACGCTTCCTGCTGCAACGTGCTGGTCGTAAACGGAAACGGCGCTTTTTTCGTGCGTTCGCTCTTTTTTACATCCAGTACCTGGTATTCTGCCTGCAACAGTTCTGCGCGGATCGATTCTGCCTGTTCTTTATTTTCGATTTTCAGCCTGCCTTTTTCTGTCCCGTAAAACTTGGCGTCCAGCCGCTTTTTTTCTCCAGCTACTTTGATTTTTGCACCGATTGTCCAGTACTCTACAGGGATAAACGCATTGATCTCGTTTTCCCGGTCTGCGATAATGCGCAGCGCTACCGACTGCACACGCCCGGCGCTTAAGCCGCGCTTTACCTTTTCCCAAAGCAGCGGGCTGATTTTATATCCTACCATACGGTCAAGCACGCGCCTTGCCTGCTGTGCGTTCACAAGGTCCATATCGATCTCTCTTGGCTGCTTGAGCGACGCTTTGACTGCATTTTTAGTAATCTCATTAAAGCTGATACGGTACACCTCCTTTGTGTCGTCCAGCTTTAACGCTTTTGTCAGATGCCATGAAATCGCTTCCCCCTCACGGTCCGGGTCAGTCGCCAGATAAATGCGGTCTGCCTTTTTTGCTTCCTTACGCAGCTTCGCAAGCAGGTCTCCCTTCCCACGGATCGTAATATATTTCGGTTCAAAATCATGCTCGAAATCTATTCCCATCTTACTTTTTGGCAGATCTCTGACATGACCGTTCGACGCAGTGACTTCATAATTTTTCCCCAGAAATTTTTTGATCGTCTTTACCTTTGCCGGCGATTCCACGATTACCAGATATTTTGCCATGACTACTCCTCACCTTACTCATTCCGTAATTATTTTATAGTGATTTTTAAACACTTCCTCAATACGGTGCTTTTGCAAAAGGGCCGCCAATATCTGACTGAGTGCCTGAATGTCCAATCCTGTTTTTTCCAATAATTCTTCAAAGCCCGTTGGCAAAAGACCAAGACAACCATACACCAACAGCTCATCTTTTTCAAGAGAAAATTTATGTAAATTGTCAAAAATTTCACAATTTCCCGAATTTAAGGTGCTTCGCGGCGCTGATTTTTTTTCTTTTGCGTACACGGCAGACAGCGACAATTCCATCAGCACATCCTCTACCGATAAGAAGATACCAGCGCCTTGCGCGATCAGCCGGTTGCATCCTGCGCTTAACGCATCGGTAATGCGCCCGGGCAGCGCATACACGTCCCGCCCCTGCTCCAGTGCGCAGTCCGCGGTAATAAGCGAGCCGCTTTTTTCCTTTGCTTCTATTATAAATACAACGTCTGACAGTACGCTGATCAGCCGGTTGCGCTGCGGAAAATACGCAGGCAGCGGACAGGTGCCCGGCGGATATTCACTGAGCAGCCCGCCGCTTTTGCCAATCTCATCGTACAACTGCCTGTGGTAATTCGGATAGCAGACATCCACGCCGCATCCAAGTACCGCATACGTATCGCCGCCGCTGTCCAACGCCCCTCTGTGCGCCGCCGCGTCAATGCCGCGCGCCATGCCGCTGATCACGGTAACATCCCGCGCCGCCAGCTCTCTTGCCAGCTCCCTGGCGACCGTCCTGCCGTATTCCGAGCACATGCGCGCGCCAACGACTGCCACGTGAAGCTGCTGCGGCACTGGAAGGCTGCCGCGGTAAAAGATCCCATACGGCGCATCCGAAAGCTCCCGAAGCTGCGGCGGATACGCCTGCTGTTCCATACTGGCAAAGCGGATCTTTGCGCGGGACAGCTCGTGCCACCTGCCGTCAATGTCCCACGTTTTTTTTGATTGTATGATACGTGAGACATCCTTATGCATCAGTCCCGGAATTTTTTCCAGACAGTTCTCGTCAAGCTCATAGGCTTCCTTTGCATGTGCGCATACCGCAAACAGGCTGCGGCGCACACGCGGCGTACAGCCCTTGATGCAGGAAAGCCAGTAGGCATATTTTTCGTTCTCCACATTTTGCAAGCGCTCACCACCTCTCCCAGTATTTCCGGTCCAGGCCGCGGTAGCAAAACGCCTCGGCAAGATGCTCCTGCCGCACGCCCTTACTGTGCGACAGATCGGCAATCGTCCTTGCCACGCGCAAAACCTTATGATAGGCACGTGCCGTAAGCTGCAACTGCCGATACATCGTTTGCAGGTAGTCTTCTTCCCGGTCCGTCAGCAGGCAGACTTCCTTTAGCCTGTCCGCCGCAACCTGGCTGTTAAAATAAATACCGCTGCCCGCATAGCGCTTTTTTTGCAGCTCCCATGCCGTGCACACCCTGGCACGGATCTGCGCCGAGCTTTCGTTATGCTCACTTTGCGTCAGCTCTGCGTACGTCAGCGCAGACACCTGCACACACAGGTCAATCCGGTCTAACAGCGGCTGGCTGATCTTTCCTAGATACCGGTCGATTGCGCTTTGCGTACAGCGGCAGCGGTTCATATCGGGATAGGCGCCGCACGGACATGGATTTAATGCTGCCACAAGCATAAAATCCGCCGGATAGCAGCAGCTTCCATGCAGCCTGGAAATCTGGATCTTTTTATCCTCCAAAGGCTGCCGCAGCAGCTCCAGCGTGGATTTTTGAAACTCTGCCAGCTCGTCCAAAAATAAGACGCCCTTATGCGCCAGCGATACTTCCCCCGGTTTTGGCAAAAGCCCGCCGCCTACAAGCCCCTGCGGGGTAATCGTATGGTGCGGGCTGCGGAACGGGCGCTTGTATATCATGTGGCTGCTGTGCAAAAGCAGCCCGCTGACGCTGTAGATCTTAGCCAGCTCCAACTGCTCCTGTGCGCACAGCGGCGGCAGGATCGTAGGGATACGCTGGGCAATCATCGTCTTGCCGGCTCCCGGAGGCCCGACTAACAGCAGATTGTGCATACCGGCTGCCGCAACCTCGCCTGCACGCCGTACAAGGCGCTGGCCGTTTATCTGCGAAAAATCCAGCTCTTTTTGATCCGTCTGTTCCTGTTTCGGCTGTTCCTCCTGCGGCTCCCATAATTCCGTTTCTTTTCCGGTCAAATACTGAATCAGATGTGCAACGCTCTTTACCGGGACAATCTGGATATTTTGAATCAGGTACGCCTCTGTGCGGTTTTCATAAGGCACAATACAGCGTGTAAAGCCATGCTCTCCCGCTTCTGCCACAATCGGCAGGATGCCTTCTACAGGCTGCACCTTGCCGTTTAATCCAATCTCCCCCACAACCAGCACCGCATCCAGGCTCTTCGCAGGCACAATGCCAAGCGCCGCAGCGATCGCCGCCGCAATCGGCAGGTCAAATGCCGAGCCCGTTTTTTTAATATTCGCCGGAAACAAGTTAACCGTGATGCGTTTTGCCGGAAGGTAATAGCCGCTGTTGCGCAGCGCCGCACGCACGCGTTCCCTTGCCTCTTTGACTTCCGATGCCAAAAATCCTACCATCTCAAACATCGGCATACCATCGCTTACATCTGCCTCCACCTGTACAGGGAGGCTGTTTACACCGCGGATAATCGCAGTAGATACAATACTATACAAAAAACACCTCCTGTTTTTCTTTTTATTTAATTTATTATTGATACATCTGATTATATTCTGGGAATTTTACAGATACTGGATGCTGCGTTTTTATACACAGACTTTGAATTGTGTTACAAAAAAGATATATTTATCATAACATAGAATTGGCTGGTTGGAAAGAGAAATTTATTTTATTTCAGAATTTTTAAACTCTGCCTGTTGACAAATTCCCGGCAAGCATACCACAGCGAACAAATTTGGATTGCTTTGATAAATTTTTACAGGAAGGGACGCCGGGAAAGAGGATGTGCCTCCCCTAGCGGCGTCAGTTCCAGAATGCTAAGAATCCCTAAGTATCCTGCTGTTACGTTATGGCTGTGTCCGGTCGCGGCACCTAGTTCGCTGCCTGCTGGCAGCTAAAGGTGCCGCTTGGCTGCGCCCCTGGTTACCCCGCAGAATACCAAGGGATTCTAAACATTCTTCCAAAGCCACCGCCAGGGGAGGCACATCCTCTCTCCCGGCTGCTCTTCGTAAATGCTACGAAACAAGCGCAATATGGTTTGGTTTATCTATCATGAA
This sequence comes from Eubacteriaceae bacterium, assembly GCA_910574915.1. GTDB lineage: Bacteria > Bacillota > Clostridia > Lachnospirales > Lachnospiraceae > Eubacterium_J. The sequence goes on from CAJTCR010000004.1 coordinate 41,475, forward strand.
CAAAATCAACTATATGATATAACAGATTCTAGGCTATTTTACATAGAAAACTCGTTCAAAATAATTCCCTTGGAAACGCAAATCAGATAAAGTTCGCTCTAGTACTACAGCTACCAAACCATATCGGGCTTGTTTGGGCAGCACTTGCGAAGAACAGCCGGGAGAGGGGATGGATACACTCTCTCCTGGCATCCCTTCTTGTAAAAATTTACCAAAGTAACTCAAACTTGTTCGCTCTAGCACCGCCTGCCAGGAATTTGCTGTATAGAGTTTCGTTCCCTCTGGCAAACAAACCAAATCATATTGAGCTTGTTCGGTAGCACTTATGAAGAACAGCCGGGAGAGAGGATTGGCATCCCTTGGCGGCAGCTTTGGAAGAATGGTTAGAAGCCCTTGGTATTCTGCTGATCAACTAGGGGCGCAGCCAAGCGGCACCTTTAGCTGCAAACAGGCAGCGAACTAGGTGCCGCGACCGGACACAGCCACAGCGTACCAGCAGGATACTTAGGGATTCTTAACATTCTGGAACTGACGCCGCCAAGGGATGCCAATCCTCTTTCCCAGCGTCCCTTCTCATAAAAATTTACCAAAGCAATTCAAATTTGTTCTCTCTAGTACAATCCAGCAATAAAAAATTTACCGTATCAGCACCGTCTTCCCCTCAAATGCAAACCCATATTTACGAATCCGTTCTGACGCAATCCCTCTGGCTTTTAAAGCTGACGCATACGGCTGCTCCTCAATCTGTCTTAACGCAGCATTCGCAGTATCCTCCAGCGACTTCTCCTCCCCGCAATCCCTAATCTTAAATTCCATAATTATGGCATTGCCTGTTTCCTCTTTCGGCTCCATCATCACATCATACCTTCCAAAGCCGCTTTCCCGGTTAGAAGTAATAACATAGCGGTCTGAAAGCTCCACAGTCAGTCCCAGCACAAAGCCATGATAAAACCTCTCCGGCTGCGTCTCCACAGAAGGATTCTTCCCACTGTCAAAATAGCTGAATGTTGCCAGAGCCACCCGGTTCATATAGGCATTCATGGATTTTACGTCATCCTGCAAAAGCGCCCTGATAAAACCGTTGTAAACCGTCCCCATACCAGTAAACCATTTTCGGATCATCTTTCGAAACATAATCTGTACTTCCTTATTGGTCAGGGCAAGCTCATACATCTCTGCTCCTGTATCTTCATTCAGGGTACAGCTTTCCACTTTCAGGTATCCGCTGGTCAGAAACAGGCTCCAGATGGCATTCTCATCCGCGTCCATCTGGTCAAAAACAATCTGTTCGTCAATTTCTTTGTACAGGTGCCCGCCTTTGAGAAGATTCTCCATAGATATTTTGATCTCTGCGCTCCCCTCTCTGATCAGCTTGTCTACCAGGCTGTTGCTGCTGGTATTCGCCCAGTAGGTAGAAAGCCTTCCCATTTTCAGATAATTTATAATCGACCAGGGATTATAGATATCCCTGCATGTTCCAAAAGTAAATCCATCATACCATCTTTTCACATCCGTACACTTATCCTGCATCCCGTACTCATCCAGTGCGGCGAACACCTCTTCTTCTGTAAAGCCAAAGCAATCGGCATACATCTCTGAGGTCGTTGTTACAACGGTCAGATGATTCAGATCTGAAAAAATGGACTCCTTACCGATTCTTGTAATCCCTGTCATAACTGCCCGTTCCAGAAACGGGTTGGTCTTGAATGTGGAATGAAACAGTCCCCTTATAAACTCCACCATTTCCTGCCAATATCCATACACCCATGCTTCCGCAAGCGGGGTATCGTACTCATCCAGCAGAATAATTACCTTTTTCCCATAATAGCGATATAGAAACTCAGATAGCGTACACAGAGACGAAATCGCAGAATAATGATCCATATCAACAGAGATTCTTTTTATAAAGTCTTTCTCCTTTTCATTCAGGCTGCTTTCTTTCAGCAGAAAATCATACTGGTTATACAATTTTTCAATAAGATATAACATACTCTTTTTTGCCTCGGAAAAAGAGGACGACTTAATTCCGGCAAAGCTTAAGAAGATTACCGGCATGGTTCCCTGAAGATTCCGATATTTCTCATCGTTCCAGATGGATAACCCTTCAAAGACTTCCCCCTGCCCCGCATATTCTACAGAGAGAAATCGCTCCAGCATATTCATATTCAAGGTTTTACCAAATCTGCGGGGACGGGTAATCAGCGTCACATCATCCCTGTTTTCCCACCACTGCCTAATAAAATCTGTCTTATCCACATAAAAAGTATTCTCTGTTATCAATTTTTCAAAACTCTGAATACCAATTCCTACGGTTCTTGCCATACGCATTTCCCCCATACTCTGTCAACAGGATCTACTTCTACTGCACCTGATTTCATTATATCCGGTTTTCCTAGGACACACAAGAAAATCTTAAAAACCTAAATAGGAATTTTACAGAAACTAGATGCTGCGTTTGCTGTACGCAGTCTTTGAATTGTGTTGCAAAAAGATATATTGATAATAACATAGAATTATATTCCGCTCATCTTTTTGTACTTATTATGGTCTACGGATGTATGATAATATTTGTTCAGCTCTATATTGGCTTTTGGCGTAAGAGCATATGCTTTTACATATAAATATTTGCATTTCATTTTGAACACCGCAATCGTACCGCAGTCAATTCTTTCTCCAACCCATTTTGCACGCAGCACCTTATAGTCCTGGTCAAAGATGCGGATGCCATTGACATCTTTATAAGCAGGCATTTCATATTCTTTTGGTTTTCTTTTAAATAACATGGGCTTTCCTCCTTCTTTTGAAAATTTCGGAAATTACATCATAAGTGTTTGATTTGGGAATATGTGGAAATTAAATCCATACAAAAAAGACATTTCTATTATAACACATAACCGACGCAATAGAAAGGTTTTTATACAGCAAATCCCCGGCAAGCGCGCCACAGCCAGCACCGCCTGCCAGGAATCTGTTGTATAGAGTTTCGCTTTCTCTGGCAAAAGCCTCAGACACCCCCGTTCTCCAATTCTGCCCGCATTTTTTCCAGCGCACGCTTTTCAATGCGGCTGACATACGACCTTGAGATTCCAAGCTTGCCTGCGATCTGTTTTTGCGTTACCGGCTTATCGTCCTGCAAGCCATAACGCAGCACTACGATCTCAAGCTCCCTGTCGTTTAAAATCTTGGGCAGGCGCTTTTGCAAATAGCAAATCTTGCTGTTTTTATCCATTCGTTCCACTATATCCGGTTCTTCGCTCTCAATAATATCCATAAAATTGATCTGGTTTCCCTCTTTATCTGTACCGATCGGCTCATAAATGGACACCTCTCTCGCTACTTTGCGCCGGTTGCGCAGGTGCATTAATAGCTCATTGTCAATACATCGTGCAGCATAAGTTGACAATCTGGAGCCTTTTTCTGGATGAAAGGTCATCACCGCCTTAATCAGCCCGATTGTCCCGATGGATATCATCTCTTCCATGTCCTCGTCTGCATTCTGGTACTTTTTTGCAATATGCGCGACTAAGCGCATATTATGCACAATCAGCGTATTTCGTGCCTCAAGGCTTCCTCCCTGCATTTCCTCTAAAACTTTTTTCTCCTTTTGTATATCCAAAGGCGGCAAAAAAGTCTGCAAAATCGGCACCTCAAAGCCACTTTCTTATATTCTATGTCACTGTATCATGCTTCGTGCCTTTCCAACTTTTAGATTTTATTGTATAATCATCCTTATGAAGCGAATACTTACTTATCCAATCCTAGAAGATGCGAACGGATCAAGCATCTTAGAATTTTTAAAGCAAAAGCACTATTCACGCAGCGTCATCGTCCAACTGAAAAAGACAGAAAACGGCATTTTAATCGACGGCAAATGGGCATATGTAAACCACATTCTAAAGAAAGGAGAACTTTTAACGATACAGCTTATCGAACCAGGTGAAATAGCTGCCAAAACACCGGCAATCCAGAAAAAGCCGCCCTTTTCCATCGTCTATGAAGACCAAGACCTGCTCGTCGCAGACAAACCAGCCGGTATGCCTGTCCATCCTTCTGTCGGGCACGACAAAAACACACTGGCAGACGCAGTGTGCGATTATGCGGCGCAAAAACAGGAATCCTATCCGTTCCGCTGCATTAATCGGCTGGACCGGGATACAAGCGGCATGACAATCATTGCCAAAAATGCCTACAGCAGTTGTATTTTATATGAACAAATGCGCAAACGTAAGATCGGGCGCACGTACTATGCGATCGCCGCGGGCAGCGTGCCAATAAAAGGCACGATCAGCGCACCGATTGCCCGCAGGGAGCATACGATTATTGAACGCACCGTAGACGCGGCAGGCGAGCCTGCCGTAACGCATTTTCAGACGCTTTTTTACGGCAGCGGGCTGTCCTTTGTAAAGCTCTGGCTGGATACCGGGCGCACGCACCAGATCCGCGTGCATATGCGCCATATCGGGCATCCTCTGATCGGAGACTTTTTATACAATCCGGGCGATAATACCATGCAGCGCCAGGCGCTCCACGCAGGGACGCTGCGCTTGCTGCACCCGGTGAGCGGACAGCCGATGGTTCTTTGCGCCCCGCTGCCGCAAGACATGAAAGCAGCCGCAGAAGCCTTTTTTCCGGCTGCCGGCATTTTCAGACAGCCGCAGCCTTATGATGCAGCTACTTTTTGAATAGCTGCTGTAACTTTTCCATATGGTTGTTTCTTAAAATATGCCGCCGAATATACTGAAATGTCTTTTCCTCCCCGTCCCTTGCCAGCATGTGAAGCAAGATCTCCAACTGCTTTCTCGTGCTGTCATGGACAACCATATAATGCTTGCGCTTTTCGTAATATTCCAGCGGGTCTGTATCCTTGTATTTTTCCTTGCGGTAATTTTTGGAAGCGCTGACGCGGTCTACAAACATTTCAGCGACGTATTTTACCGGCATTTTCATACCAGCAACGTGCCTGCCGTTTGGATCTGCGTCAGCGGTATAGTCGATCCAATATTCCGCATGGTGCTTGTTGCGCCCTTTGTGGTGCAGCCATGCGGTTGAATATCCGTATTTTTCCCGTTCTCCGTTGTGCGGGCTTTGGTCATCCCGAAAATAGCGGATGCCGATACGCAGCTCCGGCCACGTATATTTGGACAGGTCATGCAGCAGCCCCTGCCCATACAGCCCCAGACGGAAACAGCCCTGCATCACAAGCTTTTTATGATGGTTAATAGTTTTCATATGCCCGATTGCATTGTGTATGATCCTCATAATCTGTACCGAATATCCCTCCTGTACCAAATCGTTATTTTATTTTCCGACCAGTATCACGATTGCCTGCGCCGGCAATTCGATCTGGTGTTTCTTTTCCACCGGCTTTGGTGTCTCATAAAACGGCGTAGCCTTATCTGCGGTATCTGCGGCGACATACCAGCGCATTCTGTGCGGCAGCTTTGGCAGCGCAAGCGACTGCGGCTGGATATGAAAATTCAGCCCGATATATAAAAAGTCATCCTCCGTCCCGTCCGGGCGCTTTGCATACGCGCCGTAATATAAAATCCCTGCCGCATGTGGGCACAGGCTGCCTGAGGAGATCCAGGCATTTTCCCCGTGGTAGGACAAATCCGGGTAACCTTTGGACGCGTAATCGTACATCTTCATCGGCAGGCTGCTCCTTAATATCGGATGCTGCCTGCGGAACGCAAGCATTTGCTGTACAAACTTTGCATACGGCGCGTTGCGCTTCCTGACGCTCCAGTTGACCCAGCCAGTCGGGTTGTCCTGGCAGTAGCAATTATTATTGCCCTGCTGGGAATTGCCAAATTCGTCCCCCGCCATCAAAAGCGGCACGCCCTGCCCGATCAGTACAAGCACTGCCGCATTGCGCATCTGTTTTTTGCGGTACTCCAAAATCGTCCGCTTGCGTGTCGTGCCTTCCACGCCGCAGTTGCAGCTAAAATTCCAGACAAGCCCGTCCTGGTTGTCCTCGCCGTTTTCTGCATTATGCTTTTCGTTATAGCTAAACAGGTCGGCAAGCGTAAACCCATTGTTCCCGGCTACAAAATTAACAAACCCGAACACTTCGTTCTGGCGCTTTAGCTGGTTGAGCAGCTCCGGCATATTTCCGTTATTGCAGCTTAGCAGCTTGCGGGAGGCATACAAAAAATCATCGTTGTATACAAATAAATGCGGGTAAGACGGCGTTTCTTTAAACAGACGCTGGCTAAAGCCCTCTGCAAACAGCTTTGTCCGCCGCAGAATCAGATCCTGTGCCATTGCATCTACCGACAGCGCGGCGCCTAATAAATGAAAGCCGTCCACATGGTATTCCATAACCCAGTAGCGCAAGATCTCAACTGCGATATTTTGGTTCATTTTTTCGTCAAAATACATCTCCAAAATGCATTCCATCTGATTTTTATGCAGTTCGCGGATCAGCTTTTTTAATTCGACGGACGGCTCGTCTGTGGAAGCATAAGAAGCCTTCGGCGCATAATAATCTCCAGGCAGGTAGCCCCAGCAGTTGATTTTATAAGCAGGCGCCTTATCCTCTTCCAGCAAATATCCTTCCTTCGCGTTTTCGCTCCAGCTTTCCACGTCCCTTTGCACGCCTTTAGGCGCCATCAGTTCTTCAAACTCATAGACAGGCATCAGCTCCAAGGAAGTTACGCCAAGCTCCTTTAAATAAGGAATCTTATCCATCACCCCGGCAAACGTCCCTTTTTTCCTGCCAAGGGCGCCTCCGTCCATTGTAAAGCTGCGTACGTTCAGCTTATACATGACCATCTGCTCCCTTGGAATCTCAGGAAACCGGTCGCCGCACCAGTCAAATTCCGCAAAATCAAATCCGGCACGTACCTGGTGGTGCGCCTGCAGGCGTTCTGGATCTGCCCACTTCTCCCGTCCAATCACCTTACGCGCATGACGGTCAAACACGAGCTTTCCGTCAAACTCATAATTGTAATTTAATTTTTTCCATTTCAGCCCGCGAATGCCGACCGAACGCAGCGCCCCAATGCAGTATTCGTCCGGCACTGGGATCTTCACCTGCTCTTCGTTCGGCGTATACAACAAAATTGCACACTTTTTCTCTTTTTCGCCTTCAAATGTAAAATAAACGGTATCAGCCATTTTGGATACACCGATTTTCGCATAATTTCCTTCAATGATTGTATATTCCATATCTTTTCCGCCTTCTCCTGTATGCCTGTTCACTGGAACCAAATCCTAGATCTTCTGTATCCCTAAAAGTTGTTCGAAGCAGCAGCCTTTTACATCTTTTGCATATTATAGCATTAAGCTTCAGCGTTTGTATATGTTTTTTGGAAAATTTCTTAAATTAATCGCATCCAAAAGCTTCTGCCTGCTACAGCAGTTCCGTTAAAAAAACGGACGGCTGCGCCTGCCTGCTGCGGATATTTTTCACATAAGACAAAAAAAGCTCCTTTTTTGTGCGCGTCATGCCGACATACAGCATCCGCCGCTCCTCCTCCAGCTCCGCTTCGAGCACCGCTTTTTTATAAGGAATCAGCCCTTCGTTCACGTCCGGGATAATCACAATATCGTATTCCAGCCCTTTGGAAGCGTGCAGCGTCAAAACAGAAATGCTGTCTGTCTCCGGCTGGTTTTGCTTTTGCTGCTCCCGCTTTAGCTTTTCTGTATAATCCTGCGTAAACCCGAGCCATTCGTCCAGGCTTTTATATTCCTTTGTACTCTCCATCAGCTCGTCAAGCGTTTCTAAAAGCTCGTTTTCCGGGATCTGGCGGCTGTTCGCATAATCGGTCAGATATTCGTCATAGCCGATCGATTTGCGGATAAAATTAACTGCTGCAAACGGCGTAATCCTGGAAAGCACCTGCAAATCGTATTGCAGCTTTTCGATACGCTCTGCGATCCAGGACTGTTTTTTATAAAATTCCATCCAGGCATCAAACGATACGTTTTCCATCCCTGCAAGGCTCTCCCTGCTTAAATACCGCTTTGGGCGGTTCATAATGCGCAGAAAATCCTCCCGCCTGCGGCTGCCGAGCGCCAGTGAAAAATACGTCTTGATATCCCTGGCGATCCAGTGCTCGTACAGGTTTGGAATCCGCTCCTTTGTCCGAAACGGCAGGTTGTATTCCATCAGCTTGGCAATCAAAGCGCCAGGCTGCGTATTGGTACGGTATAGCACGGCGATCTGGCTGTAGCGGATCCCTCTGTCCGCCTGTAAGCGGATCAGCTCAACCAGCGCTTTATTTTCCTCCTGCACCGTCTCAAACACAGCAATCCGAAACGCCGTGCCGTCAGCGCCCATACTTTGGATCTGCTTGTCAAACCGGCTCCTGTTATGGCGAATCAGGTTCCCGGCACGCTGCACGACCTCTTTGGGACAGCGGTAATTAATCGAAAGCCTGACAATACGCGCCGCAGGATAGTCTTTTGGAAAATTCAGCATCAGTTCCGGCTTAGAGCCGCGGAAACGATAGATCGACTGGTCATCGTCCCCTACGACAAACAGGTTTTCTTCTTTTTTGCACAGCAGCCGCACGATCTGGTACTGGAGTTTGTTAATATCCTGAAATTCGTCGACCATAATATACAAAAACTTCTGCTGCCATGCCGCAAGCAGGTCTTCCCGCTGCTCGAACAACTCTTTTGTATAGACAAGCATATCGTCAAAGTCAATCAGCCTCTGGCTTTGCATATATCTGGAATATTCCCGGAAAATAAGCCGGAAAATATCTTTGCCGCAGTGCACCGGATAGTAGTTTTCCACGGCTGTGCCGCTGTTTTTCAGCGCGCTGATCTCGCTTAGGATATTGTCGGAAAATTCTGACACATCCTCGCATTCTATATTGTTTCTGGAAATAATCTCACGCAGAAACTGGTATTTGACTTCTTCTTTTATAATGTTGGAAGCGGTATAGTGATAGGCATGTTTTAAGATCATAAAAAAGACGGCATGGAAGGTGCCAAACCAGACGCCCGGATACTGTCCGCCTGTCATCTGCTCAAAACGGGTGCGCATTTCATTCGCAGCAGCTTTTGTAAACGTAACGACTAAAATCTGGCGCGGCTGTACGTTGCAGCCTGCAATCAAATACTCCGTCCGCTTTGTAATCACCGCGGTCTTCCCGCTGCCTGGGCCTGCAAGCACAAGGCAGGGGCCGGTTGTATGGGTGATCGCTTCTGTCTGGGATGGATGAAACTGGATCTTGGGACTTTTCATGAACACCTCTTTCTTATAAGACAAAACACTCACCATCTGAAACAGACAGTGAGTGTATATGTATCTTTTCTATAAATAAACACGCTCTAGGAACGATGCATCGAGAATTTATCCATCTCGTAGTTATCCAGATTGCCGTGTACGCCGCGGTCGTCCGCCTGTGAGAGCAGGGCATCTCTGTTCTTTTTCGACTTCATCTGATCCTGGAATGCACTTGGCCCGCCGACACAGCCGCCGTTACATGCCATGCCTTCAATAAAGTCCTCAGGCAGCTTGCCGACTTTCATAAGCAGCAGCGCTTTTTTGCACTCTGCGGCGCCGTTTGCTCTGCATACCTTTGCATCCATTGTCTGATCCGTCTCTTTTAAGCACTGAAGCACCGCTTCTGTAACTCCGCCGGAATTGCCAAAGCGTTTGCCGAAAATACTGGATTCCTGATAGTCATTTTCCGCAGGCTCAAGCGCAATGTCTTTTACCTTTAAAATCGTACGGATCTCGCTGTAAGTCAGTACCGCGTCTGCGTTTCCTTCGATCTTTTGGTCTTTGACTTCGGATTTTTTCGCAATACATGGCCCGATAAATACCGTATATGCCTCTGGATCTTTCATCTTAATCATACGGGAAACACCGCACATCGGGGATACCGTCGTAGATACATGGTCTTTTAACTCAGGATAATGCCTGTAAACCATATTTACAAATGCAGGACAGCAGGAAGTCGTCATTTTTTTTCCTTCCTTATATGCTTCCGCCCACTCGTCCGCTTCGCTTGCAGCCGTCATATCGCCGCCTAAGCCGACTTCAATCGTATCCTCAAATCCTAACTTTTTCAGTGCGTTTTTCCAGCTCTGCATCGTAATATCCGTTCCAAACTGGCCTTCTGTCGCAGGCGCTACCATACCGTACACTCTTTTGCCGGATTTTAACGCTTCGATCACGTCAATCATAAACGTCTGGGAACCGATCGCACCAAACGGGCAGTTATGGATACACTGTCCGCAGCGGATACATTTTTCTTTGTCAATTACGGAAACATTGTACTCATCATATGTGATCGCATCTACCGGACATGCTACTTTACACGGACGCTTTACGCCGACAATCGCATTGTATGGACACGCTTTTGCACACTGTCCGCACTCTTTACATTTGGACGGATCGATATACGAACGGTCACGGCCCATTGTAATTGCGCCAAACTTGCAGGCATTCATACAAGCTTTGCCAAGACAGTTCTGGCAGTTGTCCGTAACGGTATAGCTGGAGATCGGACATCCTTCACATGCGGAGCCGATAACCTGGATCACATTGTCCTCCTGGCCTCTTAAGTTCTTGCCTTCTGCAAGGCGTACCCTCTGGCGGATGATCTCCCTTTCCTTATAGATACAGCAGCGGAACTGCGGCTGCGGCCCAGGGATCAGCTTGTCAGGAATTTCATCCCGCTTTTCCTCGAGCGTTCCGTCAAAGGCGAGTTTAGCAACTTCATACAGGACGTCATGTTTGATCTTGATTACGTTCTCATCATTGTACATATGATTTCCCCCATCTATTTATTTTTTATACCGCAAGGAAGCAAATCCTTCCGGCAAATTTCGGCTCATAGAAGTAATTATAATATATATTTCCAAGAAAATCTACAATTTCTGCGGTATTTCCCGCTTTGTACTAAAAAAAAAACTTGTCCGTCTATCAAATGCAAAATTGTTTGTTCTAACTTATGCACCAACCTTTTGCAATATGCATACTTTATAGTAAAACAATGCAGGAGTCTTTTATGTGCAACTGTTATCCATCTAATCACTGCGGCTCTGCGCCGTATACGATGCAGCCCGGCGCATATTCCAACGCCGTTGACTGTACCTGTTTTCTGGGAATTGCCACCGTACCGTGGCAGCAGTTTACGAATTCCTATGAGCCAGAACAGGCATTTATGGTTGGTACCATCTTCCCGGAGCTTGACAAACCATTTCTTGGAAGGAGCGTGAGAAGAGCATGAATCAGGCAAAAAACAGGCAGGAATTGTTATCCTGGATCAATAAGGTAAGCTTTATGGCTTATGACATGGCACTCTATCTCGATACACATCCTAACGACCAGCAGGCGCTCGCGTTTTTCCATAAATACAACCAGATGCGCCGCCAGGCACTCGCCAACTATGCGGCGCAGTTTGGCCCGCTGACAATGGATTGCATCAGCAACGACGACCACTGGCTCTGGGCAGACCAGCCGTGGCCGTGGGAAGGAGGATACTGCTAAATGTGGAATTATGAAAAAAGACTGCAATACCCTGTCAATATCTCTACCCCAAATCCAAAGATCGCACAGGTCATCTTATCCCAGTTCGGCGGCCCGGACGGGGAGCTTGCCGCTTCCATGCGCTATCTGTCCCAGCGGTATACGATGCCTTACCGGAATGTGGCGGGGCTGTTAACTGATATCGGTAGAGAAGCCCCTGAAATGTTCCATCTCAGGGGCCCCAGCTTTTTTTAGCGGTTTACCCTGCGGACAGTTTACGCTTTTTGCAACCGTGTAGCTCCATTTGAGGGGGAGCAGGTTCAAATACACATCAATATGGTCTTTATCATTCACAACCATTTTATCTAAGATTTCTTTGTAAAAATCATCTTCATATTCCACGCCGTTTATAAGTTCATTCATCGCTTCTGTAATTTCAGCGACAAGCTCTTGCTGTTTTGAGGGTCTCTCCCTTTGTTTGTCTATGTTATCTATCACGGATTGCAGTTTAGCAATCTCATTCTCACATTTTGCTCTTGCTGCTGAAAATTCATCTCTGGTAATATCGCCAGATGTATAAAGGTCAATGAGGTTTGTGCGTTTTTGTAGGGTGGCTTTTATCTGTGATTTTAGTTTCTCACTATCTGTACCTGTGGTATCCATTGCCGCGCCCTTCGGGCATACCTTTATGCCATACGGCAAATCAGAGGAAATTATAGACTTGATAATAGCAAGCAAATTGTTAGTGATTTTCTCCTTATTATACTTTAAGCTGCTCGTGACAAGGTACATGATGTGGGTTGCATCTTCGTTGCGTATGCTAAGTCCACTGCATCCGACTTGATTCCCTGCTTTGTCCACATGAGGACTTCCGTGTCTTGCAGCTTCAAGACACCGCCACGCCTTATAGCGGCTTCCATTTTTTCGGGTTTTATATCTCGCCACATAACTTGAACCGCAGCATCCGCATTTGATTTTCCCAGAAAATGGATAACGGTTGCTGTGTTTCGCTTTGCCCTCCTGTGAAAGCGACTTTTCATCCAAAATGCGGTTTGCCTTATCGAAAAGCTCACGGGAGATAATCGGCTCATGATGGTCTTTGATAATCACAAATTCCTCTTGCCCGAGGTTTACCTTCTTTTCATGGGATAAAAAGTCTGGCGTATATGTTTTCTTCTGCACCAAATCACCGCAGTATTTTTCATTGCGGATAACACGGAGAATGACTGTATTCTGCCATTCTTTTACACGCATGGGCTTAATGCCCTCCTCCCGAAGCTCACGGGCAATCACATGAGTTCCTTTCCCCTCATTTACAAACTTATGGAAGATAAGACGTACAACTTTTGCCCCATCCTCATTAATATACATTTTGCCGTCTTTCACATCGTAACCAAGCATACTCCGCCCAAACACAACTCCCTGCTCCATCTGGCGTTTCTGCCCCCATTTCACACGCTCGGAAGTCTTACGGCTTTCCTCCTGTGCAATCGAGGACATAATGGCAAGGCGAAGCTCGGCATCGCCGTCTAAAGTGTTGATGTTATCATTCATAAAGATAACACCCACGCCGTGCTTTTTGAGGTCACGGGTATAGAATATACTATCAAGGGTATTTCTCGCAAAACGGGAGATTTCTTTTGTTACAATCAAATCAAAATCACCGTTCTTTGCACACGCAATCATGCGGTTAAATTCTTTCCGTTTTTTCGTATTCGTACCAGAGATGCCTTCATCTATGTAAACGCTGTCTTTGATACAATTTGATTTTTCCTTAAACCCCATGATTTTTTACCGATACCCCGCGATTTTTTATCATACTCCATGATTTTTCCTATACCCCGTGATTTTTCCCCATACTCCACGATTTTTCCTATACTCCGTGATTTTTCCGCAGGAGGCATGGAAAAATCCCCCGGAGCCGTTCTTCCCTGCTCCGGGGGACTATATTCTCATGCCTTTATCTCCATCCCGTTCTTGAAAGTGAAGCGGATGTCCTCCCTGATGTATACCGTGGCGTACTCCACAAGGCTGTACCAGTCGTCCTCGTTAAATTCCGTGAGCGGGCCGTCCAGCTTTTCCAGGGTGGAAACAAACCTCCCGATTTTATCTCGCTTCGCCTGCCGCTCCGTGATGGTCTGGCTGACTTGCGAAAGCCGCTCCTTCGCCCGTTGAACCACCCCGCCAAACGCATTCTCTATTGACTCTATATTACCGGTTTTCGTCTGAAACAATTGTGAGCCATTATTTGGACTAATTGAAAAATAGCCATTCATAAAATTACCTTTTTCTACTTCCTTTTTGGGACACAACCCATTCATATTATCTTTTATATACAGCTCTAATTCCGGATCATAAAATGCAGTTCTAAAACGTTCATGTGAATAACATTTTTGTGTGTTTAAATATTTAGTTGTTATAAAATTCATAAACTTTGAGGTAGGCTCATAAAAGGTGACATCTAATAACACAGACAAAAAATTGCAAAATAGTGAAAGATTACACATATATCCCCCATATTTTAACAGCATTTTTCTACAAACAGGCGAAACTCCAAACAAACACGGAAACTCTTATACTTTCACGCAAAACTCGGATACTATCACGGAAACTCCCGACTTTTGCGTGATAGTATAATTTTGCCCAAATCGCCACCTTTTCAGCGGCATCAAAAACAAAAAAAGTGGGACCCACCACCCACCGTGACGAACCCCCACCAAACCTCAAAATTCCTTGATTTTAAGCCATTCTTCAATACTTTCGCCTGCAAGTACCCAAATTCCTATGGCATTATTTTTGAATAGCCGCCTGGGTCGCTGTTAAATATTGTTCAGGAATATCAACACATCACTATGCATTATGATTCAAGCCCAAGCCAACCCTTTACCGTTTCCGCAGCATAGCCAACCGCCTGGGCTATCTTATCTGTATCAAGTCCCATTTCATACAATTTTCCAGCCGCTTCCCTGGCCTTCTTTAATTCCCCATCCCGTTCAGATTCTTTTCTCATTTCCTGAATCGCCTGGCACACATTAACCACCTCGTCTTCTTCATTATATTTTATGCCCGAATTTGTGATTGCTTCAATCACATCCGCCGCCCTGCGCTCCACTTCCCGGAAACGCCTCTCATTAGCCGACAGTACCCTGCTTAAGTTTTCCTTATCCTTCGAATACTTGATGAACAGCATAACCTCCCGCATGCTGGACTGGAATTTCATAATCTCCTCATCCGCCATCTGCGCCGGTGCAATCAGCCGCACATGGTAATTGTCCATGCAGGCAAGCACCTCCGGGTCTGACACATCCATCATCTCAAAGAGGCTCAACGGCCCATCCCACTCTTCCGAGCCGAAAAATACAGTCACCGTGATAGATGGTACCAGCCTGTCTTCCACCCAAAAACCGCTTAAGAATTCACCTACGCTTGGTGTTTTCCCGCCTTCTTCAGCAAACGCTTCCCCCTTCTCTTTTTTCCGCTTCATTTCTTTCCGGTGCGACTTTGCCGCCTCTTCCACCTGCCCTGCGTATTCCAGCGCATCATAGAGATTGTTCTTAACAGGCATAGCATAATGGATTTCAGCCTGGTTCTCCGCGCCGTAAAGGACATATTCCATCTTCCCATCCGTCATTGCCGCATACAGCTTCTGCACATCACGGAATTTCTGGACGGGAACCACTGCGCCGTCCGCACCGTATGGCAGCGCTATCTTCGTGGAATCACGCTCCGTGAGCTGCTCCGGCAGGATCACCTGCCGCCCACCGTAAATATAGTAATTAAAAATGTCGGCAAACACGCCTGCATCTTTTACATAATCCTTTGTGATTGTATCTGCTCTCAATGGCATCTACCGCCTTTCTCATGAATGGCAGACATCCCATCAAATTCCCGTTTCTGCCATGGTTCCATTATACTAAAACATCTACTTTTTTTCAAGCGTATCTGAGCTTCTTCGATAACGTTCTGAGGGGTCAGATTGGACCTTTAACCGCAGGGGTCAAAACAGCCACAGAGGGGTCAGACTTGTGACCACTGTGGCCGTCTGTAACTGCCGCTCCCGTGCCGCCCTGGCACAGCCCTAAAAGCAAACAAGGGATTCCAGCAACACCTAACGTGCCGGAATCCCTTGTTTTCAGCGGTTTTCCCGATATTCTGTTCATTCCCTTTGTATCAAATAAGCGGTTTACATTTCTGCGAACACTTCGTAAAGCTCCCAATCGGGATTACGCTCTATATACTGTCTAAAATAACGCTGCTGGCTTTCAAATGAATTTGCCTGGTCTTCGTTGTCTGTAGATACACGGCAGTATGCGGCAACTTTTCTCTTTGTGTGCTTTATCTTCCTTTCTTGATTTAGGGTTTCGTATTTATCTATTGACATAAGAATATCTCCTTTCCCGACAATCCATTGCCGTATTTTCAGTATAGTTAATTGAAAATGGTATGTCGAATGTGCAAATTTGAATACAGAACATAAATTACACATTTCTGTAAATTACAACTGTATTCATGAGCAAGTAACGAGAGTGGAGAGCCTGCCCAGCTTTATCGGGCATTGCGAATATCCTCTGCTTTCTCACACTTGACTATGTAAAAACGTCAAGCGGTTATGCCTGACGTTGCTTTTTTCTAATTTAGACGATATTGTTTTTCAAGCTCAAGCAAGCAGCGTTCCCGCTGTGATGCGGTCAACAGATTCCGTTTTTCTAATGATAAAAGGATTGACCTTTGAAAATTCATAAGAAATGCTGCGTGTTCCTGCTCATTCAATTCTGGAACAGGCTCGCCAACATACCTAAATTCTCTATGCTCCAACAGGCAGCACCTCCCTCATTCTCAATGTATGAGCGAATGATTGTACCATATAACGAGAGGGCTAATCCTTTTTTTGAACGCTGTCATCATGCAGCGGACAGCATGATTGCCAATGCTTTGTCCATTGCAGGAAGAAAACGCTTGTCAAGAGTTCCCATATACTCCCGCAAACGTCGCTTATCAATCGTCCGTATCTGTTCAATCAGGATGATAGAGGCCCTGTCAAGCCCCTCAACATCCTTTATTCGGTATGTGTCGGTAATTTTGCCTTTGTCTGTGTTTTACCTGTTATGGCAGCGATAATGACTGTCGGGCTGTGGCTATTTCCTATATCATTAGAAATGATAAGTACGGGTCGTATGCCGCCCTGCTCCGAACCGACAACGGGATTAAGCTCAAGGAAGTATTTAAGGTCGGGAGAGCATAAAAAATGCTGATGCGTGATTACGCAAGGGAAATCACCAAACGGTCAGCAGCGAACTGACGCCACGGGAGTTGCACCCCAACTGTCGGTCTGACAGAGCTGCCCCATTGCCTGCGGCGGACTGGTTACCGCTCGGACTGTGGCTGGACGGGAGTATCATTGTCTCTTTATATCCTCAATCCGTTCCGCCTTATAAAAAGCTCTGTCATTCAGCGTTTCTTCGGTCAGATCGGAGTGTTCAATGTGCGTGCTCACCCTGTTCAAATGGGATATGTCCTCAAGCTCAAATCTGTCAAATGTCTGGTATAGCATTTCATCAATCTCAATATTCTGCTGCTTTCCACGACCGTCCTTAAAAGAGAGGTAATAATGCCCCTCGGCTATCGTCAAAGTGTACGGGTTATACTTGTCCTTTTTTCGGTTTGGATGCTTTTCAAGCATTGTAATTCCTCCAATCAATCTGAATTTTTTGAAAATCCAGATTGACGGGCGGAGAACGGCATCCAATCCCAGAAACCGCCTTACGACGTGTTGCAACAAAAAACGACAAGAGAATTTGCAGGCAATAAAAATCCCTCCAAACTTGGTGGACGTGCCTACCTCTGGTTATGTAAAAAGAAAAGCCGACAAACTGTGATTGCTCACACGTTCATCGGCTCTGTATCTAGTACAGCATTGCAGAAATAACAGTGAATACAGCACCCGCTATTTCCGCCATCACCGCGTTGTCGTCAGTCAACGATGCACCCGGCATCGCCTCCTTCCTCCGCCTTGTGTTGACAAAAATAACGTGCACTGTATTCACTGTTATTTCTTCAACGCTGTACTAGTGTGTCTGGCTCTGTGATGACTATTGTTTGTAAATTTCTCACTTCTATCAATCTTTCCTGCCTGCATTTCGGGCAGTAGAGAGGATAATTTATCAGAATAGTATCCTCCCTAATTCTGCTGCGGGTTTTGCTCCCGCAGACAGGGCATAATATCCATTCTGTCTGTTTCAATTTCTTGCCTGCCTTTCTTTCAAAAATAGTGGTATTGTTTCCGATGCCTGCATATCAGATATACCGTCATCATAAGTGTGAAAAGCTCCGCTAGCGGTACTGCAAGCCATACGCCCGTTACCTCTAAAAATCTCGGTAACGCCAAAAGGAACACCGTAATAAATCCAAACGTCCGCAGGAAAGATATGGCTGCAGATGCTTTCCCATTGGATAATGCCGTAAATAATGCGGAAGAAAAAATATTGCATCCAGAGAACAGAAAGCTGAATGAAAAAATGCTAAATCCATTCTTTGTAATCTCAAAAACATTCCTATTGTTCTCTGCAAATACCTTTGCAATACTTTCTCCACCAAACAGGGAAAATAAAAATACAAATATGGAAATCCCCGCTATAAAGCTGAAACAAATACGGACGGTCTTTTTTAGCTGTTTTACATTCCCGCTCCCATAGTTATAGCTTACAACGGGGGCTGTTCCCATAGAAAAGCCAATATAAAGCGTTGTTAAGAGGAACTGCGAATAGATGAGTACCGTAATCGCAGCTACGCCGTCCTCGCCTAGCAGCTTCATCATTGTTCCATTAAACAGAAATGTCGTTACGGCAGTCGAACACTGGCTTACCAGTTCCGACACACCGTTGGAGCAGCTTTTCAGCAGAACGGATGCGTCCATGTCAGGCTTGCAAAAGTGCAGCTCACTCCTTTTCATCAGAAAAAATATTGTACCGATAATTGACGGTATTATATATCCGATGCCTGTCCCAATAGCAGCTCCTTTTATTCCCATTTGCAGTAAAACGATAAAGACATAATCAAAAACAATATTGGCAATTCCCGCCAAAACAGCAAGCACTAAGCCTAATGTCGGTTTACCCGCCGTCACAAAGAGATTCTGATATAGCACTTGCATCATGTTAAAAGCGGCGAAAATGAGCTGTATTGTCAGATAATCCCTGCAATATGGGAACAATATTTCACTCGCCCCCAATCCCCAGATGATTTCATCCAAAAAGAAAAGCCCTGCCGCTGTAATCAGCAGACCGATAACCGCCCCTGCCACGACAATCAATGTGAAATTGCTTCGGGCTTCCCTTATGTTTCCATTCCCCATTTTCTTCGCAACAACCGCACTTCCTCCTGTCGCAAGCATCGTCCCCAGACCAACAATCAGATTGATGACGGGGCAGACGATATTGATGGACGACAAAGCGTTCGTGTCTACAAACCGTGCTACGAAAATCGTGTCTACAATGGTGTATAACCCCATAAACAGCATCATCACCATGCTTGTGAAAGCAAATCGGATAAGGGATAGGGCGTTAAAGCTCTCTGCTAACGGGTTTTTCTGTGTTTCGGTCATTCCTTGTTTCCTCCTTGTTTTTCGGTGGAAGCACGAAACGCTGCGTCGGATAGCCATATTCCACAAGCAGTTCCCGTTCTGCAAATCCAAGACGGCGGTATTCTTCCCGCCAGCCCGTATCTGCCTTATCTCCTGCACGGTATGTCGTCAAAGTAATCTCTTTCCCGCAAAGCAATTCCTCTGCCAGCTTATCAAGAAACAGCTTTGTAATGCCGAGATGCCGATACTGCGGATGGACAGCCAGAAAGTCTATGCTGCCTGTGTCTGGCGAAAATCCCATCACGCCAATAGCCATATCGTCATCCCGTAAAACCAAAGCCTTTTTATCCGCAATATACTGATGCAGGTTTGCGGCGTAATCTTTTTTATCCAGACATGGATAGCCGTCAATCGTAAGGCTTACCAGTTCCATCCAGTCATCCGCATCTTCGGGCATGGCAAATTTAATATTGTCTTTTGTCAAATCCATTTTTACAAGCTCCTCTTTCAGATAAATTTCAAGCTGCAACGGGTAGAAGTTTTCCGTTTCCCGAAATCCCGTAGGGGAAGTCTTATACATCGCCTTAAAAATATCCGTAAATGCCTGCTGGCTTTCATACCCGCTCATAAGGGCAATCTCGATAATCGGTTTTGCAGAAAACACCAGAAGTTTTGCCGCTTCTGTAAGCTGCCGCCGTTTTGCGTAGTCATGGATAGTCAAGCCGACGGTCTTTGTAAAAATCCGATGCAGATGGTATTTGGAATAGTGCAGTGCCGATGCCACCATATCTAAATCCATCTTTTCATGCAGATGTCTTTCGATATAGCGGATAGCCTGTGAAACAATGCGTACTGTCTGACCTTGCATTTTGCGACCTCCTTTCCTCATTCTCGCCCATGCTTTGTGGATATAGAGGTACACCCTTGTGGTGTTTCCTCGTTTTCACCCGCATTTTTTAAACATTACGAAATGCCAAAGCGGGGGTTCAATGAGATATTGTATCACAAGGAGTTTTCTATCTTTTCATCATTCTTGCTATGTTTTAAAACATCTACATTTACAGCAGTTCTTCTTTCAATGCCCTTATCCATTCTTCGATTGCCTGCACTAATCGAAATTGCTGATGCAGAACTGCCATGCCCGTGGCAGGAATATCGGGGGCGTTTTCTTTTAAGTCCATGTTCTCCTCAAGATAGGATTTCAGTACATTGATATTGCTCTCAATGTTATCCAGACATTCCCTCTGCTGTTCCTTTCCCATGCTTTCTAAATTAACGATAACCGCATTAAAATCCAAGAATATGTGAATCGGCTTGCAGGATATTTCGAGCATCAGTTTCTCAAATTCCTCATTTCCTGCATCCGTCAAGGAATATACCGCCTTTTCGGGCATTTTTCCCTCTTTCTCCGTGCGGCTTGTAATAAGCCCCTTTTCTTCCAACTGGATAACCTTTTTGTATATAGATGGTGTGCTGATTTTTACCCACTTTGAAATGTTGCGGTATTCCACCAGTTTCTGAATATCGTATGCACTCAAGGATTCCCGTTTCAACATTCCCAATACAATCAAGTCAATGGTCGCCATTTAAAATCCCTCCTTTTCTATTGACAACTACTATAAATTATAGTATTATAATCCCTGCAACGCAATTACTATATTTTATAGTAGTATAAATAACAGTATTTGTCAAGAGAAAGGAGTTCAAAATGAACAGTCAAAGTAAAAAGATGGAGCTGCTCGGCAACATATCCATACCAAAGGCACTTTTAGCAATGGGCATCCCAACAATGGTTGGCATGTTGGTAAATGCTTTCTACAACCTTGTTGACGCTTATTTTGTCGGCGGGCTAGGTGAGAGCCAGATGGGGGCAATCTCCGTGGTCTATCCGCTCGGACAGGTCGTTGTCGGTCTTGGTCTGCTGTTCGGAAACGGTGCGGCTTCTTACATTTCCCGATTGTTAGGTCGTGGTGATAAGGAAAATGCGGATAAAGTGGCAAGTACCGCTCTGTACAGCAGCGTATCCGTTGGGGCAGTCATCATTATCATTTCTATGGTGTTCCTGCATCCCATACTGAAGCTCTTGGGGGCAACCGACAGCATCCTCCCCTTTGCCGCCACATACGCAAGGCTCTACATTGTTTCCTGCATCTTCAACGTATTCAATGTCACGATGAATAACATTGTGACTAGCGAGGGGGCTGCTAAAACAACCATGTGTGCCTTGCTGACGGGTGCGGTACTCAATATCGCCTTAGACCCGCTGTTTATCTATGTGTTTGAGTTAGGCGTGGCAGGAGCGGCGATAGCGACTGCAATCTCACAAGTCGTTTCAACCTGCGTATATTTGACCTATATTTTTCGGAAAAAAAGCGTATTCCATTTTCGGGTTAAGGACTGCACATATACAAAAGAAACCATGTCTGAGATTTTCAAGATCGGCATCCCGACATTGGTATTCCAGATTTTAACGAGTGTGTCCATTTCCTTAATCAATAATGCCGCTGGCGATTACGGGGACTCTGCCATTGCAGGCATGGGCGTTGTCACCCGCCTTATCTCAATGGGCAGCTTGTCCGTATTCGGGTTCATCAAAGGCTTTCAGCCCATTGCAGGGTACAGTTACGGGGCGAAAAAGTTTGACCGTCTGCGTGAGGCAATCAAGACTTCCATCCTATGGTCTACGGTTTTCTGCGTGATTTTCGGTGTGATACTGGCTCTGTTCCCTACGGCTATCATTTCGAGGTTTACAAAGGGCGATGCCGAGATGATTCGCATCGGGGCAGCGTCTTTGAGGGCAAACGGCATTTCCATTATGCTCTTTGGATTTTATACGGTGTATTCTTCCCTGTTCCTTTCTTTGGGAAGAGGCAGAGAGGGTTTTATCCTCGGAGCTTGCAGGCAGGGGATTTGTTTTATCCCCGTTATCCTGCTTCTTCCGATTGTCTGGGGGATAAATGGCATTATGTATGCCCAGCCGATTGCCGATGTGCTTTCCGCAGTCATAACAGTATTCATGGCGATACCGCTCCACAAAAAACTGAATGAGATGCAGAAACAAACTTCCGCAATAAGCAAGAAAAACAACGACTAAATATTTATTTTTTCTAACAAACAGAGCCGATGAGCTGTGAGGTTTCCCACAAGTTCATCGGCTCTGCATCTGTGTGTCTGGCTCTTTGATGACTGTTATTTTTAAATTTTTAGCTTCAATCAATGTTTCCTGCTTGCATTTTGGAGCTTTAAGGCTTGCCTCGCTTTCGTTCCAATGCCCTTGTTTTCCAACTGGCTGTTGATTTCCCTCTGCATACGCTTGGGATTGATTTTTCGTTCTTCGATTTTTTCTGTTTTAACTGGCGGGCTGAATTTCAGCTTATGCCAGTTTTTGAGCAGAAAATCATACACTTCATAATCTTTCGGCTCTGCGCCGAACGTAATCTTGCAGACCTCATATTTGTCGCCGTCTATACGCTCAAACAATCCAATCCAAAAGGGATTTTCATAGCCCTGCCCATTCAGAAGAATTTATCTGACTGCCATCCATTTTTGTTATCGCTCTCTGCCGCTAATTATTTCTATAAAATTAGGATTTAAGAACTTGCCCGCATATCGAATTGAAATTCTTTTATTTCTCCAAACCTATTATCTAACACATAAAAAACCTTATGTGCTTTAACAGAATATACAAAAGAAACCCTCGTTGCCCATATTCCCTCCTGCCGAACAGATTCTAAGATTTTGAAAGCATCTGTGACTGAAAAGTTATCATTCTGCTTTTCCAGTTGTTCCTTTGCCCTTTCAAACCTGTCATCTCCAGACACAATATATGGTCTGGTTATTTCTGGATTGAGTATGGAATAATTCGTTATCAGAGAGTATCTTTTCTGCTCAAAACGGTGTCCAATCCCTGGCTCAATGATTAGCACACGACCTTTCCTATCTGAAAGCATCGCCTGCATAGTAGCATCTTTGGCGTATACAATTTCTTGGTTCTTTACAATGCGGTAGGCATCGTCAAATGACAGTTCTCCTTTGACGTACTGTTCCGTCAGATCGGAAATTGCAACACACCTTGCATCAGCAGAATACCTTCCCTTTTCGTTTCCATTTACATAAAGCAGTGTCCCGACATTCCCATTCCTGTTTACTCCATGAAAAGAATGGTACTTATTGTCTGGCATTTTTATCCCGATGAAAAATCTGTCTTTTTCTGTGATGACTGTATGCGTCCACACGGAAAGGTCGATGTCAAAGTTAAATCCAACGACAGTATCATTTCCGTTATATACAAATCTTGTACACATATTTACACCCCTTTCAGTTGTTCCACATATCCCGACTGTATCGCCTTTATGTTCTCTGCAATCTTTTCTTCCGACCAGTCCCACCATCTCATTTTAAGCAACTGTTCTATTCTATCATCAGAAAAGCGTCTTTTTATTGGTTTTGCAGGGACGCCGCCCACAACAGTATAGGGTGGCACATCTTTCGTGACAACCGCACGAGTTCCAATCACTGCTCCATCCCCAACCGTCACGCCTGCTAAAATAACTGCTTCATATCCGATCCATACGTCATTTCCGATGTTTATATCCCCTTTATTATCCCAAGCTTTTGTGACACTCTGTTTCTCAAGCCCCCATTCTTCAAAAAACAACGGAAATGGATAAGTGGATAAAGAAGCCATCGTATGGTTTGCGCTATTGAAAAGAAATTTTGCACCACAAGCAATCGAACAGAATTTTCCAATCTCGAGCTTATCGTGATTGATTGGATAATGGTACAGTACATTATTTCTCTCAAATTCCGCAGGGTCACTTACAAAATCGTTATACATCGTATAATCACCAATCTCAATATTGGGATTCGTGACTACGTTCTTTAAATAAACAGTCTGTGTATCCCCTGTCCTCGGAAATATTTTTTGCAAATCTGCCATCTTGTTATCCTCCTGTCAATACATAATACACCGTAATTTTACCCTTTCGTTGTTACATCCTCAATACATAGAATGATACAGAAATAATCAGTATAAAAGAGAGCTGCCATTGATACGGCAGCCCTCTCCAATTATTTCTGATATATTATTTTTCTTATAGCATATATCGAAAGATAATATTTGTCCGCAAGTTTCTCAATAGAAACACCTCTGCGGTATTCTTCAATGATAGCTTTATTGCGTCTTGCAAGTTCTTTCCGATAACCAGACAATTCACCCCAAGATTTATGCTGTTCGCCCTTAACTGGAATATAAATATATCCTGCTTGGACATATTTTTGTAATTCCTCAATCAACATGTCGGGGAGAATGTCATTTGCATTCACATATTTCATACGCAGGCTTCCTCCTTGATTCTCCTAAAGACCGCTTGAAATGTGTATTTTTAGGTTCTAATGTCAAGCAGCAAAGCCAGATGTTCTACATCAGCGACTCATATTCCTCCATGCAAATGTCGCTTATTACACTGGCTTTGCATGGAGGAAACCTTTATTTTTTCTTTTTTTATTCCTACACATAATATCCTCCAACCGATAGCTTCACATCAAAGCATCAAATAACCTTTTTCTTCGCATGTTCCCTTTCATCATTTTTCGATATGAAATAGAACCTTTTGTATTATAGCACTTTTTATATTTAAACTCAATCATCCAGTGCTATTTGTTATCCTACACCGGACAAAGTAAGGTTTTCCGCATCGACCAGGCCGAGGCGTGCAGAAGGGAGTGCGGCAAGCAGGGTAAAGATTGTCTGCATGGCAGGTTCAGGATTGCCGGAAGCAGGGAGCCCGGCCATGATGCCAGATACGATATCCTTGCAGGAAACAGTACCACCATCTTCCAGCTTGCCGTCCTCGCCGAGTCTTTTGTCTGGCTTTTTACTGTTCCTGCCTTTGGGGAAGAGGGAGTGCCTGGAATAACCATTGCGCAGGGCCAGCCAGAAGCGGTTCATGAAATCATAATAGGAGCCAAATTTACAAAGGGACGAAGAGGCTTATTGGAATGAAAAGAAGGAAAATGTTACAAAATAAACTGAAAAATAGAGGTGAAAGTAGAATTTTGGAAGCAGAAAAAGCCAGTGGAATAAAGGCTTTGGAGTTTCCGAGTTATGAAATTCATCTGATTCAATTATACATAACTATTCGCCTTTCGACAATGAAAAAAGCAGCTCTGGCTCAACCCGATAAGCCTTAATGAAAGGATAATCTATATTTGTACGCTTTCTGGAAGTATTTTTGTCAATGGTAATATTCCATTCAGCGGGATTCCTGTCACTGTATCTATAATAGAAAAGGGCTGTTTCCATACAAAGAACTGCATCAGGGAACAGGCGGTTGACAATAACCACCTCACTCGTACCATAATCATCCACCCAATGGTAACAGCCCCTTTTTATTCTTTCAATCAATCCTTGTTCCAACATACGTTGAATATCTCTATAAAACAATTTTTCATTTATAAGCTGTGCCGTTGTCATGACATAGCCATAATCAGAAAATATTTTGCTTAGTATTCTTATCTCATTTTGTGTTAGCATTATTTCCTCCTTTGACACATTTACTGCGTCATTCAGGTAGATTTGGAAGTTTACTTCCAAACTTTCACCTCTGCACAAAATACGCATAAATTTTTTATCGCTTGTGTGTTTTACTACATAAAATCAGACCTACTTGTCCACAATAAAACAAATAGGTCTGACACAATTTAACCTGCTATATCAAATCTCGTTGAAGCAATGCCATATATAGTTATCGTTCTTTCCGTATCTCTAACTTCGATAGAATAAGGCTTCCCGACATTCCCCGCATCTTCGTTTTCATCATATTTCTTTATCCTCTCAAACGTCGAGAAGCTATGTATCGGAAATCCCACCGTATCATGCCCGTCCAAAAATACAGTAAGTGGAACATTACCGATGCTTCTCTGGGCACCGAAGAACTGGCGCATCTGGAAATCATCTGTGCCATCGTCCACCAGCTTACCCGCAACCTGACACCAGAAGAAGTCGTTGCATCCGGCTTTGACAAGTATTATGTCGACCACACGCTTGCACTCTGGCCACAGGCGGCTGGCGGCATCCCGTTCAATGCATGTGAATTCCAGTCAAAGGGCGACCCGATCACGGACTTAGTGGAAGATATGGCGGCAGAGCAAAAAGCACGCACGACCTATGACAACATCCTGCGCCTTGTCAAAGACCCTGACGTCTGCGACCCGATCCGTTTCCTGCGGGAACGCGAGATTGTGCATTTTCAGCGGTTTGGCGAAGGACTGAATGTTGTAAAAGAACATCTGGATTCGAAGAACTTCTATGCATTTAACCCGGAATTTGATATCCGCCAGAAATAATAGAAACAAAAGCAGCCAGGCCGCTTCGCATAACTGCAAAAGCAGCCTGGCTGCCTTATATTAATTC
Organism: Eubacteriaceae bacterium; assembly: GCA_910574915.1. GTDB lineage: Bacteria > Bacillota > Clostridia > Lachnospirales > Lachnospiraceae > Eubacterium_J. The sequence continues at coordinate 67,902 of CAJTCR010000004.1, forward strand.
AAGAAATTTTACAACCTGCACAGGCATTCCCTGTCAGGGATTAGCCAAAAATCACTGAATGCCATTTATTATGCCTGTTCCTATGCAAAGGCTGACTGCTTGAGGTTTATGAATAATTCCCTCTCAAATTCTCTGAGATACCCTCCATCCACTGAAACTTCTTTTCCCTTAAAAGCAACACCATAAACCCGGATCTTTTCCTTTGGCACACCCTTTTCTTTCAGTACCGCCCTATATTTTTTCGATAATTTTACGAAAATCCTGTTCTCCGACTGCTACTGTTCGTGCCATGCAAATATCACCTTCTCTTTTATGCCGAAACTATATTTTTACAAAAAAATGCCGGAATACATTGACTTTGCAATGCTTCCGGCATTTTTACCCAAAAACCTGGGCTTTTTCGATAACAGTCCGTACGGGAATCGAACCCGTGTTTCCGCCGTGAGAGGGCGGCGTCTTGACCGCTTGACCAACGGACCATGACCATAAGTATAGTAGCACGTCCAGAGAAAAAATGCAAGTGTTTTTTACAATTTTTTTCAAATTTTTTTTGCGGCTTAAAATCTGCGTCCATGCGGGAAAACAGGCGTTTATCCCAAGGCTTGGGACAGCCGCCGCCTTGGGATGTAATATTATTATGCGTCGTATCCGTTTGGATTGTTTTTCTGCCATCTCCAGGAATCTTCGCACATTTCCAAAATTCCGTTCTCCGCTTTCCAGCCAAGCTCTTTTTCCGCTTTGTCTGCATTTGAGTAGCAGGTCGCAATATCTCCTGCACGGCGCGGCTTGATTACGTATGGGATCTTGATATTGTTTGCTTTTTCGAAGTTCTTTACAATATCCAGCACGCTGTAGCCATGCCCGGTTCCAAGATTGTAGACGCAAAGCCCTGCATTTTCTTCGATCTTTTTCAGTGCCTTTACATGTCCGACTGCAAGGTCTACGACATGGATATAATCTCTGACGCCGGTACCGTCCGGTGTGTCATAGTCGTCGCCAAATACGCCGAGCTCTTTGAGTTTGCCGACTGCCACCTGCGTAATGTATGGCATCAGGTTATTTGGAATGCCGTTTGGATTTTCACCCATTGTGCCGCTCTTATGGGCACCGATCGGGTTAAAGTAGCGCAGTAAAATTACATTCCACTGCGGATCTGCCTTCTGGATATCCATCAGCACCTGCTCCAGCATCGATTTTGTCCAGCCGTACGGATTTGTGCACTCGCCTTTTGGACAGTCTTCGGTAATCGGGATCTGTGCCGGGTTGCCGTAAACCGTTGCCGAGGAAGAAAAGATGATATTTTTGCAGTTATGGCTGCGCATGACGTCTACGAGCGTAAGTGTGCCAGAAATATTGTTGTTATAATATTCCCAAGGCTTCTGCACCGATTCGCCGACCGCCTTTAAGCCTGCAAAATGAATACAGCTTTCGATCTTATTTTCTGCAAACAGCTTGTTCAAGATTTCCCTGTCCAGAATATCTCCTTTGTAAAACTTAAGTTCCTTTCCTGTGATCTGTCTGACCCTGTCGAGTGATTTCTCGCTTGCGTTGCACAGATTGTCCAGTACAACTACCTCATATCCTGCATTTAACAGCTCTACACATGTGTGGCTGCCGATATATCCCGCGCCGCCTGTTACTAAAATTGCCATATTTCATGCTCCTTTCTGTTGCCTGGTATACGAAATAGCTGCTTCTGTATCCGTACGCCGGCATGTGTTTTTTTGTATTCTGCTTTTCTGCATTTCCTGTAACCTTAGTGTATCCCTGTTTTTCAAAATTGTATAGAAAAAAATGTATAATAAACATGCAATTTTGTTGCGCAATGACAAAAAATGCTATATAATTCTATAAGACGACATTTTCAACTCAGAAAGGAGTACTGTTATGAACGAAAATTACAAAAATTCTTACAAATCCACAGAAAAAGAATTGGTATCCCTCGCCGTGTACAACGTCGGCTATCAAAAATGCAACCCAAAATACCAGTGGGGCCCTGGCATACGCGACCATTATCTGATCCACCACATTATTGCCGGAAAAGGGCGCTTAAAAGTAAACCAGACCATCTATGACCTGGCAGCGGGTGATTCGTTTTTGATTTATCCCGATACGGAAGCTTCCTACACTGCGGATGAATCCGATCCTTGGGAATATGCCTGGGTTGGATTTAACGGGTCGGATGCGCCGATTTTACTAAAAGCGACTGACTTTGCGCCAGCTAACCCTGTGATTACAAACACCCCTTACGGAAAAGAAATTACGCACCAGCTTCGCCATATTTATGAAGTGCGCGGCAACGATTTTGAAAGCGCGGTAGAGATGACCGGGCGGCTGTATATGGCGCTTGCGCTTTTTGTAAAAGGCGCGGAGCATAAGCCGGTGCAGAACAACTACTATACTTATGTGCAAAAAGCAGTCGAATATATTGCGGCACACTACTCTTACCAGATCACCATTGAAGATATTGCCGCCTACGTAGGGTTAAGCCGCAGCCATCTGTTCCGTTCTTTTGAGGCAGTCTTGCATCTTTCGCCAAAAGAATACCTGTCGCAGTTTCGGATCAAGCAGGCATGTTACCTGCTGCGCCATTCCAGCCTGTCCATTACGGCGATCGCCAATTCCGTCGGGTTTGAAAGCAGCCTGTATTTTTCCAAAGCGTTTAAAAAGGCAAAACAGATGCCGCCGCGGGATTATAAGCAAAAATACAGTGAATGCAAAGATCCCCACCAGGAATGATGGGGATCTTAAGACATGCGGCTGTTTTACGGACGTAAGCCCATGCCGCCTTCCAGTGTAAGCGTCTCGCCTGTCAGATACTTGAAATCCTCTGAGGCAAGCTGGACGCATACTCTGCCGATTTCCAGCTCCGAATCGCCGTAATGTCCAGCCGGAGGCATCTTGACATTTTCTTTAAACGCATCCGGGTATGCTTTTTGGAACTGCTCAAGCTGTGCCGTCCATGCCAGCGGGCAAATGATATTGACATTGATCCCGTCCTTTGCCCATTCTGTAGCAGCAACGCGCGTCAGCCCGCGGATGCCTTCTTTTGCAGCAGCGTAGGCGCATTGCCCGAAATTGCCAAATAAGCCTGCGCCGGAAGCAAAATTGATCACCGTACCTTTCGTTTCTTTTAAATGCGGATAACATGCTTTCATATAATAAAACGCCGCATACAGCCCCGAATACACGGCAAGGTCAAACTGCTCCGTCGTATGGTCTGCGAGCGTAACCCCTGACGCAGACGCCTGCGCATTGTTAATTAACACGTCGATCCTGCCAAATGTATCCTTTGCCTGTTTTACTACATTTGCCACGACAGCCTCATTATCCGCGCCTGCATTGACGTCTGCCTGCACCGTAAGCACTTGAATGTGATACAGGCGTTCCAGCTCTTCTTTCGCATCTGTCAGCTTTTTTACATTCCGCCCGGTAATCACAAGATTTGCCCCTTCTTTTGCGTAAGCCGCTGCGATCCCGTAGCCGATCGAGCCGCACCTGCCGTCACTGAGCACTGCCCTGCCTGCGCCGGTAATAATCGCTGTCTTTCCTTTTAAAAAGCTCATAGTAGTACCTCCTCATTGATTATCATACCTTTATTGTATGTCATTTCATAAAAACAGGCAAGCCTTACATATGGAGCACGCCTGTATCCAGCAATTCCAAAAACTCCTTTTCTTCGCGCAGAAAGTCATATTCCGGGTCGTTTTTTAACATCGTAAGAAGCGGCGGCAGCAGTTTTTCTGACAGGCTGACTCCTTCTTTAGGCACCGTTTTTTCATACAGCAGATAATACAGCGGCGACTGGTGCATCTTCCACGGTTTTGCCGCAGCGCTTAGCATCTGCTTGATTACCGCAATGCTTTCTTTAACGTGCTTTTGTTTTCTCGCTACCGCTTCTGTGCCGATCAGCCCCATATAACCCCCAAAGTCAAACACCTCCGCTGCCTGCTTCACCTTTTTTGCCACTTCTTCTGCCGTATGTTCTTCTCCACGCGCAAGCTCAGCCTCCACCAGCCTGCTTAAAATACCCATCACACTGTTTGCTGTCTGCAAAAGGATCTTTTCTAACAGCCTCACCGCTTCCTCTGCCTGCCCCTGCTTTAGAAAAAGGTCTGCCTCAAACAAGTGCTTATTAAGCTGGCATGGCTCTGGCAGCCGGTCTAAGATCTTTTCTGCTTTCTCATAATCGCCGCTTTGCAAATATTGGGAAGCTGCCATAAATCCAGCCCTGTTTTTTACTTCCTCATCCTCGCAGTCCATAGCACGCTCATACCACGCAGTAACAAGCTGTCTGTACATCTCCTGTTCTAAAAACTGTTCACCGGACATTATAAGGCTCCCCTGTACGACATTTGCCATGCCTTCTAATAAAGCGCCGCAGGCTGGATACTCCCGAATCTTTTCTTTCGCCAGCGCAATCCCCGCGTCCATTCCATCGTCTCTGATTTTCGCAATAACTTCTTCCTGGGCACGCTGGATTTCCTGGCTGCTTAACGTTTCCTGAAAGCAAAACAGTGTATTAAGGTCTGTTTTTAACAGCCTTGCAAGCTTTGGTACAAGCGTAATATCGGGATAGGTAGCCCCTTTTTCCCATTTATGGACTGCCTGTGCGGACACACCTACGCACTCCGCTACCTGCTCCTGCGTCATCCCAAGCGCCCGGCGCCTTTCATAGATGATATTGTGCATTGCCATTTGGTTTTCCTCCTGCTTTTCTGTATTTTTGTAAGTTTTTTATGAACTGTGTTTACTATAACAGACGCAGGTTTTGTACACAATGAAGCGGTTGTTGAAAACAAGGTAAAAAAATCAACCTGGGGTTTTATCTAGGAGTTACAGAACCTTGTTTTTTCTTCTTTTTTTTATTTCATCGAAATCATAAACCTTTTGTGTACTTTCCAGCAAAGCCTGTCCGTCGTCGTCTTTGGAGCGTTCCCCCAAAGTACTGTATATTTTCGATTCATCCAACTGCATGTCTAATCCCCTGTCATAAGTATTCCAACGGGCGATATAACCGTTCATAAATTTGATCTGTATGTTCTGTTACATCCCGTGTCTGAAACAGATTTTTACCCGCTTCTTCCATCAAATAATAATGTCCGTTCTCTTTTAACCGTTCATCCGCCATTTTTACTTCCAGTGCCCGGATGAAATACGGGCTGTGCGAGTTTACAATAGAACGGATTCCCATATGTTTATACAGCAAGACCAATATTTCTGCAAATTCTAAATGCCACTGCGGATGCAGGTTTGTCTCCGGCTCATCAATCATTAAGATGCTGTTTCTCTTTAACTTTCCTTTTTCAATTAAAGACTGGATGACAAGAAAATTTTTCATCCCTGAAGCCACATTTCCAAGATCCACAGACTGATGCAGAACTTCATCCTGAAAGAAAATTTTTCCAGAAGGCAGTTTTTCCAGCTTTCCATGAAGCACCTCTTCCAAAATCTCCTTTACGAACGCTGTATTTTTTTCCATTTCTCTGTGTTCTTCTAAAGACGGCTCTGTTTTTTGCGACATCAGTGCGGATTGCAGATCGGATTCTGTAGAATGCGTTACTGATGCAAAGGCAGGCTTATTCACCAGATCCAGTAAATGATACGCAGGCAGGTAAAATACCTCGGGCTCCTGGTTGACTGAGTATCTGATCTTGGCGACTTTATTTTCCCGGATATCCATAAAATAGTTTTCCATGCCAGATACAATCTCTATCGACGTGAAACTATTATTATGCAGGCTGTTAATCTGTCCTTTCCATAGATTACGCAAATACATTTCCGCTATATAGATCAAATCCTCTTCTACATCCCGTACCGCAATTTTTTGAATTTTCTCATAAACAGGTTTTAAAATGTCGTCTGAAAAAAATTCATTCCTTCCTTTCGTACCCGTAACAAAATCCTGATATTCGTTCCACGTTTCCTTAAATATATTTTTTATCAGGCCAAAATCGTCCTGCCGCACATTCATAAAGCCAATTAAGTATTCCTTCATTTTCAGTATAATTTCTGAAAAAAACTCTCTTGGCAAATAGTCATATCCATGCTGCCCCAAATCATATCTCAAATTTTGAAAATAATCGCTCAGGCTGCGTACGCGTACTTCTCCTGCCTTATATATCGGATTTCGAAACGTACGGAAGGTAAGATAGGCTGCTTTTAAAATCGTACTTTTTCCCATATTATTATAACCAGCGATGACTGTCAGCCCGTCCAGCATAAGATCTGCTTTTCGTACCTTCGCTGCATTTTTTATATTAATCTGCATTTCTGTCCTTTCTGTGTCAAAGTTTCTACTAACTGCTTGATACTCCAATATCAGACTGCCACACACGCCGCGCCTAACACAATACAGACAACACCCAGGATCTTTTTCTTCGTAATCGTCTCCTGCAAGATCCGATACGACAGCACCATCGTCCATATATAAGTGACTGATGAAAGCGGCAGCACGACGGAATAGTCCAGATACCGCAGTACAACAATATTAATCGCGGCAGCGGCAAGGTATAAAAATCCGCCGATATACAGATTCCTATTGAGCAGAAGCTGCAAAAATCCGTCGCTGCCTGACGCTCTTTTCAAGAAAATGGAAGCGACTGCTCCCATCAATGTCATACACAAAATCATCGCAAAGTAAATCATTGTGTGTCTCCTCCTCCAATCAGCACGACACCTGATGTAATAATCATAATCCCTGCCACCTTTAACGGTGTGATCGCTTCTTTTAATACGAAAAATCCAAGTACGGCGCTCAGTACATAATTGGTGCTTAACATTGGCTGCAAGACCGATACGCTTCCATAGCGGTAGGCGATCAGCATAAGCAGCGCGCCAAGCCCGTACAGCCCGAACCCAAGCAGCAGGTACAGTATTCCGTTTGTCACAGACAGCTTCCACAATAGCTGCCCGACGCAAGCCAATACCGCTGCCACAATCATCAGCAAAATCCCTTTTTTATTTTTTTCAAATGACTCCCGCATATTTCCTCCCTGTGCACGGATGCATACAATGACATACAAAATACCCCCGCAAACAATCCTGTTTACGAGGGTCAAAAAGCTTGTCCATTAAGCGGCTTTTTCTTTTGCGATTGCCGCTAATTTTGCAAAGCCTTCAGCATCATTTACTGCCATATCTGCTAACACTTTACGATTTAAGTCAATGTTTGCCAGTTTTAAGCCATGCATAAATTTGCTGTAAGAAATGCCGTTCATTCTTGCAGCCGCATTGATACGTGCAATCCAAAGGCCGCGGAACTGTCTCTTTCTTTCTTTACGTCCTTTATAAGAGGATGCCAGTGCGCGCATCACAGACTGTTTTGCAACACGGTACTGTTTGGAACGCGCGCCTCTGTAACCTTTTGCCAGTTTTAATACTTTTTTATGTTTTTTCTTTGCGTTTAAGCCGCCTTTTATTCTTGCCATGTCTGATCTCCTCCTTCATTTATTAAATGTATGGTAAAATCTGCTTCATGTTCTTTACATTTGATGCGTCAACAGTGGTTGCTTTTCTCAGATTTCTCTTTGTCTTTGGAGACTTCTTTGTTAAAATATGTCTCTTATACGCTTTATTTCTTTTTAATTTACCTGAGCCTGTCACTTTGAAGCGTTTAGCGGCTGATCTTTTTGTTTTCATTTTTGGCATGATTTATGACCTCCTTATAATTAAGTTATCCCTATTTCACTTTTTTTCTGCCAGCACCATGCTGATTGCGCGTCCTTCGACTTTTGGTGCTTTTTCCACTACTGCCACCTCTTCCAGCTCTTTTGCAATATCATCTAAAATATGCCTGCTGGCCTGCATATGCGCCATCTCGCGGCCGCGGAAACGAAGCGTAATCTTTACTTTATTTCCTTTTGTCACGAATTTTCTAGCAGCGTTAATTTTGGTATTCAAATCATTTTCTTCAATATTGGGCGAAAGACGTACTTCCTTAAGCTCCACTACCTTCTGCTTTTTTCTGGCTTCTTTTTCTTTTCTTGCCAGCTCATAACGGTATTTCCCATAATCGATAATTTTGCATACCGGCGGCTTCGCTGTCGGAGCAATCTTCACTAAATCAAGTTCTGCCTCCTGCGCAAGCTTCATCGCTTCTTTTGCGGACATGATTCCAAGCTGCTGCCCGTCTTCACCAATTACACGAACTTCCCTGTCACGGATCTGTTCATTAATCATTAAATCACTAATGGTTTTACACCTCCAAAAAAAATAAAGTGGATCGGCAGAACATCCACTTTCTAAGACACCGCCCGGCAGCCCGGAGCGATATTGTCGTTATAAACGCTTAGTCACACAATTATGCTAAGGTGAGAGTGGATACTCTACTTTGTTTTTACAACGTGTATAGAATAGCATACCTTACGATCGGAGTCAATACTTTTTTGACCTAATTTTCATTTTTATACAAAGTACCATAATCGCAATCTAAGTTGTCCATCATCTTTACAAACCACTTTTTCGCATCATCCAGCGCCTGGTTGTATATGATCGGCGCCATTTTTTCTTCAAATAAATTTAATATCTGCATCTGCTCGATAATATTGACTTCTTCACCGCGTTCATCTATATAAAACGCCTTTATTTCATCCTTTAGCTGCTGTTTTTGCGCATCTGACAGATTTACGCACAAAAGACGTTCTTTCTTTTTCATCCTATGCTCTCCTTTGTCAGGTCATTGATTTTGAAAATAATTCTTGAAAACTGTCTGCGTCTATGGTATATTGTTTTCATTAAGGGAGCAACCGCCAATAAAGTGGTTGACCTCCAAGACTTAGAAAAGCCTACTGAATCCGGTCAAGATTACAAGGTAGGCTTTTTATTTTCGCTTGTTGTTCCTATCTATGTAGGCAAACAGCGCGATCAGAAAGTTACCGCCCAATAGTAATAGGCTCAATACTTGGTATGTGTCCATTCGCACCACCTCCCTTCCTTTTGAATATCAGGAGGCTTACCACCTTGTAATACGATTGCTCTTGTCTGACAATATAACATATTTTTCTAAGCGCCGCAATCCCCTCTTTTTAAATCTTGACTTTTTCACCGCACCCCAATATACTAATGTGGTCACAATAGGAAACAGATCAGGCAGACTATGGAAAGGAACCATGCAAGTCATGGCAATACGACAATGAACACAACCACAAACCAAACAGCAACTGCACCAAATGCAGACACACGTATCATCGACATGCATGTGCATTCTTCTGCATCCGACGGCACATTTTCTCCGAGTGCACTGCTTTTAGAAGCAAAAAAAGCAGGGCTTGCAGCGATGGCACTAACAGACCATGATACGATGGACGGCATACAGGAAGCCGAGGCAGCAGCAGCAAAGCTTGGAATCGAGCTGGTTCCAGGCGTAGAGATTTCCACTGAGTACCACGGGCGCGAGATCCATGTGCTTGGCTACTATGTATCGCCGGAATATCCAAGGTTAAAAGCTATGCTGGAAGAATTTCGTGATTTTCGCGCGACACGCAACGAGCGTATGGTCGAGCGGCTTCGGGAAGAAGGCTTTTCCATTACAATGGAAGCGCTTGTAAAAAAATTCCCGGACAGCGTACTGACAAGGGCACATGTAGCAAGATACTTATGCGAGACAGGACAGCTCCCTGATATCCGCACGGTGTTTGCCGAATACCTTGGCGAGAACTGCCGCTGTTATATCCAAAGGCCAAAGATTTCCCCTGTAGAAGCCGTTACCCTGATTTTGGAAGCAGGCGGTATTGCCGTACTCGCCCACCCGGTACTCTGCAACCTGCCGGAAGAGGAACGAAGACAGATGATCCAGGAAATGAAGGATGCGGGCATGTGCGGGCTGGAAGCGGTTTATTCTGAAAATACGGCTGAGGATGAAGCACATATGCGCAGCCTTGCAAAAGAATACGGGCTGCTGTTAAGCGGCGGGTCAGATTTTCACGGTAGCAACAAGCCGGATATTAAGCTTGGTGTCGGAAAAGGGAATCTGCATATTCCGTATGCATTTTTGCAGGGATTGAAGGATAGGAGATAGTTTTTTTACTTGTGAAGGGACGCTAGGAGAGGGGATAGGCACGCTCTGACGGCGTCCGTTACAGAATGGTAAGAATCCCTATGCCTTCTGCTGATACGCTGTGGCTGTGCACGGTCGCGGCACCTTGTCCGCTTCCGGCTGCCCGCCGTAAGCTATCGGTGCCGCTTGGCTGCGCCCCTGGTTTTTCGGCAGAAGGCTAAGGGCTTCTAACCATTCTTCCAAAGCCGCCGTCAGAGCGTGCCTATCCCCTCTCCCGGCTGTTCTTCGTAAGTGTTGCGAAAACAATTGTGTATGGCTTGTTTTAGAAGAAAACACTGGGATTGTGTTATAACATATACAAGCCAATCTAATGGTAAGCCTGCTGTTAGCAGGTTGCTCCGCCAATTACTGTCTTTTTCAAAATCTGCTGTTTATCAATCTTGCTGTTTAACAGCTTGTCCTGCACATAGCCAAATCCAAGCCTTGCGATCGTATCTGCGAACCGCTCGCCGGAGATGCCTTCCTCGCGGAAACATAAAATCGCACGTTCTACAACGTCAATTACTTCTTCTTCGGTCGTAAATATTTTTTCCAATGCACGTCCTTCGGCAACCTTTTTTCCCCATCTTCCGCCAATATATACTTTATAGCCGGCTGTCGCTTCTGTGACTGCGCCGAACGGGCATTTGTCTACGCAGCGCCCGCAGTGGTTGCAGCCTGCTGCATTGATCTGGATTTTCCCGTCTGACATCGCCGCTGCCTTGATTGGGCAGTTGTTTTGTACCTGGCAGACGCTGCATCCTTTGCATTTTGACAGGTCGATTTCCGGTACCCGCTGGCCGATGATCCCAAGGTCGTTTAAGTCTGGCTTTACACAGTTGTTCGGGCAGCCGCCGACTGCGATTTTAAACTTATGCGGCAGCGATACGTCATGATAGCCTGTATAATACAAGTCATGCAGCTTCTTGGATAATGCGAACGTATCAATCAGCCCATACTGGCAGGTCGTGCCTTTGCACGATACGACCGGGCGTACTTTGGAGCCTGTGCCGCCTGTTTCAAGCCCTGCTTCTTCCAGAAAGGCAAATAGCGGTTCCAGATTGTCGTACGATACTCCCTGGATCTCCAGCGTCAGGCGGGTCGTCATCGTTACCTCGCCAGAGCCGAACTTTTCAGCCGCCTGCGCGATTTTCATCTGTTCCTCTGCGGTCAGCTTTCCGTTGCGGGTAATTACACGTACGTTAAACACATCGTCGTAACGCTTGTCCTGCAAGCAGCCAAGCCCTTTCACACGTTTGATCTCCTCTGCGGCAAGTTTTTTCCCGCTGCGCGGCACTTTGACATCGTTGAAAAACACGCCGCCCTCCAATACAAGCGTATTTGTGTAGCCAAGCGCTTTCAGTCGGTTTTGCAGGAAATACCCTCTCTTTCCTTTTGTACATACAAGCAGCAGCTTTGCGTCCTTGTCCAATCCTTCGATCGGGGCATTTACGGATGCAAGCTCGATAAAGCGGGCATTTGGAATTGTCGGAGCCGGCTGCACATCCAAAACCGTATAGCCTTTTGCCGCGCCCTGCATATATTCCGCCGGAGTCATTGAATTAAGAATTCCGTCGATCTTATTTTCCAATATATAACATGCCGTTACAAATGGATGGATTGCCGTGGAAAACGGCGGTGCATAAGCAAAATCCATTGTATCAAAATCGTCCAGGCGCATTCCCTGCGCAATGCCCACAACGGCGATATCCGTCATTTTATCTACTGCGCCTGCCCCAAATACCTGGATGCCGAGCAGTTTTTTGGAAGATGCTTCTGCAACCAGTTTTACGACAAACGAAGATGCTCCTGGATAATAATGTGCTTTATCATCTACGACACAGACTGCCGAAACCGTCTGAAAGCCAGCCGCCTTAGCCTGTTCCTCGGTCAGCCCGGTGCGCCCGCCGTTCAGATCAGAAAGCAGCCGCACAACGCCTGTGCCCAGACAGCCGCCATAGCCGCTTCCCATGCCGTTAACTGCTTTTGCCATCGCACGCGCGGCAAGGTTTGCCGTGGAACCCATTGCAGACCACTGGTTCTGCCCGGTCTGTGCGTTTTTTACCATTGCACAGTCTCCGACGGCATAGATATCTTCCAGGTTCGTCTTCATCTGCGCATCGGTTAAAATCGTCCCCTTAAACATCTCTATGCCGCTGCCTTCCAAAAAGGCTGTTGCCGGACGCACTCCAATCGCAAGGATCACAAGCTCAGCATCTAGTGTTCCCTGATTCGTCACGACTTTTTCTGCCTTTTTCTCCCCTTCGATGCCTTTTAGCTCCGTGGATGTCAGGATACGCATACCTGCCGCTTTCAGCTTTTTCTTTGCATAATCCGCCATTTCTAGGTCAAAGGCATTTGGCATCACCTGGGCAGCCGCGTCGATCACCGTGACCGCAAGCCCTTTTGCCATCAAATTTTCCGCCACTTCCAGCCCGATAAATCCGGCGCCGCATACGACTGCTTTTTTACAACTATGTTCTTCGATATAAGTGCGTGCCGCAACAACGTCATCCGGTGTGCGCACACAAAATACGCCAGGCAGCCTCACGCCGTCCACCGGAGGTACAAAAGGCGCTGCGCCGGTCGCGATCACCAGCTTGTCATACGTCTCTGTAATGGCCTCCCCTGCCGCCTTTTTAATCTGTACCGTTTTTTCCGCGCTGTTTACCGCAGTCGCTTCCCATCCGGTAAATACCTGCGCTCCGGTAAGATTCGCATATTTTGCCGGCGTATTGACGATCAGGCTTTCCCTGTCCGGGATATCGCCGCCAATATAATAAGGAAGCCCGCAGCCGGCATAGGAAATGTCCTCCCCCTTCGTAAAGATCTTTACATCCGCGCTCCTGTCGCAGCGCTTTAGCTTCGCCGCCGCTTTTGTACCCGCCGCCACGCCGCCAAGAATCACATATTTCATAGATTATGTATCTCCCTTCGTTAAATTAGATTGCATCTGTTTTCATTATAATACTTGCCATCCATAAAAGAAAATCGTAAAATATTATTGAAATAATTGGAAAAATCTATAGATAAAGTTATTTTATGGAGAATGTATATGACCATCCGTCATTTAAAAATATTTATCGCCGTTGCGGAAACCGGACTAATGAGCGCCGCAGCAAATCGGCTCTACCTTACACAGCCGACCGTCAGCCAGGCGATCCGCGACCTGGAAGACCACTACCACGTGCAGCTTTTTGAACGCCTGCACAAAAAACTGTATATTACAAAAGAAGGCGAACAGCTATTAAACCTCGCGCTTATGACTGTCGGCAGCTTTGACCATCTGGAGCTTTCCATGCAGCGCTTAAAAGAGCACCTTACGCTTCGCATCGGCTCTTCTTTGACTGTCGGCACCTGCCTGATGTCCAAGGTGATTGCAGACCTAGAAGCCGAATGCCCGAACCTGGAGCTGTATTCTTTTGTCAGCAATACTGAAGAAATCGAGCAAAAATTACTGCGGCACGAGCTGGATGCCGCGGTCGTAGAAGGCACGATCGAATCCCACGAGCTTGTAAGCATCCCGATTGTAGAAGACTCTCTCGTACTTGTATGCGGGAAGACACACGATTTTTATCAAAAAGACATCGTCTATGCGTCCGAGCTGGAAGGCAGAAAATTTGCAATCCGCGAAAAAGGCAGCGGCACGCGGAAACTGTTTGAGCAGTATTTATCCGCCCACAACATCCATATCCACGCTGCCTGGGAAGCAAACTGCCCGCGTACCATCTTAAACGCCGTCATCTACAATGACGCCCTCGCCGTAATGTCCCAAAGGCTTGTAAAGCACGAATGCATCCACCATGCCGTAAAAATCTTCCGCTACGAGACAAGCGAATGGGATCGCTACTTTAAGCTTGTCTGTTTAAAACGCGGCACCGAAGGCACACTCCCTGCTGCCTGTATAAAAAACGCTCCACAGTCCGGGATCGAATGCCTGCGCACCGTACTCAACCGCTACCGCACGTTGGAACTGCCGCAGGAGATTCCTGCGTGTGTGTTTAAAAATGATATGCTATAGCCGATCTAATTGGGTGGGATATCATTGTCTTAGCTAAAGAAATCAAACTCATCCACCGCAAAAGCGATATCAATCTGGAATGGCTCACGCTGCGGCATCTGTAATCCCTGTTCGTCTGCAATGACCAGATAATAAGTAGCGGTATTGCTGTATTTTAGAGATTTCAGATTAAACTGGCAGCGGAAAGTACGTTCTGCACCACTATCGCTTGTCTTATCTGCAATAATCTTCTGAACATCACTAATCTGCTTACCATTTTCATCCGTAAAGTAAACCTGATAGGTAGCTGCTTCACGGTTGGCACCAACAGCATCCTTCTGATAGAAATTCAGAGAAAAAATCATATTACTGATTTTACGGTTTGCTGACAACAGATTAACCATTACCGGCTTCGTATCATATTTCTGCTTATTACGTTTATACTCCATAGAATCGTTGCGCAGATAGTGATACTCGATGACCGGAACAACCATTTCCTGCAAGCTGATACCACCATGCACAAAGTTCGTACCGCCACCATTCATCTTAATGCGAATGCTTTCTCTTGGTGCAAAACCGCTAAAGTCAGACTTCCCGTCCAGGAACTTCACAGGCAATAAGTAATTTGGCTGTACGCCTTTTTGCATAATTGCATATCGTCTGCCATACTCCACACAGCGCTTCGCACTTTCTTTTTTAAGATCATTTATGTTTTCCCTGTCCACATCGTAAAACTCATTTTTTCCTACTTTTTCATCCTCAGCCAACGGGCTGTATGTATAAAGGAATCCATGATCAGCCGTAATCAAAATATTCGTACCTCCAAATTCATTTACAATAATACGCACAAGGTTTTTCAGCTCTGAAATAGCTTTATCACAAGCGGCAAAAACAGTGGTATCAGAAGTGTGGCTTGCTTCATCAATGGTATCATGATAGATGTAAACTACATCCATCCCTTTCACCAATGCACTTCGTTCTGCCCGCTTCATGGCGATAATGTCATTATATTTCAATGCTACACTCGCCGGATCTTCTGATTTCAAAACCTTATCACGATAGCCGCTTGCCGTAGACTGCCCATCTGCCAGCACAGTCAAAATATCGTTCCAAAGTTCTACCGTCAATTCCTTATGTGGAAGCAGTGCTGCCATACCAAACTTTGTAATAGAAGGGAAGATACTCTGCATACTGCCAAGAGAAACCTTACTCTGTGTTTCTCTGCGAAGCTGATCTGCCATCGTTGCCGCCACTTCATAACGCATAGCATCCGAAATAATCACAAATACCCTGGTATCTGAAGTTTTGATGCGAGAACAATAAAATTCTTCCTGTTGCGGTACTTCCAGAACCCTGCCATAGGTTGCCAGTTCGTCTGCACACACATCCGACCAGTTGCTACCCAGTTCACCTAAGAACCAGTGAGTATAAAGTCCTTCCACTTTATCAACAACGTGCTTGAACAGATCGTCCAGCAGAATATTGGAAGTCTCCAGGCTCTTTTGGAAACTCAGGTGGAACAAACGGTAGTAAGTGTCCATCTGATAATAGCTTTCGGTATATTCCTTCCAGATGCCCTTTGCTTCTGCGGTATGGAATCCGGCAGAGTGTTCCTTAAAGAAGCTCTGCATATTTGCAACCTGCAAAATACCGTCATAAAAATTCTCAAATGGCTCATACCATGCACAGGTTCTACGTTTCTCCACCGCCCCCGTAATGGTATCCACATCAATGATATGGTCGCTGATTTCGGTCATCAGTTTTGTCAAAATCACTTCGTTGATGCACGGGAAGCACTCTGTACCAACCAGATCGTCAACCGTCAGTTTTTCTAACCGCTGATGCAGACGTGCTTCATCTTCCACATATCTTGCCATATCGTAAAGCTGCTGAATATCTCGGCTATGAAGCCATTCCGAAATGAAATCGTAGCAATACGCCTGGTGCGGCATAGAAATAAATCCGTCCAGTCCGGCAAGATATTCCTGCCGTATAGTACGAGTAACAGCGGTCAGCAGTAAATGGATTGCCAGTCGTCCAAGATCAGGTTCTTCCTCAGCAAAGCCATATCCCTGGTGAATCATTGCCCAGAACGCACCGTCTGCATGATACTTTTCGAAATCCTGAAAAACTGCATTGTGATTCAAATTAAGTCCTGCACGGAACACACTGTGTAAAATCTGGTTCGGCTGTGCGTCCTTCAATCCGCAGATTGTCGCCATAACAGCCATATGCAGTTGTGCCGGAGTTGTCGGAACTTTATTCTGGGTGCTGATTTTCAAACGACGGTCTTTCGCATTGAAATAGGCACGATAATTTTTCACCTGCTTTCTCATGGCTGGATTCGATGCAAGTCCCATCTCATCCATCCAAATAGAAATCAAATCTGCCCGGAACTCCTCGCTGTAAAGCTCTATATCTAAAAGCCAGTTATCATCCGGGCGATTGTACGCCAGTGGACTGTAAACCAGATAGTTTGTAGTCAAATCGTCTACTGAAAGCAGCTTCTTCACAGAAAATGCGTTGTTTCCAGTCAGTGCAACCACCTTTGCATTTTCAAGAACCACCTCGTCCAACTTGTCCTCAAATTCTTTATCTTCATCATACCAGAAGATGATACGACGCTGATAAAATTCCGGCAAAGGGGCGGCAAACCGCCGGTTCAAATCTTGTATTACTTTGTCGGTATCCATCCTCTACCTTCCTTTCCTTTTTCTTTTTTCGGCAGTTTTCCGGCACTATCGGGGTCATTGAGGTCACTGTTATCCTTAATCAAATCAACCTGACCGCCAATAAACTCCGGTTCTCTCAGTCCGGCTTTCTTTACTTTGCCAATAATTCTTGGAATGCCGGTTATCATAAACAGCAACCTGTATCGTTCCATGATCCAGATAACTGCGATATACCACAGTGTTGATAATTAACTCACGAATGACATCCATCTTTTTGAATACATCTTCCTTGTCAAAGCCAATCACTTCTCTGGTCTTATCGGCATTTCCGAAAATAATTTTACCTCCGGTTCCATTGGCAAAAGCAACCACAGACTTCAAATATTTGAGACTTTTCTCCGGCAGGGTTTCTTTGAACTTCATTATCCAAAATCTGGTCATTGACAAAAAATAATTCTCCTCATATAATAAGCATAGGTTTATAGTGCATCCATGTTGGTGTCTGTTTACAGATGCTATGTTGCCTGTATTCCAACTGTCCGAGTCTCCGTGATGGTGTCTGCTTGCATATGCTTGAATCACGGGGTCTTTTTTTGTCCATATTTCAGAAAATCATATATTCTAATCATTCTATGAAGATTACTACGATTCGGACTATCTAAAGAACTTAAAATATTGTTGTTCTCTGTAAATATTGCTTCCAAAATACTTCGATACTGATTAACATTTATTTTTTCTTCTGTCATACACCCCAGCAAACGAATAGCCTTCATTAAATTACCTTTTTCTTGCGTCCACACTTCCCACGCGGTTCTTTCTCCAATCGCAGAGCAATTACGTTTAATTGTTGACTCTGTGACAATTTCACTATATAAACGTGGTGCTTTTTCTTCCGCTAATTCGCTTTTTATACTGGACTTTGAAATATAATACCACACCGGTAGCTTCCAAGAATTCTGTTTTGCAAGCTCTGGATAAACAAATTCCAATAGTTGTTCGCATGGATATATTGAATCATGCAAAATAATGTTTCTGTACCATTGTTCAGAATTTACTGCTCTTGCCAAGCCATACACACCTGTTGAAGTCAAGCCAATGGTCAAGGCGAGCATATTTTCATCAATACGACCATCTTCCAGCGAAGCAACCTGCATCGTTGGTCCTGGTTGTTGAGTCAAGGCAAAAGTATAAAGCTCATCTTTAAACCTGCGCAGTAATTTAACTGGCAAAGCCGCTTTTTTCAAAGACAAAGCATCATATAACAAGCTAAAATCCGAGAGTGTGATTTTAGTCATTTCCAACAATTTACCTTGTATAACCATCGAATGTGAAGCAATCTCACTTCCAATAAAATTCAACTTATATTCAACAAACACAAAGCGTTTTTGTAACATTTCTATTTTATCCAATGGCAGGCATTCTACAACGTCGCTAAGAATTGCCTGAATATCTGAATCTGAAATAGAATACCCTACAAAAATAATCGGATATTCCATGAAAATCGTCATCAGTTTTGCCGCAAGATATTTGCCTTTGTCATGAAACTTCTGATAGTCCGCTTTGTTAATAACAATAGATTCTGGATTTTGTACAGAACCATGAATTTTATAAATTTCTGCAATTCCATGCAACTGTGAAAACACCAGTTCATCCTGTCCCACAAAAATTTTATAACCTTCAAAAATATTCTCGAAAAAGCAATCATAATTTGTTGTAATAACACCGGATAAATTATCTTTTGCAATGTTTCTAAGTTTTTCAACTTCCTCCGCATAAACAGGATCAACCGTAGAAAGCGAAGTAATATATTCACTTATTTCCGCTTTAAAAGGAGAAACACCTGCGGAAACTGCATTGTGTACTTTTTCCGAATCAGAACGTATTCCTTCTTCATTATAAAACCAGGCATCATTAAAATCTTTTTCAACACAGCTTGCAACCAATGGAAGTTTTTCTGCTGTATGTTCCACCTCACTGGCTTTACTTTCATAGAATCTATAAGCAAACGGATCTTTCTTTACCTTCCCGGCAAAGTACGTCAATAAACCAACCCAGTCTGGTAATCCGTAATATCTTCGAGTAATACCAGATCCTGCAAACAAAAATGGGGTTGTATTAAATCTTGCAACCACTTCTTGTAGTGTCATATAGCACCTCCCTATGTTTAGATATTCACATTATTTTCAGTGTTTCTAAATTTTGGACTCACTGAATCCAAAATTTAGAAACCAGCTATTATTCCATATTTAGACTATATTCCTGTTCCAGTTCATCCGCCAAATACGCGTCACTCATACAGTGCATATCCGATACACCATCTCGAATCAACTGATAAACCTCAGAATGATGGAAAAAGCTCAATGCCGCATCCAATGAAAGTCCCTGCTGTTTTGCAAAACACTCGATGATATGACAATATTTTTTCAGAAGTAAAATTGGGCTTGCTGTCATGCCAGATGATTGTTCTCTTTGAACCTCTCCATTAAAAAATGAGATTTCCACATTCCTTTATCACATCAAGGAGGTCATCTACGATATATTCCCGGCTCTGTGTATGCAACACTTCATATTCCGGCACGTTATAACCATTCAAAATATCGCTCTTGTCATCATACGCAAGTCCTCCTTTACTTTATTTTAGCCAAAACATCCTGGAAAATTGCATAATTTTTCTTCACGCCATCGTCCAGGTCAATAGAAATCATCTGGTCGGCAAGGTGATGAATCTTTTCCTCATAGGTACGGATCTCGGTATCTTGAGCCTGCAAAGCAGTCAGCTTTTTATTTAGTTTCACACGCTCGCCGGTGGAAGCATTGGCTATACGCTGTTCCAGATCGGCAATAGCTGTACGATAACGAGCCTGCTGTTCATGCACATAGTCGGTACGGATACGGGCAATGGTGTCCGGCTGATATCGGTGCATATAAATCAGCGCCTTAAAGCCGTTTTTCTTGCCGCTGTCAAACAGCCAGTAAATCGGACGTTTCTGGTAAATCTTGCAATGGTCAGCATAGAAATCGTTGAGGAAGTAATTTCTGATTACCTCCTTCGGCTGACCTTTGCCACCCAGTGCATCAGCAATGAATTTCAGATTTTCATCCAATGTCTCTGCACCATAGACTGTTTTCACAAACTCTACGAACAGACCGACAATATCATCCTCAAAGTATTCATCGTCACAAATCGGGATAATGTTATCCTTATCGGCAGGGAAAGACACATACTTGCTGGCATCCCATTCTCCGCCGGCGTAAGCAAGACCGTCCACATCAAGAGAGTATCGACCAAACATACATCCCACAGCGTAGGAAATGAAAGAACGAATATCACGCCCAAGGTCTGCCTTGCGGACGGTTACATCTTTATCCTCGACCTCTGGTGTCATCTCGTCCTGCAATCCATAAATGGCGATGAAAATGCGGTTCAGTTCTTCCTCGTTGACTTTCAACTGACTAAAACGGTCATCACATTCAGCTTGCCACTGGTTAAAGGCTTCTGCAATGGTGGATACTTTGTGAATCAATGGGTGGTGCTGGAAATCCCATGAGGTTTCAAAGGAATCCCAATCTATTTTACATATAGCTATGTTTTTTGCTGTCAAATCATCCACCGTATTATTATTAACTTCAGCCACTGGTAGAGCAGAAATATTACCAACAAGATAATGCATGGTAGCATTTATTGCGTTTAAATAATACTGTGCAACAGCGGAATTTAAAAAAGCAAGCATATAATACTCTCGTTTTTGACTTACAAATAATGTTGGGGCTTCTACATTAAACAAGCATCCTCCTGGCAAATATCTTGCCCCAAAAATACTTGATGTTGTATGTGACCACGTAACACCTGTTCTAAAATACAAATCATCATTCACCATTGCATTTAATCGACAGCCCTTGCATTGTCGGATCATGGCGCCATCGTTTTCCCAATTTACAATGTAATCAAAGTTGCCATACCATTTTCTGTATTCCCCACCTTTTATTTGCGGTGTCCATTTTTTTTTCGTATTTAGGAATTCAGCTTTACTATGCATTCCAAAAGCAATTTGGTTTACAGAAACTTCCTGCCAATATTTCAAAAAGCGATTATTGTCCCCAGTCTGAAGACCGCTCCTTGCTACACCAAAATCCGATACTGTCTTGTTCCGATAACCACGGATAAACGCTTCGCTCGCCCAATATGCCACAGGACTCCCCGGAATTTTTGAAAAATTATCAGTGTTTTGCTCGTAATAGAATCCACAATCATGGTTTGAGATTGCTTCCAGCGTTTTCTGTCGCTGAACTTCCATGCCGCCACGGAAGTCTACCAAACGCAAATAGCATCCCTTCTTCTGTACATGGCGATTCTGGAAAGCAAAAGTACATACTGGAACCGTTGCTTCCTCAAAAGCAGAGTATTCAAACTGAATTAATGTTTCAATGGTTGCTTGTTCATACAGATAATTACGCATTTTTTCATAGCTCTGAATGAACATCCATACATAAGGTGTAAAAAAGCCGCAATAACCACTCAGTTTTGTCAATTGTGACGCATGAATGACAAACGCTGAAAAGAAGTCGCTTTTGTAATCAGCATAATTATTTTTAACAAACTCATTCAACTTTGGGTTCATATTGGACGCACTCATATACGGCGGATTTGTCACCACCACATCATATTTCTGAGCCAATGCTTCCGCCACCTGTACTAGCGGCAGTAACTCTCTCAGTGCCGTTTCACGGGACATATTGATATCTTCTGTAATCTCCGCAAAACGGTTATAAAGCATAGTCCAATCCTGCGGCGTGACTGTCAAAATGGAACCATATTCCTTTGCGTCATGCAGTTCGCTGATAATGTTATCCATAGCCTCTTTCAGCTTGGCATCCCCATTGCAGAAATACTCCACAGCAAATTTGTCCACATGGTTGCTCTCCACAATGGCATACACATGGGGCTGAATGCCACGGCTGAAAAAGCGGCGGTCATACTGACGGGCTTTCATCATCACCGCAAAGTATGCAAGCTGTGCCGCACGGTCGTCAATATCCAGTCCATAAATATTATTCTCCACTATGCTTGCCACCGCTTCGCGGGTAGTATAACCATAGGATTCATAAATTTTCATCAGCACATCGAACATATACGCAAGGATATGACCGGAACCGGAGCATGGGTCGATCACTTTCATCTGTTCCGGTGCCAGTGCTGCGTATTCCTTGTGAATCTCGGCAAGCTGTGCCTGTACTTCCGGCTCCTGCTCAGCTTCTTCCAGATAGTAATGCCATTTGGTATCTTTCAGATCACACTTTCCGGCAACATAGGCAGACCGTTCTTCCTCTGTCGGCAGAAACTGATTCTTAGCATCCGGGTGTCCCTCCAGCCACAGACGGCCAAGGCTGTTCTCTACCATGTAACGAACAATCCAGTCCGGCGTAAACAACTGGGTAGCGGCAGGGATATTCTCTTTTGTGATTTTGACATTCTTTTTCAGGGCAGCAAACACGTCGTCTTTTTTCTCACTGTTGTAATACTGATACAGCCAGCCGATAATCTGCACGGCATCCTTCCAGTCCTCCTCCGGTATCAACTCAATCATCTGCTGAATCACGCTGCCATCTCTCAGCAGGTTGTCCGGCAGAAGAAGCTCCGTGTAGTCGCTGATTTTCTGGAACATTCCCGGCAAAATCTTATTCAAAGCGTTGCACTGCACAATCAGCAGATATTTATACAGTTCTTCGGTCTTTTCAGCTTCTTTCAGTTCATAGACCTTTTCCATATCCAGTCCATCCAAATCCAGATGAATGGCTTCGGTAATAATCTGCGGTTTAAAATTATTTTCCTCATCTGTAAATACACGCACATGGGAAGGGAGATAGCTGTTAACCTCCATGAAGCGCAGGGCAGAGAAGCGGTTAAACCAAGTGTAGGCGGCCTCCTCCATAACCTGCTTGTATCCTTTATCGTTAATCTCGGATATCAGAGCCTGACGCTGTTTTTTCTCAGCATCCGTCAGAACTCTACCGCCCACGCTGTCAGATGCAACATCAACAATATTGTCCTCTGTGATACCGTATTCCATGCCTTTCAGTGAAACACGGGCGATCAGCTCTGTTCTTGCCCAGACAGCAAACTTTTTTATCGCATTCTTATCCATAGTCGTCTCCTTAATTCAGCTTAATCTCGTCGCAATTCTTCAGCAACTGTTTCAGTTGAGAGCGAATTTTCTCTACATAATCATCAATATCCGCATCCGTCTGTAAGGTTTTTGCCTGGAATACAACCTGACGGTTGTAGGCACGAACTACCTTTTTCTTTGCCGGAACCGGTTTTTTTCCTGTCTGAGTCGGCTGAATCTGCGGCTTCGGAGCTGGCGGTGCGAGAACTGCTTCAATACGGCTGACCATATCATCCTTATACTGGCACATTGGCAGGAACATGGCGTCCAGAAGGGCAAGGCTCTTTAATTCTGCAATTTTCTCCTTGCACTGACTGAAATACTTGTCTGATTTTCCAATCAGATGAGATGCCTTGGAATCTCCATTTGCGGTAGTATGGGTTGCTTCCATACACTGACGAACTGTTTCCAAAACCTCTGTACGTTTTTCTTCCAGCATCTTATCATGAGCAGTACGAATGGTATCCATCAGTGGATTCAATTCCCGAATCCGGTTATAGTTGAACTTACCGCCTAGCTGAACCATCGTAATCAGACGAATGGTATTCAGTGCCTTATGAGCTTCTTCATTTTCCGCAATACGGTCAAGATCATCATGCAGAGATTTTTCAAACTGCACTGCCTGGTCAAATACCGTTACCTGCGTTTTGAAGAAATTCTCAATGCCGTTGCTCATGGATTCTTTGTTTTCAAACAAGTCATCCTCTTTTTTCAGTACACGCTCAATCAGTGCGATATTGTCTTTCTTCTGAGAAAGAACATCATCCATAAGATTGATAGCTGTCTGCACCAGTCCACGATCCGGGTATTTATGTCCTTCGTAACGGTCGTTCAAAGAAGCATAGTAATCCCGTTGTTCGCTGAATTTTTCGGTTACAAAGCGAATCAAACCATCTTCATCATCCGGCACATCCATAATATCGAAATACTCACGGAGCATTTCTTTTACATCCCGCATCATGGCAGCGGAAATGGTTTTACGTTTACTAATGGAAGTCTTGCCGATTTCACTCTTTTTACGGAGCATATCCGGCAGTTTCGGGTCATCCGGCTGAATGGTATTGCCTGCATATTTGATGGTTACTTTCTGGGAATAAATCAGATGTGCCGCAACCGCAGCAATGTCGATTTCCTTCCAGCCATACGGAATTGCACTGTATTTGCTCTGTACATCTGCCATAGAAGTCGGCAGCTTTTTCGCATCCTGCATTTCCAGATATTCTTCCATTGCCAAAGCAGCATCACGGTTCGGCTCCATGCCTGGGAGCATGGTAACAGTACCAGTCAGAATAGCAATAATATCTGCATCACTGCCTGCATTTTCTGTAATCAGATCGAGCTTGCTATATACATGAGCAACCAGATATTCCAAAGACTGGTCAATTTTACTCTTGGCATTTCCACCTTTCATTTCCAGATGTTCCCCATCTACATAGAACTGTGCCCCCTCGATGGCATTTTGCAATTCTGTCATGGCACTCAGCTCGTATTTTCCGGCTTCATCCTGCTGATCGCTGATGATTTTCTGCACACTCTTTGGAAGCTGGCTTACGTTTCTCTGCTTTACATATTTACGAATCTTCATGGCAGATTCCAGCGATTCATAGTATGGCGTATCATCCAGAACAACAATGGCTTCGTTGCCTTTGGATTCTGTCATCAGGCGGAACTCTGTTTTTTCTGCGGCATCGGTTGCAACGGTCAGAAAACGCAAACGCATACCGCCCATAGCCACGCCGACCGTAATGCCATCTACCATCTGGTCGAACGCAAAGTCATATTTTCCATAGCGGAATTTCTTGGTTGTAAAAATATCACCGTAAATCATCTGGGCAATACGCTCCACGATAGAAGCGGTATCCACGTTGGTATCCCGGATTTCACGCTGAATATCCTGTTCTTCATCTGTCAGGAAGTTATAAGTATCGCCTGTTCTGCCGATATAGTTTTGGCTAATCAGACGGTCAAGGCAGCCACGGGCAGCTTCACGCATAATAATTTTATCCACACGAATATCATCTGCCATCAGAATAACGATATTATCCAGATTAGAAGGAATATCATCAATATACCGAATCAGATACAGAAGTTTCAGCACATCCACATCCTGTTTTTCGATGCCATCACCATTGTCTGCGGCTTTCTGGCAACGCTCAATGACTCGGCGAATAGTACCGTCCAAGAAAGTATGTACGGTATCATAAAAACGAAAGAATGGAACAAGTGCATATTCGTCCTTCTCCTGAATTTTCTGTGCCGCCTCCTGGAAGCCGGAAAGCATGGAACGCTCACCGCCGGAAAGATGCTTGCCAGAATTTCCGTGCTTACGGATTTCTGCAAATACCTTCTGCATAATGATAAACTGATACGGCACGAACGGGAAATTCTCAGTGAACTCCTTCGAACCAGAATACCCTTTAATATCCAGAATGGAACCGCTGAAGCTGAACAGGTTACGCAAAACGGAATCATTCTGCTCATAAACATTTTCCAAATCAGCAGCCGCTTCTGGTTTCTTTTTCAAAATACGCTTCTGGATGACTTCATCCACAGAGGAAGAAGATAAGCTCAGTCTTGTTTTGAAGCGAGCCTGAATACGGGAAAACTCATCGGCACGAACTTTGATGATTTCATCAATCGCTTCCTGTCCGGTGCAGATGACCCAAATCTTACCTTCGCACTCACTGCCAATCTTTTCTGTCAGAGACTGGAGATTCAATAGCATATCAGTATCTGTACCAACATACTGACCAACCTCGTCAATCATAAACAGCAGACGGAAGTTCGCCGGTTTGGTATCCACGTAGGCTTTCATATCTTCCACAAGCTGTGCGATAGAAATTTCTGTTGCGGTTTTATCATTGAACCAGCCTCGTGCGTCGTCTTCGCTCATATCCAAAACTTCCATCAGAGTTGGGATAATGAACTTGCCATTGAACGCAAATGCACGACGCATTTCCAGCCAGGATTTTCCTTTTTTTTCCTCAAAAATTCTCTGGAACTCCTCCGTCTTTCCCTGTTGGTCAATATAACGCTCCATCATGGCGACTTTCAGATTTTCACCGTAAAATCCCAGATGGTTATAAAACATTTTTGCGAAAACACGAAGGACAGCAGTCTTGTCTTTATTGCTGAATCCTTCGATGTCGATATTAAACAGAATTGTCTCTGTCTGTCCCTTGGCAGCACGATCAATCAACATAAAGGTTGCCGGATCATCTTCAAATTTTTTACGGAAACGCTCTGCACTGCGGACACCTTTTACTTCTTTATTTTTCAGAAGATAAGAAAGCATTTTCAGGAAATGAGATTTACCACTTCCAAAAAAACCGGAGATCCACACACCCATATCTGCTGTTGGCTGATCAAAGGCATTCCCGTAATAATTGAAAAATGTAATAAAATGCTTTTTCAATTCTCTGGTGATAACGTATTCATTTAACTCCTGTTCAATTACATCGTCAGCAGCCTGATCTACTTTAATTACACCATTGATTTTGCGGTTGATGTCGTCCGCAAACATATCTCCAATCTTCATGGCTTTATCCCCCTTCATCTATTATGGACTTTGTCCATAATCATCGTTTGCCGCTCGCCAAATATGCAAGCATATTTTTCTCGCTAACACTCACTCTATCACGTTGAATGCCCGGTAATAGTCATTTGGTGTCAGACGATTAAAAAGTTTTAATTGGTGACCGTCAAACTCACCCGGATACATAACAAGAATCGGAACATCCGAAAAATACGGCTGCAAAGCTTCCAGTAATGTATGGATTCTCATAAATGGAAATACTTCACCCACACCCGTAAGCATCAGTACATCGCCTGGTTCATGTGGCTCGTACTGGATCTTATCAATAAACTCTCCATTGCCGATTGCGAAATTTAGCTGCTCCAGAAGATACACACTTCCATCAGCTTCTTCCATATCGGGAATTGCATCTGTGATGTCCATGTCATCGCAGATAGAGAGAAATGTTTTATATAAATTGCAAATCTTCAAATGGCAATCCAGCGACTGGTCGGTTTCCATCTGATTTACAAAATGCCGAACTAGCATTTCATTTTCCGGCTCATAACAAAAGATTCTGATATTCACCTCATTGCTGAGTCCCTTGCCTTCCAGGAACTCCGGCTCCTGAATCAATGCCCGAACTTTGTCCAGACGTTCTTTTATGCGGCCCAGGCCGCCCTCTCTTTCGGCTACGCCGAAATTCACCTTGTCACTCATTGACTACCTCCTACACAAAATGCTTCACTGGAGCATTTCGTTATACGCTTATGTTTATGAAAAGCAATTAAACGCTGGCAGCACCGCTGTATCGCCATTGTTTCTGATGGCATTCTCCAAAACAGGATGCAGCCATACTGGATTCAAATGATCTGCCCTCCGATTGTCGAGATACTCCGTCTCCACAAGCACTCTGGCAATAATCTGTTTTAACTTTGTGAGTGTGCTGTCGCTCCAGGAAGCTACGGTATCACTCTGCTCCTGCAAACGCATAAAAAACGTATTCAAATCTATCTTGCCAAAGGACGTGTCCCTTAACCGATACTTCTCTCCAATGACTGTCAGCATAAACTCCCAAACAAGTCGGCTCTGCTTCATCATCGCATACAGGCAGATCTGCTTTGCTATCTCTGTCGGCTGCGATGCAATCGCGGAAACCAGAGTTTCATCTTCCAGAGCATGAAGTCGTTTCATACAGGCTTTTGCCATCCGTGTAATCGATTTTTCAGTTGGATACTGAAAAAGATTCTGCTCCACAATTTCTGTTACAACCGCTTCATCTGAGCGTCCTTCGCTCATCAGCTTTGCGGTGGAACGCATTTCATAGAAAAGGAACGGTTCTCTGGTCAAGGACGCTATATACGGATAAGAATGATCCATAATGTTTTGCCTCCTTACGGTTCCTCTTTTTTATCAGGAACAAATTCCATGATGTCTCCAACATCGCAATTTAATACGAAACAAATTTTTTCTAATACATCCATGCTGACATTTTCATCTTTAGACAACTTCGACATTGTTGTCGTACTGAAACCAGTCTGCAAGCGCAAGTCTTTTTTTATCATGTCTTTATCAATCAGCATTTTCCACAGCTTTTTATAACATACTGCCATATTGTCACCTCTTACCATTATTCCTGCTCAAAGCTCAGTATTCTCGTTACTTCCTCTATCATAGCATAGAAGTGCGAATCGTACAATCAAGATGTCAAAATTTCAAATTCATACTTTACGAACTCGCAGTTCAGATTTGTCATTTTAGAAATCAAGGGTAAATTGCAAGGTGAGAATCCTATTTGTAACTCGATTCCCTTTCGGGTTTCTATGTAAACGGAGGGTCACAGTCCCTCCGCAGAGGGCTAACCGCCTACCATCTTGATAACACCCATACAAGCAGTTTATCACAGGCATTTGTTTTTTTCGATGTTTTTCGACAAACCGTAGGTATTTTAGGAATTATAGTTTATAAATCGCCTTTTGCCAACAAATTGTCTTTACCCATACCACAGACATATTGATTTAAAAAATCTGATCGTTGTTTTGAATCATTCATTATTTTTACAAGTAATTCATGTGGAACTGTTCTTGCATATGATCCGGGACCTGCAAAACGGTTTTGAAACCATGTCAAGATTTTTATGATATTCTTATAGAGGAGGTGAAATGATGTCAGATAATCGCTTATTCAAAATGTTATATTATCTTTTAGACAAGGAACGTGCTACTGCTCCTGAATTAGCATCTGCATTTGAAGTTTCTACAAGAACAATTTATCGTGACGTAGACGCATTAAGCAGTGCGGGTATCCCGATCTATGCTGAACCGGGAAGAAACGGCGGTATATACTTATTGCAGGATTTTATTTTGGACAGAGCAATATTATCCGAAAATGAGAAGCAGGAAGTATTGACGGCAATACAAAGTATATTTGCCACAGGCTATACTGGCGAAAAAGAATTACTAACAAAGTTATCAGCGATTTTCAATGTAAATACAAGAAATTGGCTTGAAGTGGATTTTTCACGTTGGGGAAAACGCATTTATGATAACTCAAAATTTGAAATTTTGAAAACAGCGGTAATTCAGTGTAGGGAAGTAAAGATAGTTTATGAAAACTCTAACAGCAAAAGAAGCACACGAATCGTTCAACCATTAAAAATATCTTATAAATCAAAAGAATGGTATTTAAAAGCATTTTGTATGGAAAAACAAGATTTTCGCATATTCAAATTAAACCGTATATTAGAGCTGGAATTATTAGAGGACACATTTGAGCCAAGACCATACCCGGAAGAAAAAAATAATCTGCAACAGATATACCCTAAAATAGTCCTTTCGTTTTCAAAAGCTATTGCATATCGTGTCTATGATGAATTTGACGAATCAGAAATTGAATATCAAAAAAACGGTGATTTAATTGTTTGTACTGAAATGCCGGTTGATACATGGCTTACTGGTTATCTGCTTTCATTTGGGGCACAAGTTGAAATCATTGAACCAAAGTATTTAAAAGGTATTTTAGCTGAACAGGCACAAGAAATATATAAAAAAAATAAACCTTGACAAAAGGTGTCAAGATATATGTGCTATACTAATGACCATAGTAATACAGCTATACAGAAACTTTAAGCACAATTTAGAAAGAAAGAGGTAACAAAAATGAATGAAATGAATCAGAAATTTTGTCAGTGCTGCGGTATGCCTATGGGAGATGCTGATGAACTGTACGGAACAAATGCAGATGGCAGCAAAAATGAAGAATACTGCAAGTATTGCTTTGAAAACGGTAAGTTTACTTTTAATGGTACGATGGAAGAAATGATCGAGGTCTGTGTACCGAATATGGCTGCTGCTAACCCCAATATGAGCGAAGAAGAAGCTAGAAAAATTATGCTTGAATGGTTTCCGACACTGAAACGCTGGAAATTGCTATCGCCCCTTTGAATTATACTTGCCGCTGCCCTGTTCAAGTTCCGTTTTGATGAACAGGAAGTATAAGGAATTGCTTTCATTTTTGAAAAAATGGAGGTATAATGGAGCAACGCTAAAAAAATTACAGAGGTGTGCTTATGGAATATATCAGAGTAACAAATGAGAATATAGAAAAAGAGCATATATGTTGTGCAATTTCAAACAATAATGATATTCAAGTGTCATCAAAAAAAGAATGGTTAAAAGAACGTTTTGATGATGGTTTGGTTTTTTTTAAAAGTGAACAACGGGGAAAGTGTTTTATTGAATATATACCCGCTGAAAATGCTTGGAATCCCATTGTCGCAGATGGCTATATGTATATTGACTGTTTATGGGTAGCCGGTTCTTTTAAAGGACATGGCTATGGGGCGGAACTACTGAATATTTGCATTGAGAATAGCAAAAACAAAGGAAAAAAAGGACTATGTATATTATCTGCGGCAAAGAAAAAACCATTTCTGGCAGACCCTAAATTTTTAAAATACAAAGGGTTTGCCGTCAGCGATGAAGCGGATAACGGTATTCAGCTATGGAATTTATCTTTTACCGAAAGTGCTTTATTGCCAAAATTCAAAGAATGTGCAAAACACCCTCATATTGATGAGATGGGATATGTTCTGTATTACACCAATCAGTGTCCGTTTAATGCAAAATACATTCCTGTAATTGAAAACATTGCGAAAGAAAAATCTATAAAATTCAAGTCGGTTCACTTACAAAACAAGGAGGACGCACAAAACGCTCCAACACCAATTACAACTTATGCATTATTTTTAGATGGTAACTATATTACAAACGAACAGATGAATGACAAGAGGTTTTTGAAATTTTTAGAAAAGTAACTTCCCGTTTGCAGATTATAGTCAACAGGAAATTTCCTCTCCCGTTTGGCAAATACGCAGGCTGTCCGTGAAGGACGGCGAAAAGAAATTTCCAGAAATCAACGTCCATTTTGCTTTTTGCTGGTTTGTAGGGATTAGAGGGAGAAATATCGCCGCAGCTTTGGCAAAATCCCCGCTTGCGGCACTAAAGGTATTGACGGAAGCCCACACAGAGGAAACCGCCACTTTCTTAGAGCAAGATTCTACCATAGTACAACCATTCGCTTATCGCTCTATTACTCTTTTGTCTGCAAGGAAAATACAAACTCATCTAAGGAAAGCGAAGAAAGAGACTCTGTTACAAATCTCACAACATAGCAATGTTGCCCCATATGCAAAAAGCACTGGTAAGACATATCGTAAAATTATATTGCCACTACATACATTAAATAAAAGATATTGGAACAACACTACCCAAATAAAATGAAAAATATAAAAAGTATAGGACCTTTTTGACATATATTTTGATATTTCCCCGTTAAAATTCAAATACCCTTTTCCAATCCCTAACAAGGCACTAACCATAAACCACTCCGATATATATTTAGCAATCGTATTAAACAATGTCTGCTGTGTATCGGACCAAATAAACAGATATACATTGAAAATCGTTGCTGTTATGCCTATACACAAGAACATCCATTTCCATTTTTCTGCTTTGCTGCTTGCATCATCATTTGAGAAAATATAGTAGCCAACAAGAAAAATGTACGTATATTCCGCAAGGCTTTTTCCTCCTATCGAAAGCAATCCGCTAAAAAGCGGCAACGGTAATCCCCAAAGAAAAATCAGCACAAGCGGTATATCAATATCTTTTCGGTACATTATTTTTCTTTGTATCACGAGAATTCCAACAGCAATCAGCGAAATTAGGAACAGATATAGAATAAACCAAAAATGTCCAACCGAAAAACCACCGTCAGCACCTGTTAAGTCAGTAAAATGTGTAAAGAAAACAGTATAATGCCCAAATAAATTCCCTTGATAACCATAATTAAATTTATCGGCTATATATGTCATAGGCGGCATAATTAGCACTGTCCCCAAAATAAATGGCAGCAGTAATTTTTTCGTCCTTTCCAACACATATTGCCCGATTGTCCGCTTTTGCAGCGCAAATCTTGTGGAAATGCCTGCAATGAAAAACATAAGCGGCATAAAATACGGACTAAAAAATACTACAATGCTGCTAATTATTTTATTGCCTTCAAAATAAATGTAATTTGGTTCTCCCCATACATTCCACGCCATTGCTGCATGGTAGGGAACAAGAAGTAAAATGATAATCCAACGTATATTGTCAACATAGTATTTTCGCATACTTATCTCATTATGTGCCAATGCTCTCTCCTGGCATCCCTTCCTGTAAAAATTGTCCAAAACAATTCATGTTCTAACATTTTTTATGAAACACAATTCCTTTTATTACATTCAGAATCGCATTTTGGGATTTTTCTGACAGGTAAGCTGGATTTAATTTCTGCTTTTTATAATGCAGATACGTATCCTTTGTATACTGTACCAAAAGGCTTGTAAAAAATCGTTCCCAATTAAAATACTCCTGGCTTTCGATAAAATCCTGCGGATGCTCCAGCAAGTCTTTCAGTGCATTGCCATCGATCATGCCTGATTTTAATATTATCCACTCAAAAGATTCCGGCAAATAGCACTTTGTACCTGGATGTATTTTCATATACTGATTCAGCTCATTCATTTCCGGTCCAATCGAAGCTCCGTCTGCAATCACAAGCTTATTTTCAAAATCCGATGTCCGCAGCTTCTGGATAATCTTTGATTTTCCCCCGGAATGTTCACAGAAAATCCCCTGTTTTCGGCAAACCTCCTGAAAAAATTCGTATCCAGAATTGGAATCCTCTACAAGCAGGTAATCTGGCTTCACGGGCTTCGTTATATTGCTTCCTGCAATCTGCTCAGCTTCATAGTACCTTTACCCCTGAGTTGTCGCCGTTTCTGGCTGCTAACGAAATCATATCATACAGTGTCGTTTTCCCTGTCGCACTGTCGCCACGGATCAATGTGATATTTCTTTGAATATCAAATTCATAATGCAGTCTTTTATTTTGTACAACAATATGATATTTTCCCTTCATCCTGTTATCGCTCCTTAATGCAGATTGCCTCTTCCAGATATTCTCTATAGCCATGAACCATCCGATTTGTATTTAGCATCAGTGCGTCAAAATCCCCCACAGAACTAAAATCCAGCACATGGTGCAGGTTAATGGTCAGATCCTTTCTTGCCGCAATGTTTATAATCCATTTTGCACAATTATCCCCGCACAGCGAGGCATTAAAGACCTTTCCCGAATCGTCAAATGCCATAAGCATTAACGTTTTTACACCACCGGAAATTTCCTTTGGCGAAATCGCGCCAAGCACTGGGCTTTCAATTAAATGCGCACTAACTACCTCAGACCGGTCGATCTCGCGGATCATTGCAATAGACAGCGGATCGGTAATCCATGCATCCTCATACTGGTGGTCAAAATAGGTTGGCGGATGATAAACCGCATTTTCAATTTCTCCAAATATGATTTTTAACATCTTGACATTTTCTCCTTAATCCAATACCATGTTCTGCAACTGTTCACATTTTTTCATAAAAGATCAATGTAAGCTTTTCATTAACGACTTCTGTTTTGCCCGTCTGCCGATACCCCATTTTCTCATATAAATAGCAGTTTTTACGTTCCTGTAAGATGGTGGACAGTTCCCAGCTTTTGCTGCCATGCAGTTCTTCACACAACCGGATTGCTTTTTGAGCAATGCCCTTTCCCTGAAATTTGGGCAATATAAATATAGGGGATATTCGCTTGTTTTTTCCGCTTTCTTTTTCGTCAACAATACGGACAGCTCCAGCTTTTTGCCCGCCAACACAAATAAAATAGTAAAATGTAACATCCTGTTTGAAACGTGCTTCCACCTTTTCCAGACTTTCATTTCCAGGATTTGTGTCAAAATCCTGATATTTTTCCAGCAGAGCTTTAAAGGCTTCTACCTGCATAGCATGTATTTCTTTTGCATTGTTAATTTTTGCCCTTACTAATTTTATGTTCATAATGTTTCCTTTCTCCTACAGCGAACAGATTTGAATTGCTTTGGTATATTTTTACAGGAAGGGACGCCGGGAGAGAGGATGGATACACTCTGGCGGCGGCTTTGGAAGAATGGTTAGAATTGCTTGGTATTCTGCAAAACAACTAGGGGCGCAGCCAAGCGGCACCTTTAGCTGCCAGTAGGCAGCGAACTAGGTGGCGCGACCGGACACAGCCAGGGCGTAGCAGCAGGATACCTAGTACAGCATTGCAGAAATAACAGTGAATACAGCACCCGCTATTTCTGCCATCACCGCGTTGTCGTCAGTCACCGATGCACCCGGCATCGCCTCCTTCCTCCGCCTTGTGCTGACAAAAATAACGTGCACTGTATTCACTGTTATTTCTGCAACGCTGTACTAGCAATTCTTAACATTCTGGAACTGACGCCGCCAGAGTGTACCCATCCTTTTTCCTGGCGTCCCTTCTTGTAAAAATTTACCAAAGTAACTCAAACTTGTTCGCTCTAGCATCCCTTCTATCCCTATCATAACCCTATTTATTTCTATGTCAAGAAAAATATTCACCAAAACCGCTCCCTCCCCTCTGTTCACCCAATTTATTTGTTGACAATTTTCCAATGATTTGTTATATTGAATTTAGCAAAAATATACAGAAAATTTTACACACAGTTCATTTTTTATTAGTTAATTCATATATATCATGTAAAAAATCCAGCAAAAAGGAGGCAATGTTATGTTATTCCAGACAACACCAGAACAAGAAGAGCTGCGGGCAAAAATCCGTGCCTTTGCCGAAGAGGAGATCAAACCAATCGCCTTTTCGCTAGACCAGGAAAACCGTTTTCCTGACGAAGCTGTGAAAAAGCTCGGTGAAATGGGACTGATGGGCATTCCGTATCCAAAGGAATACGGCGGAGCCGGGCTTGATGTCAACAGCTACGCAATCGCGGTAGAAGAGCTTTCCAGAGTAGACGGCGGTTCCGGCGTTATTTTATCGGCGCACGTATCTCTTGGTTCATTCCCGATCTTTGCATTCGGCAACGAAGCGCAAAAGCAAAAATACCTGGTTCCTCTCGCAAAAGGCGAAAAGATCGGCGCGTTTGGGCTGACCGAACCGAATGCAGGCTCTGACGCAGGCGGTACGGAAACGACCGCACTGGACAAAGGCGACTACTATCTGTTAAACGGCGGAAAGATTTTTATTACCAATGCTCCAAAGGCTGATACCTATGTTGTATTCGCAGTCACGACACCGGATATCGGCACCCGCGGCATCTCTGCTTTTATTGTGGAAAAAGGCTGGGATGGCTTTGAGTTCGGCGACCATTATGACAAAATGGGCATCCGCTCTTCTACTACCGCGGAGCTGATTTTTAACGATGTAAAAGTACCAAAGGAAAATCTGCTCGGCAAAGAAGGCGACGGATTTAAGATCGCTATGGCGACACTGGACGGCGGACGCATCGGCATTGCCGCACAGGCACTTGGCATTGCCCAGGGTGCGTTTGAGCAGGCGCTTGACTATGCCAAAGAGCGTATCCAGTTCGGCAAGCCGATTGCTGCACAGCAGGGTATTTCCTTTAAGCTTGCGGATATGGCGACCAAGCTGCGCTGCGCGCGCTTTTTAGTATACTCCGCTGCTGAATTAAAAGAACACCACGATCCGTACGCAATGGAAGCTGCGATGGCAAAGATGTATGCTTCCGATATCGCCCTGGAAGTGACAAACGCAGCGCTGCAAATCTTTGGCGGCACCGGCTTCCTAAAGGGCATGGATGTAGAAAGAATGTACCGTGATGCCAAGATTACGACGATCTACGAAGGCACGAACGAGATCCAGCGCGTAGTGATCGCAGCAAACCTGATCGGAAAAATGCCAAAAGATTCCGGCGGCGGCAGCCGTTCCACAGCAAAAAAACCGGCTCCCATCACAGGCGTAAGAAAAGGCCATATCTTCCGTGAAGGCTCCGCAGAGGACAAAGTAAACGCACTTGCCGAAGCACTGAAAAAAGACGGCCATGACTTTACGGTAGGCATCGCTGCCGATACGCCGATTGCACAGGCAGAGCGTGTCGTTTCCGCCGGAAAAGGCATTGGCTCCAAAGAAAATATGAAATTGATCGAAGACCTTGCAAAAGCAGCCGGCGCAGCAATCGGCTCTTCCCGCCCGGTTGCAGAGACGCTTAAATATGTACCGCTCAGCCGCTATGTGGGCATGTCCGGCCAGAAATTTACCGGCAACTTGTACATTGCGTGCGGAATTTCCGGCGCTACCCAGCATTTAAAGGGCATCAAGGATGCCTCTACCATCGTGGCAATTAATAAAAACGGCAACGCTCCGATCTTTAAAAACTGCGACTACGGCATTATCGGCGATGTAAACGAAATACTGCCGCTCTTAGCACAGGCACTAGATACCGGGGAAAAACAGCCGGCGCCTCCTATGGTGAAAATGAAACGCCCGCCGGTTCCAAAGCCAGCACCGATCGGCAAACGCTATGTATGCGGCGGCTGCGGCTATGAATACATACCGGAAAACGGAGACGAAGACGCTGAGATCGCACCTGGCACATTGTTTGAAAAGCTGCCGCAGGACTGGGTATGCCCGGAATGCGCAGAAGGCAAAGACCAGTTTATCGAAGCATAGCCTGCGTTTTAAACGCAATCAAGTATAGAAAAAATAAGAGGAAGAAAGGAAAAGCTATTTATGTATTGTGTACGTAATATTACAGAGGATCTGTACTGGGTCGGCGCCAACGACCATAGGCTCCACTTATTTGAAAATATCCATCCGATCCCATACGGCGTAAGCTACAACGCTTACCTGCTTTTAGATAAAGAAACGGTACTGTTTGATACGGTAGACTGGTCAGCTTGCAGACAGCTTCTGGAAAACCTGGAACATCTGCTGGACGGGCGCCCATTAGACTGGCTGGTAGTCAACCATATGGAGCCTGACCACGGCGCCTGTGTAGAACAGATCCTTCTGCGCTACCCGGATGTAAAAGTAATTTCCACGGAAAAAGCATTTATGCTGATGCGGCAGTTTGGCTTCCATCCTGACCAGCACGAATGCGTTACTGTCGCAGAAGGCGACACCCACTGCTTTGGCAGCCACACGGTAACGTTTGTCGCAGCACCGATGGTGCACTGGCCGGAAGCTATGGTAACGTTTGACGTTACGAACGGCGTACTGTTTTCGGCAGATGCCTTCGGCTCCTTTATCGCATTGGACGGCAAGCTGTTCGCAGACGAGGTCAACTTTGACCGCGACTGGTTAGATGAGGCGCGCAGATACCTTGTTAACATCGTAGGAAAATACGGCCCGCATATTCAGCTTTTGTTAAAGAAAGCAGGCGGCATTGTTGACCAGATCAAATATATCTGCCCGCTGCACGGCCCGGTATGGCGCAAAGACTTTGGCTATTTTATTGACAAATATGACAAATGGAGCCGCTATGAGCCAGAGGAAAAAGGCGTTATGATTGCTTACGCTTCCATGTACGGCAATACCGAAGCCGCTGCACAGGCACTTGCCAGCAAGCTGTGTGAAAAAGGCTGCACCAACGTAAAGGTACACGACGTGTCCAACACCCACGTTTCCTATCTGATTTCGGATGCATTTAAGTACAGCCATATCGTACTGGCATCGGTAACCTACAACCTGGGCATTTATCCGGTCATGCATAATTTCCTTATGGATATGAAAGCGCTGAATATGCATAACCGTACGTTTGCACTGATTGAAAACGGTTCCTGGGCATGTAAATCCGGCGACTTAATGCAGAAATTTATCGATGAAGAATTAAAAGATATGACTGTCTTAAACGAACGGTTAAGCATCGCTTCTTCAATGGGCGCGGACAAAAATATCGAGCTGGACGCACTCGCAAATGCGATTATTGATTCTATGAACGAATAATACCAATCGCTGTCTATGAAATAAAAAATAGGAAATAAAAAACAGGAATACGGCTTTGCAGCAAGCAATCCCGCATTCCTGTTTTTATCTGTCAAGATCATTGTATAAATTCGTAAATCCTGCACAACCTATCTGTATGAAAAAATTACAAAACTTTATGGTCTGCGGGCTGACTGGCTGGTGTATGGAAATTTTATTTACTTCTACTGGAAGCATGTACCGGCATGACAGGCGCCTGCTTGGACAGACTTCTCTTTGGATGTTCCCTATTTATGGCATGGCGGCAGTGATCGCCCCTGTATCCCGCCGTCTGACAAGCTGCCCTATCCTGCTGCGCGGCGCGATCTACAGCATTGGCATCTTTACCGGGGAATATGTAAGCGGCAGCTTTTTAAAAAAGCATAAAATGTGCCCCTGGGATTACAGCAAGGCAAAGGCAAATATTAACGGGATTATCCGGCTGGACTATGCGCCGCTTTGGATGTTTGCGGGACTGGCGTTTGAAAAGATTCTTGCCGTTACAGATCCGCACTGACTGTAATTTTGATTTTGCAGCTTACTTCTGTAACCAGCACCTCTGGGCGGATGCTGCGCATTGGAGAAAACGGCATGTCTTCCACTTTAAAACATGCCGTTATTTTTTATCTGTTTTTTAAAGACTGACTATAATCCTTTATTCTCATGCAATGTATTTTTTAAAATGGAAAGATCTTGGCATTTCCTCGCATATATTTTTTCTAATTCCTGCTTTTTTAGGATCGTATTATCATATTGTAGCTGGATATTTTCTGGCATAACATTTCCCTGTCTGCTGTATTCGTTCTTAAGCTCATCTAAAATCTTCTGACGCCGCAATATCCTGTTTTGGATTTTTTGAATCGTATCCTCCAATACTGCAATTTTCTCTGATAAAGAACCTCCATGATTGCTTATCTCCCGATTCACCAAATCTGATTTTTCCAAACCAATCACTTCATCTACAGCACTTTTATCAATCGGATTTTCATTCATTTTATTATAAGTGTGTATAAAACCATGCATGGAATACATATGAAACTCCTGATTTGTTTCTACATAAAACTCTTTTCTAAGTTCTGTTCTTGGCCCAATGGTTTTTCCTTTTACAATATTCCACCAGTCTGGCTTCTGGTCATGCGTCACATAAACAATCCCTGTCTTTTTTTCCTTTGCGTATGACATGATCTGTTTCCAGATAATCAAGTCGCCATATGCATTATGATCATCTGTGGGACTGTTTTTCTTTTTATCATCCTTAAATCCTGGAGGAACAGACTTCTCATATCGATTCTTTCCTTCTTCTTTTAATTTATTTAATTCAGTTTCATCCATCGGGCTTCCTACTCTGCCATCAAAGATCGTCAATATTTTTTCTAATATTTCATCTTCTTCTGCACTCACCACAAGCAAATTCGTATCTTTGTTATGATCCAGCCACTTAAATAAATATCTTTGTAAATCAGAAATCTCTTCATCATTCGAAGTCAAGCGCAAAATTTCCACAGCTTTACCTGTAAAACTGTCTATTTCTTTTTTAAATTGATCATATCTTAAAACCGTTTCATAAATTACTTCGCAACGTCTATTCATATATTCAACTGCTACCTGATATGGAATCCATACTCTGTCTTTAAAATTTTCAAAAGCTTCCAATAAAGAATTCCTTGTTTTTGCAGAATATCTATATAAATTTAATAACACATTTGTATCAAATACAAAAACTGCTTCTTTCCATAATGCTGATTTTTCTTTATTTGTTGGTTCTATAAACTCTTTAATCGTGTTTCTCATACATGCTCTCCATCAATATACAGCAAGTAACTCTAACCCCAAATAATCTTCTTTTACATTAACAACTTCAAATTCCTCTTTCATTTCTGATGAAACCTGTTTTCTTAATTCCCGGTTAAATCCTAAAAAATCTTTATAAATGTCAAATACAACAAGAGGCTTATCTTTATAATATCTGCGAGAGTCCAGCCTTGCAATAATCGTTACATCTTTTCCTTCATAGTCCTCTAATTCTTCATAATGAATCTGTAAATTTTCCTGTTCTGCCTTTCCAATCCCCATCCAATAGTCACACTCACTGCCTAATTCACAAAAAATTGGTATCTTCATTTTTGCATTTTTTAAAGCAAGATTCAAGATCTCCTGCTCTTCCTCTTCTTTTGCATGTACATCTTTGATAAAACAGGGTTTATACAGATCCATTAGCTGAATCATGTCAAACTGTTCTGGAACATAGATCTCTCCAATCACCTTTATAATCGACGAGATTCTTACGTCTTTTATCCTAACTTCCTGATTCCCGCTGGTAAAATCTATAT
Source organism: Eubacteriaceae bacterium (assembly GCA_910574915.1). GTDB lineage: Bacteria > Bacillota > Clostridia > Lachnospirales > Lachnospiraceae > Eubacterium_J. The sequence goes on from CAJTCR010000004.1 coordinate 107,991, forward strand.
AATCATCTCTTTCCCGCAATAATTTTTCAAACTGTTCACATTCCAATAAATAATTTGCCTGCGTATTTCCTTCCACCTTTTTCCCAAGCATATAGGCAGTATACTGGTCGATCTTTTTCTTATTAAAAAATATCAAATTTTCAAACACTTAATTCACCTCTTTTTCGCTTCTTCCATTTATGTACGCCTTCATACTACCATAATTTCCTTTATTTATCAAGCTGAAACCAATGATTGCAAAATCAAAGATTCTGACTATTCTAGCAAAAACTCATTTTATTCAGTCTTGAATTTTCTCCTTCTTTATTATATGATTGTAAAAATGCTCCCAAATAGAAAAACCAACAGCAAGGAGGACAACCTATGAAGCACTTACTTAATCCATTGGATTTTTCTGTATCAGAACTGGATGATCTGCTGCGGCTCGCCAATGCCATTGAAAAAAATCCTGAAAAATACGCACATGCCTGTGAGGGCAAAAAGCTTGCCACCTGCTTTTACGAGCCAAGCACCAGGACAAGGCTCAGCTTTGAAGCTGCTATGTTAAACCTAGGCGGCAGTGTCATTGGATTTGCCAGCAGCGACAACAGCTCTGCGGCAAAAGGAGAAAGCGTATCCGATACGATCCGCGTGATTTCCTGTTATGCTGATATCTGTGCGATCCGCCACCCAAAGGAAGGCGCTGCATTAGTTGCCAGCAGCCGTTCTTCGATTCCGGTCATCAATGCAGGCGACGGAGGCCACCAGCATCCGACGCAGACACTTACCGATTTATTAACGATCTATTCTCTCAAAGGCCATTTGGACCATTTAAAAGTCGGTCTTTGCGGCGACCTGAAATTTGGCCGCACCGTCCATTCCCTAATCAACGCCCTGATCCGTTATCCTGCCATTGAATTTGTACTAATCTCGCCAGAAGAGCTGCGCGTGCCTGGCTATATCCGCGAAGACGTATTAGACGCCAACCACATCCCTTACAAAGAAGTGGAACGCTTAGAAGACGCGATGGCTGACCTTGACCTGTTATATATGACACGTGTGCAAAAAGAACGGTTTTTCAATGAGGAAGACTACATACGCATGAAAGATTTTTATATCTTAGACAAGGCAAAAATGAAGCTCGCCTCAAAGGATATGCTGGTGCTCCACCCGCTCCCGCGTGTCAACGAAATATCCGTAGAAGTCGACGACGACCCAAGGGCCGTCTATTTCAAGCAGGCGCAATACGGCGTCTATGTCCGCATGGCGCTCATACTGACCTTGCTTGACATCCACATCCAGTAAACCAAAGGAGGACAAAAAATGCTAAATATCAGCGGAATCCAAGAAGGCTTTGTATTAGACCATATCCAGGCAGGCATGAGTTTCCAGATCTACCACGATCTAAAGCTCGACCGCCTGGACTGCTGCGTGGCGATTATAAAAAATGCCAAAAGCAATAAAATGGGAAAAAAAGACATTATTAAAGTAGAGTGCCCCATCGACGCCTTAGACCTTGAGATCCTCGGATTTATCGATCATAATATTACCGTAAACATTATTAAAAACGACAACATCTTTGAAAAACGACAACTGTCTCTTCCAAAAGAAGTAAAAAATGTAATCCGTTGCAAAAACCCGCGCTGCATCACATCGATCGAGCAGGAATTAGACCAGATTTTTGTACTGACCGATACCGAAAAGCAGGTGTACCGCTGCAAATATTGCGAAACAAAGTTCAAAGGAAAGCGTAAGCTTACAAGCCTGAAATAGCGCAAATTTAAAAAATAAGGGGATACCGAAAAAAGGCAGTAGCCCATAAGGAATACCAACTGCTGAACAGGATTTAGGGCTATGACCTTGAGGGAACCACCCAGACGGCAGACACTCAATTTGAGGTAGCGGTATGAGATTAAAGGATAATTTTACGTTTCGTACAGTCCGCAAAAAGATACTAATGGTTTCTAAACTGGCTGGTATTCTGCTTATCCTTTCATACATCCTTTCGACCAAGTTAGAAATTGAGCCTGATATTTCACTTGCCATTTGGTTTGCCTTTGTGATTGCCATTGTCCTTGTTGTCGATTTTTTAATGGGGCACTTTATTTCAAATCCCATTTCGAAACTCAATCAAACAGCCCGGAAGATGGCAAAGCTGGATTTTTCCGCCCCATGCACAATTACAACCAATGACGAATTTGGGGAATTAGCCGTAAGCCTCAATACGATGGCTGATAATCTGCAACAGACACTTGCAAAATTGGAAGCGGCTAATATACAGCTTGAAAAAGATGTTGAGCAGGAGCGGCGGTTACTGACCGAGCGCAAAGAGCTGACAGACCAACTTTCCCATGAAATGAAAACTCCGCTGGGCATTATCCGCGCCTATGCCGAGGGTTTGCAGGACGAACCTGACGAGGACAAAAAGCAGAAATATGCAAAGATCATCCTAATGGAAACAGAACGAATGAGCGGACTGATCACAACTCTTTTAGATTTATCCGCTTTGGAAACCGGGGCTTCCCGGCTGATCCCGGAACGGTTTGACTTCGTAGAATTTCTGGAAACTGTCGCCGGGCGGCTATTGATCGACGTGCCAAACGCCAATTTTGAACTGCATTATGAACTTCCTGAGCACAAAGCTTACGTCTATACGGATAAGACCCGTATGGAGCAGGTTTTAGACAACCTAATCGTCAACGCAAAGAAAAACGTCCAGCCAGGAGGGACTTTGAAATTATCCCTGCTGGAACAGTCTGGCGTATTGCACTTTTCCATCTACAATCAAGGCACCAAAATTCCACAGGAAAACTTGTCAAAAATCTGGACAAAATTCTACCGGGACAGCAATTCCAAATACAGCGGTTCCGGGCTGGGGCTTGCTATTGTTGCACAAATTCTGTCCATGCAGGAATTGGACTTCGGCGTAAAAAATTGTTCCGATGGCGTGGAGTTTTATTTTTCTGTTTCAACCGTCAGTTAGACCGTGTTTTCTATAAACGGCTCTGCTTTTACTCAAAAGCAGGGCCGTTTCATTTTGAAGATTTCACGCCGATTTCACACCGACCTCACGCCGACTTCACCGCATTTTCATAAGCTTACCTCAACAAGAGGGCAGGCAGCTTTCGCAGACAAAGGAGGTAATTTTTATGACGTTTTTAGGTTTGATCAGGAAAAGAAAAAACAGCACGGGAAATGGGGTGATGATAAATGATTGAAGTAAAGAATTTGACTTTCTCCTACGACAAAGACAAACAAGCGCTGCACGGTCTGGACTTCACTGTGGAAGACGGGGAAATCTTTGGCTTTCTGGGGCCGAATGGCTCCGGGAAATCAACGACTCAAAAAATCCTGACCGGGATTTTGAAAGGCCACGGCGGCAAGGTGTCCCTGTTTGGACAGGACATTTCTGCGGCGCATACGCAGGAGTTTTTTCAGAAAATTGGGGTTTTGTTTGAGTTTCCCTATCTGTACGCCAATCTGAGTGCCGTAGATAATCTCAAATATTTTTCTTCGTTTTATCCAAAGGAGCAACTGCGGGGTATAGAAGAAGTTTTGGAGGAATTGGAGTTTAAGGCTGACTTCTTAAAAAAGCCCGTTTCTTCCTATTCAAAGGGGATGCGGCAGCGGGCAAGCATGGCACGGGCGCTGATCAGCAATCCCAAATTGCTGTTTTTGGACGAACCGACCAGCGGGCTTGACCCGTCCGGCGCTGTCTTGTTCCGTAAAATCATTGAAAAAGAACGCAAGAAAGGCACAACGGTATTTTTAACGACCCACAATATGCTGGATGCCGATCTGCTGTGTAGCCGGGTGGCATTTATCGCGGATGGCGAAATCAAGGCACTGGACACTCCAAGAAGCTTAAAAGAGCAAGGCAGCAATCACTGTGTTGTAATTGACTATCTGTATCAGGGGCGGCGGGAAGAAAAAATAATTGGGGTATCGGAGTTGGAGGCAGGCATCCCCTTTGTACATGACGAGATTATCCGTATCCATTCCCAGGAGCCGACGTTGGAGGATATATTTATCCAATACACAGGAAGGGGGCTGTCTTGATGTTCAAAAGCCTTTGTTTTCTATTAAAAAAGGATTGCCGGATGATGGTTTCTGGAAAATTCTTCCTTATGTCGTTGGGATTTTTGGTTCTTTACACTCTGTATGTGAACTTTGGATATATCAAATTCATGAACGCCAGCCTATACAACGTGTACCTGTATGACCCAGAAGGAACACAGACAACGGTCTCCACGCTGGTTCAGCAAGTTTCTTCAAAAGAAGCACTTGACGCAGTTTTGCTTGATGATACCAATGGCGTCGGCATTGATGCCAGCAGCGGGCAGCCACAGCTTGTATTTTATAAGGGAACACAAAATGCTGACCGCCACCGTGCCGACTACGCGCTTTCTCTCCTGCAACCGTCAGGGAATGATAGCGCCGAGTTGATTGGCTGCCATACACCAGAGCAAAAGGCAAGGAAAGAGATCACCTGTGAACTGCTGTTTTTTGAAATTGCCGCTGTCGGATTTTTAGGGATTGCTGCTGTATTGTTCAAAGAAAAGAGTATGGGCGTTATCCGTGTCCATGCCATTCTACCCTTACAAAAAAACCTGTTTATCCTGTCCAAACTGGCAATCTTCCTGCTGTCCGATCTTGCCTTTGCAATATTGCTTACTGTGCTGAATGTCGGACTGGCTGATACCGCATCGATATTGCCTGCGGTGTTGCTCCAAACGGCACTCCTGTCCTTAATTATGGCATTGACCGGACTGGTCTGCGCCCTGCTTTTAAAAGACTTTCGGCAGTTTACATTGGCATATCTTTTCATTGCCATTTTTGTAGCAACCCCAGTGTTTTTGTCTGCAAATACGGCGGTCAAATTAGACTGGATTTCCTTTCATCCATTTTATCATATTTATATGGGCCTGAAAAATGCTTACTTTGGAACTCCCTCGCATCGTGTTGTCTATTATTTGGGATGCCTGGCTGCCATCGCGGTATTACTTGCCGGCGTACAGCGTGTGTTCCAAAGAGAAATGGGAAAGGAGGGCTGAATATGATAGGTTTACGTTACCAACTAAAAAGCGTACTGCATGACAAGTTTTGTGTGATGACCTTTCTTTTACCTATTGTCGTTGCGGCAGCTTTGCATTTTGTCGGCGCAATCGACTTTTCTGCGCTGGGCGAGCTGCATTTTGGTGTTCTCAAAGGCGATTTGCCGGCACAAACCATTACATGGCTAAAACGCTATGGCTCGGTGACAGCTTATCCGACGGCAGAAGAACTGGCGGACAAAATCAAAGAGCCTTCTACAAATCTAATCGGTGTGAAAGCTGACGGAGACAGCATCAAAACAATTCTTTCCGGCGACGAGTTGGATATATTTCGCCAAACCGCTGACACGCTCCCTGACCTATACGAACAGCGAAATACCGCTGGACAGACACAGGTACGCATTTTAGAGCGTCCCAATGTGATGGCTGAATTTCAAGATATGTTTATTGCTGTTACATTGATTGTCGCTATGTTTATGGGATGCACCTTTAACGCAATGAACATGATTTCTGAAAAGGAGGACGGCGTTGCGTTTATCAACGAGATTTTGCCAATGACGAAGAGCCAATATATTATGCAAAAGCTCTTTGTTGGATTTATCTGCGGTTGCTTGTCCTCCATTCTTACGGTTTGTATCTGCTTTCGGCTTTCTTTGCAAAATGCGGCTCTTATGCTGGTGCTTATTGTACTTTCCGCATTTGTTGCAGCATTGACAGGCGTATTCATTGGCAGAGCTTCCAGCGGGCTGATGGTTGGCGTTGGTTATATCAAGATCGTTATGCTGCTGTTTATCGCTGTACCAATCTTGAGCTTTCTTTTAGAAATAAGCCAGCCGCTTCTTTCCACAGTCTGCTACCTTGTCCCCTCGCAGGCGACATTCGAGGGGATTATGGCATTGTCAGCCGGCAGCGGAACAGCGGCAGTAAAAGATATTTTTATTCTTGCCGTTCATTGTTTGCTCTGGTTTTTGCTCTATATATTTATTTGAATATTTATCCACTCCATAGAAAATCCGTCGCAGGAATCACTGCGGCGGATTTTTTGATATCGCTTATGTTACAATAAATAGTCATTCTCCTTATCAGCTACCTGTAAAACTGCAAGCGTATACTTTGCATAGCCTTCGGCAACAAGTGGCTCTAACTTGCACAAATCCTCTGCTTCTTCATAGCTGCCGGTCTTTAAAATCACCATGCCCGCAACACCCGGGTAGCCCTGAAATGCGCCGCAAAGCACGATTTTCCCGTTCTCATCCAGTTGCTTTAAATGCCCTACATGCCTTTCAATCACAGCCTTTGTCACCTTGTTAAAAGACTTTCCCTTTTGAATCATCATTACATAATACTTTTTTTCCATTGTCAAACCTCCTAAACGAGCTGATTTCTCACAGCGTTATGCATACTGCCCCGCTATAAAAGCCGCCGTTTCTCTTAACATCGTACGTGCCGCTTCCGGTTCCAAAACCTCGACGTACTTTCCAAAGGACAGCAGATAATGCAGCGTCCAGTGATTGAGTGCAAATGCCGCCTGTACGTAGTAAAAACCATCTTCCCCCAGGCATACCTGGCTTTCCTTAAACTCGTCAAACAGCCTGTGAGCTATTGCAGGCGAACACTTTAACCGGAACACAAGCAATTCGCTTTCCTCTTTGCACTCCGGCGCAAATGCATCCTCCGCGGGCAATTCCCGTTCAAACTGCTGCGGCAGTACCCGCACATGCCTCATCCTGGACAGGCGAAAGGTTCTGATTTCTTCTCTAAGACAGCAGTATGCCGTGATATACCATGCATGGGATTTAAACACAAGGCGCAAAGGTTCGGCTGTTCGTTCCGTTTTTTGGCATTCCGTATTAAAATAGTCGAACGCAATCTGATACTTATGAACCGTCGCATACTGCAAATCAAAAAGCTTTCTTTTTTCCTCCTCATCGCTTCCCCAGTAGGAAAAATCTACCTCCAGCCATTTTGTCTCCCGGATATTTCGAAAAACCGCCCGCATTTTATCCAACGCCGTCTCTGCATCCGGGTACCTGGCTGCCTGCAAAATTTGCAGCCCCTGGCAGACGCTTTTTTGTTCCTCTTTGGATAAAACCGAATGATCTATCGTATACCCGTCGAGCAAATAAATACCCCCGCCTGTCCCCTTTGACGAGCATACCGGAATCCCGGCGACCGACAGCGTATTGATATCCCGGTAAACCGTCCGTGTCGACACCTGAAAAGCATCGGCTAACTGCTTTGCCGTTACATGCCCGTGGCTGGCAATATAAAATACCATCTGCACCAAACGTTCCATCTGCATTGCACTCACTCCTTCTGCGCAACCTTACTCTACCACATCCAATATGACAGGTAGCTGTCACATTAGATTCTATTTTCTATCAAAAATCGATTGACTTATCACCTACAGTATGTTAGTATAATTATACCTACAATATGTTAATTAAGAAAGGAGGCTGTTATGCCACAAATTTCCGAATCCGAATTGATTCTTATGAAAATCATATGGAAAAACGGAGGGACAGCGCTGTTTTCCCATATTATGCAGGAACTTGCAAAAGAGCAAAACGAATGGAAAAACAACACCGTACTTACTCTCCTGTCCCGCCTGACTGCAAAAAACTATTTAAAAACCAAGAAGCTCGGCAGGCGCAACGAATACATCGCCGCCGTAAGCGAACAAGAATACCAGACAGCACAGACACACGGATTTCTGGACAAAGTGTATGAAGGCAATGCAAAAAACCTTGTAGCAACCCTGCTGCGCCAGGATATCCTGACCGAACAGGAATGGACAGAAATCGAAACATTCTGGAAAGAGGAAAAAAGAAAACTATGAACGCATTTATGATTCAACTGCTTTCGCTCTCCGTGTCCGGCAGCCTGCTCGTCCTGCTGCTTTTGCTTTTAAAAAAGCTGTATCAAAACCGTCTGAGCAAATGCTGGCAGTATTATATTTTGCTTGCGGCAGCGCTGCGGTTTTTGCTCCCGTCAGCGCCGGACGCCGCACTTGCCGCCGCCCTGTTGCAGGCGCCGCAGCTTCGCGCCGCCTTTTCTATGCCTGCACCCGGCTTTGCACAGCCGCATCCAGATAAACTGTCCTCCAGACAGCCTCCTGCTCAGCAAGCAGACGCCGCTGCTCCTGCCCGGCAGGCAGATACCTCTGTTTCAAAACCACCCGCTCAGCAAACAACCAAGCAGGCTGATTCCACACATCTGCCGTCTGGCTCCGCAGTCTTGTTTTTGCTATGGCTGGTTCCCGCGCTCACACTGTTTTTGAAAAAAATAAAGTCTTACCGCGGATTCGTACATCATATTCGAACCTGCGGCACCGCCGTAGACGATACTGGTATCCTGAACCTGCTTGCCTCCTGCGAAGAAGCCTGCAAGGTCAAAACGCCTGCTGAATTATACTGCTGCCCGCACCTTGCATCGCCTGCGATGACCGGATTTTTCCGCCCGTGTATCGCCATCCCGGACAAAAGCCTTCCCAGGCAGGAACTGGAATTGATCCTTCTGCACGAGCTGTATCATTACCGGCGGCGGGATTTGTTTTATAAATGGCTGGTGCAGATCGTCGTCTGTATCCACTGGTTTCATCCATTCGGATACCTGCTGGAAAAAGAAGTCAACCATGCCTGTGAACTGTCCTGTGACGAAGCTGTGATCCGCTCCTTACCAGCAGAAGGGAAAAAAGCTTACGGCGATATGCTGCTGCATTGTTCCAGGGCAGCACTGTTTCCTAAACCCCACGCGTCTTCCCTCACTCTGACGCAAGACGCCAAACAGCTAAAAGAAAGGCTAGGTGCAATTATGAGATTTCAACAACCTTCCAAAAAAACAAAACTGGCAACTGCGGTACTGACCGCCGGAATCTGCCTTGGTTCCGCAGTGATCGGCGCATACGCCTCTCCCTCCCACCCTGCACAGAATCCTATGCAAGCGGACGGACAGGCAGCGGATTCCATAATTACAGGCTATCAAGAGCTGTTAGCCCTGCGCACCGATTCCTACCAAGACCAGACAGTCCGGCAGTTCCGCAATCAGACAGCAGAAAAACTAGATACCCCACAAGGAACTGCCCTGCTTGAACAGGCACTCCAGGACGAAGCGCTCCACCTGCACCGCCTGGACAATGCGGACGCCTTTTTCCTGTGCAACACCCTGCGGCTTGCTACCGGTTCCTGGAAAAAAGTGTCTCTGGAGGCAGCCGCAGTCGAACGGCCGCTGAAAAACGGACAGTTTGCCGAGCTGGACTTTAAGGCATCCATAAAACTAAATGAGCCAGATATCAAAGTTTCTGAATATGAAGCTGCCTACCGTGGGCTTGCCGATACAGCAAACGCTTATTTAATGTCCAAAACCGACAAAGAGCTTACGGATCCATCCCGCAAATCGACCCGCAGCCTTTCCAATGAAGCTATGGCTGCGCTTAAAAAATACGCCAAAAGCATCAACCAGAAAGGAAATCTGACCCTGAAAATCTATATGTGCGGCTATTCGCCGGAAGGCACCGCCATGCGCTCGCATACTGCGCCAAAGGATTCCTATACGCTGCCGCAGGAGATTCAAAAAGTGCTGACATTAAAAACAAACGGCTATCAGGATCATACGCTAAAACAATTTTTAGACGATATCCAAAAACAATACGCAGCCGACCAGTCGTTATGGAAAGCAAGACAGCGTTTAGAGACTGTGCTGGACGAAGAAGCAAAACAGCACTTATCCATAGAAGACTATCGCTTTTTGACAACAACACTGCCTTGTACCGAAAGCGAATCCACCTATCCAGGCGACCGCGTGGCAAGCCTTCCTCCAGACTTTTACGACCGCTATACGCTCCCATATCCAAAGCACGGCACCAAGGTCAGTTTTGAATGGGCTGTACAATACGAAATCAAAGACCAGACACTGACCGTCGGCGAAAGGGACAAGCTGATTTTCCATGTGAAAGACAAAATGGAAGCATTTGTGAACAGCACCTGGGAATCGGCGGATATCGGCACAATGGACTACCTGAAAAAAGTACGCAGGCGCCTGAACCAGCTTGTAAAAGAAAGCAGCGTGCCTGGACTGGAAATGACAGTATTACACTGCTTAAGCGACGGGAGATCCGCATAAACAAAACGGTTCCCTATAACAGTATCCGGCACAGTGCCTGCTTTTGCACTGTGCCGGATCAAAACCTGCGATCAGTCAAACAAATAGTTTATTCTTTGATGCATCACGACACACTCCTTTTTATAGCAAGCAATGCCATACATATGAACCTCATTCATATTTTTCTGCAAAAAATAGTCCGCATAATTTTGACACTCGATCTGGCGCATTGCCATTTTGCAATATTTCTCATAAGCACCATTTTCTGCATACTTCATTTCGATAATACAGCCAATTTTATCCTTTGGGCTGGCAAGAACAATATCCCCATACCCAGTTCCAGATTCCTGATTGGACTTTACAGACCAACTGCCCTCACACTGCAAGATTCCAAGAAGCATCCCATGATAAAAATTTTCTTTCATTTCCTTTCTTGCATACGTATCCCGTATACTAATGCATCCGCTCAGACAGTCATTAAATACCGCCTGCACCTTTGCCGCCTCTCCCTGTATAAATGCCTGGCACAATGTAGTAAGCCTGTCCGTATCGCCTCTGACACTTTCCCGAAACCAGGCGCTGATTTTCTCATTGTAAATCTCTAAAATCTCACGGTTTGGAATTTTCAGCCTGCTGACTCCACCAGACAGACGCTCTGTTTGCGTAAGGTATCCGGCAGCATACATCACACTCCAAAGATATGTTTCTCTAATAAGCGCATCTGGATGATCAAGGTCTTTGTAAGTAAGTGCCGGAACAAGCTTTTTTTCAATCACTTCACCAGAAATAAGCAGTTCAAGCTGTTCTTTTACCGTTTCTGTAGCTTCTGCCAGGAGCTTTTGAAGGATGGCATTACTGCTGCTGTTAACCCAAAAAGATTCCGGCATAGCATTTGGATTCCTTCGCAGCTTTCTCAGATAGTTCAGCACATCCCAAGGGCAGTACACCGGCGCAGCGCCAAAATGATATCCATTATACCACTCTCTGACCGTATTAAGATGCCCATCAAGCCCATAATACGTCAACATCTGCTGTACTTCTGCCTCTGTAAAGCCAAAGTATGCACTGTATTCTTCATCCGAAACAGAATTGACGACAAAATGGTTTAAGCCTGTAAAAATACTCTCCCGGGCAATCTGGAGGCATCCGGTCAAAACAGCAAACTGTAAGTGTTCATTCGATTTTAACAGCATACTCAAAAGACCGCGTACGACATCCAGCATTTTGTCATAATATCCTTTTTGATAAGCTTTATCTAACGGTACATCATATTCATCCAGCAGCAAAATAACCTTCTTTTTGCAATGTTCGAATAAATACTGAGGTACTCTGCATAAGCCCTGTATCGCTTTGCTGTCCTGACTGCCGGCAAGGACGTCTTTTAAAAACAGTTGGTCTGTCTCTAACAAAACACTGCTTTGCAGCAAAGCATATTTCAGGCACTGCCTCCGTACTTCCATAAAAGCCGCACTGCACAGCGCCTGATACGCCGTTTCAAAGCAGTCCCCGTCCACATCCTTAAAGTTTAAGTAAACGACTGGATACGCGCCAAAATGCTCTGCGCAAAGATCCTTCGAATTTAAAATTTCCAAACCCTCAAATAAGTTGCGGTCTGCACCTTTCTCAAAAAAATTTTTCAGCATATCCAGATTCAAAGATTTGCCAAACCTGCGCGGCCTGGTAAACAGCGATACTTCACAAGCTTCGTCTAACAGCTCTTTGATCAGCCCGGTCTTATCGACATAATAACAGCCTAACCTGCGCAGTTTTTCAAAACGGTCAATCCCGATCGGCAATTTTTTCAATCCATTCCAACCCCTATCTTTACATAATATCCATGCTGCTTATCCGCATATTCTAACAAATATACCTGCAAGTCCATCTCTCTGTTTAAAATACAGATCTTTTTCTTTCTGAAATTTTGCACAATCTCGATATCCTTTCGGATTCCAGAAGCCGCGATATCATACTTCATTCCTACCATTCCCAGATTGCGGCTGCTTACGCAAAGCGTATCACGCAGCTTTTCTTCCAGCCGCTTTAATTTTTCCGTGTCAAATTCCCTCGTAATAATTCCTGTCCTGACATGTTCTTTATATCCGTAATATTTCACATACGGCACTGTCAGCCCGTCCTTATGAATGATACTGTCCTGTATCTGCAATAAAAACTCTTTGATGCGTTTTACAATATCCCGGCGCAGCTCGTCTGCGGTTTCTGTCTCGTCAAAAGCTGTCATCGTGCGCTTGCTGTCAAAGATCTGCGTTGAAATCCGCTTGTTTTCATGGTCAAATACCATGCACAAAATGTCCGCAGCCTTGCTCTTTCGAAAATCTTTATTGCGGTATTCATTTGCCAGTACCGCGCAGCCGCCTTGTGGAACGTTAAACTCTATGTCTACAATTTCCGGTTCGCTGTCTGTATGCTCTTCTATCCACGTAATCACCGGATCATCGGCAGATACCTGGTACAGCTTGTTTCTTTTCAGCCTTTCCTGGCTTTTTATCGATTGCACATTTAATTCCATCGCTCTACTCCAAAATAAGCCTTGTCTCATGAAACAGCTTTTCTACGGAATCCTGAAATAAGGTAAACTGATATCCTGTGACTTCGTCGTAATCCAATTCCCTGACAAAGCTTCGCCCGCTGCTGTCATTTTCAAACTGGTAGACATGAATTTGATCCTGAAACAAATCTGCTTCTGACAATCCTGTCTGCTTTAAAATCTCCGCCCGCTTTCCATTTAACAGTTGGGAAAACGACAGCAGGCACAGGTTATTAATCTTTGCCGCCATCGTATCGCTGTGCGTGCTTACTGCCATCGAAAATCCGGCGTTGCTCATGCGGCTTAGCAAACGCGCCAGCTCCATCTGTTTTTGCGGATGGAGGCTGGTTTCAATCTCATCCCAGACCAGGTACTTTGGCTGCTCTGCGCTTTGCAGTACATACAAAACCGGCATCAGCTCGTTTATCATAGAAGAGCTTAGGTAAAGCGGAAGCTCGCGCTTTGCCCCCTGCGCCTGATAAACCGGCTGGTTTCTTAAGTCAATCAATATTTTTCCTTCTATTAAATGTTCCTCAAGAAAACGGATCAGGCCGCTGTTTACATCAGCATCCCCATGTAAGCCAAACGTCTGCATAAAGCGCAGAAAATCGTAAACCGGCTGCGTAATTCCCATTTTTTTCGAATTCGGATACAAGCTTCCATCGACGGACAAACGCACCGCTTCATCTGTCTTTGCCGCAAAATACTCTTTATACAGCATCAAAAGCCCTGTCCTAGAAGCTGGCAGAAATAATTGATCCAAAGAACCATTTATAAAAAAATCCACCGTCAAACGAACCAATACCGAAGGGAGCCATCGTTTTGCAACAACCGGATAATACTGTGCAGGCTCTTTCCCCTGTTCCGACAAATGAATCGGAATCAGCAGACAGAGCATATCCTTCGACAAAACGGCAGCATTTTTCTGAATCAGTCGTTCCACCGCTCTCTTACTGTCGTCAGGCAGTTGTTCGAATACGCCGCTGCTGTATGCCTCTGGATTACCCGGATCATAAATAAGATACTCATAACGCTCCTGTTCTTCTATAAAAAGCTGTATCTGAATGCTGCCTATTTCAAGCGGTTCATAAAAAGTATCCAGCACGATCTGTTCCTTGTATTTTTGCAAAACAGCATTTATAAACTGCACCATCCATCCGCCAGAGGAAGCATCGATGATAATGCTGCCTGTTTCGGTCTGTGTTTGCAGCTCCTGCAAATATGTTTCGCAGATTTCCGTGTCCTTTAGATATTTCGGCAGATTTTTCATGACCCCGTACAAAAGCTGCATGATATACGTTTTCCCGCTGTTATTGTTGCCGATAAAAACGGAACATCCGCCGAGGGTTACTTTTGCCGTTTTTATTTTTCCAAAATCCTCAATCCCAAGCACTACCCGCATACGTTTCCCTGTCTCCTGTCTTAGAGTGTGTTTGAAAATATTATAAAGACTCCCGGTAAAGCTGTCAACTAAAAAAGGAACACCCATTTAAGCGCAGCGGATGCCCCTTTTTCTGACTGACAAATTTTTATTTTTTCGCTGCTTTCGCAACTTCTCTTTTATTAATATAATAATTCAGCAGCAATACAATCAGAAGCAATGCTCCCCAGATAATCTGCTTGTAGAAGTCTGAGATATTCTGGTACATGCTCAGCCATGTGCTGACCATCTGGATAATTAAGACTGCCACGCACACACCCTGGATATTGCCCTTGCCGCCTGCCGGGTCGATGCCGCCCATAACGGCGATCATAATTGCCTGCATAGTATAGGAAACGCCGTTATCTGCTTTTGCAGAGCTGTAGCGCCCAAGCATAATGATTCCCGCGACTGCGGACAATATACCGATCATCATATAGTTAATCACGCTCAGCTTTACATTGTTAAAGCCGGAAAATGCAGAGGCTTTCATATTGGTGCCCATCATCTTGATCTTTTGGCCAAGTGTTGTTTTGTCTACGATAAAGATCATAACAGCCGCACAGATTACAAAGATAATCGCCGCCATCGGAATGCCTGCAACCTTCTTGCTGATAAAAAACGATAACGGTTTGCTTCCGGTTACGCTGCTCCCCTTCGAAGCCACTACCCCAATGCCGTTAAACAACGACTGTGTGCCGAGTGTCGCAAGCATCGCCGGAATGCCGACCGCGGAAATTAAAAGCCCGTTTAAGGAACCGCAGATCATGCCCACGATAATCGCTACCAAAACACCTGCTAGAATCGCGCCTATGCCCGCATCGCCTTCCGGTGTCATTGCCTTAATCGTCAGCGCAGCCGTAATCGAGCAAAGATTTGCAATATAGACTACGCTTAAGTCGATCCCCCCTGTAATCAGCGCTAATGCCATGCCGATCGCAAGCAGGCCGAACTCAGGAAACAGCTTGCCCATAGACTGAAAGCTGGATACGGACAGGAACGACTTCCCCTGCGTAATGCTAAACAGTACAAAGCACACGAGAAATACTGCCAGAATACGGGTCAGATTTTTGTCTTTATTTAATATTTTATTCATATGTATACACCCCCGCCTTACGATTCTGTCAGCTTAACAGCCAGTTTTTTTGCATTTTTCTGGTTCTGGATCGCCGTTGCTGCCGTACCTGCAATAATAATCAGGCCCGTTACGACATTCTGCCAATGGGTGCTGATCCCAAGCAGGATCAAGCTGTTGGATACAACGGTCAACAGCGCCATGCCAAGACATGCCTGCAATACGGTGCCTTTTCCGCCTGTAATGCTGACACCGCCGAGCACACATGCTGCGATTGCTGTCATTTCCAGCCCTTCTAAGTTGTTTGGATGCACTGCCTGAAGCATACATGCACGGAAAACACCGATAATGCCTGCCATCATGCCGGAAAATGCATAAATAAACACGGTCGTCCCAAAGACATTAAAGCCGGCACGCTTTGCTGCAATAATATCGCCGCCGATGGCATAAATGCCTCTGCCAAGCATCGTCTTATTTAAAATAAACCAGCCAAGCAATAACAGGAGCACCATAAATATCGTAATCATCGGCAGGTCAGAAGAAAGCCCTGTTTCCGCGTTGGTCGCTGTAAAAAGCTTTGCCTTGCCTACCGCAAGCAGCGTAGCGCAAAGCGGATACTCCCTGGACTGGAAGACGCCCTGCATTACGCCCCAGCAGATGCTGGAAGTACCTAAGGTTACGATCAGCGCCGGAAAACGGTATTTTCCGATAATCACGCCGTTTAACACGCCAAACGCAAGCCCGATCAGCGCTGCTACGACAAAAAACAGCAGCGGGTTTGTCGTTACATCCTCTAAATATTTACATACGACAAACATAGACAGCGATGCGATCGCAGGGAAGGAACAGTCTACGCCTCCTGAAATCAGCACCATCAGCTCGCCCACGCAAAACATCACAGGAATCGTAAACGAACGGATAATATCTACCAGGTTGTTCCCGGTAAAAAACTGGCCGCTTCGTACCTGGATCAGCATACAAAACAGGATAATAATAATCCCTACGTAAAACTCAGAACTATGTAATATTTTTTTTGTCTTGTTATTCATCTGTCCCCCTCCTTAATCCGCAACCGCAAATTCAGCCAGGCTCGCCTCGTCCATATCCTTCGTTAAGCCTTCCTTTACGATCTCGCCCCGGCGCATAACAACAACGCGGTTACAGTTGGATAAAATCTCTGGAATATCATCTGAGATAATAATAACGGACAGCCCATTCGCTGCAAGGCTTTTCACCAGCTCATAAATATCAAATTTCGCACCGATATCCACACCGACGGTCGGCCCGTTTAAAATCAATACATTTAAGTCCAAAATCAGCCATTTCGCCAGGACGCATTTCTGCTGGTTCCCGCCGGAAAGCGTATTCATCGGGTCTTCAATGCTGTGCAGCTTAATACGCAGCTTTTTCACCCAATCGTTTACGACTTCTTCGATCTTTTTCTCGTTCATAATACCAAGCGGCCCTGCCCATTCATCCCACTTTTCAATCGAGATGTTCTGCTTAATCGACTGCGGCAGAAAAACACCCTCTACGATACGTTCCGGCGGCACATAGCCGATCCCGTTTTTAATGCCGTCTTTTACGGAATTGATCTGCACCTTTTTCCCACGGATATAGATCTCACCCGAGTCCGCCTTGTGGTAGCCAAAGAGCGCCTGTACAAGCTCGGTACGCCCAGAACCAAGCAGCCCGGTGATCCCCAGAATTTCACCCTCTCCAAGAGACAGGTTTACATTTTTAAAACCATTTTTCAGGTTCAGGTTTTTAAGCTCCAGAACCTTCTTTGCACCCGGCTTTTCCTCGTAGATAAAAGGCGTTTCCTTAATCTCACGGCCGGTCATATAGTAAGTAAATTTTTCCTGTGTCAGCTCAGACGCATCGCCTGCGCCTGTATTTTTTCCATTGCGGAAGATCGTAAACCGTTCTGCTATCTCAAATACTTCGTCCAGCTTATGGGATACGAATAAGATCGCGATATTTTGCTTTTGCAGGTCACGGATTACGTTAAACAGCGCACGGACTTCTTTTTTCGTAATCGCCGTCGTAGGCTCATCCATAATAATCAGCTTTGCATTGTTTAACAGCGCACGGCTGATCGCGATCAACTGCTTATCCGCAACCGACAGGTTTTCCACTTTTTCATCCAAGTCAATTTCAAAATTGATCTTTGCGACTGCCTCTTTTGCAATCTCCCGAAACCTTTTTTTACTGACAAATTTTTTGCCGCTTGCCAGCTCCATATTCAGGGCAAGGTTTTCCATTACGGTCAGATTTGGAAATACCGACAAATCCTGGTAAATAACCTGTATCCCTGCAGCGATGGACTGCTGCGGCGTCATCTTCGGATAAGAAACACCGTCGATCTCAAGCTCCCCGCCGTCCGGCGTATAAAAACCGGAAATAACGTTGATAATGGTGGATTTCCCACAGCCATTTTCTCCGGCAAGACAATGCACTTCCCCTTTTTTAATCTCCAAGTCTACGCCATCCAATGCCTTTACACCGCCAAAGTATTTCTTGATTCCTTTTGCTCTTATAATGTAATCGGACATACTTTTGCCTCCCAACATACCTTCCTTCTAATCGAGCAGACAGCCAGCCATGCACTGGCTGGCCGCCGCCCGCTTTGCCGCTTAGCACTTTCTCCAAGATTTCTGATTAGAAATTATAATTGTCCACATTGTCTTTCTTAAGAGAAATCCAGCCTGCACCTTCTACAATATTGCTGTTGTCTGCATTGACTACCATATCTGAGTAGGAAGCAAGCCCAAGGTCTGTTCCTTCGCCGATGGTCTGGCCGTCCAGCATCATTGTAGCCATAACGCACATTGCATATCCTGCTTCTGCCGGGTCCCAAAGCTGTGCAGAATGAATGGAACCGGATTTAATCAGCTCTCTGCATTCATTTGGCATACCTGTGCCGCATACGAATACTTTGCCGTTTAAGCCAAGCTCGTCGATCGCACGTGCGATACCAGGGGTGTCCATCGAAGAGGTTCCTACAAATCCCTTAACTTCTGGATATGTTTTCAGTACTTCTTTTGCTACTTCGTATGCTCTCTCAGAGTTGTTTTCGGATTCTACTCTTGGAGAAGCTTCCAGGTTTACCAGGTTCGGATAAGCTTCCTTTGCACGTGCCACTGCGCCGTCTGCCCATTCGTTCTGGGACGCGTTTGTCAAATGCGCTACCATTGTGACATAAGTGCCTTCTTCACCCATTGCTTCTGCCAGGTTGTCCATAATATACGCGCCGTACCCTGCGTTGGAAAATGCTTCCAGGTCGATGTCGCAGTTTGCGCTGGAGCCTTCATGGCAGATTACCTTGATTCCCTTATCCTTTGCGTCCTGCAATACGGTATCACAGGTAGCAGGGTCTACCGGAACGACGCAGATCGCATCGATATCCTGATTGATCTGGTTCTCGATTACTTCCACCTGCTGTGCGGCATCGGTTGCCACCGGGCCTTTCTGGTATGCATTGATGCCATAGTCTTCTGCAAACTGTTTTACGCCTTCTTCCATACGTACGAACCAGCCGTTGGAAGAATCCTTTACTACGACTGAGATCGTCCAGTCAGACGTATCTGCCGCTGGCTTGTAAATCGCGTTTGGCGCTACCGCAGCGCCGTCTGCCGCAGTAAACGCTTCCAGCGCACCGCCGCCTGATGATTCACTGCCGCCTGTTTCACTGCCGCCTGTTTCACTGCCTGACGTATCTGTACCACCTGTTTCTGCTGGTGGGGTGCTGTCATTTGCCTTATCGTCAGAGCTTCCACATCCAATCATGGATACTGCCATCATTGCGCATAAAATCATGCTAATCACTTTTCTTTTCATTGTTTCTCCTCCTAATTCTAAAAATAATTCCTATATTCACAGCCCTGCTGTAAATACCAATCCCATTATGCAGTGTCTGCTATTTCACACCTTTTTGCATAATAATGCATCCGTATGTACCTGTCTCGCTCGTAGACACCGTTACAAACGCATGTGACGCCTTCTCGTAAAAGTCTGTCCTGCCGATATAGCCAACACAGTCTTTTGGCTCATTCTTTTTTACCGCTGCGATTACATCATCCCATACCTTTGGGCGCTCCGGCAGCGTATGCTCAAACCCCGGATCCGGCTTCATAATCTCAACCGGATATTCACAATAATCCACATCCAGCGGCATAAGCTGTAAAATAGATTCTACCATCTGCGCAGCCGTATTGCCCTTGCAGTGAATGGTAATCCCGTCTTTTGCCTTTGAAACGGACGGATAGAAATTATCCGCAATTACAATCAAATCTCCGTGTCCCATATCCGCCAGTGCCTTTAACAGCTCCGGGCTGATGTTTTCTGGTATTCCCCGCAACATAGTTTTATCCCCCTTATTTCTTTGTCGTTTCTTGTATTACTGATCGGCAGCATGTTCTTTTAAAAACGCGTCCACTTCTTCTCTGGTCGGCATTGCCGGCGTCGTACCCATACGGGTAACCGAAATCGCCGCGAGCGCGCTTGCGAACCTTGCCGCTTCCCACTCGTCTTTTCCTTCTGCAAGGGCTGTTAAAAATCCGCCGTTAAACGCGTCCCCTGCCCCTGTCGTATCTACCGCATCCACGCGAAAGCATGGTACGATCTCTTCCCTGCCGTCTGCGGAGATAAAAACGCCTCTTGAGCCAAGCGTAATCACAACCTTTCGCACGCCTTTGCTGCGGAATACTTCTGCCGCCTTCTTTGCCGCTTCTAAGCTGTCCACCTTTACGCCTGTCATTTCTTCTGCTTCTACCTCGTTCGGCGTTACCATATACACTTTGGAAAGGCATTCGTCCGAAACCGGAGAATACGGCGCTGTATTTAAGATTACTTTTGTCCCGTTTTTATATGCACAGTCAATCACACGCTCATTTGCATCCTGGTTGACCTCAAGCTGGAGCAGGATATATTCGGATTCCTGAATCAGCCCTTCGATCGAATCCGTATCTTCCTTTGTGATCGTCGCACATGCGCCAGGCACAATGACAATCTCATTCTGGCTCGTACCCTCATCGACAAGAATCAGCGCAATGCCGGTAGCATCCTGTTCATTAAAGAAAATATGATCTTTTGGCATTCCAAGCTCATCCATCACGTCCAGTGCCACATTTGCAAAAGAATCACGCCCCATCTTTGTCACCATCGTCACGTCCGCCCCTGCCTTGTGGGCTGCGACACACTGGTTAAACCCTTTTCCGCCGGCGCCCATCTTGAACAGAGAGCCTTTTACGGTCTCCGCCGGAACCGGAAGGTGCGGCGTACGCGCCATCAGGTCGACAACGAAGCTTCCAAATACTGTAACCTTACTGCTCATAAAATCCCCCTTTATTATTTATAAAATCAAGCAACTGCATCTTCTACTCCACATTTCTGTGGCGCGCTTCCATCTGGTCATGCGTCAGCCCCATGTCCTTTTCAAGCATCATAACCAGAATGTCAAACAGCAAAAACAAATGCTGCTCGTACAAGTTGCCCATCGGCTGTTCTGACCAGACGACCCTTGGGTCGGTTCCTTTGTATACCGCTGCCGGAACAAACACATTGACATCCGCCTGCGACGGCGTGCGTTCCTTTGGCGCCCCGGTAATCACGGCAACCTTCGCCCCGGTCTTTTGCGCCTGGTCTAAAAAATAATCGATAAATCCGATCTTGCCCGAACCGTTGACTGCAAGAAACAAATCCCCCTCATGCATCCCCGGCACCGTATCATCCAGCAGCCAGTGCGTCTCTTTTCCAAGGTGCATCAGGCGCATCGCAAAGCTGCGCGCGGCAATGCCTTCCCTGCCTGCCCCAAATACAAAGATCCGTCCGGCGCCTTTTACCGCTTCCATAAGCGCTTCTAAATCTTCCACAGGCTGCGCTTCAAATACCTTGCGGTGCTCTTTTAAAACCATCTCGTATAACTGTTGATACATCATTTGCGATACCCTTTCTCCTGTTGTATATTTTTGAATGTTATACAGCCCCGATTTTTTCTGCTTTTATTTCCATATCCTGTGCCGGCGCGTTCTGTATTGGTTCTGCTTCGCGGCGCGGCGTTTTTTGTCTGGCTGGTTCTTTTTTTTCTGCCATTTTCGCGGACATCCGCTCTGATCCCCTTAAAATAAGCTGCGCGCCCAAATAAATACGCTTGCGTGCCCCGTTTAAGTTGTCTGTATGCGTGATCCGCTCATGAAGCAGCATCATCGCGTCATAACCCATCCGGTTTACCGGGCGGCTTACCGTGGACAGGTTTATATCCGTATATTCGAGTACTTCGATATCGTCATAGCCGACCATCGAAATATCCCTGCCAAGCCGCATGTTATGTTCTTTTAAGTATTTTAATACGCCGATGCTTGTTAAGTTATTTGCGGAGAAAATAGCCGTAGGCGGGTCTTTCAGGCGCATCAGCTTTTTCATCGCTTCGTAAGACGCTTCTTTTTGAAAAAAGCCCTCTACCACATATTCTTCCCGGTACGGGATGCCGTTTTCCAAAAGTGCCTGCTCGTAACCTTTTAAGCGTGTCCTGCCCGGCTTTGTCGTCTGCGGCCCTATAATCTGCGCGATCTTTGTATGCCCGTTTTGAATCAGCGCTTCGACCGCATGAAACGCCCCTTCTACATCATCGGAAAACACGCCGTCAAAGTTCGTATTATACGATTCCCGGTCAATCATAACGACCGGAATCGGAAGCCGCATCAAATAAGAACGGTTGACCGTATCGTTTTCCACGACCGGAACCATCAAAAGCCCGCGCAGCCGCTGTTCCTGCGAAGTCTGCAAATACCGCAGCTCCTTTTTTACATCTTCATTTGTATTGAATAAAAACGGATTGTATCCGCATTCATCCGCCGCGGCGCTCACCCCTTCTGCGAGTGCCGCAAAAAAAGGATTGTCTATATTTGGAACAATCAGCCCTACGTTATTGATCAAATTTTCGTTGCTGAGACTTCTCGCAAATACATTCGGAACAAACTTGCTCTCTTCCACGATCTTTAATACTCTTCGCTTTGTTTCTTCTTTAACGAGTCCATTGTTGTTCAGTACCCGCGATACCGTCGACGGCGAAACGCCTGCCTGTTTAGCGATATCATTAATTGTCATTTTGCTGTCCTTTTATACTCTGCAAACGCTTTCATTTGTTATCTTGCATATACAATATCATTGTTATGTCGAAATGTCAACAAAATATTTCAAAATAAAATAATTTTTATGCATTTCGTATATTTTTCTGAACTGTCTATTTACAAATCATGAACAAAATGTTATGATAGACGCGTAATAATGAAAACGGTTGCATATATAGTACCAAATAATAGTACTAAAATTTTAGGAGGAAAACAAATGAACACAACGATTGCAAAAACGATTGACCACACGATGTTAAAAGCAGACGCTACCACAGAGACAATCAAAAAATATTGTGACGAAGCAAAAGAATACGGGTTTGCTTCCGTCTGCGTCAATACGTGCCAGGTACCGCTTGTCGCAGAACAGTTAAAAGGCTCCGGCGTCCTTACCTGCTGCGTCGTAGGCTTCCCACTGGGCGCCATGCTCACCTGTGCAAAAGCATTTGAAGCAAAAGAAGCAGTCAAAGCAGGCGCCGAAGAAGTCGATATGGTCATCAATATCGGCGCAGTCAAAGACAAAAACTACGGCCTTGTAAAAGAAGATATCCGTGCCGTTGTAGAAGCTTCTAAGCCGGCGATTGTCAAGGTAATTATTGAAACCTGCCTGCTGACAGACGAAGAAAAGGAAAAAGTATGCGAACTGTCTGTAGAAGCAGGCGCCGCTTTTGTCAAGACTTCCACCGGATTCAGCACCGGCGGCGCTACAGTAGCCGACATCGCGCTGATGAGAAAAACCGTGAAAGACCGCGCCAAAGTAAAGGCAAGCGGCGGCATCCGCACCCCGCAGGACGCAAAAGCGCTTTTAGAAGCAGGCGCAGACCGCATTGGCGCAGGCAACGGAGTCGTCCTGCTTTAATCAGGCAGTGAAACGGAGGCAGTCATGAAATCCCTGTTGCGTTTTCTACTACCGGTCTTATCCTGCGCCGTCCTTGCCTGCGGATGCACCGCAGGCAGCGGCACAGGCACAAAGGCCAAAAATGAAACCGGTTTCAAAAATGATCCTGGTTCTAATACAGATAC
Organism: Eubacteriaceae bacterium; assembly: GCA_910574915.1. Taxonomy (GTDB): domain Bacteria; phylum Bacillota; class Clostridia; order Lachnospirales; family Lachnospiraceae; genus Eubacterium_J. Next base: position 131,317 of record CAJTCR010000004.1, read on the forward strand.
CGAGATTCAAACAGAAACCGATCCCAATAAAAATACCGACGAAAAAATTGCCGAATCACCTACGGACAGCGTTCTATACGCGGTTGCTCCTGTTATGGAAAACGGGCTGTGCGGCTACGTGGATGAAAACGGTTCCATAGTAATCGAACCGCAATTTGAAAACTGTGGAAACTTCAGCTCCAACGGCATGGCGCCCGCCTGCAAGGATGGAGCCTACGGTTATATCGATATCCGCGGCAGCTTTGTGATTGAACCACAGTTTGACTCTGCCTCCGTTTTTTCCAACGGTTTTGCCGCCGTTGAAAAAGACGGGCTGTACGGCGTCATAGACGAAACCGGAAGCTATACGGTAACGCCCGCCTATCAGGGCATCCAGGATTTTGCAGCCTGCGGCATTGCCGTCGTCTTAAAGGACACGCTGTACGGCTACATGGACAGCGCAGGCAGGCTCGTCGCGGACGTTCAGTACGAAACCGCTGATCCCTTTACCGAGCAAGGGCTGGCACTGGTTGCAAAGAACGGCGCCTACGGCATCATCGACACCACCGGCAGCTACGTCGTTCCGGCAAGCTACGAATATCTGGAAATGTTTGCCGAAAACGGGCTTGCAATGGCAAAAAAAGACGGCAAATACGGATTTATCAATCAAAAAAACAAGACCGTTATTGATTTTCAGTTTGACGGCGCCTTTTCATTTGCTGAAAACGGGCTTGCCGCAGTTATGCAGGACGGCAAATGGGGCTTTATCGATACGTCCGGGCAAATCGTAGTCAAACCGCGCTACAGCCTTGTCTACTCTTTTTCAGGCGACCGTACGATCGTAAAATCAGACGGGCTTTTTGGCATTATAGATGAAACAGGCAATGTGATTTGTAAGCCTTCGTATGTCTATCTATCTTCTTATTCCTATGAGACGAAAGACAAAAGCAGCGGCACAGCCGTCTTTCGTGCCGATCATGGCAAATGGGGGTTTTTGGATACGGACGGCAATGTCATCATAGAGCCTGTCTACGATTATGCCGGCTCGTTTGAAGCAGGCTTTCCGGCGCTTGTCCAAAAAGACGGGCTGTGCGGCGCTGTGCGAAAGGATGGAAGCCTTGCTGTTGAGATGAAATATCAAAATATTGGGTCGTTTACCTGTTATAAAGAATAAGGAAGCAGTCACGGACTTTCATTTCTGGCTGTTGGGTTGCTTTGGTTATTTTTACAGGAAGGGACGCCGGGAGCGGGGATTGGCATACCCTGGCGGCGGCTTTGGAAGAATGCTAAGAATCCCTAAGTATCCTGCTGTTACGCTGTGGCTGCGGACGGTCGCGGCACCTAGTTCGCTGCCTGCTGGCAGCTAAAGGTGCCGCTTGGCTGCGCCCCTGGTTGCCCAGCAGAATACTAAGGGATTCTAAACATTCTTCCAAAGCCGCCGCCAGGGTATGCCAATCCCCGCTCCCGGCTGCTCTATGTATAGTTCGAATTACAGGAAAGCAGCAGAATTTGCCGCGGCGCTTGGAGAATTATTGCTTTCCAAAATAGGAAAGAAGCCCATTGGCTTTAGACAATGGGTAGTTCACAGCTATTTGTGTCACTGTAAGTCAGACATCGGAAAATATGTAAACTCTCCCTCTTTGTACAGCACTTCAAACAAAATACGGCTCTCCTCTGCCTCGATCCCGTTCATATATAAAGTCGGCGTATCTATCCCCCCTAATAGCGCTGTCTCCAGAAAAATCCTGTCTCCTTTCACCTCAAATGCTGTCCACGTCGAACAGGAAATCGTAATCTCGTCCTCATGCCCCACATAATCGGGTGACTTAGAAAAGTCTACTTCCTTTACTGTTTTTCCATCTCTGACAACGGCTGCCTTCCCGGTCTTTTTGTCAAACCGGATAAACGGGTCTAATTTTTTCTGCATCGTAAACATATCCGTATCCAGCTCAAAACAGACAAGTGAATGATCGTCCTGCACTTCAAAAACCCGAAGCCCGTGAATCATTACTCCCGTTCCATATGCGTCCAGATACGTAAAGGCAAATTCCAGTGCAGAATCTCCGTCAAAATCTCCAGCCGCGATCACCGGCCCATAGCGCCACGAGCTCCATGCAAAATCAAAATAAGAACGTGTGCCCTGATAATCAAAGACCATTCCCCGCTCCCCATATGCTTTGCTTTTGTAACCATAGACCCTAAGCCCTGCATCAGGCTCCTGCGCCAGCAGCAATACTCCTCCCGCTTTGCACTTGTTAGAACCGCCTTCCTCATATACACCAGCTTTTTCATAAGCTTCTGCCGGCACCTGTTGCAGCAGGCGAAGCACTCTGTCTGTATCAGACAGGCACTGTTCTTGATATGCCCCCTGCCCGTCTACCCTTACCAGATACCGTTCCTCCTGCCCGCCGCCAAGATCCACTGTATAACGGACTTCTCCGTCAAATGCAGGATGCGCAGAAGGTTTTGCCTCAAACTGCAAAAACCCGTTTTCCGCCGAGGCATCAAAATTTTTGCTGTATGCCAGATTTCCATTAATGTATCCGTATATATCCATCGTCCCGTCTTTTGCATCCGCCTGCTGCGGACGTCTTACCACGATGATAAACAAATCCTTGCTGCCGTTTCCATCCACATCCTCATAAGCACAGCCCGTAAAAACAGCTTCCTGCTCTTTTGTGCACAGCCCGTCTTTCGTAAACTGCTGATACCACCGCTGCGCCTGCTGCTGATCCATTCCATAAGAAAGCGCCAGCGCCTGCCATCCCTGTTCGCCTGGTTCTGCGGGCGCCTGCCTGCTTTCATCAGCCGCTGCCGTGTGCTGCACATCTTTTGCAGACAAAAATGCGACACTGCCTGCTGCGATCATGCCTGCCAGCAGAAGCTTTCCGGCAAAGCCAGGCTTTTTTACTTGCAGAATATGCAAGATCCTGCGCTCAGTATTGCTTTTTCCAAACTGCATCGTAAGCGGCACCCCGCAGGATTTTACGGCGTACTCCAACAGCACGGCAGAATATTCCTTGCGCTCTTTCAAACCCTTTCCGCGCAGTACGCATTCATCACAGTACATTTCCATATCTTTTTCAAACATCGACACCGCTGCCCACACAAGCGGGTGAAACCAGTAAACGACGGCTGCAAAGACAGCCACGCACTTTAACAGAGGGTCTAAATTTTTCATATGCTGCCTTTCATGCGCAAGCACTGCCTCCCTGTGCTGCTGTTCCATGCCCATTGGCAGATAAATACGCGGCACAATCCCCGGCAGCACAAACGGCGTGCCAGCCGTGCAAAGCTCCCATACCCCCTGCTCTGGTATGTACACCGCCCCTTTGACCTTCCGTTTTATACGTACAAATGCATACACCTCACAGGCAAAGCATACGGCTGCTCCAAGCAGCCAGATCCACACAAGCAGGCGGCTTGCAGCAGCAGTGCCCTTGTGCAAAGCAGCCGTTTGTTCCGCTCTTATGCCTGTATCTGCACCCGACAGCACCGCGCCCGCTGCATTTTTCGGCGGCTCTTTTTGCATATGGTTTTCCATTTCATTTGCGATGATACCGTCAGCCTTATTTCCATTCCTGTCCGCTTGCGCACCTGCACCTGCAACCGCTGTGCCTGTATCGCTGCTGTTTTGCCCGTCTTTGCTTGTGCTGAACAAACCCGCAGGAAAATCCCGCACTGTATAAAACGGGCTTTGAAACAGCGGCGGTGCCAAAAGCTGTACAAGCAGCAGTATCCATAAAGCGCGCACATACCCTTTTGATAAGCGCCCCGTAACCTGCCGGAACAGCAAAATCAACAAAATCAGTACTGCCGCTGCCGCACTGTTTGGCAATACAAATTCATAAAAAACTGTCTGTACGATTGTCTGAAACATCCTACCTCTCCAATCTGCCTGCGTCTGGTTCTGCCAAAATCAATGTTTGGCATATGCAGGCGAATGTGTTTTCCTGTGTCATATAGTTTCAGGTTTATAAATATAGACCTTATATGAAAAGTCTATACTCTTAGACTTGTTTTGTCAAGTATATTTTAAGAAATGGGCTTGGGAATGGAAGGGAATTGGTTTGGTAGATTTTTACAGGAAGGGACGCCGGGAGAGAGGATTGGCACACCCTGGCGGCGTCCGTTCCAGAATGCTAAGAAGCTCTAAGCATTCTGCTGGTACATTATGGCTGTGTCCGGTCGCGTCACCTAGTTCGCTGCCTGCTGGCAGCTAAAGGTGCCGCTTGGCTGCGCCCCTGGGTTTCCCGCAGAATATTAAGAGCTTCTAACCATTCTTCCAAAGCCGCCGCCAGGATGTGCCAATCCTCTCTCCCGGCTGCTCTTTGTAAATGTTACGAAATATTCACTGTTATTTCTGCAATGCTGTACTAGTCAGAAATTAGGGTACCAGATATGGGGAAATTTCGCCAAGTAAAAGGCGCACAGTGTGCCATATAGCCTGAATTTAGCGTAAATATCACTTAAAAGGGAAGGGAATGCATCTGACAGAAAGCATTTTAAGATAGGTTCTATTTGATTTGCGTTTCCAAAGGAACTATTTTGGACAGGTTTTTCATGTAAAACAACCAAGAACCTGCCCTATTATATAGTAGACGTTATTCATAGCAAATAAACACATTTAAGGTATTCGCTATAGTTATTCGTAATACTTATGAAAAACAGCCGGGAGAGGGGATGGGCACACCCTGGCGGCGGCTTTGGAAGAATGCTTAGAAGCCCTTAGCATTCTGCGTAAAAACCAGGGGCGCAGCCAAGCGCCACCTTTAGCTGCCAACAGGCAGCGAACTAGGTGGCGTGACCGGACACAGCCACAGCGTACCAGCAGAATGCTTAGAGCTTCTTAGCATTCTGGAACGGACGCCGCCCGGGCGTGCCCATCCCCTCTCCCGGCGTCCCTTTATGTAAGAAAAAGCACAGCTCTCTTTTTTACCTCTCGCTTGTGCCTATACACCAACACTTTTCTTTTACACAGATTTTTTCGGCATCTTGATAGCCTTCTTTTCCCCTGCTACTGCCTGTGCACTAACCGTTTTCTTCTGCGCAGTATTCACTCGCGTACCAGCACTTTCCTTTTGCGCAGTATTCACCTGCGTACCAGCACTTTCCTTTTGCGCAGCCCCCGCCTGTACAGCAGTACGTTCTTTTTGCGCAGCCCCAACCTGTATACCAGCATCCTCCTTCGCTCCGGCTGCTGCCTGTTCCTTCGTACCTTCCTGGCTGCTGCTCTCTGTAGGCATTTCTGCCGGTTCTTGTTTTGGCTGGTTTGCGGCTGCTTTTGCAGACGGCATTCTGCCATATGTTTTCGTCAGCTTTTTCATAAACAGCCCGGCGGCAGGCGTTAGCTGTCCCGGGAGCAGTCGCCATCTCCAGTTTTTCCCAAGCGTAGACGGCTCATTGATCCTTGCCCGGTTATCCAGGCACAAATAGTCCTGCATCGGGATAATGCACAGATTTGCCGCGCTTGCCTGTGCCAGGCGGATCACCTGTGCCACCATCTCGTCCTTGTCCGCCACTTTGCGTCCCAGGTATTTTTCGATCATGCCGTAATCTGCCTTTGGAATGGAATCCAGCCATCCGCGCAGTGTTTCATTGTCATGCGTGCCTGTATAGACGACGCAGTTTTTATCATAGTTATACGGCAGGTAGTCCCTTGGGCCGTTATCCTTGGCGTCAAACGCAAACTCCAGTACTTTCATGTTCGGGAAACCGACCGCGCGCACAAGCTCCCGGACGGACTCTGTAATGTACCCCAGGTCTTCTACGATCACATCGAGCTTTCCAAGCGCGCTGCTTAATGCGGCAAACAGCCCAATGCCAGGCCCTTTTTCCCATTTGCCGAACTCTGCCGTCTGGTCTTTTGCCGGGATCGCATAGTATTCATCAAAGCCGCGGAAGTGGTCAATGCGGATGACATCGTACATCTTGTAGCTGGCGCTGACACGCTTGATCCACCAGTCATAGCCTGTTTTTTTATGGTAGTCCCAGTGGTAGAGCGGATTGCCCCACAACTGTCCGGTAGCGGAAAAAGCATCCGGCGGGCAGCCTGCGACCGCAGTAGGCATCCCGTCTTCTCCAAACTGAAACAGGCTTGGCTGCGCCCATGCATCCGCACTGTCCAGCGCTACATAAATCGGGATATCGCCAATGATCCGAATGCCCTGTCCGTTCGCATAGCTTTTTAGCTCTCCCCACTGTCTGTAAAACTCATACTGCAAATATTCGTAAAAAAGAATCTGTTCTTTTAATTTTTCCTCATAGCTTTGCAGTGCCTGCGGCTTGCGCAGCCGAATGTCCTCTGGCCATTGTGTCCAGCTTTTTCCTTTGAAATTGTCTTTCAGCGCCATAAATAAGGCATAGTCACAAAGCCACTCTGCCTCCTTTTCCTGAAATTCCAAAAATTTTACATAGTCTGCATCCTTGATATCATAAAATAACGCAAACGCTTTTTTTAACAGGCGGTAGCGCGCCCGGTACATTTTGCCGTAATCGATATCCGCCGGATTGCTGCCAAAATCATAATTGTCGCAGTCCTTCTTTTTTAACAGCCCCCTGCTGATCAGGTCTTCCAGGCTGATAAAATAAGGGTTGCCTGCAAAAGTAGAAAAAGACTGGTAAGGGGAATCCCCATAGCTTGTCTGTCCTAACGGCAGGATCTGCCAATAGCTCTGCCCGTTTTTTTTCAAAAAATCTACAAATTGGTATGCTTCCCTGGAAAAGCACCCAATGCCATATTTCGATGATAAGCTGCTTATTGGAAGCAGCACTCCGCTTGCACGCATGAATAAGTCCTCCTAAAATAATTTCGCTCTTTATTTAAGCATAGCAGATTTTAGAGGAATTGTAAACTAAAGAACCGCCGCGACAGAGATTTCGCTTTTAGTATTTATATTTATTCAATTATAGATTTTTAAAGAATAGGGATAAAAAGAAGAATGCCTTTTGAGTCAATCGTACAAAAAATATATTTTCTGTATCATAGAATCAAAAAAACAGCAGATTCTCCCTCTGCTTGATGTTATTCTTTCGTATGTAGTTTTTTCTGGTTATCCTCCTTTTTCAGATTCATATAAAACGTTCTTCATATTTTTCATATGTAGTTCATCCTGAAACATCCGGCTTACACTTATAAGAGTTATCTTTCTGCCCTTAAAATCCTTTGTCCTCCGGTAAAGATAGAGTTCTTTCATATTAAATGCTATGATGATCAGATAAAATACGGTCTCTACAGCTTTATGGCAATAACAGTGTTTCAGGTGGTAATACGTTTTGAGCTGATGGAAGCCGTTTTCTTCTATATCCCATCTTTTATGCATGATCTTCCATAAGGTTTGATTATCCGCCGTTTCATCCGTTGTCACCAGCCACATCCAGTTTTCTTCTGTACGGCCGTTCTTTTTCGTGGTTTTTTCATGATAGCGGATGACCCGGACCTTTTTTGCCACCCCATCCATTTCAAATCCGGCCAGGTCCCATGTTTCAATCTCCGTGCGGCCCCTTTTGAATGCCTCTTTTTTTCCCGCGCCTTTTTCAAACAGCCCCTGTGCATCTTTAAATATCAGCCGTTTCTCATCTTTGAGCCTTATCACTGTTTCCATCCCGCATGAGAGAACCGTATTTATAAAAGGCGCATTCAGATATAACGCGTCTGCCACAATCAGGTCCGCAAAATGCCCGTGCCGCTTCCTCAGCCTTTGAATCAGGCGCTTCCCGCCGGTCAGTTCACCCTCGTCTTTCTCATTCCCGTCCCTTGATTTTAGCATCTCCTGCCCCAGAATCACATGCGGCGGTCCGCCTACGCTCATGCACACAACACTGCGGTGGAAGTATTCCGTCCCCTGTTTGCCGTGTCTGCGGGCCAGACAGTCCGGGCAAGATTTTTTTGTGCTTCCAAAAAGTTCCACCCCGTCAACAGCCGCAACCCTGCAGCCTCCAATGGTTCCGTTTTTCCCCGGATGCAGTTACGCAAACGCCTGTTCATGCTTTCCGGTGACGAAAACACGGTATGAAAGCTCCTGTACTGCAGCATCAGAAAAATCAGAGTTGGCATGACAATATTGAAAAGCGGTATGGAACGTCTTTTTCTTTTATCAGTCAGTGTCCTGATTTTTTGCGGGATATGGTATACACTCTTCATATAAGATAACAATTTAAATAATGTTAATTTTTCATTAAGGACACCTTCTTTCATAATGTATTTGCTTACTATCATTATACCACGAAAGGTGTTCTTTTTGTAGGAAAAATCAAGAAAATTTATGCAAAAAGTCTGAATATTTATACATAAAAAAGGAATCTTCCCGAAATCTGTCCCTATTTCTATATCTATTAAAAATCCGGTAATCTTTACTCTTTTTCACATCTAAAAGCGAAATCTCTGATATCGCTATTGTCCAAACTGTTTCAGCTCTTCGATCATCGCCGGCCTGTTCTTATAGCGCACGCGCCAGTCCGCAACGATCTTATGCACCTTTGCATCTCCGCCCTCGATCCTTGCCATCCTGCGCAAAAGCGCTGCCCACTCCTGGTAGCGCCTGCGGTCTGCCGCACGCGCCGCCATCTCATTCAGCTCTTTTTCATATTTCGCAAGGATCTGTTCTGCATAATTTTTTTTCAATACATTCTCATATTTTTGCAGCGTATACAGCCCTTTTGCCTGCAACACATATTCCAGCAGCCGGTCATACATCCCTTCTTCCAGATACAGCCGGTCTGAATGCGCATATGCTGAAAGCGCCTGAAAGATTTCCTCCCGTACGCCCTTCCACTCGTGTTCCTGATAAAAGCTTTTCAGCTCCCTGAAATGGTCAAGGTTTCCCGGATCATCCTGCGTCACCAGCTTCCAAAGCTGTTTTTTATAGTCCTCCTGTCTGCCGCTCATACGATACGCTTCCTTAAGCTTTTCGGCAAACAGGCTCACCTGCCCCGGTTTCGCTGCATCCATCTGCATACTTTCCTGCAATGCCGCAATCGCCTGGTCATAGTTTTTCTGCTTCATGCACGTTTCTATGTAGTATGTCCTAACTTTTGTATAGCTCCAGTATTCCTTGCAGTATTTTAAAATGTCATCCTCACAAAATCCTGCCTTTTCCATCATACGGATATGATACAGCGCCCATTTTTGCACATAATACCCGCTGTTCCAGCTATCTGTTTCTTTCCTGCGT